>JBARCL010000051.1:0-82712 GCA_049794055.1 Sulfitobacter sp.
TGACCTGAACGTGAAGCGGGCCATCCTCCTGTACCACCAGATGTTCCGGCCGAACGCCCAGTTTGACCGGGCCGTCCCGCCCGGCGCCGTCCGCGATCACCTGATCACCCAGATAGACCTGACCACCTCTGACCACCGTATCAAGTATGTTCATGGCAGGACTGCCGATAAACTGTGCGGCAAACAGGGTGCGCGGGGTTTCATAAACCTCCAATGGGGTACCGATCTGTTCCGCCACACCGGCATTCATCACGATCATCCGGTCGGCCATTGTCATCGCCTCGACCTGATCATGGGTCACGTAAAGTGCGGTGATCCCCAGCTTTGATTGCAACTCCTTGATCTCAAGCCGCATTTGAACCCGCAGCTTCGCGTCGAGGTTTGACAGGGGTTCGTCAAACAAGAACACTGCCGGTTCGCGCACAATCGCACGGCCCATGGCCACGCGCTGGCGCTGCCCGCCTGACAGTTGTTTGGGTTTACGATCCAGCAATGGCTCCAATTGCAACAGCTTGGCGGCCGCGACCACCTTGGCGTCAATCTGGTCTTTGGGCAGCTTGGCTATCTTCAACCCGTAGCCCATGTTCTGACGCACCGACATATGCGGATACAGTGCATAATTCTGGAACACCATCGCGATATCGCGGTCCATCGGTTCCTTTTCATTGGCGCGCTGACCGCCAATCTGCACCTCGCCGGCCGACACGGTTTCCAGCCCGGCAACCATGCGCAGCAAAGTAGACTTGCCACAGCCCGAAGGGCCGACGATGACAATAAATTCGCCATCCGCAATTTCCGCATCAATGCCGTGGATCACATCCGTGGTGCCAAAGCTCTTCTTGATATCTTTCAGGGTAACGGTTGCCATTTCTATTTCTCGCTATCAACGAGGCCGCGGATAAACAGCCGTTGCATGCTAACGACGACAATCACCGGTGGGATCATCGCAAGGATCGAGGTGGCCATAATCACCGGCCAGTCCGCCACATCATCGCCTGAGGGGAACATCTGTTTGATGCCCATAACGATGGTGTTCATTTCGGGGTCCGTGGTGATCAGCAGGGGCCAGAGGTATTGGTTCCATCCGTAAATAAATAGGATGACAAACAGCGCCGCCACATTTGTGCGGCTCATCGGGACAACGATATCCCAGAAGAAACGCATGGGACGCGCGCCATCAACGCGTGCCGCTTCGGCCAGTTCATCCGGGATGGTCAGGAAAAACTGGCGGAACAGAAAAGTCGCCGTAGCCGAAGCGATCAGTGGAAAGATCAACCCACCATAGCTGTTGAGCATGCCAAAACTGGCGACGACCTCGTAGGTCGGCACAATACGCACCTCTACGGGCAGCATCAGCGTCAGAAAGATCATCCAAAAGAACACATTGCGCAGCGGGAACCGGAAATAGACAATGGCAAAGGCGGACAACAACGAGATAACGATCTTGCCCACAGCAATGCCAACCGCCATTACCAGACTGTTCAGCAACATCGTCGCCACGGGTACATTCACGCCGGAAAACAGCGCCTTGGTGTAGTTTTCAATGAATTGCCCCCCCGGCCACAGCGGCATCGGCGGCTTCACGATTTCGGGCTGCGTGACAGTGGATGCCACAAAAGCGAGCCAGATCGGAAAGAAGACCACCAAGACGCCAAGGATCATCACCACATGCATCAGCCAGAGGCCCACACCACGTTTTTCGACCATGCCGTGTATCTCTTGGGCCATCAGTAATGCACCCTTTTCTCAACAAATTTGAACTGGATGATGGTGAGTGCCCCGACCACGAACAGCAGCACCACAGATTGCGCCGATGAAGACCCAAGATCCTGTCCGACAAACCCGTCCGCAAAGACCTTGTAGACCAGGACGGTCGTCGATTGTTGCGGCCCGCCCGAGGTGATCGTGTGGATCACGCCGAAGGTTTCAAAGAAGGAATAGACAACGTTTACGACCAAGAGAAAAAAAGTTGTGGGTGACAGCAGTGGCAGCACGATTGTCCAGAACCGTTTCCAGAAATGCGCACCGTCAATCGCTGCCGCCTCGATCACCGAACGCGGCACAGCCTGCAAGGCGGCAAAGAAAAACAGGAAGTTATAGCTGATCCGCCCCCAAGCAGAGGCAACAACAACAAGGCCCATCGCCTCGCCGCCATTCAACACATGGTTCCAGTCATACCCGAGGTTGCCCAGATACCATGACACCACCCCAACGCGGGTGTTGAACATGAACAGCCACAGCACACCCGCAATGGCGGGGGCCACGGCATAGGGCCAGATAAGCATGGTGCGGTAAACGCCCGAACCTTTAATCAATCGGTCAGCCACCACAGCCAGAAACAGCGCAGGTATCATAGAGCACAGCGTTACGAGGATCGAGAATATCGCGGTGGTCACAAAGGATGCGCGGTAAAACCTGTCGCCGAACAGATATTCGAAGTTGCCCATGCCAACGAATTGCGATGACAGGCCAAAGGGATCAGGGATGAACAGCGATTGATAGACCGCCTGCCCCGCCGGATAGAAAAAAAAGATTGCCGAGATCAACACCTGCGGCGCGATCAGCAACAAGGGCAACACCCAGCCACGAAACGTGACACGTTTTTCCATGTTCCAGCCCCCGGGGAAAAGTAAGGCAAGCCCGCACGCCGGGCTTGCCTTGTAAGTGTTTAACGGTTGGCCGCTTCGAACCGGCGCAGCAATGCATCGCCGCGTTCTTTCGCGCTGTCCATCGCTTCCTGTGCCGTCTTGTCACCGGACCAGATGCCCTCAAGCTCTTCGTCGATGATGCCGCGGATCTGATCGAACGATCCCAGACGCAGACCTTTTGAATTGGCTGTTGGCTGGTTGGTTGTCATCTGGATCACAGCCACATCGGTACCGGGGTTCTCGTCGTAGAACCCCGCCGCGCGTGTCGCCTCTCCTGCCTCTGTGGTGATCGGCAAATAGCCGGTATCCTGATGCCATTTCGCCTGCACGTCGGAAGAGGACAGATAGCTCAGGAACGTGCCCACGCCTTTGTACTCTTCCGCTTCATGGCCTTCCATCACCCATAGGGACGCACCGCCGATGATGGTGTTTTGTGGTGCGTTGCCGACACCCTCCCAATAGGGCAGCGGGCGCACATCAAAGTCAAACTCGGCTTCTGCCTTGATCCCGGCGTACCCCGCCGAGCTTTCGGTAAACAGCGCACATTCACCTGAACGGAAATTTGCACCTCCCTCGTTGCGACGGCCGGTATAGATGAATTTGCCATCCTTGGCCCATTGGCCCATCGCACTCAGATGCGCCACCTGTGCTTCGCCGTTCAGCATCAGTTCAGTGTCGACACCAGCGAAACCGTTGTCTTTGCTGGCAAACGGCACATCGTGATAGGCTGACAGGTTCTCAAGATGAATCCAGCTTTGCCATGCGGTGACCAGCGGGCAATCCTCGCCCCCCGCCTTGAGCGCGTCCAAGGTTGTACCGACATTCTGCCACGTGGAAAGGTCCGTATCCGGATCAACGCCCGCCGCTGACATCGCGTCTCGGTTCACCCAAAGCACTGGCGTGGAAGAGTTGAACGGCAGTGACAGCATGTCGCCATCGGTAGATGTGTAGTACCCTTTGACCGCACCGATATAGGCATCGGGGTCAAAAGTCGCACCGCTTTCACCCATGACTGAATGCACAGGACGGATCGCCCCTTTGGCGGCCATCATCGTTGCGGTTCCCACTTCGAACACCATCAGGATGTGCGGCTGTTCACCCGCACGAAATGCCGCGATGCCTGCGTTTAATGTTTCAGAGTAATTACCCTTGTGGCTTTGCACCACGGTATATTCGCTTTGGCTGGCGTTGAATTCCTCAACCTGTGCCGCAACCAGTTCACCCAAACGGCCGGTAAAGGCGTGCCAGAACTGAACTTCGGTTTGCGCCATTGCAGCGATTGGCGACAGCATCGTTGATACGGCAAGTGCGCCGATAAATGATTTTTTCATGGTTTTCCCCCTGCACCCAGAAGATGCGTTGTCATTAAGGCGCTTAGGATCATATCCAGCACCGGTTGTCAGACCAATGTACGATACACGCACACCGGTAAATTTCAAGCATCGACGGTGCGGATGTTCTTCGACACTCATTGGGGTAGTGACAGGATTTCACAAAGGTTTTGTGACAAGAAGTTGTTTTTATACATGCTTTTTCGTCTTCGGCGTAACGCCGCTGCAAGCTGATATCGCATTGCGCTTCGGTGTTCTAAGGTGAAATGAATGGCCCCGACGAGCCGAAATTCTTCACCGGCGCCAAGATACCTGCCCCTGAAAAGGAACCTACCATGCAAGCCATACCTGCGCAGATCCGGCCCGCCTTTAACAAGGCCCTGCCTGAACAGCGCGCCACAATGTTGGCCCTGCGCAGGATGATCTTTTACGTCGCGCAAGCAGATCCACGTATCGGCGAGATCGAAGAATCCCTGCGTTGGGGGGAACCCGCCTATCTGACCACCCAGAGCAAGACTGGCAGCACGATCCGCCTGGGTGTCGACAAGGCATCCGGCTTGGCCGCGTTGTTTTTTAACTGCAACACCACCCTTGTCGAAGAGTTTCGCCAGCAGTTCGGCGACGCATTGCAATATTCCAAAAACCGGGCGGTCCTGGTTGACCCGATGAAGAGCGAAACCAGCAAAGCCTTGCGCATGTGCATCGCCTCAGCGCTCACCTATCACCTGCGTAAGAAGAGTTAAGGTAACCGCGCCCAGAATGATGATTTGTGTTTGTGCTGTTCGCGCAAATATCCTTCGAAAACGTCATGCGAGGGAAAGCGGCCATAGTCCGTCAGTTCCATATCCGCCGCCACGCAATCCATCAGATGATCGGCGGCATGGCCGTATCGTGTGTTTCGCCTCTCGGCCAGGGCATGGTCAATCATCACCCGCCACAAAACCACTGCGGCGCGCGGATGCCGGTCGCGCAGAGCTTCGGCAGCTGGTGTCAATAAATGATAATCGTTGCCGTCAAGCTCTTCGGCGCGATCCTCGACCAGCTTGGCAGCAAAAATCAGGTCGGGCCATTCCAGAAAAAATATGAGCGCCGTGTTCATATCATGGAATTGAAGCGCGTGGGTTTTTGCTTCGTCCTCCACTTCGATGTCATCAAAATCCGGCAAAACCTTGAGATACTCCCGCAGAAAGCCCGCACCCAGTGTCGCGCAAAAACAGGTCCAACGGTGGGCTTGCGCCTCATCCAGCCGATCCAGCGCCAAAAGGCAGGTCACATACGCTGCGTCCCACCGCAGATCATCATCACGTCGCTGGTCCAGATCAGCGCCCGTCAATACCGCCATGGCCTCTTCGGCGCGTCCCTCGCTTAGTTCAAGTTCTGCCACTTCCGCCGCGATATGGGGTCGGGCCAGTTCCGCCGCCATATATTGTGCGACATAGGCACCTGTGTCGCCCTGTACGATTGCGATTTCCTGAAGGCATTGCTTGATCAGCCGCGATTTTTGCTCGGCGGCGTAATTGCCGCTGTTGCTGCGCAGATCCCGCAGAAACTGGATGGCAGCATGCCCCTCCGGCTCATCTACGGGCGTCTCGGCGTGCACCTCTATCAGCATCTTGAGGTGCTCAAGCCCGGTCTCGCCCAGTGTTGCTGCCAGCAACCCGATGATCCCGTCAAACGCGCCATACCTGTTGTCGCGCAGCGCGTTCCACATGCGAACGGCCAATGCCTGCGGTTCCAGACCGGCACGCGGAGCAATAAGTTCAAGAGATGCACGCGCGTCGCGGAAAACGTCGCCCACATCGCCACGGCTGTCGTCGACGCGTTCGTAGACCGACGGGGCCAGTTCAATAAAAACCCACAGCAAATCAAAAGCAGTATCGGGCGCATCCGGCGCGATCTTGTTGGTAATCATGTCAGCTTGGGTCTGTAGATCCTTGATCAGCGACTTGCGCCTGCGCCACCCTACAAAACTGGTGGATCGACGAATGGAAGTCAGGCGTTTTCGCACATCCCGGGCCAGTTCGGCCGGGCCAAGGTTATGGCTTAACTCCAGCCGCAAACGCCGCTTGATCTCGGCGCTGCCGGTGCTGACCTCTATCAACAGATTGGCAAGGTTTTCCGCGCCAAGAGCGGCGAGGTTTTCTGCGTTCAGGGTTTTCTTTGACATATGCTTATCTGCGTATCAACGCAGCCCTATGAAAAGAACGCTCAGCGTTTCTTGCGACGTCCCTGCGGTATTTTATTGCCGCGTGGGCCTGCCGTTTGGGGGGTGTTCTCACGGTTTTCGTTGGCCAGTTTGCGCCAGCGCTCAAGCCGTTCCAGCGCAACTGTACCGGCCGCAAGTCCAGCCTGAACAGCGCATCCCGGTTCATGGGCATGGGTACAATCGCGAAACTTGCAGTCCGGGGCCAATTCGGTAATTTCGGCAAACAACATGTCCAATCCGGCGGCTACATCGCTGATATGCAGCGTGCGGATACCCGGTGTATCAATCACGCAACCGCCTGCCGCCGTCGTGTGCAACGAACGCGAGGTGGTGGTATGGCGACCCTTGGCGTCATCCTCGCGGATGCCACCCGTGGTTTGGGCGTCATCTCCGGTTTTTTCAGCCAGCGTGTTGAGCAGTGTGGATTTGCCAACACCAGATGATCCAACCAGCGCAACCGTCTGACCCGGCCCACACCAAGGGGCCAGCACGCGCGCCGCCTCGGGCGATTTGGCGTTAAGCGTCACGACGGTCAGTCCGCGTTGCAGCCCTTCGGCCTGTTGTTGAAAGGACGCCACGTCGGTTACCTGATCGGCTTTGGTCAAAACGATTGCCGGTTGCGTCCCCGCCTCGTTTGACAGGGCCAGATAACGCTCAAGCCGCGCGGCATTAAAATCGTCGTTACATGAGGTCACAATAAACAATGTATCGACATTGGCCGCGATCAATTGGGGAAAACGCGCGCCTTCGGTCTGGCGCTGCAACAGGGCGCGCCTGTCAAGGCGGCGCACAAACATATGGGTTTCAGGATCGGCCAAGACCCAATCGCCGACGGCGAAATCTGTGGTTTTCGATGCCGCGGGCAGGTTCACCTTGACCGGACCGGTCTCGGCCTCGGCAGTCAGGCGCGAACGATGTACGGTCGCAATGCGCAGGCGGGCAAGCGCGGCTTCCCCGACGCCCAGTTGATCATCAAAGAACGCGGACCAGCCAAGGGCTGCCAAAGGGCGATGTGTATGATCAGGTGACTTTTGCACAGCTTCCTGAATGAGGGTGAAGCGGCTCTGATGCAAGTCCTTGCAGGCGCTGCCCTTTGGTTTGCACCCGCTGTGCAGCGCTCATGCCACCCTCATGCCAGACCCGCCCCCATCCTAGAGCACCACTTCGATCAAATTCGGGCGGCAGCCAGCCAGACCGTTTGCCAGCGCCTCCTCAAGCCCGTCACAATCCGTGACTCTGATCCCTTCAACTCCCATGGACCGTGCCATTTGCACCCAATCCAGCGCAGGCCGGTCAAGGCTCAGCATGTCGATGGCCCTTGGCCCCGGGTTGCCGACACCAACGTTTGTCAGCTCTCCACGCAGAATCTGATAACTGTGGTTGGCAAAGATCAGCACGGTAATGTCAAGATTCTCTCGCGCCATGGTCCAAAGCGATTGTACCGTGTACATCGCCGACCCGTCGCCGGTCAGGCATATGACTTTGCGATCAGGACAAGCAACCGCCGCACCGATAGCCGCAGGCATCCCGTATCCGATAGAGCCGCCGCAATTGTTCAGCCAGGTGTGTTTTGGCGCGCCTTTAGTGGCGGGCGAAAAGGCACGGCCCGTGGTCACCGATTCATCCACCACTACAGCATTCTCGGGAATGGCGCGGGCAATCAAAGCGGCAAGATTGTCCAGATTGATTGTACCGCTGGGGCGTTCGGGCCTAGAGGGCGCGACAACATGATCAGGCGGGGTTGTTGTGGCCTCAGTTGCATCCGCAAGGGCCGTGAGGGCTGCGGAGAGGTCCGCGCCCGCATTGGCCAGCGTCAGAATATCCGCCCCTTCGCGGGTCAGGATCGCCGGTTTGCCGGGGTAAGCGAAAAAGCCGATTGGGGCACGGGCCCCGATCAAGACGATGCGCTTGAAAGGTGCTAACACTTCAAGCGCAATGTCGATCGGGTAAGGCACACGACCTACAAAAACGCGCCCCGCACCACGTTCCAGACGCGCGTTGGACCATTCCGAAAGGATCTTGCAGCCGGTTTTCGCGGCAATGCGCCCTGCAGTTTCCAGATTGCTTTCGCTAAGTGCATACCCCCCCAGCAGAAGCAGGGTTTCGGGCCCTTCAAGCGCTGCGGCAGCCTGCGCAAGCTGGCTTTCATCAAAAGGAGCGGGTACGGGCAGATCAATCGCGCCTCGGGCAATCCCGCCCTCGTTCCATGCGGTGTCACTTGGCAAAATCAACGTTGCGATCTGCCCCGGCGCAACCATCGCGGCTTGCACGGCTTCGGCGGCGTCCCTGCCCACAGTTGCGGCAGAATCCGATGTCCGCACCCAATGCGAAACAGGCCGCGCGATCCCTTCAATATCCGACGTCAAAGGCGCGTCGAGTTCAATATGGGTCGAGGCATGTTCGCCGACAATATTCACCACGCCGGAGCCGCCCTTTTTTGCGTTGTGCAAATTCGACAAACCGTTCGCCAGACCGGGGCCAAGATGCAGCAAGGTCGAAGCCGGCTTGCCCGCCATCCGGTAATACCCGTCCGCAGCACCTGTCGCGACGCCCTCTTGCAGAACCAGCACAGAACGCATGCCTGGGATATGGTCAAGTGCTGCAACAAAGTGCATTTCTGAAGTACCCGGATTGGTGAAACAGACGTCCACCTCATTGGCCAATAGGGTGTGCACAAGGCTTTCGGCACCATTCATTTCCGAGGGCGTTTCTGTATCGTTCAAGACATTTCCTTTTCCCAATAGGGTGCCCGCAAGTCTTTTTTAAGGATCTTGCCGATGGTACTGCGCGGCAGCGTGTCACGGATTTCGATCTGCGACAATCGCTGGCTTTTGCCCAGTCGCGCGTTGGCCCACTTAAGAATATCCGCCGCCGTCCGCTCGGCACCTGCGCGGCAGACCACCAAGCCCAACGGGGTCTCGCCCCAAATCTCTGACGGCACGCCAATCACTGCCGCGTCGGTGACATCATCGTCTTCCAGCAAAACCATTTCCAGATCATTGGCATAGATGTTCAAGCCACCTGAAATGATCATGTCTTTCTTGCGATCCGAAAGCACCAGAAACCCGTCTTCGTCAAAATACCCCATATCACCGGAGCGGAAATAAATCTGTCCTTCAGCGTTTTTCCAGATGTACGCAGCCGTCAGATCATCGCGGCCAAAATACCCCGCCATCATCGTCGGCCCGCGGCCACAAATCTCGCCTACCTCACCTTGTGGAACCACGCGACCATCAACGTCAATAAGACGGATGTCATTACCGGGGGCTGGCTTGCCCACGGTGTGCAATTTGGTGGGGTATTCGTCAGCTGCCAGCACCGTCACACCTCCGCCTTCGGTCAACCCATAATATTCCAGCAACCGACCGGGAAACCGTGCCAGAACGTCTTGCTTAACATTCGCTCGCAACGGCGCTGAGGTCGAAAACTTGACCCGCATAGAGGACAAATCAAAACTGTCGAAATCGGTCACATCCATGATGCGCTTATACTGCACCGGCACAAGCATCGTATGGGTAATTTGTTCCTGCTCAACGATCTTTAGATACTCTCGTGCGTCGAATTTCGGCATCAGGTACACTGTCGATCCGCCGAACAGCGTAGGCAGAAACGCTACAATTGTGGTGTTGGAATAAAGCGGCGTCGAAATCAATGTGCGGGCGTTGTCGTCATATCCATTGGGCGACACCCGCTCCATCTGCGCCGCGCGCATCCAGTGATCGTGCAAGATGCCCTTGGGTGTGCCGGTAGTTCCGGAAGAATAGATCAGGTTGAAGGGATCGGACATGTCGACCGGGATCATCGGGTCAGTATCCGCTGCATCAGCCAGAGCGGTTTCATAATCGTGGAATTCAGCGTGCTCGAAATCAATCGCAAAACGGTCCATAGGCAAGTCACCGACAAACCCCGCCACCAGATCGTGGTACTGCGACGCCACAAAAATCGCCTTGGCCTGGCAATCGGTCAACATCTTGTGCAGCGCCTCGGGCGCGGCCATGGACGACAGCGGCGTCACACAGCCCCCTGCCCGCAAAATACCCATAAACAATTCCGCATAGGCGATTGAGTTCGCCGAAATTACAGCAACGTTGTCCCCTTTCCGCAGCCCCCTTTGCAAAAGCACATTCGCAATCCTATTGATGCGGCTGTTGAACGTCCCCCATGTTACAGAACTGTCACCGCAGACCAGTGCCAGACGGTCAGGATCGGCCACCGCATTGGCCCGCACGCGGGCGACGATGGTTTCAGTGGGCGGCGTTTCCGTATGCGGGGGGGCGATCGCTATCATTGGAAATCAGGCTGGGTTCGGGCCCGCGGCATTGCTCCGCCAGGCGATGAACAGGGGCGGGGCACAAAGCATAACCCCGACAAGGAAAGAGGCGAAATAGCCCAGATCAACCAATGCGGTCTGCGGCATGGCTATCAACACACCGCCACAGAACAACAAAATGCGCAGCGGCGTGCCGGCGGCCCCTTCAAGCGGGCCAACAAGGCTGATGTAACCTTGCAGCGCCGATGAGATCATCGCGACACCGATCAATGCACAGGTTAGCGCGACGACCACCTCCCACGCGGGGGCCTGACCGATCAATGCCGGATTCAACACAAAGAAAAACGGCGCAATATATATGACACCGCCAAGACGCATCGCCTCGAACCCTGTTGCAATCGGGTTGGAACCGGCCATGGTCGAGGCCGCAAAAGCGCCCAGCGCCACGGGCGGGGTGATATAACTGACCATGCCCCAATAAAGGATGAACAGATGCACCGCGAGGGTGTTCAACCCTCCCGCCTCAAGCGCAGGCGCAAGGACTACCGCCAGAAAAATGTAGCAAGCGGTGACGGTCATTCCCATACCAAAGATAAAAGCGGTCAGCGCGCCCATCAACAACAGCACCAGTGTGTTGTCGCCCGCCATAAAGACCAGTTCATTGACCAGCGTACCGGCAAGCCCCGTGGCCGAGAACGATCCAACGATCAGGCCGACCCCCAGCAGAATTGCTGTCAGTTCCGCCAGTCCCATGCCAACACCGACAATCATATTCCCGAGCCGTTGCATGTTAAGCCGGAAACGTGCGCGAAACTGGTTTACAACCAGCAGTAGCGCAGTGGCATAGAAGGGCGCCGAAGATTCCTGACGCAAGCCGATCATCATATAAAGCAGCAGGGCGAAGACAAAGATATACGGCCACCCCTCTTTCATCACCTCCTTGAGGCGCGGCAGGTCTGGCCGAGGCAATCCGCGCAATCCGCGTTTGGCAGCATAGGCGTCGATACCCGTGAACAACCCCCAATAAAACAGAACGCTGGGAATGGCAGCAGCCAGTGCGATTTCGACATAGGGGCGTGACAGAAAAGAGGCCATGATGAACGCTGTCGCACCCATGATCGGGGGCATCAAGACACCACCGGTCGACGCGCAGGCTTCGGTTGCGGCGGCGGTTTTCGCACTGAAACCGGTTTTGCGCATAGCGGGAATAGAGACGGCGCCGGTGGTCAGTACGTTCGAAATGACAGAGCCGGACATCGACCCCATGAACCCGCTGGCAAAGATCGACACCTTGGCCGCACCACCGCGATAGCCGCCGACCAGACCCAATGCGAGGTCATTAAAGAACTGCCCGCCGCCGGTGCGCTGCAGCACGGCGCCAAACAGAATAAAGCCAATGACGACGCCACCAAAAGCCTTCATCGGGATGCCGAACGAACTTTCGGCAGAGAAAATATGATAGGGCACGGTTTGCATAAAGGTGCTTTGAAAACCGGAAAACGGGTCGGGCACATGGCCCGCGAAAGTGGGATAGAACGCAAAGAAACAAACGATTAGAAATAGAACCAGCCCGCCTGCCCGCCGTGTCGCTTCGAGGATCAGGAAAAAGAACACAACAGAGACATATTGCGCCATCTGAGGCGCGGCATATTCCCAACCTTGCGACAAGTTCGCCTGCGCTGTTTGAGCAAGATATGCCGTGCAGGCCAAGGCCAAAACGGACAGTCCCCAATCCAGCAGTGAGGGCACGCCGCCCTTCCCGCCACGCATCTGGAAAATCAGGAAACTCAGCGCCAGAAACAACCCGCCAAGGATGTAGAGGTATCGCCCTTCAATCAAGACAATTCCTAAAAGCTGCAGGTTAAACAGCTGGTTAATCACCAGAACCAAAGAAAGTAATGTCCCGATCACAACAACCCATCGCGCGGGACCCGCCAGGCGTTCGGCCGGGGTTTCCCCGTCAATGGCAACCTGTTCGACCCCTGCAGGCAAGGGAGTTGGAGCGTTCTGTTCTGACATGGGGGCACTCTTGTATAAAGCGGGAAAGGGCAAACTGGCCGAGCCCTGTGCCGGCCAGCTTGCGTTATGAAAGATGGATCAAAATACGACTTTGAATCCACCATCCGCCAAGGCTTTACGACGGGCTTCACTCCACGCCGCTTCCCAATCGGCAGGTGCCGCCACCTTGGTTGCTTCCCATGCTGCAGCCAGGGCAGCCTGACGCGCAATCAGGTTGTCGTTATGCGCCTGCGCAGAGTCAGACCAGACGCCAGCCTCCTTGAAGAAACGGATCGCACCCTCGTGGTAAGGAACCACCCATTCCATGTTCTGTTTGTCCATCGCCCAACCGCCGATGCCCGGTGAATTGCCATCATATTTCGGGAATAACTCAACCATCGCTTTGGTCATGTTATAGACAAGATCAGCATCAGTCGCTTCCATCGCTGTCAGCACCGGATAGGCATAGCCCGCACCTTGATAACCGTCGGTGCCATCGATCGTGGCTCCGACTTTGGCTTTGTTCAGCTGGAAAAACGGTGCAATACCTTGCAGTGCTGCGATACCTTCGGTGTTGGCCGGATCAATCGGTGGCCAGAACAACCCGCGCGGGCCTGCTTCGGCTTCGTATGCCTTGCCAGAGTTGGTCGAGGCAAATGCCGCGTCCACCTGACCTTCGATCAGTCCCGTCCAGCTTGCACCAAAACCGCCGAAATCGACACGCTCCACATCGTCCCACGTCAGGCCGCCATAAGCCAAATAGGCTTCGGTATTCACGTTCAGTGCAGGCGCACCAACAATAAATGCGACTCGTTTGCCTTTCAGATCCGCATAGGTTTCGATCCCCAAATCACCCGCAACCCCGACCGACAGGTTGATTGCGCCGCCGTTGTTCGCCATCAGCACGCGAATGGGCTGTGGCCCCCAGTTTTCAGCGCCAAAATCAAAAACGCCTTCTTGGGCCATAAAGCTGCCGCCGACACCGGTCGCAGAAAACTGCACACGCCCCTGACGCAGGGGTTCGGTCCGCGACACGTCATTCTTGCCCGGCAATACGCGCAGGTTTACCCCCGCCGCGTCTTGCAGCGCTGCCCCAATCGCAACCGACTGGTTATATCCCGCCGAACCGGTGCCATAAGCTGTCCAGCTCAGTTGTTTTGGCAGATCAAAGTCTGCCGCCATCGCAAATGAGCCTGACAAGCCCAGTACAGCGACCGCTGAAGTAAAGTAGTTCATGATCGTCCTCCCAGAAAATTCCCGATGCACCTGTACAGGGCATCGGGTTTGGCGGTGACGCAATCTTGAAACGGCGTTCCGCTCTGTGGATTACGATAGAGAGGTTGGCTTTGATGAGTCAACACGGCTTAGAGCATGTGACCGGTCGATTCCTGGCCATCCAAATTCAAGTTTTGGCCGATTAACGGGATTGTTTGCGGGCTTATTCATCCCTTGGGTCACCGCTGTGACCTTGCACCGGCGTGTGAGGCAAGAGGCCAAGTTGACACTTGGTACAGTAGCTCCCGTCAACACGCGCTGCCAAGCGCCCGCGCGCCGACGCATCCTGTCAGCCGCTTTCAATCCGCCATCTGGCGGTCAACCTCACGTTCTTCGTTGATCATCGCTTGCAACTGCCTGCGAAACCGCAGCTGTCCCGCGTCTATCGGCAGGTCGATGTGGGGCGAGCGCTTGTTGCTCATGCCCTCTTGCACCGCATTCAGAACAGCGCGGTCTTCTTCGAACGCATGTTGCACGTCATCGCTCATCAGTTGCGACAGCGCCGCGTCGTCCGGCCGGATGTTGCGCAGCTGAAACCAGTAATATCGCGTCTGCCCCTCGGTGGTGGGGGTCATGAAGTTATAACTGTCCATGATAAACACGTCGTCGTGCAACGGGCCATCAGGACCGCCGGTGCCCGCAGGGGTGAACACGGCCTTGATCAAAGCATGCGACGGGTATCGCACCTCGTAATGCTGCAAGCGGTCGCAATTCCCAGTAAAACCGATGACCTTTTTGTAAAACGGTGCCGGTTCGACGTCCATCATCCAGCGGTGAACGATCACACCGTCATCGGTTTTACGCACCCGCAAGGGCGCGTCCCTGGTGGCCGCCTGCCCAAAGCTGCTGGCATGTACCCATGCGACATGTGTCGGATCCAGCAGGTTGTCGCACATCAATAGATAGTTGCAGTCCAGTTCCATCGCAGCGCCGCGGTTAATGCCCCACGCTGGGTCATCATAATGTTCGATCTCGAAAATATCGTGGCTGTCGGCCAGTGCCGGATTGCCCATCCAGATCCATACCAACCCGTACTTTTCATGCAGCGGATAGGCATGTACGCGCGCCTCCGACGGGATACGCCCCGTGCCCGGTGCCCAAACACATTGGCCCGCACAATCAAAGGTCAGCCCGTGATAGCCACATTCAACCGTATCACCCTTGATACGTCCCTTGGACAGGGGCAGTTTGCGGTGCGGGCAGGCATCCTCAAGCGCGACCAGCTCGCCATTTGCTGCGCGAAAGACACAAATCTTTTCGCCCAATACCGTGATCTGTTGCAAATCGCGGGTAATCTCGTGATCCCACGCTGCAACGTACCAGGCATTCTTTAGAAACATCGTGGCCCCCTGATTGGTTTCGATCAATTACAAACCGTGATCAGTCGGACAGTCCAGTATAAATCACCGCATCACAAAGGGATCGGGGATCGGATCATCGCTGGTACGCAACCAGACGGCCTTGGTCTTGGTGTAATCCAGTGCCGCTTGAAGCCCGCCCTCGCGTCCATGCCCGCTCAGCCCATGGCCGCCGAAAGGCGCGATCGGGCTGACCGCACGGTAGGTATTAACCCAGACAATGCCCGCCCGCAGATTGCGGATCATCCGGTGCGCACGGGTCAAATCGCGGGTGAAAACCCCAGAGGCAAGACCGTAAGCGGTGTTATTGGCAAGGGTCAGCGCCTCCTCCTCACTGTCGAACCCAAGGACCGACAGAACAGGCCCGAAAAATTCGGATGTCAGACAAGGTGCATCCGGTGCGCCGGTGCAGTCAACAATAGTCGGCGGAAAATAATTGCCCGCGCGGTCCAACGGTTGTCCACCCGTGATGACCTGTGCCCCCTGAGCGACCGAACGTTTGATCAGGTCGACCGCTCTGTCTCGCTGTCCCGGTGTGCACAAAGGGCCGACTTCGGTGGCCATGTCATCCGGCGCACCAATCACGATCTTTTCGGCCTTCGCTGTCAACAGCTTGAGGAATTGGCCTTTTATCTTATTGGAAATAATCAAACGCGAGCCGGCCACACAGCTTTGCCCTGTTGCTGCAAAAATACCCGAAATCTGGGCGTTCACTGCGCTTTCGATATCCGCGTCCTCGAACACGATAAAAGGTGATTTCCCGCCCAGTTCCAAAGACGTAGACGCCAGGTTCTCGGCCGAATTGCGCACAATATGCCGTGCTGTTTCTGGACCACCGGTAAAGGCGACGTGGTCAATATCTTGGTGACTGGTCAATACCGATCCGCATTCCGGCCCAAAGCCGGTGATCACATTTAGAACTCCTGCGGGGAACCCCGCTTGCTCGAAGATTCGCGCAAATTCTAGCATGGGAGCTGGGCCTTCCTCGGACGCCTTCAACACGACGGTGCAGCCCGCCGCCAAAGCAGGTCCGATCTTGACCGCAGACAGGAACAGCTGTGAGTTCCAAGGCACCACAGCAGCGACCACCCCTAAGGGTTCACGGCGCAGCCAGACCTCCATATCGGGTTTGTCTATGGGCAAATGGGCGCCCTCGATCTTGTCGGCCAACCCCGCGTAATACCGATAATATTCTGCGACATAGGCGATTTGCGCCGAGGTTTCGCGGATGATCTTGCCTGTGTCACGTGTTTCAAGCTCTGCCAGACGCCTTGCGTTTTCAGCAATCAAATCGGCCAGTCGCAACAGCAGTTTACCCCGCGCAGAGGCGGTAATGCCGGACCATTCAGGGTTATTAAATGCCATGCTAGCCGCCGCGACAGCACGGTTCACATCTTCTGACCGCGCTTCTGGCATCATCGCCCAGACGGCACCCGTGGCGGGGTCACGGCTTTCGAACCGTGACGATCCATCCGAGAACGCGCCGCCGATATACTGCTGAAACTGCTGCATCTTTATCCCCTCAGGCAAAAGCCGGCATCACATCATCAATGAACCGCTTGAGCGACGCCTGCTTGCGCGCAAAACTCATCCCGCTGTCAATCCAGAAGGCATATTCATCATAACCCAGGTCGGCGTAGGTCTGAATGCGGGCTATCGCAATCTCGGGCGTTGCGATCACATTGTCACGCAACATGGCCTGCGGCGAATAAAAAGGATGAGCGGCGATCTCGGCCTCGCTCAATTCCTGGATCAGCCCTTGTGAAACGGGGCGTTCATTTTTGAACCAGGCCCCGAAATAGCAATAGAACCGGTTGATTTCTTCGGCTGCCTGCTGCGCATCTTCTGCGTTTTCCGCGATATAGGTATGATTAAGCAGCATAATCTGCGGGCGCGGTTTATCCGAGAACTTGGCGCAGGCCGCGTTGAAGGTATCCATGAGCTTCACAATCTCTTCGTCGCCTTGCCACAGCGGCGTCACCTGCACATGACATCCATTGGCGACGGCAAATTCGTGACTGTTAGGGTCGCGCGCCGCAACCCAGATCGGCGGACCGTTTTCCTGAACAGGTTTCGGTGATGAAGTTGTCTTCGGGAAGGAGTGATAGTCGCCCTCCTGCGCATAATCGCCTTGCCACAGCTTTCTGACGGCGGGGACCAGCTCGCGCATACGCAGCCCTGCATCCCACGCATCCATGCCCGGCACCATGCGTTCATACTCGTAACTATAGGCTCCCCGCGCCACGCCCAGATCAAGCCTGCCGCCGGTAATCATATCGGTCATCGCGGCCTCGCCTGCCAAACGGATAGGATGCCAGAACGGCGCAATGATCGTGCCCGTACCAAGACGGATGTTCTGGGTCTGATGCGCCAGATCAATCAGGTTAAGGAACGGGTTTGGTGCGATGGTGAAATCCATCCCATGATGTTCGCCGGTCCAGACCGCATGCATCCCGCCTGCATCCGCCATCTTTGCGAGCGCGATAAAATCGTCATAAAGCTGGCGTTGATCCTGATCAGGCGTCACGCGCTCCATGTGAACGAATAATGAAAACCGCATCTGGTTATTCCTTTGGGAGAACGGCGCGGACTTCGCCGCTGATCTGGTTGCCATAGTAAATGCCGAAATGCCCGAACGCGCTTTCGTCGCGAAACCGTTCCAACAAGGTCAGGATGGCCGGGTCCGAAACGTCATCCAACGCCGACCCTCGGAGGGGTACAAAAGTACCCCGCGTTGGGGCCCCCTCTGCCGTTTGACACAGGAACGAAATATGCTGGCGCTGGCGGGCCGTGTCTTCGAACACCGAATAGACAAAACCCGGTTGCGCCCTGAGCCCGGTGGCCGCGATCAGTTTTTGTATCGCGACGGAAACGCTGTCTTTTTCGACCTGCATTTCCGGCAGCATCAAGCCGCCCTGACCGTCGTCCAGCAAAAGCACCGCGCCCTCGCGTTCGATCAAAGCGGAAACCACCAGATCGGTGCGCGCCGTCAGTGCTTTGGCCTCTGTCGCCGGCGTGACATAAGCACCCTGTGCATAGCCCAATCCGGGGGCGGCATTGGCATCAAATGCTTTGACCTCACCAATCAGGATCATGTGATCGCCCGCATCGACCGTTCTGTGCATCGTACAGTCAAACCACGCAGAAACACCTTCAAGCACGGGTGCGCCCTGTGGCCCCGCCCGCCATTTAACAGCGGCAAACCGGTCATCAACCGGACGCGCAAAAGTATTCGAAATTTCGATCTGTGTCTCGGCCAGTACATTCACTGCAAACCCGTTAGCAGCACAGAAAGCGGCATAATTGCTGGAAGATTTTGCAAGACAAACCAGCAGCAAGGGCGGATCAAGCGAAACCGATGTAAAGGAGTTTGCCGTAAACCCCAACGGCGTGCCGTCAGGCGCATGGGTCGTCACCACTGTAACGCCGGTCATGAAACTGCCAAAGGCATGGCGCAGTGCGCGCGGATCATCAACGGTCATAACGAAGCCGTTGTAAGCGCAGGCGTTTTCAGCCACTCAAACAGATGCGCATTCACCTGATCCGGAGCAGTCAGACCGACCATATGGCGCTGCCCTTCGATCACGACAGCCCTGCCGTTTTGAGCGGTTGCGGCCATTTTGCGTGCCATTTCAGGAGTGGAGTTCGGGTCATCACTGCCGGTCAATGCCAGCAGCGGGCAGGCGATCTTCGCAAAACCGTCCGCATAAGTCGCGTCGCCGGAAGCAAAGGCGCTGTAGGCTGTGGCGTAGCCCTCAAGATCAACGTCACGCAGCCAACCCGCTGTCAGATCCCGCGCATATCTGTCAGATGGCGCATCTGTGAACCAACGCTCGATTGGCCCTTCCAGATCAACCGCCCCACCTCGGATCTGGGCGGCACGTTCAACTACAGCCAGATGTGCCTGAGGATCGCGCCTGAAAACACCGTTCAAAAGCGCGACCCTTTCTACAATCGTCGGATTTGTGACGGCAAGGCCAGCTGCGATCAAAGCCCCCATTGAATGACCTGCAACACTTACGGGTCCAAGCTCTAACGCGCGGATTGCCTGTTCACACCATGTCACAAATTTACCCAGTTGAGCCCCCGTGGGCAGCGGGTCACTGCCACCGTGCCCCGGCATATCAAGCGCGATGGCGCGATATCCTTTCGCCAGCTCTGCCATCTGCGGTTGCCACGCGGCGGATTGCAGGCCCACCCCGTGTATCAAGACAACCGCGGGGCCGGTGCCCTGTTCCCGATAGGCAAAACGCGGGCCGGTTTTAGACAGCCGCCGGGTTTTCAACGTCATGCCCAAGCTCCTTGAGATCTAGATACCGGTCCCCGATGCGGTGATGCGGTCGCCCGCCAATCGATGCCCCGAGCGCGATCACAATCTCATCCGCGCCCGGTGCATCGGCAACCGACGTCTGGATCGTCAGGTAGTGAGACCGCTTGCCACCATCGTTCTTATCCATCAGCGGGATCATCAAGGGCGCGTTGGCCGGTCCGCGCGTATTGCAGAACGACAAATAAGATTTCGCCCCCACCGCGTTGCGGTAGTGATTGCCGAAATGCAATGTGTGGATCAAGGCCGAGGCATGTTCTACCTCGCCGTTCATGCCGACGATGCCGGATTTCCCGTAGCCCTCAACCTTGTCGCCACCGCCCGCTGCATCAAGTACCATTTCCGTCAGCAAAGCCCCCAGCCCAGAGGCACAATCGCGAATTGCCGGAGACAGATCTTCGACAAAGCCCAATCCCGCCCACGGGTTACGGATCACGGCGATGGCCGCAATCAGTTTAAGCGGGGTTGGCGCCGGCTTGCCACCCTCGATAAGGGTGGTTTCAACATGCAACAGCGTCTTTCTGATCTCGGCAGGCACAAGCAGGGAATCCTCTTTATGTAAGCTGACGTCAATTATGGTATACCAACATACCATAAGTCAATCATACTTGATGATAACAAGCTGCCCTGATATGTTCAGCCCCTATGGAAACAGCAAGATCCCCCCTGCCACGTATCGAAAAAGCCCCGCAAACCTTGCGCGATATTGTGCAGGAAAGAATGCGAACCGCAATTATCAGCGGGCATTTCGCACCGGGCGACCGCTTGGTCGAACGCCCCCTTTGCGACCAACTTGGTGTAAGCAGGACAGTTGTTCGCGAAACCATCCGGTTTCTTGAGGCGGAAGGTCTGGTCGAGATACTGCCAAACCGTGGACCAATCGTAGCACGGCTGGACTGGGCCCAGGCCAAGCAGATTTACGACATCCGCAAGCAACTTGAATCCGCCGCGGCCATGGCTTGCGCCACCGTCTACGGAAACGGCTTTCCGCAACGTCTAAGCCGCGCTCTTGCAGGTTTGAGAATTGCGCTAGCTGCATCAGAACCGGCCCTGATATTCAAAGCCTCCACGGATTTCTACCAGCTGATTTTTGAAGAAGCCCGCCATGAGGTCGCTTGGGAAATCGTCCAGCGATTGAATGGCCGGATCAGCCGCTTGCGGGCGTTGACCCTTTCAGCCAAAGATCGCCCCACATCCGGCCTAAGTCATATGTCCGCAATCCATGACGCCATCCTCAGCCGCGATATGGACAGCGCCCGACAGGCTGTCGAAACCCATATCACCGATGCCGCAACTCTTGCGCAGACATTGCTGGCCGATGAAAAAGCAAAGGCGAGCCTAAATGTCTAAGGGGTATTGGATTGCATTGGTCACCGTGACCGATCCGCAAGCCTATCAAGGGTATCAAGAGTTGGCTCCGGCAGCCTTTGCCAAATTCGGGGCCCGCTTTTTAGTGCGCGGCGGGGAAGCAACAACGCTTGAAGGCGACCCTTGGCAGCGTCATGTGGTTATCGAATTTGACAGCAAGGAGCGCGCCTTGGCCTGTTATCATTCCTGCGAATATCATGCAGCGCGCGAAAAACGGGAAGCCGCCTGTCAGGCCAGCATTGTGATTGTCGAAGGTATGCCGCTGGTTCCGTGAACGTTGGCCGGGTATATTTCCGGAGCCCTGAAAAACGGCCTCAGGGCGCTGGCCCATCGTGCTGCCTGCGTCCGCTACCGGTGGCGCAAAGCGCCTGCAGATCAAAGGTCAACCGGGCTGTTCCGCATCGCCCCCGCACGGATATACCGCTCTTGAAACCAGCGCGACTTAGCGGCCCAAACGGCTGGCGGCACGGGCAAGGGCTTCGATTTCGTCCCATTTCCCTGCAGCAATCAAATTGTTGGGCGCAACCCAGCTGCCGCCTGCGCAGATGACATTGGGCAGGGACAGATAGCTTTCTGCATTGTCGGCGTTGATGCCGCCCGTGGGGCAAAAAGTGATCTGGGGCAGCGGCCCCCCAATGCCTTTCAGCGCAGCAACCCCGCCAGAGGCTTCAGCGGGAAAGAACTTTTGCACGTCATAACCCCGGGCCAACAAATTCATTGCCTCGGACGCTGTCGCGGCACCTGGCAGCATCGGCAGGCCCGCAGCTTCTGTTGCGTCCAACAACGCATCCGTCGCCCCCGGTGAAACGCCAAAGCGCGCACCGACCTTGACTGCCGCCGCTACATCATCGGGTGTGATCAACGTACCGGCGCCAGTATAGCCGCCTTCGACCTTTGCCATTTCTGCAATCACATCAAGGGCGGCAGACGTGCGCAAGGTAACTTCAAGCACCGGCAATCCGCCACGCACCAAAGCTTCGGCCAAGGGGCGTGCATGGGCTACGTCATGTACCACGAGCACCGGAATGATCGGAGCCATGGCACATAGTTTGCGGGCATCGGTCGAGCGTGAATTTTCCATCAATGTTTCCTTACCAGCCAAAGACGCTTGCCCCAGTGTCTGCCGCACCAACCGAAGCGCGGAAAGGCGCAAACAATTCGCGCCCGGTCCCTGCATGGCCACCGCTCAAATCTGCCGCCGCCATCGAGCGCGCGGGAGCGTCAGCGTTCAGGTTTTCCAATGTCCCTGCAACCGCATCCACACGCAGGATATCCCCGTCCCGCACTTGTGCAATTGGCCCACCATCCATCGCTTCGGGGCAGACGTGAATTGCTGCGGGCACCTTGCCGGATGCGCCTGACATGCGCCCATCCGTTACCAGCGCAATCTTCTGCCCCCGCCCTTGCAGGATTGCCAACATCGGCGTCAAACTGTGAAGCTCAGGCATGCCGTTGGCCTTTGGGCCCTGGAACCGCACCACAACGATCACGTCCCCGGTGAATTCACCCGCCTTGAATGCTGTTTTCACGTCTTCTTGGGAATGAAACACACGCGCGGGGGCCTCTACGATATGGAACTCCGGTTTGACAGCAGAGACTTTGATCACACCTGTGCCCAGCGATCCTTTGAGCCTTTTCAGACCGCCGGTCTTGGCAAAAGGCGCTTCGATTGTGCTGACGATCTTGTCGTTCAGGCTGACCTCTGTGCCGGCCCTCCAGACCAGCTCGCCCTCTTGCAAAAACGGTTCCTGCGTATAATGCGCAAGCCCTTTTCCAGCCACTGTCATCGTATCAGGGTGCAGCAGTCCACCCTTGAGCAGTTCGCGGATGACCAAGCCCAAACCACCCGCCGCATGAAAATGGTTCACGTCTGCCATTCCATTAGGATAGACCCGCGCCAGCAACGGCACCACTTCGGAGACATCTGAAAAATCATCGGGTGACAGCAAAATGCCGCCCGCCCGCGCCATCGCCACCAAATGGATCAGCAGGTTCGTCGATCCCCCCGTCGCCATCAATCCAACCATGCCGTTCACAAACGCCTTTTCATCCAGAATATCGCAGACTGGCGTATACTTTTCGCCCAGCGCCGACAGGGACAAGGCGCGGCGTGCGCCCTCGGCTGTCAGGGCCTCGCGCATACCGGTGTTTGGGGTGACAAAGCTGGAACCTGGAAGGTGCAACCCCATGAACTCCATCAACATCTGGTTGGTGTTCGCGGTGCCGTAGAAGGTGCAGGTGCCGGGGCCGTGATAGGCGGCCATTTCGGCTGCCATTAATTCCTCGCGGCCACATTCACCGGCTGCGAATCTCTGGCGCACCTTGGCCTTGTCATCATTACCCAGGCCACTGGTCATTGGTCCCGCTGGCACAAATACCGCTGGCAAATGCCCGAACGCCTGTGCGCCGATCACCAGCCCAGGTACAATCTTGTCACAGACCCCGAGGAACACCGCGGCGTCAAAGACATTGTGGCTGAGCGCCACACCCGCCGCCATGGCGATCACATCACGGGAAAAGAGGCTCAACTCCATGCCCGCCTCGCCTTGGGTAACGCCGTCGCACATTGCGGGAACGCCGCCTGCAACCTGTGCCGTGCCACCCATACTGCGGGCCGCTGCACGCAGAACGTCAGGGAAGGCTTCGAATGGTTGGTGCGCCGAAAGCATGTCGTTATACGCCGTCACAATCCCGAGATTGCCACCGATGCCGGTCGCCAGCACGTCCTGATCCACGCCCGCAGCGGCAAAGGCATGCGCCTGCCCGCTGCAGGACAGGTGTGCCCGCGAAGGCCCCTTACCGGCGGCCGCACGCATGCGCGCAAGATAAGTGCCCCGGGTTGCCGCACTGCGTTGGATAATCCGTTCCGTGATCTCTTGAAGTTTTGCATGAACAGCCATAAATCACCCATTGTTAGCGTTAACATTTCGATACTTACGTGGTATTTGACGTTCAGGCAACCGTCTCGGCCTAGGGTCTTGTCTCTAAATGCAGCGGCCGCCGTCGACTTCCATACAGACCCCTGTGACCATGCTTGCCTCATCCGAACACAGGTAACAGGCGGCGTTGCCCATGTCCTCAGGTGTAGAAAACCGGCCTAACGGAATCGTAGACAGGAATTTTGCACGCATCTCCGGCGTGTCCTCGCCCATAAAACTTTTCAGCAACGGTGTTTCACCGGCCACCGGGTTCAAGGCATTGACCCGTACTCCAGCCGGCGCCAGTTCAACCGCCATGCCTTTTGTCGCGTTGTTCATCCACCCCTTCGAGGCGTTGTACCAACTGAGCTTGGGGCGCGGGCTGACGCCGGCCGTAGAGGCAACATTCAAAATCGCACCTGCTCCGCGGGCTTTCATCAGCGGCACAATACATCTTGCGGTCAGGTAGACGGATTTCACGTTAACCGCGATCACCCTGTCAAAGTCATCTTCGCTGATCTCCTCCATCGGGGCAGGCAGATGGGTAACGCCCGCGTTATTCACCAGAATGTCGATCTGCCCCCAAAGCGCCATAGCGCGGTCGGTCATCGCCTGAACACTTGCACCGTCGGCAACATTGGTCTCGATCACCTCGACCCCCTCGCCCAGCGCAGCGGCCAAGTCCTGCCCCATCCCGACATTCAGGTCCGCAACCAGCACCCGTGCCCCTTCGGCATGAAATTTACGTACAATACCGGCACCAAATCCTGATGACCCGCCTGTGACGATGGCGGTTTTCCCGTTCAGTCTCATCTTTTGCTCCTATCCGTGCAATGCCGCGACCGTTTTAAGGGTCGAAAATCCATAAAGCGCCTCGAACCCCTTCTCGCGTCCATGACCCGAAAGCCCTGATCCGCCGAAGGGCAGTTCAACCCCGCCCCCTGCGCCGTAGTTATTCAAGAACACCTGCCCGGCACGCAGTTGTTTGGCCAGCCGCATCTGGCGGGCGCCGTTTGCGGACCAGACCGAGGCGACCAACCCGTATGCGGTGCCGTTGGCGATGGCGACGGCTTCTTCTTCGTCCTCGAAAGGGATGACCACTTGAACAGGGCCAAAGATCTCATCCTGCGCCAAAACGTGATCAGCCCGGACACCCGCAAACAAGGTGGGTGCGATGTAGGCTCCACCGTTTGGCGCATCCGCAACAATTTCACCACGGGCGGCAACTTCAAGGTCAGCACCCTTTGCCAGGAAACCTTCGACAATTTCCTTTTGCCGCATCGACACCAGCGGCCCAACATCCAGATCGGCCATCGCCGGTCCAGCCTGCAATGCGTTGTATCGCACAGCCATACCCGCAATAACTTCATCATAACGGCTGGAATGCACCAGAATCCGAGAGGATGCGGAACAGGTCTGGCCCGCATTCTGAATACCTGCATTGGTCAGGAACGGCAGGGCGGCATCCACATCCGCATCTTCGAACACGAGCTGCGGGGACTTGCCGCCAAGTTCAAGCGTTACGGGAACGACATTCGCCGCCGCACTGGCCTGGATCAATTTTCCAACGCCAACTGATCCGGTGAACGAAATGTGGCGCACGCCTGGATGGGCCGTCAACGCTGCGCCGGCTTCAGCGCCGAGTCCGGGCACGACGTTCAGCGCACCGGCGGGCAGCCCCGCGTCATGGGCGATTTGCGCAAAGGCAAGCGCGGTCAGGCAGGCTTCTTCGGCAGGTTTCAAGACGGCCGCATTGCCCATGGCAAGGGCCGCGCCGACAGAGCGCCCTATGATCTGCATCGGGTAATTCCACGGGATGATATGCCCCGTTACCCCATGCGGTTCACGCATCGTGTAAACGGTATAACCGTCCAGATAGGGGATTGTCGCACCGTGGATCTTGTCCGCTGCGCCGCCGTAAAATTCCATATACCGCGCCAAGGCAATCACATCGGCGCGGGCCTGCTTTAGGGGTTTGCCAACGTCGAGCGCTTCCAACTCGGCCAGCAGTTCCACATATTTCAGGACGTCCTTCCCGATCCGCAAAAGGATTCGGCCCCGTTCGAAATTCGCCAGTTTGCCCCACTCGGAGACCAGTGCAGCCTCTGCCGCGCGCACAGCCTTGTCGATGTCCGCATTGTTCCCCTTGGCAATGGCGCAAAGTGTGTCGCCATCTGACGGGTTGCGCAGATCAAGGGTTTCACCACTTTCCGAGGGTATCCAGCGCCCCCCGATGAAACAATGTGTCGGGTCAATCCCAAGGGGGCGAAGGGGCATGGTCAGTCCTTTTGATACGAATGCGCGTAGCGGCAGACTAGGCCCGAATTGTGCAGTGTCAAACCCGCGTGGGTTAGATCAAGCCACTCATATGTGCAGCAGTGTCGAGCATCCGGTTCGAGAAACCCCATTCGTTGTCATACCAGCTGACCACACGCACCATACCAGCCGAGGTGACGCTGGTCTGCGCAGGCGCAAAAATCGACGACAAAGGGTTGTGATTGAAATCGGAAGACACAAGTGGCGCTTCTTCATAACCAAGTACCCCTTTCAGCGCCCCATTTGCCGCCGTTTGAAGCGCCGCGTTCACGGTTTCAACGGTTGCGTTCCTTTCAGGCATAAAGCTGAGGTCAACCAAAGATACATTTGCTGTCGGTACGCGAATGGCAGACCCTTCAAGGCGGCCTTCGAGGTGCGGCAGTACCAGCGAAATCGCCCGCGCCGCGCCGGTTGATGTCGGAATCATCGACAGGGCGCATGCTCGCGCACGATATAGGTCGGAATGATCCCGATCATGGGACGGCTGGTCACCGGTATAGGCGTGGATGGTGGTCATATATCCCGTCATTAGGCCAAAGGCATCGTCCAGTACCTTCGCAACGGGGGCCAGACAGTTCGTTGTACATGAGGCATTCGAGACAACCACATCCGTACCCGTCAATTCATGATGATTCACGCCATAAACGATGGTGCGGTCCGCCTTGGAGGCCGGCGCCGAGACCAGAACCCGTTTTGATCCGTTTTCCAGATGCGCAACGGCCTGATCACGGCTGTTAAAGCGGCCCGAGCATTCCAATGCAATATCGACATCCCCCCAAGGTAGCTCTGCAGGTTTGGGCATTGCCGTAAGACGAATTTGGTGCCCGTCGACAAGCAGAGTATCGCCTTTTACCGAAACATCGCGCTGGAAGGTGCCATGCACCGAGTCGTACTTTAGCAGATGCGCCAGATGGTCAGCCGGTGCCAGATCATTGATCGCAACAACCTCGATATCGTCACGTCCGCTTTCGAAAATCGCCCGCAGCGTGCATCGCCCGATGCGTCCAAATCCGTTTATTGCAATCTTGGTGGTCATGACAAACGCTCCTTTTAAGGTTCCGCACTCGCTTCAGGTGAAAGTTAGCGCTAACAGTCAAGATTATCAAGTATAACTGACAAGAAGCCTTCACCACAAATCTGCCGCCCCCGTCCTGCCCGACCAAAGTATTGAAAGGGCGCCTGTTCGGCGTGCAGTTTATTCCTGACTATTTCTATAAAGAATATTGCCAAGGCCGCGAATCTTCGGTAGTTGAGTAAATCAGTAAACTACTAGCATCCAAGGAATCCCATGTCGTTCTTAACCCATACCGCCGCCGCGCTACTGGCCACTTCTACCCTGTTGGCCACCGCCGCCCTTGCTGATGAGCTGAACCTTTATTCGTCGCGCCACTATGACACAGACGAGCGGCTCTATTCCGATTTCACCGAAGCCACCGGCATCATCATCAACCGGATTGAGGGTAAAGCAGACGAATTGCTGGCCCGCATGCAAGCCGAGGGCGCGAACTCTCCGGCCGATGTATTGCTGACCGTCGACACGTCGCGCCTCGCACGGGCCAAGGAGATGGGCGTGCTGCAGTCCATTGACAGCCCAGTGTTGGAAGAGCGCATTCCTGCCAACCTTCAAGACCGGGACAACCAGTGGTTCGCATTCTCACAACGTGCGCGGATCATCTTTTATGACAAGGCAGAAGTGCAGGACCCACCTATGGATTATGTCGCTCTGGCCGACCCCAAGTACAAGGGCATGGTATGCCACCGCTCCTCGTCAAACGTCTATAGCCAGACCTTGCTGGCCTCGATTATTGAAAACCACGGCGTCGAGGCGGCGACAGATTGGGCCGCTGGCATGGTTGCAAACTTTGCCCGTGACCCCGAAGGCGGCGACACGGATCAGCTGCGCGGGATCGTTTCGGGGCAATGTGATATCTCTGTTGCCAACACCTATTACTTCGCCCGTGCCCTGCGTACCGACGTCAAAGGGTTAAGCGCTGATATCGACCAGATCGGCTGGATCTTTCCGGCACAGGACGCTGAAGGCGCGCATATGAACCTGTCAGGCGGCGGCGTAGCGGCCCATGCACCGCACAAGGCCAACGCAATCGCGTTTCTGGAATATCTTTCGTCCGATCAGGCGCAGCAGTATTTCTCGGCAGGAAACGACGAATTTCCTGCAGTGCCAAGTGTCACGCGCAGCGAAAGCGTGGCGAAACTGGGCGACTTCAAAGCGGATGACGTAAACCTGTCAGACGTGGCGAAAAACCTGCCCGAAGCGCAGAAAATCTTTAACGCGGTTGGCTGGAAGTAAGCCCGCTTGCGCGATCGATCAAAAGGGGCGTGCCAGTTGGTGCGCCCCTTTTCTTTTGGTGCGGCCTAAACCGGATTTGGCACCGGCTTGCCGTCAAAAAAGGCAACAAGGTTATCAACCGCCATCAGGCCCATCTGTTCGCGCACTTCTTGCGCCGAAGTGCCCAGATGCGGCAACAGGGTAACGTTTTCCAGCGCAATTAATGCGGCTGGCACCTCCGGTTCGAACTCGTAAACATCCAGCCCCGCCCCTGCGATCCGCTTTTCTTGTAAGGCTATAATCAGGGCCGTTTCGTCAATCACATCACCGCGGGCAATGTTGATCAGGTAACTGTCCGGCGTCATCGCCGCCAGAGCCGTTGCATCAATCAGATGGTGAGTTTGCGGCGTTGCGGGGACGGCCAGCACCACAATATCAGCGGCCGCCATAACCTCGTGCAATGTTTCTAGCTGCGTCGCCTCGAACGACAGGCCTGTCACGGTTGACCGGTTGTAAAATACCACCTTCATCCCGAAACCAGCCGCGGCGCGTTTGGCAATCGCCTTGCCGATCCGGCCCATACCGACCACGCCAAGCGTCTTGCCGCTGACATGCATCCCCAACAATTGTGTCGGATGCCAGCCGGGCCAGTTTCCGGCCCGCACCATACGTTCCCCTTCGCCCGCGCGCCGACAGGTCATCAGCATCAGAGTCATGGCAATATCCGCGGTTGCATCAGTTACCGCACCGGGAGTGTTGGTGACCTCAAGACCCGCCGCACGGGCCGCTTTCGCATCAATATGGTTAAACCCCACACCAAAGTTCGCCAGAATCCGCGTTCGTGGCCGGTTCGCAAAAGCATCCGCAGGGAACTGATCACCCAAAGTCGGTAAAACCGCGTCAAAATCGCTCAGCGCTGCGGCACGTTCCGTGGCGCTCAACGGACGGGTCTCAGCGCGAACCGTCACGTCAAATGTCGCCTTGGCCGCATCCAGAACCAGTTTCGGTAACGGGCGTGTGATAAGCAGTTTCATCATTTTGGCTTCGCTCTGCAATGGTAGTGTCGGACGCACCGCTAGCTTAACCCTGCCCCCCGGGAATATCGACCCGTCACTTTGACGGCCTCCCCTCCGCCATTCACTACCCATTGACGCATCATTTCGAATAGGCGATGCAGTGGGGAAATACATTCATATTCATACAAGTCAGGAGCGGCGCCGTGATCCCCCAAACCGATACCATTCAAACGGGCGAACTGGTCCTGCCTGTCACCGACCTGAAAACCGAGATGCCGTTCTTTTTGACCAAACTCGGCTTCCGGCTTGATCTTATTTTCCCTGCCGATGACCCTTCTGTCGCGGTCATTTCGGGCCACGGGCTGCGCCTGCGACTGGAACGCGATGCGGCTGTCGCCCCGGTTCTGTTGCGGCTTTACGCGAATGATCCAGAAGCATTTGCCGAAAGGGGCGCAACCTTGACCAGCCCCAATGGCAACCGTGTAGAAATTCACGATGCCAATCCGCCGCTGGTGATCCCCGAAACGCGCCATTCCTTCATGGTGCGCCATCTGGCCGACAGCGATTCATGGGTTATTGGCCGAGCGGGCATGCGGTATCGTGATCTGATCACCGACCGGCTGGGCGGCTCGATCATCGCCTCACATATCCGCATCCCCGATGGCGGGCCGGTACCGGACATGGTGCATTACCACACTGTCGGATTTCAGCTGATCTTTTGTTATCGGGGATGGGTGCGTCTGGTCTATGAGGACCAGGGCGAACCGTTCATCCTGAACGCGGGCGACTGCGTGATCCAACCGCCGCAAATCCGTCACCGCGTGCTGGAAGCGTCGGACAACGTCGAGGTTCTGGAACTGGGCGTGCCTGCAGAACATGTCACTACCATAGATCACGATATGGAATTGCCGAATGGCACCATTAACCCCGATCGCGACTGGAGCGGCAGCAAATTTGTGCACCATAAAGAGGCGGAGGCCACTTGGGCCCCATGGCGCATTCCCGGTTGGGACGCCCGCAATACCGGTATCGGAGCGGGCACCGCGGGGGTTGCAGGTGTCACCGTTGCGCGGCCGGACGGGTCAGGTGCAACACCGTGGAGCAGCCATGACACGGATATTCTGTTCACCTTTGTCAAAGAAGGTAGCATGACTTTGGAAGTGGATGCAGAGGGGCAAAAGACCCACGATATGGTTGCAGGCGATGCTTTTGTACTGCCACCGTTCCTTAAAACACGCTACGTAAATGCCTCGTCAGATTGCGAACTGATAGAGGCGACATTGCCTTCAGCTTTCAACACGCAGATCCACGAGAGCGTCACGTGAAATTGACAGAAACCTGTCCGAAGGGCCCATAGTCCGCAAGGATTTTGGCCCCTGAAGGACATTCCACCGGCCGCACAAAGCTGCCCGACAGGATCACCTGCCCTGCCTCGATCTGCTGGCCGTATTGCGCCATGCGCCGCGCCAGCCAAATAACGCTTTCGACCGGATCGTTCAGCACACCTGCGCCCAGACCGGTTTCTTCGATCTCGCCGTTGCGAAACACCATCGCTCCAATCCAGCGCAGATCAAACGCGTTAATCGCGTGTTTCTCAGGCCCCAGCACAATGCCCGCATTAGCCGCATTGTCACTGATCGTATCAAAGACCGTCCGCGCCTTACCCGTCTCGGGGTCCGCCCGCAAAATGCGCGTATCCAGGATTTCTATTGCAGGCGTCACGTAATCCGTTGCTGCAATCACGGCGTCGCGGGTCACGTCGGTACCACCGAGGGGCGCCTTCATCATAAAAGCAATCTCGACCTCGATCCGCGGCTGGATGAACCGGTCTTTGGGCACAACAGCGCCGCTTTCAAACAGCATCTGATCGAACAGGATGCCACTGTCTGGTATGTCGATGCCCAGCGCGTTTTGCATCGCCTTTGACGTCAGCCCGATCTTCCAGCCAATGACGGTTTGCCCCTCTGCCAGCTTTGCCTGATAGATAGCATTCTGAATGGCATATGCGTCATCCATTGTCATTTCAGGATGGCGCAAGGACAGCAGGCCGATCTGGTTTCCGGTCGTTTCGGCGTCAATCAAATCAGCGGCGGCGGCGGCGTGATCGGCAGGTGTCATGCTTCGTCCTCGACCGTGTTGCGCAGGGTGCCGATGGTGTTCACCTCTACCTCGACCAGATCACCGGGTGCCAGAAAACGGGGCGGATCAAACCGTGCCCCCGCGCCGGTCGGCGTGCCGGTGACAATGATATCGCCCGGCTGCAAGGTCATAAAGGTCGAGATATAGGCGATCTGCTCGCGGATCGGGAACATCATCCGGCTGAGTGTATCATCTTGGCGGACCTCGCCATTGACCCGTGTGGTGATGCGGGCATCATCCAGCTGTGCGGCGTCGGTGAACGGCACAATCCACGGCCCCATCGCGCCGGAACGGTCCCAATTCTTGCCTTGGGTCACGTTGAATTTCGCATGGCGCACCCAATCACGAAGAGTGCCTTCGTTGCAAATGGTGATCGCCGCAATGTGGTCGTAGGCATCGCTCGCCTGAATGCGCCGCCCCGCTTTGCCAATGACAATTGCAACCTCTCCCTCATAGTCGAGTTGCGGGCTTTCAGGAGGGCGGATCAAAGGCTGTCCGTGGCCAGTGAAACCGCTGGCAAAGCGCGGAAACAGTGACATGTGTTTGGGCAGCTCAGTGCCGTCTTTGTACTCAGCGTTGCGGTCGGGGAAATTGACGCCAACGCACAGGATGCGGGTCGTTTCTGGCAGGACCATTTGAAAGCAGGCGTTGGTATGGGTCAAGTCGCGCCCCGTCGCAGCATCGCCCAAAGCGTCAAGCCCCCCTGCTACCAGCGCACTGCGCAAATTCGGCCACTGAGGAAAATCCGGTGAAAGCGCGATCATGCCCGCGTCTGTTGCCGCGCCGTAAAAATCCTGCCCGTCAACACTGTAGGTCGAAAATTTCATGAGTTGTCCTTAAGGTGCAATGATCGGCGTGGCTTTAAGCGTCGCCTCGACAGGCGCCGTGCCGACAAAACGTGTCCCGTGTTCGAACCAGCTTTTCGGGGCTGCGGCCCCCCATAAGGTCTGGCGCTGCGGATCTTTGAGATCCCAGTGGATCGGTTCATGGTCGGGGTCCAGGGTCTGATAATCAGAGCAGTATATTTCGATCCGGTGGCCATCAGGGTCGAGAATGTAAAGGAAAAACGCATTGGAAATACCATGCCGCCCGGGGCCGCGTTCGATGTTGCTGACGTAGCCTGTGGTGGCCATCAGATCGAGCAAGTCGATTATATTCAACGGCGTTGGCACCCAAAACGCAACGTGATGCATGCGTGGCCCCGTGCCATTGGTAAACGCCATGTCATGCACGCCACCCTTGCGGTGCATCCATGCCGCCCAAAGCTTTTTACTCTCGGAATCCTCGGTATATTCCGTCACGCGAAAACCGATGTCATTGTAAAACGCAACCGAGGCGTCGACGTCCGGCGAGAAGCAGTTGAAATGGTCGATCCGCAGCGGCTTCACACCGCGATACAATGCGTATTGCTGGTGGATAGCGGGTAAACGATCCATTTGATGGTAAAATTCCAACGGGATGCCGATGTTGTCCGACGTCAGCAGCGTGCGGCCCTGATACGGGCGTTCTACCCACTCCGTCGGGCGGCCTTTGGCCTTGAAATAGACCTCGGCGCGATCAAGGTCGGCTTCGTCATAGGTCTTGAACCCCATCACCTCAACCGTTCCGGGCTGGTCGGACCTTTGCAAGATGATGCAATGGTGTCCGCGCTCTTCCATCGCCCGCAGATAGACACGGCTTTCGGTTTCATCGGTCACCTGAAGGCCCAGAGTTTCGGTATAGAATTTGCGCGAAGCCGACAGATCAGCGACATTCAGGCAGGTGTGGCTCAGGCGGATCACGTTGAACTCGGGGTAAAGATTGGGGGCGGGAACGGGCATAAGACTCTCCTATGTCACACGCCAAGGCGCGTTATTTTATGTTGGCCGGTGGCAAAGCCGACGTGTTTTTGCTCCATGTAAAACTCGAAACTCCAGTCGCCCCCGTCGCGGCCGATGCCGCTGGATTTGATGCCGCCAAAAGGGGTTGGCAGATGGCGCACGTTCTCGGAATTGACCCAGATCATGCCCGCCTCAAGCTGGTCACTAAAGCGCAGAGCGCGGGTCAGATCGGCGGTCCAGACATATCCCGTCAGACCATAGTCCGTGTCATTTGCGATCTCCAACGCCTCTTCTTCGGAAGTGAAAGCGATCGAGGTCAGAACAGGGCCAAAGATTTCCTCGCGTGCTATACGCATCTGGTTGGTCGCATCGGTGAACAGCGTGGGGCGGACGAAATACCCTTCATTGCCCACGGTCACACCACCAGCTGCGACAGTTGCGCCATCTTCGTTCGCAACGTCGAAATAGGACGTCACCTTGTCATAATGTTCATCCGAGATCAGCGGCCCGATTTCCGTATCGGGATCCAGCGGGTGGCCCACCTTGATGTTGTTGACACGGGCGACCAGCTTGGCCTCAAACTCGGCGCGGATACTCTCTTGGATCAACAGGCGCGAAGACGAGGTACAGCGTTCGCCGTTGATCGAATAGATCATAAAGATCACCGCATCCAAGGCGCGGTCCAGATCGGCGTCGTCAAAGACAATGACGGGGTTCTTGCCGCCCAACTCCAGATGTACGCGTTTGAGGGTATCGGCGCCTTGCTTGGTTATCATGCTGCCGGTACGGCTTTCACCGACGAAAGCGATGGCCTTGATGTGTTTATGTTCGGTCAGGGCCTTACCTGCGTCCTCGCCAAAACCGTTCACGACGTTCAAAACCCCCGGTGGCAGCCCGGCCTGTTCCGCGATTTCCACCAACAGACGGGCGGTCAGCGGCGAGGCTTCGGCAGGTTTATGCACGACGGTACAACCGGCGGCCAAGGCAGGCGCGATTTTCCATGTGGAGAGCATGAAAGGCGTATTCCAAGGCGTAATCACACCGACAGGACCAATGGGTTTTCGGGTGGTGATGTTCATCAAGGTCGGGGATTGCAGATGTTTGCCGTCACGGGCGGCGGTCACCTGATCTGCGAAATAGCGAAAGTTTTCGGCCCCGCGCAGGGCGGCTTTGGACATGAACCGCCATGCCTGACCTGTATCCCAACACTCGCACAGGGCGATCTCTTTAGCGCGGGCTTCGATCCCATCGGCGACGCGGATCAGGATCTTCTTGCGCTCCAGCGCGGGCATGTCGCGCCAAGCGGGAAACGCAGCTTTCGCAGCTTTTGCCGCGGCGTCGATATCGGCAGACGTGCCATGCGCCACGTTGCAAATGTGGCTTTTGTCGACGGGTGAGGTTGTTTCAAACACACCACCACTGCCCGCAACGTCCTGGCCCGCGATACGGTTCAGAATGCCGGTGGCACGAAAGCGGGCCAGATGGCCGTCCAGTTTTGCAATATTGTCAGTGAGCGTGCTCATGGCCTGTCCTTTACAGATGGTCGCGGATGGTGCCGACCTTGGGGGAAAGCGTGGGGTCGATGTCGCGCATCTCGAACGACAGGGCGACGGGCTGCGTCGCCATCACCGGCGCGATAAAATCCTTGACGACGGCAAACAGCGCCTCGGTGGCTGCCTCTTTCGTCGCCTGGTCTCGGCCTGCCCGCAAACGCACCGAAATGTCGATATATCCATGCGCCGGATTACCATCCGCGATGCTGTAGTGATTGGCCGCAGTCGCGCGCACGCGCACACCGGCTGCGGGAAACACCTCAAGGGCCGTGGCGCAGACGCGCAAGGCGTCACACAGGCCCGCCATATCCACAGCTCCTTCAAGATTGGGCGAATAGTCGATCATCAGATGGGGCATTTATTAATTACCATGTTAAGTTAACCCTAAAGATCACTCCACTTGCCTGAAGTCAAGATTTTACTTCACATGTGAATAAACTGTCCTATAAGCAGGCATGACCAAGATCACCCGACAAGGGCAATTGCCCGACACGCAACGCTCGCTCCCGATTGCGCTGATCCGTGCGCGGGAAAAAGTGATGGCCCCGATCCGCGACATGTTGTCAGAGACAGGCATTACCGAACAACAGTGGCGCGTGCTGAGGGTGTTATCCGAACACGACAGCCTAGATGCGACAGAAGTTGCAGACCGTGCCAGCCTGCATCAGCCCAGTCTGACACGCATTCTTAAGACGCTTAGCGAAAAAGGTTTTATCGCCCGCAGTCAGGATGCACAGGACAAACGCAGGCAGGTGGTGGTTTTAACGGCGCGGGGCCACGGTGTTATCGAAAGCAACATGGCGCATGCGACCCGCATCGCCGAGGCATTGCGCGCGGCACTGGGAGGCGACTCTTTTGACCAGCTGCTGGCGCTGTTGGCACAACTGGATGAATTCAGTTTCGAGGCAGAAGCCGGTCGGGGCGATCAGTCACCGCCGCCCGAATAGGTCTGGCGTACCGGCCCACGATAGGTTTGCGTCAATTCATCCGACACCTCGCTTCCGTCGTACAGAAACGGCAACACACCCTTGCGACCGGACTTTCCGCGCATCGCGATGATATCCTGCTCGGATTTCGTCACACGCTGAGACATCCGCCTGCCCCATTGTGCCAGCATGCCATACATCCGGTCCAGCACATCGCCATGCGCGTCCCCTTTGGCAAGGTCGTCGAATTCGTCCGGATCGTTTTTCAGATCAAATAGCATGGGCCGGAAACCGCCTTCAGCATGCATCATCTTGTACCGCCCGTCAAAAACCATAAACAGACGCGCATCGCGGGGGGCCAGGCCCAATTTCTCGGCTTGCGGCGTGGCCGAATAGTCGTATTCGCTAATCGCAAACTCGCGCCAGTCGGGTGTTTCACCGCGCAACCAGGGCAGCAAGGATCGCCCTTCGATGATGTGATCGGGCACTTGCCCCCCCGCTGCATCGACAAAGGTTGCGGCAAGATCAATACTTTCCACCAATGCGTCACTGGTAGTGCCGCGGGTGCTGTCAGCCTCCTTGCGGGGATCGAAAACGATCATCGGCACCTTTACCGATTGCTCATGGAACAAGTCCTTTTCGCCCAGCCAGTGATCCCCCAGATAGTCCCCGTGATCCGCCGTCAACACGATCATGGTGTCTTTCAGCGTATCGGTTTCTTCAAGATACGTCAGCAGGCGCCCCAGCTGGTCATCACATTGCTTGATCAACCCCATGTAAGCTGGGATCACCTTTTCGCGGACCTCATCACGCTGAAACGCTTGTGCGACCTTGTTTTCCATATAAGCCCCGAAAACCGGATGCGGATCGTCGCGCTCGACATCGCTACGTTTGGCCTGCGGCACGTGGTTCTTGCCGAACATATCGTGATAGGGTGCCGGCACGATGTAGGGCCAATGCGGTTTGATGAAACTAACGTGGGCGCACCACGGGCCTTTCTTTTCTTCCATGAACGCTATGGTTTCAGACGTCAGCCAAGGCGTTTCGCTGTCTTCCTCGCGGATGTTGGCGGGTTTGTCCGCATTGCGAAACATCCAGCCCGAGGCAATTTGATCATCACTGATACCGGCATTGGCGTAATCCGCCCAAGGGTTTTCCCCGTCATAGCCCTTGGACTTGAGGAATTCGTTATAGGGCGAACGTTTCTCATCATAATAGCCATCCGGCCCGTAGGCCCAAAGCCCGTCGTCCCTGATCCAGCTATCAAATCCGCATTCCGCCTGCCGCGCGCCGATCATGCTGTCAGCGGCAAGACCCAAGCGCGCCATCCCGGCGGCGTCCGCCTTCATATGGGTCTTGCCGATCAACCAGCAATCCATACCGGAGTTGCGCAGATGGTCACCCAAAGTCTGCTCACCAACCCGTAGCGGGAACCCGTTCCACTGCGCCCCATGACTGGAGGCATAACGACCGGTGTAAAAGCACATCCGGCTGGCCCCGCAAATCGGTGATTGCACATAGGCATTTGTGAACCGCACACCCATATCCGCCACCCGGTCGAAATGAGGTGTCTTGAGATGCGGATGACCGGCGCAACTTAAGTAATCGAAACGCAACTGGTCATACATGATGAATAAAATGTTCAAAACGAGTCTCCCTTGGACGCCACTATTCACTTCCTCCGGGCCATTCGCCAGCCTTAAGTCACGCAAAACTTGTGCAGTGCGCATGGCAGTGCTGCACCACATTGCCGCTTTTGGTTTGCCGTCCTGAGGCACAGATATTGCCAGCCAGAGGCGAGTATGACAGGTGTTGCCGCTAAAAGTGGAGCTGAGCAGCTTATGAAAATTGCAGTATTTGGCATCGGATACGTCGGGCTGTCCAACGCAGTTCTGTTAGCACAGCAAAACACCGTCGTGGCGGTTGATGTCTCGGCGGAACGTGTGGCCATGATCAATGCGCGGACCTCGCCGATCGAGGAAAAGGCCCTGTCGCAATGGCTGTCCGAGCGCACATTGCATCTCAGCGCCACGACCGATGCCGCCGCAGCCTGCGACGATGCCGACTACATCCTGGTGGCAACCCCCACAGATTACGATCCCAAGACCGATTTTTTTGACACGTCTTCGGTTGAGCAGGTTCTGGCCATGGCACATGAGGTAAACCCGACAGCCGCATTGATCGTAAAATCCACTGTACCCGTCGGGTTTGTCCGCCGGATGCGCGAGAGCATTGGCACCGAAAACATCTTTTTCTGCCCTGAATTCCTGCGCGAGGGACAGGCCCTGCACGACAACCTCAACCCTTCGCGCATCGTTGTGGGTGCCGATACCCCCGCCGCCCACGGCTTTGCCCAGCTGATGGCAGATGGCGCACAAGCGACCAACATTCCGATCTTGTTCACAGGGCCGGAAGAAGCTGAATCTATCAAGCTTTTCGCCAACACCTACCTTGCCCTGCGGGTCGCGTTTTTCAACGAACTGGACAGCTACGCGCTGAGCGCCAACATGGACGCACGCCAGATCATCGAAGGCATCGGGCTCGATCCGCGTATCGGCACACATTACAACAATCCGTCTTTCGGCTATGGCGGCTATTGCCTGCCCAAGGACACCAAACAACTGCTGGCCAACTTTTCGGACGTTCCACAAAACCTGATGCGCGCGGTGGTGCAGGCCAACAAGACCCGCAAGGAATACATCGCGTCCAAGGTGATTGAAATGGCGCCACAGACCGTTGGCATCCACCGGCTGGTGATGAAAGCCGGCTCCGACAATTTTCGCCAGACCTCGGTCCAAGGGGTGATCCGCGACATTCGCGACGCGGGTATCAGGGTGCTGATTTACGAACCCAACTTGGGTAAGAAAAAGTTTATGGGATGCGAGGTTGTCACTGATCTTGAGGCCTTCAAAACGGCAAGCGACGTGATCGTGGCCAATCGGGCCTCCCAAGACCTCAACGATGTAGAAGACAAGGTGTTCACCCGCGATATTTTCGGCGTCAGTTGACCAACAGGAACAAAAATGTCCGACATCCCTCGTGCCTTCCTAAGCCATCTTTTTGACAGCGCTGTCGCTTCAGCCGATCCGCTAAAGGCCCTGCAAGGGCGACTGCCTGCCAAGCCCAAAGGCCGCACGGTCGTAGTGGGTGCGGGCAAAGGGGCGGCACAATTGGCGCAGGCGTTTGAGGCACTGTGGGACGGGCCGGTTTCGGGCGTGGTCGTTACCCGCTATGGCTACGCGGCGCCTTGTAAGACAATCAAAGTGATGGAGGCCGCACATCCTGTCCCCGACGCTGCGGGGCTTGAGGCGGCGCAGGCCTTGAAGGCAGCGGTTGGTGATCTGGGCTCTGATGATCTGGTGGTAGCGCTGATCTGTGGCGGCGGATCGTCACTTTTGCCCGATCCGCCGGAAGGGCTGGATCTGGCTGACTTGCAAGCCCTGAACCAAGCACTCCTTGCGTCCGGCGCCCCGATCTCGGTCATGAACGATATTCGCAAATGTTTTAGCGGGATCAACGGCGGGCGATTGGCGGAACATGCGGCACCGGCCAGAGTATGCAGCCTGATTGTCTCGGACGTGCCAGGGGATGCGGCGGGTGAGGTCGCTTCCGGCCCGACAGTGACGGGGCATCCGGCGCCAAGCGACGTTTTGGCGATGATACGGGCGCGCAACATTGCTTTACCCGACCGGCTGATTGCGCATTTGGAGGCGCAGCCTCAGGACCGCCCGGCCTTTTCCACAGACAACAATGAAACGCAAATCATCGCCTCAGCGGCGATTTCGCTGGAGACCGCGGCAACGGCCGCCCGCGCCCGTGGCGTCAACGCCTGGGTGTTGTCGGATCGTATCGAGGGGGAGGCGCGGGATGTGGCACAGGTACATGCCGCCCTTTCCCGTCAGGTCCGCGAAACCGGTTTTCCCTATCCGGCGCCCGTTGTCTTGCTGTCAGGCGGCGAAACCACCGTGACCTTGCGCCACAAAGGGCGCGGTGGGCGCAACAGCGAATTCCAACTGGCCTTGGCACTGGCATTGGAAGGTATGGATGGCGTTCATGCCTTGGCTGCTGACACCGACGGAATTGATGGATCAGAAGATAACGCTGGTGCCTTTGTGGACGGCACAACGGCTGCGCGGATGCGCGCCGCTGGGGCGGACCCACTGGTTCATCTGCAAAAAAACAATGCTTACGCCGCGTTTGCAGCGACGGGTGATCTGTTTGTCACCGGCCCCACAGGCACCAATGTAAACGACTTTCGCGCCATCCTGATTGGCGACCTGCCCTAGGCTAACCCCGCCACATGGCTGCGGATCAGCTCTTTGTACAGGGCCTGAATGCGGGCGGTCACAGGGCGCTCCCCATTGCCAATCCGCTTGCCATCAATTTCAGCCACCGGCGTCTGTGCGCCAAACGTTCCGGTCAAAAACGCCTCGTCCGCGCCATAGGTTTCGTAGAGGGAAAAGTTCTTTTCAAACACCGGAATACCGTTGGCACGACACAAATCAATCACCTTTTGCCGCGTCACCCCGTTCATGCAGTAATCCCCGGTCGAGGTCCAAACCTCCCCCCGCCGCACGATGAAAAAGTTACACGCATTGGTGGTGTTCACAAATCCCTGCGGGTCCAGCATCAACCCCTCATCCGCGCCTGCCGCTTCCGCTTGCAAACAGGCGATGATGCAGTTCAGCTTGGAATGCGAATTTAACTTCGGGTCCTGCGCCATCGGCAAGCCGCGCACTTGTGGTACAGTGGCCAGCCGGATGCCCGCAGATTGCAGCCGGTCGACCGGTTTGGAATGTTCCATGATGATCACCAGTGTGGGGCCCGACGTGCTGAGTTGCGGATGCTGAAACGGCTTGTCCTTCAGCCCGCGCGTCAACATCAACCTGCAATGAACGTCACCAGCCATCCCGTTGGCCTCTGCGGTCAGGCGCATGGCTTCTGCGATGCCGGCCTTGTCCATCCCCACATCCAGAGAAATCGTTTTGCAGGAATTAAAGAACCGATCCATGTGCTCTTCAAAAAACGCCCATACGCCATCGTACAGTCGCATCCCCTCCCAGATCCCGTCGCCCAGCATGAAACCGCTGTCATAGACCGACACCTTGGCTGCGTCGCGGTGAACAATGTCGCCGTTCACGTAGATCTTGATGTCCTGATTACGGATGTCTTCGTTTGCCTCATGGGTTGTGCTCATCTGGGGGCCTTTCGTTGATATGCCTCTTGATAACAGGTTTGACTGCACGAGCCAGCGCTGGCTGCTCTGGTTTTCTCCTGCGTGATGTGGCAGGCCGAAATGATGAAACTATTCTCTTCAAAAAACCGCCCCCTCCATCTGGGAGGATACCCCTTGGAACGGCTCCGCCGAAGTGCGCAGCCGCCTGCATCCCTACCTGACATCCCCTTGGTCGATCTGCGTTTCGAACGCCCCGAAACGCCGGAATGCATCAGCAATGCGATGGCACCCTATCAGGCGATGATGGATGTCTTGCGCGCTGGCAAGGCTAATCCGGTACCAGCGGAAATACCGGACGATCCGGTAGAGCGGGCCAATCATATCAAGGCCTTCGGCTATTACAACGATGCGTCGATGGTGGGTATTTGCACCCTTCCCGATGCGGCCCGTCTGTCCGCGCCCCGCCAAAGTACCGGCACGGACGCCTTGGCAGAGGACCTGCGCAACCGTCAGACCAAAACGCTTGCCGCGGGCGTTGACGTGATCATGGCAAACCTGCGCGAAGCCGCGAATACGCCAGTGCCGCCCCTGCCCGATCACAGATACGCCATTGTCATCCTTTTCGCCTATGGCCGTGAACCGCGCAAAGACGAACCCGGCACCGACTGGATAATCGACGTTCAGGCAGAGCGCGCCGCACTGCGGGCCACCGAAAACGCTACGGTCATCGCCGACTATATCCGCCAGTTGGGCTTTGATGCCCGCGTGCACTCCGCGACCACGTCCGATGTGAACCTGGGCCAATGCGCACTGGCCGCGGGTCTGGCTGTCTGGCAAGACGGAACCTTGCTGGCCCCCTGGCTTGGCCCCCATTTCGGGCTGGCGGTTGTTACCACCGAAATGACGCTGGCGGCCGATTTGCCGCTCGCGCCTTTCAATGAACAACCCCGCGCCATTCTGAATGGATTGCCGTGGAAGCTGGGGACACATGGCGGGCTGCGGGCTGGCACCAGCGACCCCTTTGCCAAACGTAATTACGTAGACGGCGCACATCCTTTCGAAACGCTCAAGCGGATCGCCAATCCGACCACCTATATCGATGCGCCCAATGTACCGCGCGTCCCCAAACGAAGTGACTTATTCGCCCGCGGCCAATTCGGCGACATGGGGCCAAAGGTGCAGAATGCGATGAAAGGCGGCCATCATGTGATCAAAGCGGCGCCAGCCGCCGCTCAGCGCCGTTTGCTCGGGGCGCTGATCCTCTTGCAAGATGGCGCAGTTTCGACCGAAAAAACGATCACGGACCCTGCCTGCAATGCCGCCAATCTCAAGGCGGCAAGCTATTTCCTTGGCAGTGATGCCGCCGGCCTGTCCGCCTGTCCCGACTGGACGTGGTATAGCCATGACGCCACCGGGATGCCAATCACACCACCCCATGATCAGGCCCTGTCACTCATCGTCGATCAAGGGTTCGAGACCACGGATGGTTCGTCCGGCGATGACTGGATCAGCGTCTCGCAAAGCATGCGGGCTTACCTCCGTTTCTCGATCATCGGCGGGATCATGGCGCAACATCTGCGCAACCTCGGCTATGCTTCCAAATCCCATACGGTGATGGATGGTGACGTGTTGCAACCGCCGCTGCTGCTGCTTTCGGGTCTGGGCGAGGTCAGTCGCATTGGCGAGGTGATCCTGAACCCCTATCTTGGCCCACGCCTGAAATCCGGCGTTGTCACCACGACCATGCCGGTGGCACATGATTTGCCCATCGACTTTGGCCTGCAAAAATTCTGCGAAACCTGCAACAAATGTGCCCGCGAATGCCCGTCGGGGGCGATCACCGCCGGTCCGAAAAAGATGTTCAATGGCTATGAAATCTGGAAGTCCGACAGCCAGAAATGCGCGACCTACCGGATCACCAACCAAGGCGGCGCAATGTGCGGTCGCTGCATGAAGACCTGTCCGTGGAACCTGGAAGGCTTATTCGCCGAAGCGCCTTTCCGTTGGGCCGCCATGCACATCCCCAAGGCTGCGCCGCTATTGGCGAAACTCGATGACAGGCTTGGGAACGGCGGGCTGAACCCCGTCAAGAAGTGGTGGTGGGACATCGAAATGAAACCGGACGGCGGGTTCGCCGCCCCGACTTCCGCGGTGAATACCCGCGATTTGCAAAAAGATCTTGATCTGAAATTCGAAGATCAGACCCTTGCGGTCTACCCTGCCCCGCTGGCGCCACACCCTTGGCCCTATCCCGATCCGATGAACCGCGAAGCGGGGATCAAGGCCCATGCCGCCTTGCTGAGCGCCGACGCACATCGCGCAAAAAACGCGGCCGGCGAGACGGACCACCTCCACCTCTATTCCGGATCAGGTGATGCCCCCGTCCTTGATTTGCGCGTTACCGAGGTCGAGCCCCTGACGGATGCTGTTACCCTCTATACCTTCCGCGATCCTCAGGGGAAAGATTTGCCGCAATGGAGCGCAGGCGGTCATCTTGATCTGGTGGTCGCCCCCGAATTTCTGCGGCCCTATTCGCTGCTCAGCGATCCGGCTGATCGCTCCAAATACCAGATCGCGGTCCTGCGCGAGGATACCGGGCGTGGTGGTTCCGCCCTGCTGCACCGCGTCTTTAACCCGAACCGGCGGGTCTTTGTCTCCAAACCTGTAAACCACTTTGAACTGGTCGAAGATGCCTCCCATTCCCTGCTGATGGGCGGCGGCATCGGAGTGACGCCGATGATTGCCTTTGCCCATCGGTTGCATGCCCACAACAGACCCTTTGACCTGCACTATTCCGCTAGTACCCGCGCAAGAGCCGCCTTCTGCGATATCCTTTCCGCGATGCCTTGGAGAGATCGCGTCCACCTGCACCTGTCGGACGAAGGCAGCCGTGCGGACCTGCCCGTGATCATGTCTGCAATACCAGAAGGTGGACATGTATACACTTGCGGCCCCGATACCTACATGCAAGCGGTAATGGACAGTGCAATCGCCGCAAACATCCCTGACGCACAGCGGCATCTGGAATATTTTTCAACACCGGAGCTGCCAGAATACGAGAACCATCCCTTCACTTTGCGATTGAAATCGGGCCGCGAAATCAAGGTGCCCGCTGATCAATCCGCTTCGGATGCGCTGATAGCCGCCGGCCTGCCCATCGACATCAAATGCAGTGACGGCATCTGCGGTGTGTGTAAATGCGGCGTGATCAATGGCGCGGTCGAACACCGCGATTTCGTACTCTCGGCAGCACAACGCGAAACGGCAATGATCCTTTGCCAATCCCGTGCCGCCACACCAAACGCCACGTTGGAGATTGACCTCTGAAAAACGCTCTCATGACAGGCTGTTGGAAAGCCCGCAAGTTTCCCCAACAACCTATGCTGCCTGCCTCTTGCTCTTCTGCCGATAAGGCCGACCGGAATTAGCGGTTCTCCAAGTCACCCGCGCCCTGTTGATTGGCGCACCCCTTGCAGGGGCCAGCGCCGTTGGCGGCATCCAACATTACACCCTTTGGTACCACACCAATTCCAAAACCCGACGCCAGGGGCTTCATCTTGCCTTTAAACTCTCCTCCACTTCCCCTTCGCACCTCCGCCCGCTAAGAAGGCCAAAACAGGAGCCTCCTCATGACCTTTGATCGCACACTCAAGATCGCCCCCTCTATTCTCGCTGCCGATTTCGCCAACTTCGGTGCCGAATGCGCCGCCGTCGAAGCCCAAGGTGCAGATTGGGTGCATGTCGATGTGATGGACGGCCATTTCGTGCCCAATATCAGCTTTGGTCCTGCCACCTGCGCCGCGATCCGCCCCCATATCAAGGGCATAATGGATGTCCATCTGATGATTGCCCCGGTTGACCCTTATATCGACGCTTTTGCACAGGCTGGCGCAGATATCATTACCGCCCATATCGAAGCAGGGCCGCATATTCATCGAACCTTGCAAGCAATTCGCGCCAGCGGTGCCAAGGCAGGCGTCGCGCTGAATCCCGGCACACCAGCCGAAAGCGTCGCGCATTTGCTGGACCTGACGGATCTGGTCTGTGTGATGACGGTAAACCCCGGATTTGGCGGCCAGAAATTTATCGATATGAGTGACAAGATCAAAACCCTGCGCCGGATGATCGGCGACCGTCCCGTCCACATCGAGATCGACGGCGGTGTGGATGTGAATACAGCACCGATCGTGGCCCAAGCGGGTGCGGATGTACTTGTCGCCGGCTCGGCTGTATTCAGAGGCGGTTCGGTTCAGGATCCCACGCCTTATGGCACCAATATCAAAGCCATCCGCGCGGCGGCCCAAGGGGTCTACGCCTGATGTAAGCGACAACAGCCTAAAGCTGGGGGGCGTCTCTACTCCAGCTGGCCGGCGAAAGCTTCCAGCAGTTTATGCTTTAATATTTTTCCCGTCGGGGCCGCTGGCAGAGCCGTGCCCAGCACGATCTGGCTGGGCCGTTTGTAACCAGTCAGCCGCTCGGCCACGAAACGGCGCAAATCCTCCACGTCCAAATGATCCCCTTCGGCAATCTGCACAAAGGCCAATACCTGCTCGTCTCCGTCTTTCATCCGCCCGATCACCGCAGACTGGATCACCTGTGGATGATCGTTCAGAGCAGCCTCCACTTCGGGGGGATAGACATTGAAACCGCCGTGGATGATCAGCTCCTTCGAGCGGCCCAGAATGTGAATGTGGTCGGTCTCGTCAATCTTGCCCAGATCCCCGGTGTGCAACCAACCGTCGCTATCTATTGCTTTGGCGGTCTCGACCGGATTGCGGTAATAACCTTTCATGACATGTGGCCCGCGCACCAGCAGTTCGCCGATCCCGTTACCATTGCCACCGGGAGCCTGATCATCAATCCGGGCCTCTGTCCCCGGCGTCTTGGGCCCGACGGATATGTCGGGCGATCCCAATGCATTTGCTGTTGCCGAAGCACCCGAGCTGGTTTCGGTCATGCCAAATCCATTTTGCAGGGGCAGCCCATAAAAGGCCTCGGCCTTGCGTTTCCACGCGGGGTCAAGCGGCGCACCACCGGAGGAAACATACCGCAAGCTGGGCGAGGCGAGTTTGCTCAACCCCTGCTCCTTGGCGTATTGCATCACCAGCGCATGCATCTGCGGCACAGCGGGCAGCACTGTCACCCCGTTCATCACTGCGTCATAAAGGCCCTTGGCAGAAAACCGCGCCTCTTGACGGACTGTCGCCCCGGAAAAACACGCCCCAGTAATAACAGAGACCAGCCCGAATACATGGGTCAACGGCAGCACCCCGTAAACGATATCATCCGCCGTCATATTGCGCAGTTTTGACGATGCTTTACCGCCAAAGCGCATGTTGTCATGGGTCAACATCACCCCCTTGGGGTCGCCGGTGGTCCCTGTGGTATATAGCAATGTTGCCACGTCATGCAGATCCGCATCCGGATTTGAGGACAGCACAGCCAAATGCAGCGTTCCAAAGGCGCCTGTCTGTTCAGTGGCATCCATGCGTGTCGCATGGGCTTGGGCATCTTTGGACACCGCTGTTGTCATCAACACCGCAGCCGGTGTTGCATGATCGATGATGCGCCCTATTTCTGCTGCAGTCTGGCGGGCATTCACTGGAATGATCACCGCATCCAGCTTCCAACTTGCAAACAATGCGGCGATGGCAGCGGCACAATTCTCGGAGAGCATGAGCACACGGTCATTGGCGGCAACCCCAGCCCCGCGTAGCACCTCGGCGAGAGCATCACTTGCGTGGTCCAGATCGGCAAAAGTCCACGCGGTGCCGATGCTGTCGATAAACGCCATCGACGCGGGGCGCAGCGCGACCTGCTCGGCCAGAAACGCCTCTACCCTTGTCATCACTTTCTCTCCCTTTCCAAACAGCTGCTAATAAACTGCGGGACGTTTTTCGAGAAAGGCCGCAATCCCTTCAGCGGCTTCTTCCTTACCTGCAGCAGAGGCCATCGCATTGCGCTCTGCATCCAGCTGCGCGGCCTCCGTTGTCTCGTAGGCTTGTGCGACCAATCCTCTGATCACGCCTTGCGCCTCGCGCGGTCCGGCAGCCAAATGATCCGCCAGCACCATGGCCTCTTCCATCGCCTTGCCCTGCGCAGCCAACCGGTTCACAGCCCCCAGTTCGGCAAAACGAGTGGCCATGACAGGACGTCCCATCAAGCACATCTCCATCGCCAGGGGACGTGGCAACAACCGCGCCATCGCCGAGGTCAAACCACCGTCAGGAACCAGCCCCGCCTTGACATAAGCCGCTGTAAATTTCGCATCTTTCGCCGCCACGATCAGATCACAGGCCAGCGCAAGGCTAAGCCCCGCTCCCGCAGCACCGCCTTCGATGGCCGCTATCACCGGTACGGGACTGGCACGGATGCCACGCAACAAATCATGCAACTCATCCACCTTTAAGCGGCGTTCTGCTTCTGACAGCTGGCGGCGTTCGATCAGCACGTTCAAATTGCCGCCCGCACAGAAAAATTCACCTTCGGAGGTCAGGATCACCGCACGGATGCGTGGATCCTGTGCCTGTGTCACGGCCGTTTGAATACAATCATACAAGGCCGGCGACAGCGCTCCGCGTTTGGCGGCATTGCCGTTCCAGACAATCAGGCGGTCACCTGCGTCCTCAATCCGTGCGCTCATGTCAGTCTCTCCTGCGGCACCCGTTTGAACACCCCTGTAGAGGTGGCAATCACGGTACCGTCTTCATGGGTTAGTACAGCGTTGATATAGAGCAGACTACGCCCGCCTCCTGTCACTGTTCCCGTCGCTTTCACCCACCCCGGACGGCCGGGCGCAATGTATTGGGTTGTCATCGATATGGTCAGAAACGGCGCAGTGCCTGACGCATCCACCGTCAGCGATCCCGCTGTGCCGCTGGCGTTATCCAGAAGGCATGCGGCAATGCCACCATGCAAGACATTGTGCCGGTTGGTGTGCTGCGGCCCAACCTCAAGCCAACAATGCGCGCGTGGCGGGTCGGATATATCAACGACATATCCGATCAACGTCTGCGTTCCTGTCTCGTCGCGGATCAGATAGGCCTCATCAGGCAAAGGACTCACTTTGCGTCCTCCGCTCATGCAGCGCCAAGCGCGATGAACCGCTCAAGGTGGTGGTCCGTATCGCCAAACCGGTGATCCCCCATAACGATCCGTTTGGCGATATGTGCCAGCTCGTATTCCTGCGTCATCGCAATGCCACCATGCATCTGAATGCTGTCTTCGGCTACCAGCCGCCCTGCGCGGCCCATGAGGTTCTTTGTTGCCGAAACATTTACCTCGCGGGTTTTGCGGTCGCCTTCCAGATGACCGGCGGCATTTATCACGGCAGAGCGTGCCTGCTCCATCTCGATCAACAGATCTGCCATGCGATGCGCAAGCGCTTGAAACGTACCAATCGGGCGGCCGAACTGTTTGCGTGTCATCAGGTATTCTTTGGTCAGCGCCGTTGCGGTTTCCATCGCGCCCAAAGTTTCGGCACATTGCGCGACCGAGGCGGCGGCAGTGCGGGCTTCAATCGCAGTGAATCCCTCTCCCGCGTTGCCAAGCCGCATGGAAGCCGGAACCGTCACATCATCCAGCATGACTTCGGCAGCGCGGCCGCCCGCCAGCAGGGCATATCCTTGAATCGTGATACCTTTGGTCCCGGCTGGAACCAAGAACAGCGAAATACCCGCATCTTCGCCGGGCTGGCCGCTTTCTCGGGCCGAGATAACAAGATGGGCGGCCGCTTCGGCATTGACCACCACGGCCTTGTGCCCGTTCAACACTATATTGTCACCTGTCACCTTGGCCGTGGTCTGTACACGGTTCAGATCGTAACGGCTGGTCGGTTCGCCGTGGGCCAAGGCCATCTGGCACCCGCCGCCGATAATCTCTTCAATCAGCGCGGCTTGGGTTTCGTTACCCAGATCGGCGACCAGCCCTCCGGCCAGCACAGCCGTATCGAGGAAAGGTTCCACCACGCCAGCGCGGCCCAATTCCTCGAATACCACGGCAAGGTCAAACCCCTTGCCGCCGAAACCACCCTGTTCTTCCGTAAACAATGCGCCGATGACACCCAGTTCGGCCAGTTCGGACCAGATTTCGGAGGACATGCCGGTTGCGCTGTCAATAATCGTGTTGCGTGTCGCCGTATCGTAGCGGTCCCGCAGGAAGCGGCGCAGCGTGTCTTGCAACATTTGCCGCTCTTCTGTCAGTTCGAAATTCATGGCTCAGCCTCCCATGCTAACTTTGGCGATGATACCACGCTGGATTTCATTCGATCCGCCAAAGATCGACAGTTTCCGGTTGTTGAAATACTTTGCCGCAACAGGCCCCGCCCCCAAGGGATCAGGCAGGCCCGCGTTGGATCCTTCGACCGCTTCAGACGCGAATGGCATGGCATAGGCCCCAGCCGCGCGGCGCGCCAGATCATTGATTTCCTGCCGGATAATCGTCCCTTTGACCTTGAGCATCGAGGCCTCAATACCCGGTGTGCCACCACCGGCAGCCTTGGCGATAATGCGCATGTTGGTGGTGGCCATAGCCCGCAAATCGATTTCCACCTGCGCCACGCGGGCGGCGAAATGCGGGTTCTGGATCAATGGCTTACCGCCAGACATTTCGGATTTCGCCAGCCGTTTTACAGTGTTCAGCCCCGCCTGCGAAAACCCGACACCGGCAATATTCGTGCGCTCGTGGGTCAGCAGGTATTTGGCATAGGTCCAGCCCTTGTTCTCTTCGCCGACCAGATTCTCAACCGGCACTTCTACATCCGTGAACCAGACCTCGTTCACCTCATGAACGCCATCCAACAGGATGATCGGGCGCACTTCGATACCCGGCGTGTTCATGTCGATCAACAGAAACGAAATGCCCTCCTGTTGCTTCACATCCTTATCGGTGCGCACAAGGCAAAAGATCATGTTGGCGTGCTGGCCCAGCGTGGTCCATGTCTTCTGACCGTTCACGACGTAATGTGTGCCCGCCGCGTTCTTGACCGCTGTGGTTTTCAGCGAGGCCAGATCGGAACCGGCACCCGGTTCGGAATAGCCCTGACACCACCAATCGTCGCCGTTCAGCATCCGCGGCAGCCAATAGTCGTTCTGTTCCTGCGAACCGAATTTATGCAACACAGGGGCCAGCATCGAGAAACCGAAGGGCACGATGCGGGGCGCATCTGCGGCGGCCGCCTCTTCCTCGAAGATGTGCTTTTGCACCGCGTCCCATTCGGCACCGCCGAATTTCTTGGGCCAGTTCGGCACCAGCCAACCCTGTTCATTCAGAATCGCGTGCCAGCGCTCCATATCGGCCTTGGTCAGCCCGTCACCGTCACTGCCCGCCACCTTGTCGCGCAGTTCCTTCGGCAGCTTCTCTGCGAGGAAACTTCGCACCTCTTCACGGAATGCCTTTTCTGCATCTGAATAATTCAGGTCCATCTTTTCACCCCCTCAGAAGATTTCGAACAAGCCAGCCGCACCCATGCCGCCACCGATACACATGGTCACAACGCCCAGCTTGGCGCCGCGACGCTTGCCTTCCAGCAACAGATGGCCGGTGCAGCGTGCGCCAGTCATGCCAAACGGGTGACCAATTGCGATGGAGCCACCGTTCACGTTATATTTCTCCGGATCGATGCCCAGCGTGTCGCGGGAATAAAGGCACTGGGAAGCGAAGGCCTCATTCAATTCCCACAGGTCGATGTCGTCGATTTTAAGCCCGTGACGTTCCAGCAAGCGTGGCACAGCGTAGATCGGGCCGATGCCCATTTCGTCCGGTTCACAGCCCGCTACGGCAAAGCCCTTGAATGCGCCCAGTGGCTCAAGCCCTTGTTTTTCCGCCTCTTTACTGTCCATCACAACCAGTGCGGCGGCACCATCCGACAGTTGGCTGGCGTTACCTGCGGTCACAAAACCGCCTTCGCGAACGGGGCTAAGACCGGCGAGGCCTTCCAGCGTTGTGGTCGGGCGGTTGCACTCGTCGCGGTCAACCATGACCTCGTGATAGGAGATTTCCTTGGTCTCCTTGTCCTGCACACCCATCGTGGTCTTCATCGGTACGATTTCATGGTCGAATTTGCCCGCCGCTTGCGCGGCAGCGATCAATTGCTGGCTGCGCAAACCGAATTCATCCTGATATTCGCGGCTTAGCCCGTAACGCTTGGCCACGATATCTGCGGTTTCGATCATCGTCATGTAAATGGCGGGTTTATGCTCCTCCAGCCATGCGTCTTTCACGGATTTCGCATGGGGTTGCACCATTGAAATGCTTTCGACACCGCCCGCGACCATCGGCCCCGCGCCCTCTTGCGTGATGGCGTTGGCGGCCATGGCGATGGTTTGCAGGCCCGATGAACAGAACCGGTTTACGGTCACACCCGCGGCCGTGATTGGCAAACCGGCACGCAGCGCAATCTGGCGGGCGATGTTGCCGCCGGTTGCACCCTCGGGGGTCGCGCACCCCATGATGACATCTTCGATCTGTGCCGGATCAAGCCCCGCCCGTTCGACAGCGTGCTGCACGGCATGGCCGCCCATCGCCGCGCCGTGGGTCATGTTGAATGAACCGCGAAATGATTTCGCAAGGCCCGTGCGGGCGGTGGAGACAATAACAGCTTGTTTCATTTAGCGGCATCCTTGTTCAGATCATCAAATGTGCGGCCCTCGGCCACGAGTGTTTTCAACAGCGGGGCGGGTTGCCAGAACCATGCGTCATCGGACGCATAGGCTTTGATATCGGCCAGAACATTGCCCAGCCCGACAATATCGGCCCACTTCATTGGCCCCCCCCAGTAGCGCGGAAATCCATAACCGAAGAGCAGCGTCATATCGACGTCCAGCGGACGGCGCGCGATGCCTTCGCCAACAACTTTCGCAGCTTCATTCACCATGGCACACATGTAGCGGCGCACAATCTCTTCATCGGTAAAAGGACGTGGCGTAATTCCAAGCTCGGCTTGCTCCGCTGCGACCAATTCACCGATCTTGGGGTTCGGCACACCCGCGCGCTTGCCCGCTTCGTACAGATAGTAACCTTCGCCGGTCTTCTGGCCAAAGTGTCCCTCTTCACACAAGTGATCAATGTAAGTCGGCACACGCTCGGCAGGGTGGCGATGCGGAGCCTTGCGCTTGCGGGTCATCCAGCCGATGTCGAGACCGGCCAGATCAGCCACAGCGAATGGCCCCATGGCGAAACCGAAGTCAACCAGCGCCTTGTCGATCTGATAGGGGGTCGCGCCGTCCAGTACCATGTGATCGGCAGCGGTGCGGTAGGTGGCAAGGATGCGGTTCCCGATGAACCCGTCACAGACGCCCGCGCGCACCGATATCTTGCCCAGCGCCTTGCCAAGTGCAAAGCCGGTGGCCACAACATCAGGCGCAGTTTTGTCGGCGACAACCACTTCCAGCAATTTCATGATATGGGCAGGCGAAAAGAAGTGCAGCCCGATCACATCCGCAGGACGCGAGGTAGAGGTGGCGATTTCATCCACATCAAGATAGGATGTGTTCGAAGCAAGGATACAGCCCGGTTTGCAAACCGCATCCAGTTTCCCAAAGACCTCTTTCTTGACATCCATGTTTTCAAACACGGCTTCGACCACCAGATCGACGTCTTTCAGGCTGTCGTAATCTGTCGACACGCTCAGTGCCTTTTTAGTTAGAGTGTCGAATTTTTCCTGGCTGATCTTGCCACGCTTCAACGCACCGGTCAGGTTGCCGCTGATCCGGCCATGGGCGGCCTCGGCGGCTTCGGCTTTCATCTCGATCAGCACGACCTCAAACCCTGCCAAGAGGGCCGCCGTGGCAATGCCCGCGCCCATCGTACCGCCACCAATCACGCCGACGGATTTCAGATCACGCGGTGTGACGCCTTTCAGTTCCGGCAGGTTCCCCACCGCGCGTTCCGAGAAAAACGCGTGGATCATGCCTTGGCGTTGATCCGTTCCCATCAGCTCCATAAACAGGTCGCGTTCCTTCGCCATACCCTCGGCAAAGGGCAACTCGCTGGCGGCCTGAACCGCACGGACGGCGACGGCGGGGCTGATCTGGCCCCGACCCTTCTGCAGTACAGCAGCATAGGTCGCATCCCAGTCAATTGCAGCGGCAGGGGGCAGTTCGCTTACGGGGCGACGCTTGGCACCATCAGCCAGCAGTTCGCGCGCATAGGCGATGCCAACCGCTTCGGGATCACCTTCGCTCACACGGTCTACCACCCCCATATCAAGCGCTTCGGCAGCTTTGACCTGACGGCCGCTGGTGATCAGATCCAGCGACTTTTCCGCACCGGCCAGACGCGGAAGACGTTGGGTCGCGCCGGCACCCGGGATCAGCCCCAGATGCACTTCGGGCAAACCGACACGAGCGCTGGGTTGCGCGATCCGGTAATGCGCGCCCAGTGCGATTTCCAAACCACCACCCAGGGACACTCCATGCATCGAGGCGACAACCAGCAGCGGAGATGCTTCGATCCGGGTGCAAAGCACCGGCAAATAGGGTTCCATCGGCGGTTTGCCGAATTCTGTAATGTCAGCGCCAGCAATAAAGGCCCGCCCGTCTCCGACGATCAGCACCGCACGCACACCTTCATCCGCTTCAGCGCGATCCATCGCGTCCCACAATCCTTGGCGGACCGCTTGGGACAGCGCGTTCACCGGTGGATTCTGGATGCGCAGCACTGCAACATCATCATGTCGGGTATAGGCGATTTTATCGGTCATTCTTTTCTCCTGAGTGTTTATCCGCGCCGGGCCAATGCTGGGGCATTGCCGGTTCGGTGTTCTAAGCGGCGCACCGCATCCCTAAGGGCGGGCCCAACCTCGGCCACGATCCGCGCATCGGGCAAATCTCGCGGCAGGGCACCGCATGTAAAGGCGACGCTCTCGCCGAATTCTGTTGCAAAATAAGGTACGCTGACAGCACTGACCGTGCTGGCATAACGGGTTTTTTGGGGTGCCACGACAAAGCCTTGGGCAATCAGCTGGTCATACCCTTCCTGCCGGAACTGCGTCATCTCGGCGCCGTCATCGAGGGGCTGGAACTTGCCCGCGTCCAATGACGCCAGCACTGCCAAACCGGAGGATGACCCAAAGACAGGAATGCGTTGGCCCGGATCCAGCCAGATCGTTGCGGTACCGGTGGGGCGCCATGTCTTGACCAGCAACATCCGCGCCCCGTCACGCACTGCGATCAAGGCCAAAGTGCCGGTTTCATCAGCCAATTGCTGCATCGTGTCGGATGCCAACCCGACAAATCCACTGGACAAGGACGCCACAGAGCCCAGCGCAACCGCTGCAGGCCCCAGTCGAAAACGTTCGTTGCGGCCGCCATGCACCAGATAACCAAGCTCGCAAAGCGTATAGGTCAGGCGCGAAATTGTCGGTTTGGGCAAGCCTGTGCGGGCCGCAATTTCGGCATGGGACAAGCCGTTGTCGCTTGCGCGGAAGGCACGCAGAATGCCAAGGCCCCGACCGAGCGTATTAGCGAATTTGCGGTCGGTGGTTTCGGCGGTTTCGGCGGTCAAAGCACCACTTCCGATGGGCGCGTTGGCCTGTCCTGTCTGGTCTTGTGCAATGTTGCGCCCTGCTTGTTTCACATAGTAAAACGATATTTCAATACCTGCGCCAAGACGTAAAGACCCCTCGCGATTCCTGCAAGGGGCCTTGGCCGATTAATCGGTTACGTTGTCAGCCGTAAATAAAGCAACTGTTGGCGACCGCACCGTCAGGCAGTTCCTGCTCGGTCAACTTGTCAAAATACATCCGGTCACTGGCAACCATCAGCCCACCCGCAGCCAGCAGCGGTTCAACCAGAGGGGAAATTGCCCGCGCAAATGCGTCGTTCTTTGCCGGATCATGCCCGCCCAGATCCGCATGGATCAATGATGCCGTGGGGCCAAACCGCTTTAGCGCCTGCACCAGTGTGTCATGCACATCCCCAAGGATCAGCATGTCATCCGGTGGCGTGCTTTGCGGATGGGAGGCCACAGCGCGTTCGAAGACATAAATCGCGCGGTCTGGCATATTTTCAACCATGTGATGATAGGTGCGCCCATTTCCCAAACCCAATTCAAAGACCGGCCCGCCAAGCGTTGCGGTTTGTGCAATGGCATGATCAAGACAGGCGCGCTGCGACACCATTCGGTTTATAAAGTGGTCAAGACGGCTCATGGCAGTTTCCTTTGATTTGGGTGGTATATTAAAATGCGATTTCCGCATTTGTGTAACCTGAATGCACCGACGGGGGCTAGTGTGGTCGGCCCCACAACACTGTGAGGGTTTCCCCGCTGGACGGTACGGCGCAAATCGGTTTCACTCCGAATCTTGATACAGGAAGCTATTGTTAGGACCTAAATGACCTCTTTGCTGGACGTAGACGGGCTTACAATCGGCTTCGGTGATGCGCCTCCGGTGGTTCAGGAGGTCAGCTTTTCCGTCTCCGCCGGAGAGACACTGGCATTGGTTGGCGAAAGCGGATCCGGCAAGACGCTGACCTGTCGCACAGCCCTGCGTATTCTGCCCGAGGCCGCCCAGATCCGAAGCGGAGTTGTGACTTTTGCGGGCCACGAGGGGCCGGTGGATTTGTTGGGCTGCCCCGAACGGCAGATGCGATCCATCCGCGGCAACCGGATCGCCATGATCTTTCAAGAACCCATGCGGTCCTTGTCTCCCTTGCACAGATTGGGTGATCAGGTTGCCGAAGTCCTGCGCATTCACCGCGACATGGGGGCGCGTGAGGCAAGAACGCGCGTGTTGGAACAGTTTGACAAGGTCGGCTTTGTCGATCCCGAACGGGCTTTTTCCAGCTATCCTTTCGAGATGTCAGGCGGCATGCGCCAGCGGGCAATGATTGCCATGGCGATGGTGGCGCAACCTGAATTGCTGATTGCGGACGAACCCACAACAGCACTGGATGTGACAACACAGGCGCAGGTTCTGGGGTTGATCAACACCTTGCAGAAAGACACCGGCATGGCAGTGATACTGGTCACGCATGATCTGGGTGTCGTTGCCAACATGGCGCAGCAGGTCGTCGTGATGAACAAGGGGCGCGTGATGGAAGCTGGCCGTGCCGAACATATTTTGGCCGCGCCGGCACATGGCTATACCGCCAAACTTTTTGCCGCTGCGCCGGTAATCCCCACCGTTGCGACCCCGGCGCCGGAACTGTCTTATGATGACGTGATCCTTGACCTGAAAAACGTAACCAAGACCTATACAATGCGCGCCAGCGGTTGGCGTGAGCCGATCGTTGTTACGGCTTGCCGTGATGTGAACCTACAAGTACCGCGTGGCAAGACGCTGGCTGTCGTTGGTGAAAGCGGGTCGGGAAAAACCACCTGTGCGCGGGTTGCTCTGGGCGCGGAACGGCCCGATACCGGCGGCGAGGTGCTGTTCTGCCCCGTTGCGGGGAAACCCGCCCTGCCCGTGCATGATATGACCAGTGTCCAGCGTACCGCGTTTCAGCGTCAGGCACAGATGGTATTTCAAGATCCCTATTCATCGCTCAGTCCGCGCATGCGGGTGCTGGAAGCGCTGGTCGAACCGATGGAAATTCACGGCATTGGCACCCGCAAGGAACGCATCGAAAAAGCCTCGCAGATGCTGCGGTTGGTGGGGCTAAACCCCGATATGCTGCACCGCTATCCACATGCGTTTTCGGGTGGACAGCGGCAGCGGTTGTCGATTGCGCGCGCTTTGACGCTGGATCCGAAACTGCTGATTTGTGACGAGCCGACAAGTGCCCTTGATGTATCTGTTCAGGATCAAATCCTGACGTTGCTTGAGGACATCCGCGATCACGCGAACCTGAGTTATCTATTCATCAGCCACGATCTGGCCGTCGTCGCACGGATTGCCGATGAAGTCGCGGTGATGCGCGCCGGTGTGATCGTTGAACAGGCCCCGCCCGACACGTTGTTTTATAACCCGCAGCATCCCTATACCAAGGCGCTGATTGCCGCCCAGCCGGAACCGGACGTGACCCGCCCCATTAACCTTGACCTTGTGGCAAAGGGCGCCGGTGCGCCGACCAGCTGGCCCGAGATGTTCCGGTTCGAGGGTGTCACAGCTCCCGATTTGCGAGAGTTGGAACCGGGTCATAAGGTGCGCTGTCATGCGTAAACTCTTTGTTCTTCTTTCCCTCCTTGCCGCACCGGTCTTTGGCCAGACACCGCTGCAGGAAACCACCTTCTGGGCGCAGGAAGTCACCGTCGGCAACCTGCCACCCATCGGCGAACGCCTGCCCGACACACCGCTGGTGGTCGATCTCGAGGCGAAGGGCCGGACATTTGGCACACAGGGCGGCACTTTGCGCACATTGGTCACCCGCTCGAAAGACGTACGTCAGATGGTGGTCTACGGCTATGCGCGGCTGGTAGGCTATGCACCTGACTATGAACTTTACCCCGACATTCTGCGCGACGTCGATGTGATCGAGGACCGCAAGTATATCCTGCATCTGCGCCCCGGCCACCGTTGGTCTGACGGGGCGGCCTTCACCTCTGCCGATTTCCGCTATTGGTGGGAAAACGTGGTGAACAACACCGAAATCACGCCGTCCGGCCCGCCGGAATTCATGACGGTTGATGGCAGGCTGGGCACAGTTACCTTCCCGGATGATCACACGGTGATTTTTGAATGGGAAACGCCAAACTCCAATTTCCTGCCGCTGCTGGCGCAGGCCGCGCCGCCGTTCATTTATCGCCCTGCGCACTACCTGAAACAATTCCACGCCGATTTTGCCGAGACCGGAGCATTGGCCGAGGAAGTGCGCCGCGCGCGGGTTAAAAGCTGGGCCGCGCTGCACAATAAGCGCGACAATATGTACAAATACGACAACCCCGACCAACCGACGTTGCAGCCCTGGATTAACGCCAGTGGTCGCAGCTCACGCCAGTTGTTTGTGCGCAATCCTTATTACCACCGCATCGACGCACGCGGCCTGCAACTTCCCTACATCGACGTGGTAAACATGACTGTTGTCGGTGGCGGGCTGGTTGCCGCCAAGGCCAACGCCGGCGAGGTCGACCTGCAAGCGCGAGGGCTGGATTTTCCCGATGTATCGATCCTGAAGAAAGGCGAAACTGATGGCGGCAATTACCGCACCCTGTTGTGGGCCAGTGGTGTCGCCAGTCAAATCGCCATCTATCCGAACCTGAATTTCAATGACCTTATCTGGCGCGAGGTAATGCGCGATGTGCGGTTCCGCCGCGCCCTCAGCATGGGGATCGACCGGCGCATGATCAATCGCGCGCTTTACTTCGGCCTCGGCAAAGAAGGCGGAATGACGGCCTTGTCATCCAGCCCCTTATACAACCCCGATGACCTGCAGGCGTGGGCGGCCATGGATATTGACGCCGCCAACGCCCTGCTGGATGAGATGGGGCTGATCAAACGCAATGACGCCGGTATTCGCCTGTTGCCCGATGGCCGTCCGATGGAGTTTGTGATCGAGACGGCAGGAGAGCGACAAGAAGTGGAAAATGCCTTGGCCATCGTCACCGACACATGGCGCGAAATTGGCATCAAACTGGTGATGCGGCCACTTGACCGTGATATCCTGCGCAACCGGGTTTATGCGGGGGTCAGCATGGCCGCTGTTTGGTTTGGTTGGGACAACGGTTTGCCGACTGCGGCGACGTCACCGAAATATCTTGCACCAACCAATCAGGAGTTTTTCGCATGGCCAAAGTGGGGGCAGTATTACGCGACTGCCGGCAGCGCAGGCGAAGCACCTGATCTGGACCCCGCCAAACGGCTGATGGAACTGGCCGATGACTGGGCGCATACAACCGTACCGTCCGAGCGCAAAGCGATCTGGCGCAAGATGCTGGACATTCACGCTGACCAACAATTCGCAATCGGCATCCTGTCCGAGGCCCCGCAACCTGTCGTCATTTCCAAACGTCTGCGCAACGTGCCTGAGAAGGCGATCTGGGCCTACGACCCGGGTGCGCATTTCGGGGTGCATCGGGTTGACGAATTCTACTTCGACGACGCATTCGAGCAGGTGACGCAATGATGTTGCTGCGCTACGCCGCCTATCGTTTCCTGACAATGTTGCTGACCCTTTGGGTCGTGTCGATCATGGTCTGGATCATCATCAACCTGCCGCCCGGTGACTATCTCAGCAACCAGATTGCCGAACTGCGCGCCACCGGACAGGCCGAAGGTGTCGCAAAGGCAGAATTCCTGCGTACCGAATACGCGCTGGATCGACCGATCTGGCAACAATATTTCATCTGGGTCGGGATGATGCCCGGTCCAAACGGGTTCTCGGGGTTGATTCAGGGTGATTTCGGCTGGTCGTTCGAATTTGACCGCCCGGTGGGCGAGATTGTCGGCGATGCGCTGTGGCTTACAGTGCTGGTGAACCTTGCCGCAGTGCTTTTTGTCTATGCGGTGGCCCTGCCGCTGGGGGTTCTGGCGGCGGCCAAATCCGAGACATGGGTGGATTACACGGCCGGTTTTGTCGGCTATCTGGGGCTGGCGACGCCCAACTTCCTATTGGCCTTGATCCTGTTCTATTATGGGAACAAATATTTCAACCTGCCCATCGGCGGGCTGATGCACCCCTCTTTCGAGGGCGAACCGATGTCCTTGGCCAAAGTCAAATCCATCCTTCTGCACCTGGTTGTCCCAACTTTTGTGATCGGCACCTCGGGGGCGGCCGCAATGATGCAGCGCTTGCGGGCCAACATGCTGGACGAGCTGAGCAAACCCTATGTCGAAACCGCCAAGGCCAAGGGGCTTGGCCCGACCAAGATGCTTACGAAATACCCCCTGCGCATGGCCTTCAATCCGTTTGTCGCAGATATTGGCAACCTGCTTCCCGCTATGGTGTCAGGCTCGGTTCTGGTGTCGGTCGTGCTGGGCCTTCAAACGATTGGTCCGTCGCTTTTGACCGCGCTCAAATCCCAAGACCAATTCCTTGCCGCTTTTGTATTGATGTTCGTGGCATTGCTGACGCTGATCGGAACGATGATCTCTGATCTCCTGCTGGTCCTCCTTGATCCGCGTATCCGTTACGGAGATCGCAGCAAATGACCGATTATCCCGATAACCGTTACGTCGATCAGGAACCCTGGAGCGACGAGACCGATATCAGTGCCCCGGAACGCTCGGATATGGATGCCCCTGCCTGGCTGCTCGTCTGGCGCAAATTTAGACGGCACAAGCTGGCGTTGATTTCCGGTATTTTCCTGCTGACCTGTTATCTGATCTTGCCGATCGCAGGTTTCATCGCGCCTTATACACCTAACGAACGCAGCGCAGATTACCTTTACGCGCCGCCCCAAAGCATCAATCTGTGGCACGACGGCAGCTTTATCGGGCCTTTCGTATATCCAACAGCTGCAGAGGCTGATCTGGTCAATTTCCAGTGGACCTATACCACCGATGAAACCACGCCGATGCCGTTGCATTATTTCTGCGACGGCGCGACCTACCGCTTGTTCGGCCTGATCCCGTCCAACACCCATCTGTTCTGCGCCCCGGAAGGTGCAACCGTATTCCTTTGGGGCTCCGACCGTCTGGGACGCGATGTGTTCAGCCGCATCCTCTACGGCGCGCAATTGTCGCTGACTGTCGGCCTGATCGGCATCACGGTGTCCTTCCTTCTCGGCATCACTTTTGGCGCCATGGCCGGATATTTTGGCGGTAAGACAGACTGGATCGTCAACCGCGCAATCGAAATCCTGCGCTCGCTCCCCGAACTGCCCCTTTGGCTGGCCCTGTCGGCTGCAGTCCCTTCTAACTGGGGCCCCGTGGCGGTGTTCTTTATCATCTCGATCATCCTCGGCATTCTGGACTGGCCCGGACTGGCCCGCGCCGTGCGTTCAAAATTCCTGTCCCTGCGTGAAGAGGAATACGTCAAGGCCGCGGAAATGATGGGGGCCAAACCCTCGCGCGTGATCCGCCGCCACCTGCTGCCCAATTTCATGTCGCACCTGATCGCAAGCGCCACCCTGTCGATCCCCGCCATGATCCTAGGCGAAACAGCCCTCAGTTTTCTCGGCCTTGGCCTGCGCGCGCCCGCAGTCAGCTGGGGTGTGATGCTGAACGACGCGCAGAACCTCGCCAGCATCGAGATATATTGGTGGACCGCCATCCCGATGCTGCCCATCATCGTAGTCGTTCTGGCGTTCAACTTCCTTGGCGACGGCCTGCGCGCCTCACTGGACCCCTATAAAAGCTAGAGGCGCCGGATCACCACCAACGCCCCTACTTCATCTTGCCCTTTAAACTCCGGAGGTCCGGAGGCAGAGCCTCCGAAACCGCGCGGGCGCCTGAGGTCTCCTGAAATCAGTTAACCGTACCAGTTGCCCAGCTTTACCTCTGTATTCCCGTCAATCATTTCGGCAAAGCTCTTGGGGTCTTGGGTCCCGCCATCGCGACCACGGTAATGATAGGGATAAACATAAGACGGGGCGAATTCCGAAACGGCAGAGGCCGCCGCAGCAGCGTCCATCGTGAACGGCAGGTTCATACAGACAAACGCCAGATCGATATCCTTCAGGCTACGCATCTCGGGGATGTCTTCCGTATCGCCAGAGATATACATCCGGAAGCCCTCGAAGTTCAGCACATAGCCGTTGTCGCGGCCTTCGGGGTGAAAGTTCTTGCGCTCTTCTGTGATATTATAGGCCGGTATCGCCTCGATTGCCATGCCTGCAAAGTCCGCAGTGCCACCGTTCGCGACTTCACTGGCACGGGCTTTCAGGCCTTCGGAAAGTTTGCCCATCACGGCGGGGTTGGTGATGATCTGTGTACCCTCCGCGACAAGGGCCAAAAGGGTTTCTTCTTTGTAGTGATCTCCATGTTCATGGGTGATCAGAATCAGATCTGGCGCTGGCATCTCTTCGTAAAGTGCCGCTTCACCCACGGGGTCGACGTAAATCGTGCCTTTCGGGGTCTCCAGCACAATCGAGGCATGTGCCACGGGATGCACGGTGATCTTGCCCCCAGGGGTTTCAAAACTGTCCGCGCCATGTCCATCCGCGTGCGCGATGAAAGGCAACATTGTGATGGTGGCGGCTGTGGTGGCAAGAAAGTGTCGGCGAGTCTGTGTCATGTGACGCTCCTGTCATTGATTATGAAATTAGCTAGCGGTCCGCACCTACAAGTCAACGAAACCTGCGTTTTCACCCGATCAATTCCTCGGCATCGGCCAAACTCCGCTACCGGTCATCCCCTCCTGGTTCGGCATCACCCTCAAGCAGGCCTTCTTCGAGAGAGGCCTGCGCTGCTGCGGAGATTGTGCTTTTTTCTTCCGCGCTCAGGTCTTCAACTTTACCATCGGCAAGCCGGACTGTGACTTCGCGATGGGCAAACTTGATGCCTTCGCGCTCGAACAGTTCACGGATGTCCTGGTAAATCCGTTTGCGAATGACCCACTGATCCCCCGGTTTTGTCATGAACTTGACGCGGATAATCATCGCACTGTCCTGCATTTCAATGACACCCTGAGACTTCAGCGGCTGAATGAAATCGGGGCCAATCACCGGATCGTCCAACAATTCTTGTCCCAGCTTTTTTATCAGTTTGCGCACCCGTTCCACATCAGTGTCATAGGTTACCCGCAGGGGCAGTTTCATGATCACCCAGTCGCGCGAATAATTGGTCATCACCTGCAGTTCGCCAAAGGGAATGGTGTGCAAGGCCCCCAGATGGTGGCGCAGTTGAAAAGAGCGGACCGAAATCTTTTCAACCGTGCCTTTTACACCGCCAACATCCAGATATTCCCCTTTGCGAAAAGCATCATCAAACAGAAAAAACGCACCGGCAAAAATGTCCCGAACCAGCGCTTGCGAGCCGAAACCAACCGCAACGCCGACGATACCGGCACCGGCGAACAAGGGCCCGACGTTGATACCCACCTGCATCAGCACGATCAGCAGGATCGTGACGACCACTACAATCAATATGAAGTTGCGAAACAACGGCAGCAAGGTCGCCAGACGGCTGGCCGAGGTACCACCGCCCTCATCCCCCAATTCGCCCTCTACCTGATCACCGGTTTCCTCTTGGATCTTTGTGTCAATCCAGATCCGGAAGGCATGATAAATGATATATCCAAAGAATATGATGACCATTATGTCAAGCAGCCGGTCAGCCAGGCTTTCGACCATTTCGGCACTGTCGTTGTCCCAAATATAAAAGAACGCATAGGTCCCTGCGACAAAGGCCAGAATGCCCGCGACCCGACGGGCCAACCCTTCAAACGTGTTTAACCTGTGACGCGGTGCAATGGCCGCACGCGCTTCTTCTTCCTTGGCACGGGTTTCTTCCAGTTCATGCTTCAGACGCGCGGTTTCTTCCGCACTGACCGGTGCAACGACAGCTGCTGCCAATGCCTGCTCCTGCGCTTCTTCCTCGGCCATTATGTCGTTCATGCGGCGCAGGGCGCGGGCCCGTGAAAAGCTGCGCTCGATGAGAAAGTTAATCACGCCGTAGACCACGATAATCGAGATCAGAATGCCGTAAGCGCCAGCAATCAGCGGAATGGTATTCGGGCTATTCAGCACAAGGTCATAGGTCAGCTGGAACCATGCGAACAGAACGTAAAGGATGACTGCGGGTGCCCAGATCTGGCTCAGCAGGCGCGCCGCCACCCCCGCCTCCTGCACCGTCTGACCGTTTCGCAAAGCCCCCGAGATGGCGCGGCGGTTCACCAGAACCATCAGAATATTCACCAGCACAATGACCGCTGACAGGATGGAGGACAGGAAGGCGTAAACATCATAGTTCAATCCCAGCTCAGCAATCCAGAAGCCGAACAGGATCACGCAAATGTCAAAAACCGCCAGCATCCAGAGCCAGCGATGCAGACGGTTGGCGTCGCGATCGCTGAGAGCTGGAATGCGGTATTGCGCCAGATAGGGCGACAGGATCATACGCCACAGGCCCGCGACAAAGCGACAAGCAAAATAACCGATGTTGATCAGGGTCGCGGTAAATTGCAGTGCGGTGTCCTCGAGCGGGCCAAAGATCGCGAATCCGATGATATAGGCAACCGTCATCGACACCAGTATCCCGCCCACACCTCCGACGAAACGCAGGACAAGAAACGGCATTTTTTCGGCAAAGCCTTCGGGGTTTTCAAGAATGCGTGGCACGATGATATGACGCATCATCCGTTTGCCATAGATTTCCCGCTCGAACAGAACACCGACGGCAAATAGCAACAGACTGTACCCCAGCACCTTGCCGAAAGCGATCAGAGTGCCATCAGGGCTGGCTGCCCGTAAAATATACAGCACTTCGTTGAAAGCGGCGGGCAATTGCACCAACCGGTCGATCAATGCGGCGCGAAACCGCACTGTATTGTCCTGCAAAGCCATCAGTGCAGAGCCGCCGAACCCTTCTTTTGGTTCGACAGATGCCGTCACGGCTTGTTGCTGTAGCAGGTTGCCGTCCTGGTCTATCACAACGATGCCGACACCGTTCTCAGCCGCCTTCCGGATGATCTCCTCGATCTTTACCTCGGGGCTTTTTTCCGCGGTTTTCGGAGGGGGCAGAAACGATATGCCCTGAGCAGAGGCCCCACCGCTAAGCGATCCAAGCAACACCCCGACGAGCAGCGTAAGTAACATGATCAGGCGCATGGCAATCCCGGTATTCTGTGGCGGTTGAAACAGACTAGGCCAGTGACAACCGCATTGCAAATTCGATGGCCTTGGGGCGTTGCACAGAACCGTGATCCTAGATGTTTTACAAAGCCCTCCACTTTATGCCATAGCGAAGGGGCACTAGCGCAAGCGGTGCCATCAATTCACAGACGAATCCTGCGGGGGTCTGTTCACAGGCTAAGCCACAGATCAAGCGTGGTGGAAAAGGTGACACTTATGCGGCCAACACCCTCGCACGCCAACCGCAACGGGACCCGCCCGCGGCGCATCATGTTTTACAGTCATGACACTTTTGGCTTGGGGCATTTGCGCCGCTCACGCGCACTGGCAACAGCTTTGACCCAGTCAGACACCGAAGCTTCCGCGATAATCCTGACCGGATCCCCCATGGCCGGGCGGTTTACCTTTCCTGACCGGGTCGATCACATTCGCCTGCCTGGCGTGACCAAAACGCCCGATGGCAGCTATATCAGCCAGACGCTCGGGCTGGACATTGATGACATCACCTCGTTGCGGGCCGGTTTGATCCAAAGCGCGGTTGAACGGTTCGAACCTGATCTGTTGATTGTCGACAAAGAGCCCACCGGCTTTCGCGGAGAGCTGCTGCCGACGCTTGAATATTTGCGGATGCGCGGGCGCTCACGGGTGGTTCTGGGCCTGCGCGACGTCTTGGACGAACCCGAGGTGTTGCATACCGAATGGATCCGCAAGGGCGCATTGGCAGCGGCGGAGAATCTGTACGACGAGATCTGGGTGTACGGCGTGCGCGACGTGTATGATCCGACAGAGGGTCTGCCCTTATCCGAAAAAACTCGTGCCAAGATGCACTGGACGGGTTATTTACGCCGTCAGGTAACGGATGCCTCCGAAGTGCCGGACAGCCCTTATATCCTGATCACACCGGGTGGTGGGGGCGACGGTGCGGCGATGGTTTCACTGGTGCTGTCGGCCTATGAACAGGACCCCGATCTGGGGCCAGATGCCATGCTGATCTACGGGCCTTTCCTGTCAGGCGAAGTGCGCGATGTATTCGATGAACGTGTTGCAAAACTGAACGGGCGGGTTACCGCAGTCGGCTTTGACAGCCGGATCGAAGCCTTGTTTGCTGGCGCTGTCGGCGTCGTATGTATGGGCGGTTACAACACATTTTGCGAGGTTCTGTCGTTCGACCGGCCCGCCGTCATCGTACCGCGCACAAAACCCCGCCTTGAACAATGGATCAGAGCCAGCCGCGCCGAGGAACTGGGACTGGTACGCATGCTGGATGAATTCCGTGACGGGATGACAACGGAGGCGATGATCGCCGCCATCCGCGCCTTGCCGAACCAGGCCAAACCGTCAGCCGCCGGCGCAGACGGGTTGCTGGACGGATTGGAAGTGGTTGTGGACCGCGCCAAAGCGTTGATGGACAATGGACCCGGCCGATGACCTCGCCGCGCCGGTTGGCCGTTGTCGTCAAAGGCTGGCCGCGCCTGTCCGAGACCTTTATCGCGCAGGAACTGGTAGCACTGGAAGCCGCTGGTCTGGACTTTGACATCTGGTCGCTGCGCCATCCGACCGACACGAAAACGCATCCGTTGCACGACCGCATGCAAGCCCCTGTCCGGTATCTGCCGGAATACCTGCGCGACGAACCTGCCCGCGTCGCCCGCGCCATGGGGGTTGCCGCGGCAATGCCCGGATTTGACGTTGCCGCCGCTGCGTTTGTTGCAGACCTTGAACGGGACGATACCACCAACCGCCGCCGGCGTTGGGGGCAAGCCTGTGTGATGGCGCATGAACTGCCTGCCGATGTGGCAGGCATTTACGCACATTTCCTCCATACACCGTCCTCGGTCGCACGTTACGCGGCAATCCTGCGCGGGTTGCCGTGGTCGTTCTCGGCCCACGCCAAGGACATCTGGACCTCGCCGGATTGGGAACTTCAGGAAAAGCTGTCAGGGGCGACCCATGGCGCGGCCTTCGGGGCAACATGTACAAGGTTCGGTGCAGAGCATTTGAAAGCCATGGCCGATACACCCTCGCGGGTCGATCTGGTCTATCACGGGCTTGATTTGGGGCGCTTTCCCGCCCCACCCACCCGCAAATTGCGCGAACCTGATGCACCTTTTGCCATGATGTCCGTCGGGCGTCTGGTGGAGAAAAAGGGCTATGACAACCTGCTAGAGGCCTTGGCTCTGATGCCTGCAACGCTCGACTGGCATTTCACCCATATCGGTGGAGGCGCATTGAACGCAGAGATGCGGGCACGCGCCGAACGCCTTGGCATCGCAAGCCGCATCACATGGCGCGGCGCCTGCGACCAGCCCGAGGTCATCGCAGCCATGCGCGAGGCAGATCTCTTCGTGCTGCCCTCGCGGATCGCCGCTGACGGCGACAGGGACGGGTTGCCGAATGTGCTGATGGAAGCGGCCAGCCAGAAATTGCCAATCCTCAGCACACCGGTTTCCGCCATCCCAGAATTCATCGACACAGGAATTCACGGTCTTCTAACTGACGATGCCCCAGCCGCCCTTGCCGGTGCGATGGGAACACTGGCCCGAGATCCAGCCCGCGCCAAAGCGATGGCAAATGCGGCGTTTGACCGGCTTACCTCCGATTTTCTGATGCATCCGGGTATTGAACACCTGACCAAGCGGTTGACCGCGATGTTGGCGGCAGCGGACTGATGCAACTGGCCTTTTACGCGCCAATGAAACCTCCGGACCATCCGGTCCCTTCTGGTGATCGCAGCATAGCGCGGTCCCTTATTGCGGCATTGGCGCATATGGGCGCAGAAGTGACGGTGGCCAGTACATTGCGCAGCCGCGATGGCAAAGGCGACACCGGAACGCAGGCCAAGCTGTTCGCGCTGGCGCGGGCCGAAGTTGACCGGTTGATACCATTCGGTCAAAGCGCCGGATGGCAGGCGTGGATCACCTACCACAACTATTACAAGGCCCCCGATCTGATTGGCCCCGCCGTCAGCAAGGCCTTGGGCATCCCCTATCTACAGATTGAATCCACCCGGGCCCGCAAACGGTTGACGGGGCCGTGGGCCGGTTTTGCACAGGCTGCCGAAGCGGCAGCCGATGCGGCAGACGTGGCGTTCTATTTTTCGACCCGCGACGCTGTCGGGCTGCATGAAAACGCGCGGCCCACTCAACGGCTGATCCACCTTCGCCCCTTTCTGCCCACCGCTGTTATCCGCCCGAAACAGGCAGGCAATGGTCGGATGCTCAGTGTCGGCATGATGCGGCAGGGCGACAAACTCGCCTCTTTTCAGATCATTGCCCAAACCCTTGCCTTGTTGACGGACCCGGACTGGCAGCTTGATATCGCAGGTGACGGCCCTGCGCGCGCTGAGGTCGAACACCTGATGTCGCCCTTCGGGTCGCGCGTCCGGTTCTTGGGACAACTTGACGCGAACGCCCTGCAAAACGCGTATCAAGACGCAAGTCTGATGTTCTGGCCCGGCGTGAACGAGGCCCTTGGAATGGTCTACCTTGAGGCACAAGCCGCCAGCCTGCCAATCGTTGCCCAGGACCGCCCCGGCATGCGCGAAGTATTGGCGCCCGGGTCATACCCGACGCCTGAAAAAGGCGCACCCGGTTTGGCTGTGGTCATTGATGATTTACTGGCGCAGCCTTTGAAACGACAAAGCATGGGACGTGCGGCTCAAGGTTACATCGCCGCAAACCACCTTATGCCATCCGCCGCTGATGTATTGCGGCGCGGGCTGGCCAGCACCGGAGTAACCGCATGATCCGCCTCGCCCTTCTGCGCCACGGCCACACCGAATGGAACCGCGCGGGACGCATTCAGGGGCGCACGGACATCCCGCTGGATGACGAGGCAAGGCAGGACCTGTCCAAACTCACCCTACCGTCGCCGTGGCAAGAGGCCGATCTTTTTGCCAGCCCCTTAATCCGGGCAGCGGATACCGCCCGTATCGTTGCGGACAAAGAACCGCATACCGACCCTGCCCTGATCGAAATGAACTGGGGCGCTTGGGAGGGGAATTTCGGGGCGCAAATGCGGGCCGACCCGAACAGCGGCTACCGAGACATTGAAGCCTGGGGGTGGAACTATACCCCCCCTGACGGTGAGGCCCCGTTGGCTTTGCTGAACCGGCTGGCGCCTTGGGTCGCAGGCTTGCAACGGGACAGCATTGCGGTTTGCCACATCGGTGTCATGCGTGTTCTGTTGGCCCGCGCCACAGGATGGCGGTTTGACGGCCCCGCCCCTTTCCAGGTCAAACGAAACCGGCTGTATGTGATCGAGGTCGATGGGGAAAACTGGCAACTTCAGGCCGAAACGGTGCGACTTGTGGAACGGTCAGCATGAAGGTGATGATCGTCGTCACACATCTTCTGGGCACCGGCCATCTGACCCGCGCGCTTACTTTGGCGCAGGCGTTTCAAAAGGCAGGACACCGGCCCGTCGTTGTCTCGGGCGGGGTACCCGTGGCTCGGCTTGCGTCCAGCGGGATCCAGATTGTACAACTGGCGCCAGTTCGCTCGGACGGAGTCGACTTCAGCAGGCTTCTGGACACCTCTGGCAAGAATGTAACGGCATCCCTGATGGATGACCGCAAGACCCAACTTGTTGATAGCTTGCGTAATTTCAGACCAGATGTGGTCATCACCGAGCTTTTCCCCTTTGGCCGTCGCATTCTGAAGGACGAATTCATCACCTTGTTGAGCGAGATAAAAACCCTGCAGCAACGCCCTGCGGTGTTTGCGTCGATCCGTGATATCCTTGCCCCGCCCAGCAAGCCCAAAAAGGTGCTCTTTGCAGACGATATCATAGCGGCGCACTATGATGGCGTGCTTGTGCATTCCGACCCCGATGTCGCCCCGCTTGAACTAAGCTGGCCCGTGTCCACGGCATTGAACGCAAAACTGTGCTACACTGGCTTTGTCGCCCTGCCTCCCGCCGCGCCGCACCCTGAGCTTGCGGGCGCAGGCGAGGTAATTGTCAGTGCCGGTGGTGGTCCTGTAGGCCAAAATCTATTTCATTGCGCCCGTGCCGCAGCGGCCCTTGATCCCACACGGGTCTGGCGCTTGCTGATTGGCGGAGTGGATTCTGAGGCGGCAATTACAACGCTTCGCCAAGGCGGTTCCGCCAATCTGATCGTTGAAACGACCAGATCCGATTTCCGCCAAATGCTGCACCACGCAGCGGTCTCGGTATCGTTTTGCGGCTATAATACCGCGCTTGATTTGCTTCAAACAACTTGCCCCGCGGTGTTTGTGCCTTTTGATGACGGTAACGAGGTTGAGCAAGGCATTCGCGCAACGGCACTTGCCCGTGCCCCTGGTTTTGAAGTGGTTACCTCGGGTGATCTGACGGCGCAGGTCTTGCTTGCTGCTGTGAACAAGGCAGTAGCAAACGGGCATAAACGGGAAAAACAAATGCAGATGGACGGAGCGGACAAGGCGGTAGAGATTGTTACCCAAGCCATAAGGGAACTGCGCCTTGGTTGACTGGACATCATTGCAAAACGAGTTGCGCATCTGGCGCGGCGAAGGCCTTGCCCTGCACCTTTGGTGGCGGGATGATGATGCCGTTTCGCATACTGAAGCCCTTGACCGGATGGTCGCGCTGGCCGCAGGTCTGGAAATGCCGGTTCATCTTGCCGTGATCCCGAAATATGCCGATCAAAGCCTGGTCGATCTGGTTCTGGCCGGGCAAAATTTGGTGCCACTGGTGCATGGGTGGGCCCATGAAAACAATGCCTCTCAGGGCCGCAAAAAAGCTGAATTCGGTGAACCGCGTCTGGGTCAGATTCAGGAGGCAGCTGCCGCGATTGATCGAATGCAATCGCTGTTTGGTGCGGACCTCGCCGCGATTTTTGTCCCGCCGTGGAACCGGATTGATCCCGCTTTGACCACCCGACTGCCTGCCTTGGGGTATCGCGCCCTGTCGACCTTTACGCCTCGGACCACCCGCAACCCAACTGACGGACTGGTCCAGATCAACACCCACATCGACCCGATCGACTGGCGCGGCGGTGGCGGGCTGGTGTCACCCGAGACTATACTTGCAAACCTGATCCGGCATCTGCAGGACCGCCGTGAAGGGCGCGCTGATCCGGCCGAACCTTTGGGTATGCTGACCCATCATCTGGTGCAAGATGCAAAGACCTGGCAATTCACGGAAACATGTCTGTCCCGTCTTCTGGAGTCTGGTGCCGTGCCTTTGAATTTACGCACAATGATCCACGATCTGCCCTAACTTTAGGAACCGGTTATTTTGCGGGCTACCAGAAAGGAGATTGGGATTGCCAGAACAGCACCTGTCGCAGCCGCCGCGAGGATCGGTGTCAGGGAAACATACCCGGCCGTGAGCACGGCGATGACACCAGCACCCGCCAATGCGGAAGCGATGATTGAATAAAGCATTGATGCGAGGCGAAACACGTTGTGTCCTTTCAATTCTGAACCAATTACAGGCGGCATATCAGGCGGGAAAAACCGCGGCGTTGATTTGGGTCAACTGACGAGGATCACTCAAACTGCCCTGGAACGCGGTGTGTCACGTAAAACGCTTTCAACGTTGGACCGTCGTCGGTGGGAAGAGCGCCTGTACGGTTGATCTAGCCGCGCTTCTTCACAAATTCCGTCAGAATCACGATGCGCTGCCCCTCGACACGACCTTCGATATGCGCGGCATTGTCCACAACAAGCGAGATTTTGTGAACAGCTGTGCCACGTTTAGCCGTGAACCCCGCCCCTTTGACATTCAGATCTTTGATCAACACCACGGTATCGCCTGCGGCAAGTGCCACGCCGTTGCTGTCTTTGTGACCCGTTTCGGCGGGGGTATTGTCGGCCCAGGCTTGCCTCTCCTCATCGAGGTAAAGCTGTTCGGAAAGATCACGGGCCCAGTCGGCATCGAGGCGCTTGAGTGTGCGCGCAGCGAGTACTTGAAGCGCGGCATCCTCGGACCACATCGTCGACGCAAGCGCGCGAAAATGGTCGGGAGAGGTTTGCGGATCCGCACAAGCGGCGCAAATTTCGACAGAAGCGTCAGCAGGTCCCCCGTCAACGGGGATTGCAATAAGCGGGATGTCGGCGGTGGTGCAAAGGGGGCAAGTCATGCGTGGGGTGTAGGCCGTGCGATTTGGCTGCGCAATGGTTTGTTCCCTCAGCGGGTTTGCGACACAGGGTCGCTTGCCGTTTGACTTGGGCGTCAACATGCCCCTCTAGACCTCGATTATTCTGGATCGTAAAAGGCCGTAGCCGCGTAACCCCTGAAAAATTGCGAAATGGCGGTTTATAGGTGTGTTTGGTAGTGTTTTCGCCCTATTCCTACCTTCTTCGAAACATATTTAGATGATGTAAGCCCCGGAAAAAGGATAGTCAGATGCCAACGTACAACCTCACTGAGAATGACGATAACTTTGTCGGCAGCGACGAAGGTGATGTCATACGCGGGTTGGGCGGGAATGATCTGATCGACAGCAGATTTGGTAACGATCTGGTCTTTGGCGGCGCAGGGAACGATACAATCTTTGCCCGCGACCAGGATGACACCGTCCACGGGGATGACGGTGACGATTCGCTGATTGGCGGGTTGGGCAACGACACGATGTATGGCGGTGAAGGAAACGACCTGTTGGCTGGCAGTCAGGGGGATGACGAAATTCACGCGGGCAACGGCAACGATGTCGTGTTCACGGGTGTCTTCGAAGGGTCCGACCGCATATTCATGGACGCGGGCAACGATGTACTGGACGGTGCCGCGGCAGATTCATCCTTTTACGCAGAAGGGGGCAGCGGCGATGACGAGTTTCGCAGCGGCCATGCCAACGACACGCTGGATGGCGGCACCGGCAATGACCGGGCCGTATTCACCAGCCCGATGGACCACTACACCCTGATCCTGCGCGACGGCGACCTGTCGATCACGGATCGCAGCGCAGGCGGGACCGGCACCGACACCATGCGCAGCATCGAGAGGCTGGAGTTCTCCACTGGCGGAAGCACCCCTAACGAGGTCTTCGCCCTTGACACTTATGGCGGTATGGCAACCCTGAATGCGAGCCAGATCGAAAGCTTTGTCGAGTTTTACATCGCTTACTTCAACCGCGCGCCCGATGCTGTTGGGCTGAACTTTTGGGGCACGGCCTTTGCCAACGGGACAACGCTGCAAGAAATGGCAAGCCTGTTCATCGACCAGCCCGAGACCCGCGCGACCTACCCAAGCTCCATGAGCAATTCGGACTTCGCAACCACGGTTTACAATAATGTTCTGGGCAGGGTCCCGGATCAGGACGGTTTCGATTTCTGGGTCAGTGTTTTGGACAATGGATCGGTGGGCCGTGATCAATTCATCCTTGAAGTTCTAGGGGGCGCACGGGCTGCCCCGCCACAGGGTGCCACCCCCGCCTTTATCGCGCAACAACAAGCCGATCAGGCCTATCTGGAGACCAAGGTTGATATCGGATCGTACTTCGCGATCCATAGAGGCATGTCAGATGTCAGTGACGCCACAGCCGCGATGGCGCTTTATGATGGCAGCGCCGCCAGCCTGAACCGCGCGGTTGATGCGATTGACGATTTCCACCAAGCCGCGCTGGACCCGAACAACGGCGACTTCCTGCTCCCGCTGGTGGGCGTGCTGGATGATCCGTTTACGGGGTAGGACGGGGCTCCTGCACACCATTCAAGTTCACCTTAGGCTGCGCAATACACTTCTCACCGTCTTTGTCGAAATGGCAGATTTTTTCACCATAACTACTTTTTGTAACAATATCCTGATGCTTACTCCGCAGCCACCCGCACCCGCTCTGCCAGTAACGCAGGCACCGAGATATCCTCGTCCAGCGCCTCCCAATGCAAGCCGAACGCTGTGACCTCAACCGCGTCGCGCTGCGCAGGCGACGCGCCCATCAACCGAGGAAACCACGCCAAGGGGACGCTCAGCGTGCGGCCATCCTCTAGCGACACCCACGTGGTATCGGCGTCGAACCGGACATCAGTTGCGGAAATGCTCATGCCATGCCTCATCGATCAAGTTGCGGTATTCGGCGACCAGACCTGCCAACAGGCGCAGAGTGCGAGCGTCGAAACCAGCGGCGCGGGCGAATACTGCAGGGGCGCCCAACCAGCATTTGGCCTCGTGTCCGTCTTTCATCACGTGGATGTGGACCGGTTCGCGGGGATCGACTTCGTTTGAGCAGAAGAAGAACCGGAAGCCTGCGTTGCGGAAGACGGTTGGCTTGGGGCGAGTTTGGCGGGAGTTGTTTGGAAAACACCTGGAAATGTGAGGGGTGGAACGACAAAGAGCGGGAACGCGCATTGCTTTGTAATACGCTGCCTCCCACCCGCACTTAAACTGGCTGGCTCTTAGCCATCCATCTTAAGCGCCGAAATAAACGCTTCCTGCGGAATATCCACTTTACCAAACTGGCGCATTTTCTTCTTACCGGCTTTCTGCTTCTCCAGCAGCTTTTTCTTCCGGGTGGCGTCACCACCGTAACATTTGGCCGTCACGTCTTTACGCATCGCCGACAATGTCTCACGCGCAATCACCTTGCCGCCAATCGCCGCTTGGATCGGGATTTTGAACATGTGGCGGGGGATCAGGTCTTTCAGTTTTTCAACCATCGCCCTGCCCCGCGCCTCTGCACGGTCGCGGTGGACCATGGTTGACAGCGCATCAACCGGTTCGTCATTCACAAGGATCGACATCTTCACCAGCGCGTCTTGACGATAACCGGTCATGACATAGTCGAACGATGCATAGCCCTTGGTGACGGATTTCAGGCGGTCGTAGAAATCGAACACCACTTCGTTCAGCGGCAGATCATAGACGACCATGGCACGCGAACCGGCATAGGTCAGGTCCATCTGGATGCCACGGCGGTCTTGGCAAAGTTTCAGGACATCACCCAAATATTCATCAGGCACAAGGATCGTCGCCTTGATGCGCGGTTCTTCAATATGATCAACGAAGGTCAGGTCGACCATGTCAGCGGGGTTGTGCAGTTGCGTGACGGTGCCGTCCTTCATGTGGATGTCATAGATGACCGAGGGCGCGGTGGTGATCAGATCAATGTCATATTCACGCTCGATCCGGTCTCGGATCACTTCGAGATGCAAGAGACCAAGGAAACCGCAGCGGAAACCAAAACCGAGGGCGGCGCTGGTTTCCATCTCAAAAGAGAAGCTTGCGTCGTTGAGGGCAAGTTTTTCGATGCTGTCACGCAGGTCTTCGAATTCGGCGGCGTCCACGGGGAACAGGCCACAGAACACAACGGGTTGCGCGGGTTTGAAGCCAGGGAGCGCGGTTTCACAGCCCTTTTTCTCATGGGTGATCGTGTCACCGACGCGGGTGTCGCGGACCTGCTTGATCGACGCGGTGAGAAACCCGATTTCGCCGGGACCAAGTTCGTCGATTACGGTCATGGCGGGGCGGAAAACGCCGATACGATCGACGTGGTGGACCGAGCCGTTTTGCATCATGCGGATCCGGTCACCCTTTTTCAGCACACCGTCCATGATGCGCACCAGAACGATCACGCCGAGATAGCTGTCGTACCAGGAATCCACCAGCATCGCCTTCAAAGGTGCGTCGCGGTCGCCCTTGGGGGCTGGCAGATGGGCGACGATTGCTTCCAGTGTTTCGGGGATACCGATGCCGGTCTTGGCCGACACGCGGATCGCGCCCGATGCATCGATGCCGATCACGTCTTCGATCTGTTCCGCCACGCGGTCGCAATCAGCCGCAGGCAGGTCGATCTTGTTGAGGACCGGCACGATGTCATGATCTGCATCAATGGCATGGTACACGTTCGCCAAAGTCTGCGCTTCGACACCCTGGGTACTGTCGACAACCAGCAACGAGCCTTCGACGGCGCGCATGGAGCGGGACACTTCATAGGCGAAATCGACGTGACCGGGGGTATCGATCAGGTTTAGGATATATTCCTCGCCGTTATTGGCGGTGTAATTGATCCGCACGGTCTGCGCTTTGATGGTGATGCCGCGCTCGCGCTCGATGTCCATGCTGTCAAGCATCTGCTCTTTCATATCGCGATCAGCCACGGTGTTCGTGGACTGGATCAAGCGATCAGCCAGAGTGGATTTACCGTGGTCAATGTGGGCCACGATGGAGAAATTGCGGATGTGTGAAAGTGGTGTCATGTATGGGGATATGAGGCGGATTGGGGGCTTGGTCAAGGTGGATGATGCATTGATGGATGGACGATTTGGGTAACGTTGATATTTCCAATGTCAAAGACGTTGAAAGATGGTTTGACCTTCATCCAATGGGAATCCGATCACTTATCGCATGCAGAGCTGCGTTAAGAGTTTTACCCAATATAGTAATTGCCCCTAAAGACGGTTTCAACGAACTGGCACTAACCTCGTTTAGAGCTTTACTAGTCGCATGCTTGAGAAGCAAAGAAGGTCGTAAGTCTGACACCTCGGTTACCGCGTCCCTCAAAGCTGACTTAGCTGCGAATAGACTTGAATCCGTGGGTAAACCTGAATCTGATTTTGGAGCGGCCGTGTCATCGGTCAAATCTGCGGCTTTCTCGGCAGCTATTTCTGCAATTTCCGCTGCTTCAGCAATCGAACACTCAGTTCGGTCTGCACACATTTCCTCAGCACGGACACTATTGAATTCTTCGCAACTCAGTTCTGAAAAGTTCAATGCTTCAAGAGCAGCAATCACCAATGCCCGTGGAGCCATTAGTGAGGATATTGCCGATTTAGAGACTGGTGTCCCATTTAAGACCCTCTGGTTTGCTCAAAGTGACAGCCGACTGCAAGTACCGAAGGCAATTAGGGAGAATTTTGCTGAGTTCTTACAAATGTTATCCAGCGATCGAGACTGGGTATTTTGGCAAGAATGGTTTGTTCAAATGATAGAAGGGTCTTTTCAAGATTGGGAATTGGCACGGGCAGTGGCCGACATCAAGGACACGGTTTGGGAGGGAGAAGATGCGCTGTCGCAGGTTGCGGCGCTAATTCGGGAGATTGAAGCGGAGTTGCAAAGCAAACTGCCCCGCCCTGACAATGTGCCTGTACTTGAGCAATCGAAGCTCATTCACCATGTCAAACGTTTGCTGGCATCACCCGAAATGACTGCCTTGGCAGCCGATGGGGCGGCAGAGACGTTAAGCAATGCGATAGCAGATTATCTCAAGGCCGCGCCCGCCAATTGCTTGCCAGATCAACTGGCGCATTTCCAACATTTGCCCGGGCTGTTTGCCGAAATTTCGAAAATCGTGAAGAGTGACGATTTGGCAAAGATAAAGGAGAAACAACTTACTGATACGATAGAAGAGCTGAACGCTGAGGTCGCCAAATTGGAAGCTGCGTTGAAAATAGCGCGTAGCAAATCAGTGAATGGCATTTTCACGCAAAACGCCCTAGCTGCTGCGGGGAAAGCGTTCGGCGCTGGCGCAATAGGAACTCTTAGTCTGGCGACGGTGCATTTTTTCGGCCACTGGCCCGATGATTTAACCTTCGAAAACTTGAGGGAATGGTTGTCCAGCTTGGAGAATGCAACACCGAAGCTGGATGATCGAAATTCACTGCCGCCAGCAACTGACGTTTGATTCAAACTTGAGTGTATATGAATTGAACGCGGCGGGGTGAACCCCGCCCTACGGTGCGAAGATCTTCCCCCATTTCGTGATTTGCCCCCCTGCCCACCATCTGTCATACTCCGCCCCATAGGCAGCAAAGGGCCACCAAGGGGCAAACCCCACGGCTCCAACAGAGGCATTGCAGATGTTACGTATCAGTATAGCGCTTGTGGCACTTGTCGCGTTGGTGTCCTGCGGGGGCAGCCGGTCTTCGGGCAATCGGGGGTACGCACCGGTGCAATTTGCCTCGGGCCCGATCCAGAAGGCCTGTCAGGCGCAGGGCCGCAAGGCAGCTTCGCGGGCCAGATGCGGCTGTGTTCAGGCGGTTGCCAATCGCGAGTTGTCAGCAGCAGATCAGCGGCGCGGGATGAAATATTTTAAAGACCCGCATGCCCTGCAGCAGGTGCGGCAAAATCAGGACGGCAATGCAGGGAACAAGCGGTTCTGGGCCGCCTGGAAGGCCTATGGCGAACGGGCGGCGCAGGTCTGTTCGGGGGTATAAGAGGGCGTTTTCCTATGAACAAACGGCCGGACAACTTCGAGTTTTCCGGTGCCCAAAGCGGGTCAGGCTTCTTTTAGCGGCGGGCCGAAACGCTTGATCAGGCGTTCAGCGATCTGATCGCGGGCGGCACGAAACTGAACCAGCTTCGCCTCGCGTGTTTCGCCAAGGCCGGTGGGATCAAGGATTGGCCAGTATTCTACATCAAGGTGAAAAAACCGTGTGAGTTCCAGTGCGCGGCGTTGACTTGCCGGTGACAAAGCAATCACCAGATCAAAGGATGACAGGTCGTCGCCCCATTGCTCCATTTCGTCAAAACTACGCGAGCGATGGCGCGACAGCTCCACCTCCAGCTCCGCACAGACTGCGACAGAAAAGCCGTCAATCTCCAGATCATTCTTGACCCCGACAGACTGAACGTAAGTGTCGGTGCCGTAATATTTCTTCATGATCCCCTCGGCCATTGGGGAGCGTACCGCGTTGTGATCGCAGCAAAATAATACGGATTGGGGGAGTGTTTCTTTCACTCAGCCTCCGAAATGCAGAACACAGATCAGGGTAAAGAGGCGGCGTGCCGTGTCGCTGTCGATCTCGGCCTTGCCCTCCAGACGTTCCTGCAACACGCGGCTGCCTTCGTTGTGAATACCGCGCCGCGCCATGTCGATGGTTTCGATCTGGCTGGGTGGCAGCTTTTTCACCGCATCAAAGTAGGATTCGCAAATCTGGAAGTAATCTTTGACCACCTGACGAAACGGTCCGAGCGACAGATGGAATTCTGCTGCCTTTTCTGCGTTTTCGGTTTCCACATCGAATACCAGCCGCTTGTCGCGGATCGACAGCCCAAGGCGGTATGGGCCCGGTGGGACGGGGCGTTCGTCACGGGAGGGCAACACAAAACTATTGTCTTCAAGCAGGTCGAAGACAGCGACTTTGCGCTCCTGCTCGATCTCCGGCGTGGGCGGCGGCAAGTTGGCGTCATCAAGGTTGATCTGAACGAGGCGGGACATGCGCGGGCGCATCCTTTTGTTAGCAGGTTTGTGCCATGGATACGCCAGCGCGCCGCCAGTGGCAATGTCGCCCGCCCGATGTTGGTGAACCTCGGTTTCGGGGGGTCAGCGGTTCAGTTTGTCCAAACGCGCTGTGACACTCAGGCCATGGGCTTCAAGGCTTTCTGACGTGGCAAGCCTTTCTGCCGCAGGCCCGATGGCGCGTAGGGCCTCCGGCGTCATGCGGGCCAACGTGGTACGCTTCATGAAGTCGAGAACCGACAGCCCCGAGGAGAACCGCGCCGAGCGGGCGGTGGGCAGTACGTGATTGGGTCCGCCGATGTAATCACCGATGGCTTCTGGCGTCCACTGACCCAGAAAAATCGCGCCGGCGTGCGTGATTTCTGTGCTCAGGGCATCAGGATCTGCGACACATAGTTCGAGGTGTTCAGGGGCGATCCGATTGGAGAGTATGGCAGCCGTGTCAAGGTCGGGCACCGTAATGATGGCGCCGAAGTCGCGCCAACTGGGGCCCGCAATGTCGCGACGTTCGAGGGTTTCGAGGCGTTTGTCGACAGCCTGTGCTACGGCCTGACCAAAACCGGCATCCGTGGTGATCAAGATGGATTGGGCACTTTGGTCGTGTTCCGCTTGCGACAGAAGATCAAGTGCGATCCAGTCCGGATCATTCTCGCCATCCGCAATAACAAGTATTTCCGACGGGCCCGCGATCATGTCGATGCCAACCTTGCCAAAGACACGCCTCTTGGCGGCGGCAACAAAGGCGTTGCCAGGACCGGTGATTTTGTCGACTGGCACAATGGTATCTGTACCATAGGCAAGCGCCGCTACGGCCTGCGCCCCGCCAATACGATAGATTTCATCAACCCCGGCAATATGGGCCGCCATCAATACCAGTGGATTCAGAATACCGTCTGGGGTGGGCACCACCATGGCCAGACGCCCGACACCAGCAACCTTGGCGGGGATGGCGTTCATCAAAACGGAGCTGGGATAGCTGGCAAGACCACCAGGAACATATAACCCCGCAGCAGACACTGGCGTCCAGCGCCACCCAAGGGTTGCACCGACATCGTCTGTCCATTCCGCGTCTTCGGGGAGTTGGCGGGTGTGATAGGCACGAATGCGGGTGGCCGCGAGATCAAGCGCGACCTTATCCTCCTCACTTACCTTTTCCATCGCCGCTGCAATTTCATCGGGCGTGATACGCAGTTTGTCCGCAGTCAGGGTGATGCGGTCGAATTTGGCTGTAAGGTCGATGACAGCGGCATCACCACGGCTGCGCACGTCTGCGATGATATCTGCCACCACCGCGTCCACATCCGGGCTGTCTTCGCGTTTGGCATTCAGCAGTTTGTCAAAAGCTGTTTCGAAATCTGGTGCCTTGGCATCAAGGGTCACGGGCATGGGAAGGTGCTCCAAAAGTCGGTATTTTTAGCCAAAGGGTGATCAGCTTTGTATTTGACCCTACACCTAAAGTGTGACGCTCAAAGTCTCAAGCAAAGGTGCTGAGGTCCGTCCCATCAAGGGACCGGATCATCAAGAAATCGGTACGTGGCTTGCCATTCACGAAGACGGATCGAGGACGACGACCAAAAGGGATGAACCCCAATTTTTCATACAGCGCAATGGCAGCGGCGTTGGCGGCATCGACAGAGAGTTCGACTTGCAACAGGCCATCCGATTTAAGCTGATTAAGAACCGCAGTCATCAAAGCGTGGCCATGGCCCTGCCCACCCGCTCCTTGCGTGACGTAAAGCGGGCCAATGTCCGCCGTGTGACGCAGGCGTTCGGCCCCCCCGCGACGGGCGATAACAAAACCAACAAGGATATCGTCCTGAAAGGCTCCATAATGGAGAGCGGAAGCAATACCAGCGGCTAAACTCTCCTCCGCAGTGGCCTCCAGCTCAGCCTCAGTCAGCAGAAATGCCTCTGGTCTCAGGCGTAGACCTTCAGCCCAAAGCAGGCGCAAAGCACTTGCGTCATCAGGGGTAAGAAGCCGTAGTGTCATTCAGGATGGGTCGGCAGCTTTTTCGACGGGGCGATATAGGGGCGCGTCACATCTTTTAATGTGACCTCTATGGCCTCCACAGCCAGCCGGATCGCACCATCACCGGCGAGGGTCAGCGTTACATGACCCGAAGGCGCATCCGTTTCTTCAAAGCTGAGCGATAACAGCGATAGGATCGTGTCTGCATCTCCTTTGGGCACGTCCTGACTTGCGACGCCCTGCACCGTCTTGAACATCAACACCGATTGCACACGTTCAGGGGCATGGCGGGTTTTGCCGTCATCCTCCCAGCGTACGCGGTTCAGCAACAGGGCAAAACGGCGTGCCCCGCGCTCCCAGCGCATTTCGGACGCGGGAAAAACAGCGTCCTGAACCAGAGATGAGATCACCTTTAGGTCTTCTGTATCCAGTGCGCCAAGGTTTAGCGGCGCTTCGCCACCATCCTCAAAACGGGCATCTTGGGTCATGTTTCTTTGATCCGTTCAATATCTGCGCCCACGCCACGAAGCTTTGCAACGACATGCTCATACCCGCGATCAAGGTGGTAGACGCGGGAAACCTTGGTCTCACCTTCGGCTGCGAGACCCGCAAGGATCAAAGAAACCGAAGCACGCAAATCAGTCGCCATGACCGGTGCACCCTTGAGCTTTTCCACGCCCCTGACGGTTGCTGTGCCACCCTGGACATCAATATCCGCCCCCATACGTTCCAGTTCAGGTGCATGCATAAAGCGGTTTTCAAAGATTTTCTCTTCGAGAACGGAAGTGCCTTCAGCAGTACAGAGCAGCGCCATCATTTGTGCTTGCAAATCGGTCGGGAAGCCAGGGAAAGGCTCGGTTGTGACATCGACCGCACGGATGCGGCCATTCTTGCGGGCCACCTTGAGGCCCAAGGCGGTTTCGGTCACGGAGATGCCCGCCGCGTCGAGTTTTTCGCAGAACGCCGCCAGCAGGTCGATGCGCCCGCCCAGCAGTTCGACCTCGCCTCCGCAAATGGCCGGCGCCAGCATGTAAGTGCCCAGCTCGATCCGGTCAGTGACAACCTTATGCGTGGCCCCATGCAGGCAATCGACACCCTGAATGGTGATCGACGGCGTGCCATCCCCATCGATCTGTGCCCCCATCGCCCGCAGGCAATCAGCAAGGTCGACGATTTCCGGTTCGCGTGCGGCGTTGTTTATAACTGTTGTGCCTTTGGCAAGGGTTGCTGCCATCATGATATTTTCGGTGGCGCCGACCGAAGCGAAGGGAAAATCAATCACCGCCCCCTTCAAGCGCCCGCCCTGCGCTTTGGCGTGCAGGTAGCCGTCGCGCAATTCGATATCAGCGCCCATCAGCGTCAGACCATCGGTGTGAATGTCCATCGGCCGGGCACCAATGGCGCAACCGCCGGGGAGCGACACTTCGGCATGCCCTTCACGGGCGAGCAAAGGCCCCAACACAAGGTTGGAGGCCCGCATTTTGCGGACAATGTCATAGTCGGCATGGGTATTGATCGGCCCCCCGCTTGACATGGCCAGCACCTTGCCGTCCTGAAGCGAGGTCACTTCGGTGCCCAGCGATCCAAGCAGTTCTGTCATCGTGCGAATGTCGCTGAGACGCGGCGCATTGGTCAGGGTCAGCGGTTCCTCGCTCAGCAAGGTGGCAGGCATCAACGTAAGACAGGCGTTTTTCGCCCCCGCAATCGGAATGGTGCCCCGTAGCTCCTTACCGCCTCTGACCAGAATCGAATCCATGCTACTCGCTTTCCTCGGTTGCCCTTTTGGGGTCTGTGTTTTCCGCAGCCCTGCTGCGTGCCTGTGTCTTGCGCCGTCCCATATTTGCCTTCAGCGCGGCCTTAAGCCGTTCTTCACGCGCCTGCGCTTTGGTTTTGGGTGTCGGGGGCGTCTTGCCTTGTGTCATGGGGCCTGTCTAGCGCAGGGTTGCACAAGGGTCCAGATTTCGGTTGCAGTGTTTTTGGTTTGCCGCTAATCAGCGCCCACATCAGCGCTGTAGTAGCTCAGTGGTAGAGCGCGTCATTGGTAATGACGAGGTCGGGAGTTCAATCCTCCCCTACAGCACCATT
>JBARCL010000052.1:0-5121 GCA_049794055.1 Sulfitobacter sp.
GCGTCGATCTGGACTGAAGCCGTACGCCAGACGTGGTCGGCCCTTAGCCGACGTTGAGCACTGGTTTCTAAGACCGCGTTCGCAGCCCGCATTGCAGACATTCTTCTGATAGCCCCTCAATCAGGAGATTGTTGGGTTGCTGGCCTCATACCATTCCCTGATTGTTCTCGTTAGTGTTGACAGCGCAAAGCCCCGGCTCATGCGCACATCAAGTGATGCGAAGTGTTCGGTGAATTTTACAGCGTCTTTTCCCGAAGCTGTAAACTCAAAACGACCGCCGGAATACTCATCATTTGGATCATAGCCAACAACGCGCCACTTGCCGATGATCTCCCCGTCGCGAGTGATGACATCGCCGTGCGACAAGCCCGGGTCGTACCCGCTGTTCATCCACTGATCGTGGCCAACAAAATTAATGGGGTAAGTGTATTCCATGGCGGAAAGGATAGCCTGTCCACCTGTCTGCGCAAGCCGATCCAAGGTGAAATTGGAATGTCAGCCCGATAGGTGCTTTAATCGCCACCCGTTGCGCCGTTGCCCGGCACGCCATGGCACCATATGTTGTAGTAAACCCTAGAGTCGCCGCAGCATGCGTCCAGGCACCCTCTAAACGAGTACAGTGATGTCCCTATCCAATCGTTCACTACCGAAGCCCGAAAACTGGCAAGATTTCGAGCACCACGCTTGGCTGCTTTTTAGGGCTGAGCTGCAAGACCATGCGACAGAAAAGAATGGACGGCAAGGCCAAGCTCAACACGGCGTCGATGTCTACGGCAGAAGAAATCGCACGCACTGGGTCGGTGTTCAGTGCAAGCAAAAAATGGATGAAGCTGTCACCGAAACTGAATTGCGTGATGAAGTTGAGAAAGCGAAATTGTTCTCACCAAAAATCAAAGAGTACATTCTTGTTACAACGGCTCGTCGCGATGCTGCCATCCAAAAAGCGGCTAGGGAAATCACGGACGAACTTGCAGGTACGGACCATGGGTTCTCTGTTTCTGTTTGGGGATGGGATCAATTCCAAGAGCACGCTTCTCTACATTCCGATGTTTGGGAGCAGATAGACCCTACATACGATCCGTTTTCAAAGAGGGGCCTCGAACAGATCGCCGTAAAGATTGATGAGGTGAAAGACCTTGTTACATCTGCTTTGCCGGATGCGCAGAATGATCTTCGTCCGCCCAGCTTCGACGCTCAGGCGGAAAATGAAAGCTCTCCTCGACATACGAAGATCACGATCTTCGTGGAAATGATAGAAAATGGCAATTTGGAAATAGGCCGCACGGGTCTAGCTGATTTGAAAGAAGCGGATTGGGGGTCTGCCACTTCATCAGAAAAGTATCGAATTCTGATTGGTCTTGCTTCAGCCGCGTTGAAGTTTGGGGACGACAGCGAGGCGCATTCGCTGATAGAGCGCGCCTATGACATTTGCCCGGATCATAGATCGTCAAAGAGGAACCTTGCGACGTCGAAGCTATTGCAGGGCGAGTACGATCAAGCGAGGAAGTTGGCTGGAGAGGCTGTACATGCGCGACCTGATGACGACATCGCTGCAGCCGTGCTCGTTCAAGCTCGAAGTTTCTTTCCAGCCGATGATCTGTTGGCGGGACTTTCGGAGAATGTGCAAGGCAAGTCGGCTGTAAAGGCGGCTTTGTGCCAGGCCTATCGAAATCGCGATGACGCAGCTTGGCTTACGATGGCAGTCGAGGCGTACCAGTCAGACCAATCCGACGATCAGATTCGTTTGAACTGGGCGGAGGCTGTTCTGGAGCTTGAAATTCAGAACAATGCTAAAAGCGCACAAGGTGGCATCAGTGAATTCCCTAGCTTTCAGGACCTGAACTCCGCTGCAGAAGAACTATACCAGGCGTGTGTTTCGAGACGATCACGTTTTTCTTTGGCTACAATCCACAATGCAGGTTTGGCACTGCGCCTTGTTGATCGTAACGACGAGGCCAAACAGGTATTGGAAATGGGGCTCGCCCTTTGCTCTGGGGAGCCATCGATATCGCTTCAGCTAGCCATAATTGCCCATGAGGATCGAGATTTCGGCAGAATCCTTGAGCTTCTCGACGAGGACAGCGAGCACCCTGAGGTCATTTCGCTTAGAACTGAGGCGACGGCTCACATTTTGAGCCCGTCTGACGCGCTAGAAGCAATTGATCGCATCGATGCGACGAACTGGTCCGAAGAACATCGGTTGATGTTGCTTTCGTCTGAGCTGACCTCTCTTTCGAAGATGGGAGATTGGAACACCGCAATCAAGAAATGTAGACAGGGGCTTGTAGAAAACCCGGACTCACTTCGTTTCAAGATTGTGTTGGCGAGAGTTCTTCGGATTAGCGGAGATGTTGAAGCGGCAAATTCTCAACTTGATGAGATTGTAGCCGGCCTTCCCTCGGATGCTACGATGGCTGAACGGGTCGAAATCGCCACTGAATACCGACAGCTTGGCAACCACGACCAAATCGTCGTCTTGCTGGAGGATCAGGTTTCAACACAACACGACAGTGAAGCACTTCGGTTGCTGCTCAGCGCACTGATCTCGGGCCAAAAGCACCGCAGGGCGCTGAATCTATTCAATGTATTCCCGCCTGAACTCTCAAGTGATGAATGGTACCTTCGGGCAAGATCAATTCTTGCGATCAATTCTGGCGCTGCGGATATTGAGAACCACCTTAACGCCTACCTTCGGGTCGAACCCAACGACTTAGAAATGCAAATCTCGAGGCTTGGGCTTTGGCAACTGCAAGGTCGCGAGAGCGAAATTGGAAGGAAACTGCGCACCTTCGAGAAGAAAATTCCTGAAGGTAACCCGCTGGAACGTATGCGCCTCTGTCACCTTGCCGTTCAGTACGGCAACAGAAAGTGGGGTGTGGATACAGCCTATCAGGAGCTAATTTTAAACTGGGATGACCCAGCCATTCATCTTGCTTATCAGGGGCTTATCTTGATGTATGATGATTTGGAGGACGCAATCCCCAAGGCTGCGGAAATACAAGAGAATTGCGTTTTTGAAACTAGGTCCAGTGATGGTGTTCGACGCGCTCGTATTGAAGAGACGAATGCTCACAATTTTGAGGCTGAAAGACACGCGCCGACCAGCGAATTCGCGAAGGCTTGCATTGGTAAAACTGTAGGCGAGAAGTTCGTTATCGCCACTCAGTATGAAAGCATCGAGTTCGAGGTCTTGTGGATCAAGCCGAGAGTTCTCGACCTTCTGCATAAGTCACTAGAGGAATTCAACAAGAGATTCCCGACGAACTCGGGTATGCAGCGAATGACCTTCGACTTCCAGGCCGACAATCCTCTCGTCGACATGGAGCGCATCACGAAAGCGGCACATGACCGCGATCAATCCGTTTTGGACAACTACGCCGCTAACGCACTCCCATTCTGTTTTGTTGCAGAAGCGCTTGGAAAGGACGTAGTTGACGGTTGGGCGGGCCTCCCTGGTGTTGGCATTCAGCCACGTGTTTGTATTGGCAGTCGCGACGAGCGCAACAATGCAATCAAGGAAATCCAGTCCAATGCCGAAAGAGGGTGCGTGCTGGACCCGATCACGGCCGCGCTGGCATCGGACTTCCATCTTTGGGAAACGATTTCGAAAGTTTGCGGCCCAGTTCACGTTACTCAAACAACGTTGGAGGTCTTTGCAAAGCGGGAAATTGAGGCAAAGAACAACATCGACCGACGATCCGGAATAACGTCCTGGCAAGATGGTCGTTTCACGATGATTGAGATAACACCCGAGCAAAACCAAATCGACTTCGAAGTCAAGAAACGTCAACGAGAAGACGTTCTAGCTCACTGTAAAATCGCTACTTCCGTTCCACGGGCCGATCTAGAAGGCCAAGACCTCGAGATATCTGAGGTTTTAGGGTCGTCGGCGAGAGACAGCGTCTTGGCTGCTGAAGGGAATGGTTTCCTGCTGCTATCAGAGGATCAAGGATTGCGACAGTGGGCGTCAGCCGCGCTTGAGGTCGGATCAAGTTGGCTGCAGCCTGTTCTACTGCTTGCCAAAGATCGAGGCTTTGTCTCGATTGAGGACTACACCAAATTCATCGTAGACTGCCTGAACCGCGACTTCACCTACGTGTCAATGGACTCTCAAACTTTGCTAACCCAGGCGAAGGCTGATGGGTTCAGCGGGCAAAGTACTGCGAAGAGGATGTTGGAAGTGGTTGGCGGGAAGAACGCGGACTTGGAAACCAACATTGGTGTCGCTGCCCTGTTCCTTGACTTGGTGTTCCGGGAAACGAAACAAGAGCACCTGCGAAACCGCTACGCAAGTCTGGTTCTAGAGGCATTCTGTGCACCGCGTAGGGGCAAAACGATCGAAGTCATAAAGTTGCTGACCGCGCAGGTCTCCATTCGCGTATTTAACTTGATTGAGCACGCCTTTTGGTGGCTTGTTGGTCGAGAACTTGGAACGCCGAATTTCGATCAACAAGTTGAAGAAGCAAAGAAATCTCAGCTACAGCGGCCGGTGTCTCTTCCTCATGCCATTCGATTTCGTGTGACGGAAAAGATTAGGCTACTCGGTTCGTGCATCCCAAACTGAACCATTTAATTGATATTGGCGTGAACGTCCGCTTTACGACCCACCCAACTCGCGGTGCGCTCGTGCAGCGAACGGCGGCTCCCCGTCCGATCACGTCGCAAGCTTGGAGAAGTAATCCGTATAGCCTAAAGCGTAGCCCCTGCACATCAACCTTGGCTTATGCCTTGCGGCCTCCCCAGCTCGGCTTCGCGTGTCGCAGGGGAGAACGGCCCTTCGGTCCGTCGCGCATTCGGCCATGCGGCCTCACCGCGGCGTCGCACCCGGCATCCCGGTTTGCCCGCCTCGCGAGCACGTCCCTCCCCGGCCGCTCCGCCGGATTGCGCTCTGGTCTGCTTTGGCCCGAGGCCAAAACGATCCCGCCGCTTCATCCGTCTCCCGCGTCCGGTCGGGCCATTTGCCTGCTCAGGTCGGGCAAACCTACCGTCAAAACACACACACACATGAGTGCGGAAGCATATCCTCCGGATGGCCCCCAAATCAGCCCGCGTCAAGGATCGCAAAACTTTTCGGTGAGGGCGAGGCTAGTGGCGCGGGGCGGTCCCGTGCGTGAGGACGCG
>JBARCL010000053.1:0-13687 GCA_049794055.1 Sulfitobacter sp.
AAACAGTGAACGAAGATAAGGGTGAGGGCGTCGCGATCGCCAATCTGATCGGGACCGATGGGTGCAGTGTTGTTGGTTGGGTTTATCGCTGGAGTACAGGCTCACATGCGGTGATGTGGGACGTCCATGGGCCTCAGCCGGTATCGGAAATCCGGCCAGATCTGGGTGCGGAACAGAAGCAGGAAATCGACTTCGATGCGCTCACGCGGATCGGAAAAAGTGACAGTGGATAGGCTTCTCAGGCTGCCGCCAGTTCATATTGATGGAAAGGGTCTGCGAGCTTACCGTTCATTGGAGTAGATGGCAGCGTAGGTCTCGAAGGAGCCCAAATCGACTGATGCTGCGGAACAGCCGAACGTCCGGTTTTGGGGAAATCGACATGCTGAGACGTCAGTACGTTTTCAGTCCGATTGTGTGGCGACTGAAATCAGGCTTGATGCTAATCGCTTCTTATCCGAAGACGATAGGTTCCGCCGAGTGAACGATGCGCGAATTGCCATGCCCTCAACGATGTCGAGCATAGTTTCGGCTTTATGATTCAATGCGTTATGACTACCATTGGCATTCGGTAGCATTCGAATAACGTCGATCAAAGCCGCCACAAGTTGTTTTCGATTTTGGTCAAAAAGTTCCGCTACTCTGGGGTTCCGAAGCCCCTCAGAGATGACATCAATTGTTAATTCAAGGGCACCTGGCCTTAAGCACATCGTCAAGTAGCTATCCGAGAATTTCGAGATCGCCTTAAGGGGATCGGAAAAGCCCGAGAATTTACTGATCAGGTCATGCAAGTCACCTTCCTCGGACTTTGCAAATTCACCAATCAATTCAGCTTTGCTCTCAAAGTGGTTGTACAGATTGCCCAAACTCACACCGGCAGCAGAGGCGATGTCACGCATGCTTGTCTGATGGAAACCTTTTTCAACGAAGCACGCCGCAGCGGCCTCCAAAATATGGAGGCGTCGGGCCTCGGTGGCCAGGGCGCGTTTTCCGACAGTCGACATAAGGCGTAGGTAGTTTGTCTCTTGCAACTCGACAAGAGATTTCATATCGACGAACGTACGTTCGTTCATTATGCTGCTACTCTAGATAGAAACCTACACCGCAATGCCAAATCTGACGAGGCCGATCACGTTGTTTTCGATCATTCGCGACTTTCGCGGAAGGATCGCGGTGACATGGCTGATAGTTCTGGTCGAGAACTTTCTGATTGCTCTGATACCGCTACTGATCGGCCTGTCAATTGACGGCCTCTTGAACGGTCAGAAGGAGGAACTGTGGCTTCTGGCCGGTGTTCTCGTGATCCTTGGAGTGGTTGCGGTCAGTAGGCGCATTTATGACACACGAGTCTACGGCATGATCCGTGTTAGGCTTGGTTCGCAGCTCACAACCGAGCGTCAATCAATGGAAGTCTCAAAGCGCAGCGCGCGCCTGGACATGGCCCGTGAGCTGGTTGACTTCCTTGAAAACGAAGTGCCGGAGCTGATCACAGCAACGATCCAGATCATCGTCTCTTTTGTTGTGCTGATCATATTCGATATTCGGCTGGGCATTGCGTCTATCGCCGTCGTCGTAGGTATGGTTCTGGTCTACTCGTGTTTCCACCGCAGCTTCTTCAGGTTCAACGCCGCATTGAACGCACAGAAGGAAAAACAGGTTGCGATCCTGGATACCGGAAAGCGACGCGGAATCTTTGGTCACTTAAGCCTGTTGAGGCGTCATGAGGTGTCGATCTCTGACACTGAAGCCATCGTTTATGGTGGCATTTTTATGTTTCAGATTGCTTTCATCATCTACAACCTGAACCTTGGCGCGCAGTTGTCCGACATTACAGCAGGGAAGATCTTTTCCATCGCGACATATTCTTGGGAGTATGTCGAAGCCGCGCTCGCGCTGCCGATGGCCCTACAGGCGTGGTCCAGGCTGAGCGAAATCACTGACAGAATAAACTCCGAGGACTGATCATGGGGCTGTGCAAATACAAGAATTTTAACTGGGCCTTCACTCGGGAATCACTGGTTGCTTTGTTGCTTTCCAGTGCTGCCGCTGTGGCCGAGCCAGCCGAAAAACTTTGGTTAAGCGATGATGATGCCGTTGTGATCGCCACTGGAAGCTGCGGACAAGGTTCGGATGCGCTGTGCGGAATTATTGTCGGGGTGCCCGGCGCAAGGACAGACCCACAGATCGCAAATGCGAGAGCAGAGTTGTGCGGCTTGCCGATCATTTGGGACATGATACCGACCGGGGACCCCGGAGAGTACAGTAGTGGTCGCTTGCTCGACCCAGAAAGTGGCAAAGACTACGCCGCGACCTTCCAAGATCAGGGCGGAAGCGCCACCGTCAGCGTCGGTTTCGCATCGTTACGTTGGAGTCAGGTCAATAGAATTGAAGAGGAGTGTGCGGGATGATCAAAAGGACAAGTCTTCTCAATGCATTTGTGGTCACGGTGGTTTCCGGACTTGCGACACTTACACATGCGCAAGATACACCCGGAATCTCTGTTGCAGTTGAAACCATCGAAACTGGGCCGGTCACGCAGTGGATTTTCCTTGAGGGCATCGCAGAAGCGGCCCGGAAAGAGTACCTCTATTTCGAAAGGCCGGGACGGATCATCGAGATCGCAAACGGGGACGACGGCGAGGCCCTTCGTGCAGGCGCCAGAGCTTCTGGTGACATTCCGTTTCTCGCGCGCATTGACGACCGGGAGACTTTAAATCAGTTGGAAGAAGCGCGCGCTGCTGTTGCGGCCGCGCGGGAACGTGTCCGTGCTGCTGAAGCAGTGCTGGAACAAGCTCGTTTGGCTTTGGCGCGTCAAGAACGCCTGAGTGAGCGGGGGACCTCCACTCGCGCGGCTCTTGAAGAAGCCCAGGCTGCCTTCACAAGTGCAGAGGCACAGCTATCAGAAGCGCGCGCTGCGGTTCTGGCGTCTGAAGCCCAAGTAAGATCGGCAGAGTTGGCGCAATCCTACACGTTGTTGCGCGCACCTTTCGACGGTGTTGTCTCTCTCATGAACGTCCGTGTGGGTGATTTCGTTGGTCAAAGCCCCGGTGAAACGTCGCCGCGTGAACGCGAAGCCTCCGCAGCCGTAGTTCTCATAGATGACACAAGTTTTGAGGTGACGCTTTTTGTTCCTCCGTATCAGGCGATTGGTGTGCAAGAAGGGCAGCGGGTCTTGGTAGGTTTGAGTGGTGCGGCCATATCGAACTATGCGAAGACTGGCTCCGATCCGTTGGTAGTAGAAGCTGATGTTTGGTCTGTGAGCCCATCCGTCAGCCTGCAAAATCGCGCTGTTGAAGTGAAAGTTCGCACCAATACAGAAACACCCTTTTTGTCTGACGGCGATTTTGTAAGTGCGTGGATCGCGGTCAATGAGCGAGAGAACGCATTGCGCGTCCCTTACACGGCCCTCATCGACCAAGACCGCAAGTTATTCACGTTTGTGCTGTCTGAGGATGGGACATCTGTAGAAATGCGCGAGATACCTCGCGGACTTGAAGGGCTAACCTTCATGGAAGCAACTGAAGGTCTTGTTGCCGGTGATCGCGTGGTAACTCGCGGTCAACACCTTCTTGCAAATGGCAGCCCCGTTCGTCTTGTCAGTGAAGGGAACTGAGACATGCAGGAGAAAGGTGCCCTTCGGTTTTTCATTCTCGATCCGACATTTGCTATCGTTCTGATGCTCACCTGCCTCATTGGTGGTTTGCTGTCCTACACGTCGATGGTTAGGGAAAACAACCCTGATCTCGCGATCCCACAAGCTACGATCTCGGTGATTTGGATCGGTGCGTCTCCAGATCAGGTCGAAGAAGAATTGGTCAAACCAATTGAGGTTGCGATCCGTGGTTTGCCGGGTCTTAAGAGCTTCTCATCGAGTGCCTTCAACTCAGCGGCAATTGTCGCTGTTCAGTTTAAGGCGGATGTCGATATTCCATCCGCTATGCAGGCATTGCGGACCAAGGTGGCGGAGGCACAAACAAGTTTTCCAAAGGCGGCACGAAGTCCGCAGGTTGAACAGATTTCCGTCAACGACAGCCCGATCATGACCTATGTGATCAGAGGTGACGTTGACGACTTCTCTTTAAACCAAGCAGCGGGGCGTTTGCAGAGGGAGTTACAACGCGTCGAAGGTGTTCGAAGGGCAAACCTTCAGGGAGATCGTGCGCGCGCTGTTCACGTCAGACTTGATCCGGCGCTGTTGCGTTCTCATGGCCTGACCTCGACAATTGTTCAGGAAAGAATTGAAGCGAGCAACCAAGACCTGTCCTGGGGGTTTCTCGAAAGTACGGAAGGTGTGCTGCCGCTCTATCTGCAAGGTCGGTTTCAGGACCTGCAAGACATCCGCGACATCCCTGTTTATCGGGACGATACCGGTCGTGTCGTGCGCCTCAACGATTTAGGCGAGGTTTATATCGGGCTGCGCGAAAAATATACAGCGACACAGGCCAGCATTGACGGCACGCCCTTTGCAAACGTCATTTCGATGTCGGTTTTGAAACGCCCCGGAGGGGACACGCTTCAAACAATCGAGAGCATCCGCACCTTTGTCGATGAGTTCACTGTGGGCGCGAGTTGGCCCCAAGCGATTACAGTCGAAGAGCTTTCCAGTGAAAGCGAGATCATTGAAGCGAGCTTCTGGGAAGTTCAGTCGAACCTCATACAAGGTGTTGCGGCTGTGTTTTTGGTGCTTTTGATCGCGCTGACCTGGCGCGAGGCGATGGTGGCAGCAATGGCGCTGCCGGTGACGCTCTTGGCGGCACTGATGATCCTCGACTACTTTGGCTATACACTCAACACACTGGCGTTCCTTGGTATGGTGATCGCCCTGGGTATCTTGGTGGATGTCTTCATTCTTGTGATGGAGGGTATGCATGAAGGCATTTACGTGCGCGGCGAAAAATTTGCCGAGGCCGCGAAAGCCACCGTGCGTAACTTCCTGATGCCCGCAATCTCAGGGCAGGCGACAACGATTCTGGCCATGGTGCCATTGATGACAATCGCTGGGGTCGAAGGCAAGTTCATACGCATCATCCCGTTCACAGCGATTGCCTGTCTTGTCGCCAGTCTCGCGATTGCGTTTCTGGTGTGTATTCCCATGTCGCGCTTTTTCTTGGGTCGCGGGGAGAATGTTCAAAAAACAACCGTCGACAAGATCACCGAGTACGCCAGCGACAAACTGAACACCTTCCTGATCAAAGGTCCACTGAAGACCCGCTGGCGGTCTGGGTTGGCAGTTTCGCTTGCATTGGGTGCCTTTGCGGGTTCAATTTTTCTGGCAACTGAACTTGAGCAAATCGTTTATCCAAAGGAAGATCGCAGGTCACTTGGGATTTCTGTTGAGTTGCGCCCGGATGCGACGTTCAGCGAAGCCGAAGCCGTTGCGTCTAAGGTTGGTGAAGCGCTCCGAGAGTTGCCCTACTTTTCTAGTGTTGTTACGCATTCGGGCGAGAGAAGCCCCTTGTCACTGAACTCTATCGCGGAGTATCTGCAACCTCTCGAAGAGTTTTCATTTGTGGGGTTTTCTGTACAGTTTTTGCCAAAATCGGAACGTGAGAAGCTCGCCTTTGAGTACTTGCCGGAGATCAGGGCCGTGGCACAAGAGGCCTTGGCGGATATCCCCGGAGCCGTGTTACGCCTCACGCCAGACCTCGGCGGGTCAAGCAGTGTTGAGCCGATCCAGATAGAAATCACAGCCGAGGAAATTGGTACACTCCGTGACGTCGCAAGAGACATTCGCGTAGAGTTGGCGCAGATAGAAGGCGTTACCGACATTCGGGACACGCTTGGTGCCTTCAAGTCGCAAGCTCGGTTTACGGCTTTGTCCGAAGCTCTCAGTTTCTATGAACTGAGCGAGGCCGATTTACTGTCCCAAATTCGTGCGTCACTGACCGCCGACAAAATTGGCACATTCTCCCAGCCCGGTTCGCTCCCTGATCTGGACATCATACTTGGTGTCTCATTCCCAAGCCGTAACGGCGATCTAGGAGGTCCGACTGCCATACATGAACTGGAGTCTCTCAGCCTGATCACAGAGCGCGGTGAGCGTGTACCCTTTGTCTCACTTGTGGACGTTGAATTGGATTCTGTGCCGCTGGCAATTGTCCATGCTGAAGGCGACAGGGCTGTCACAGTAAAGGCCCACCTTGAAGGCGAAATCACGTCTGCTGATGTGGTCGCACGGTTGGCTCCAATCCTAGAAGAGGTGTCAAAAGATTGGCCACTGGGGACCAGCTATCGCTTTAGGGGAGAGGTCGAGAGTTCCGCCCAAACCTATTCGAGCGCAGGTAAGGCATTTGCAATCGCGCTGCTGCTGGTGTTCGCCATTCTTGCAATGCTTTTCAGCTCGTTCAAGCAACCGATTATCATCATGGCAATGGCACCTCTGGCCATGACGGGCGTCTTCACTGGCTTCTGGCTTCTGTCTATTCCAATGTCCTTCGCAGCGATGATTGGCATCATCGCTCTGGTCGGCATCATCGTTAATGACTCCATTGTGATGGTCGAAGTAATAAATCATCGGCTTGAGGACGGGATGGACGCCTATCATGCAGCGGCGCATGGCGCGTCGGACCGATTGCGCCCGATCCTGACTACCTCGATCACAACGATTGTCGGTTTGACGCCGTTGGCGCTGAGTTCGCCTGCCTGGTATCCGCTTTGCATGGCCATCATTCTCGGTCTGGCCTTGGCAACAATCCTCGCTCTCATTGTGGTCCCTAGCCTCTACGTGCTGCTGTCCTCCAAACAGCAGCGGCAGCAAATTGCAGCCCAACCGGCATGACCAGTGGTCGAGAAAGCCAATCGGCCAGTCTCAGAGAAATGGTCTTGCTTACCCAGCTTGACGATCTGGATGATGATGACGTTCGCTATTTTAGTGAAAACCCTGATCGGCTTGACCTCATCACCAATCGGGAAACGTTGAAACTCAAGAGTCTTTGGGTGGCGCTTGCGTTGGCCATGGTGTTTGTGGCCGGTTCCAAGTTCATCGCAGAGACCTATGCAGATCAGATGTCACAGTTCCTCAACAACGTGGTTGTTGACCTCGTGTTTGAAATGGGCGCGGCTCTTATTGGATCCGTCGCAACCGTGATTTTCATTGAGTTCCAACAGAAACGCCAATTTGAGGAAAACCTTACGCTGCGTTCTGCCATCGAAAAGCGCATCCGCCAACTTGAGGATGCGAGGCCATGACAGCGTTTTCGGGACAAATTCTCAGAGTTTTGGCCATTATCGGGTTGGTTTTGGCTCTTTGGTACTTCCGAACAACGGTGATGCTCCTGTTCCTGGCTATGCTTCTCGCGATGGTCATGGCGATTCCGGCGCAATTCCTACAAGGCCGAGGTGCTTCCCGCTGGCTATCGTTGATAGTTGGAGTTTTTCTCTGCTTTCTGGGGCTGCTTGTTGTCTTTGCAGCAGTTGTACCAGCGGTCGTGGAAAGTGCCTCACAGATCGCAAATAGGTACGGTGACGCCGTAACAGTTCTTGCCGGTCGATATGATAGCTGGCGCACAGAATTTCCGTTCCTGCCAGACATTGCTGGCTTGCAAACGACGTTTGCCGCAGGAGGTGCTGGCGGCTTCATGCAAGACATACTCGGACGGCTTCAAAATCTAGGAAGTTCGATCGGCAAGGCCATCTTGGCCTTTGTCCTGGCCATCTTTTTTCTCGCGACTCCCAACGAGTATCGAAGCGTAATCCTTGCCTTGTTGCCTGAAGCTAATCGTGAGCGCATTGGTTCGGTGATTGACATGATTGTTCGGGAATTACGCGCTTGGCTACGTACCCTGAGCCTCTCGATTGCGGTCACTGTAGGACTCGTCTTCGTCAGCTTCGAGCTTCTCGAATTTCCGTTCGCCTTTGAGATTGCAATCTTTGTTGGCGTCGCGACCGTCATTCCGACAATTGGTGTGATCTTGCCCATTATCCCAATTGTCGTTTTTGGACTTACCGCCGCAGACCCATGGATCATCTTGGTCGCATTGCCGATCTATCTGCTGATCCAGTTTGTCGAAGGAAACTTCATCACGCCCGCGATGATGAAGGCGAACCTCAGCATCCTACCTGCTGGCATTCTCATATCGCAGATAATTGCCGCTCAGATTTTTGGGATCATTGGGGTTTTTCTAGCAGTACCCATGCTCGTGACACTCACCGTTCTAGTACGCGAACTCTATTGCCGAGATTTACTTGGCGGCGTGGTGGAACTACAGGTCGCAGTTGAAGCTTCACCTGCGGCACAATCTTAGAAAACAAATGGATGGGGGACGCTATCATGTGGACACGTGGGAAAACTCTTTTGTCTTTGTTGGCGACTGCTGGCTGTGCGCCCGTTGGAGCAGATTTCAGAACTCCCGATGCTGACCTAGGCGCGCGGTTCCTAAGTGGAGGAACAACCGATAATGGAGATGTCAGCGCTGACAAGTGGTGGACTGACCTGCGCGACGGCAGACTCAGTACATTCATTGATCGCGGTCTTTCTGCAAACTTGGATGTGCGCACTGCCCTTTCGCGCATCGAGCAAGCCGAAGCCGGGGTACGTCAGACCGGACTGAATGCGCAGTTGGATGGGAGTCTATCTGCAAGTCTGACCAGAAGCGGCGGGGAGGGCCTGCCGACGACCGAAGACAGGTCGTCGGCGCTGTCGGGATCAGTGGTCATTGATCTATTCGGGGGTATTAGGCGTGGACGGGAGCAGGCACTTGCCGAGTTGGAAGCAGCAGGTTTCTCTGTGGGTGATGCCAGGCTCGCGTTTCTGAGCAGCATCGTTGGAAATTACATTTCCGCACGCTTCAATCAGCAAGCCGCAGAATTAACGCGGAGGTCTATCAAGACCCGTGAAGAAACGCTCGATCTCGTTAAGTTTCAAGTCAACGAAGGCGCGGCATCTCAGCTTGATCTGGCACGGGCGGATGCGGACCTCCAGGCCACAACTGCCGAGCTTCCTAATTTCATTGCTGGCTTCAACGCGGCGGTTTTTGCCATCGCAACTCTGATTGATGTGCGCGCTCAGAGTATCTTCGCAGACATGCAACGTGGGGCTCCACTGCCGTGGCCTGGCAGAACACCGTCAACGGGAACACCCGCAAATCTATTGCGTAACGTTCCTTCAATACGCACTGCAGAGCGCTCCTTTGCGGCAGCAGTTGCAAGCGCCGGCGTCGCCGAAGCCGAACTGTATCCATCTCTGACACTATCCGGCAACGTCTCCGTGGGCGACACCGAGAGTTGGAGTTTTGGCCCGCTGCTTTCGTTTCCTGTGTTGAGCCACGGTCTTCGACGCGCCACGAGAGACCAAGCCATCGCTGCCGCCAAGGAAGCTGAGCTTCTTTGGAGATCTGCCGTTCTTACCGCAGTCGAAAGTGTTGAGGCCGCTTCGTCAAATCTGGCTCAGTCCCGTCGTAGGGTCCAACTCTTACGAGGTTCTGTTGCCGCACAGGAAACGACCCTAAACCTTTCTCGATCTGTCTTCACGGATGGCGATCTTGATCTTATCGACCTTCTCGAAACTGAGCGATCGACGTTGGATTCACAGGTGCAACTCGCTCAAGCGGTTCAGGATGTCGCGATATCTTGGGTCGAGTTGCAAATTGCAACTGGTCGCGGTTGAAAAACTTGATAGGAAGAACCTCATTGCGGCCAAACCTCGGGCAGAGACTTCTGAGATGAATGCGGATATTGGCGCAAGTGCAGCGAAAGTTCCCTTTGTCCGCACAGCAGACGGTCAAGCGTTTACATCGCAAGGTCGGCTTTCGGAAAAAGCGGTCCTCTGGCCACTCTATGGCAAAGGTCTGCTGCGCGGACGAAACTGACATTCGATGCTTCAGCTTTTGAGTCCGCTTTAGCGCTTCCGCGGAGAGTTTCAGGCTCCATGGGCCGGACTGCGGCGCAGCTTTCCAGTTAATCGAAAACCGTCGCGCATGTTGAGGCCCAAGAGTACGATGTTCACCGCCCCCGCGATTAGTTCCAGCGCCTGCACGGCGTAGAACCCGGTATCGAACGCCCCGGCATGCGCCTTGAACGAAAGGTAAAGCGCCGAGGGAATCAGGATCAGGATGCCATTTGCAGCGATGAACGGCATGCGCTTCTTTTTGGCTGCGATCAGCGGGCCGCGCATTTTCTTGCCCCGTTGAAAGCCCGACCCGCCTGCGGCCATCAGCGCCGGGATTAGGATGATGAATCCCCACGGGATCAGCGACTTGACCATCGTGACGGTGGGCGCGTCCGCGAATAGTTCCGAGATCGCGGTGGAGAGCCAGAAGGTCAGAATCGTCAGCAGGGCAATTGCCCCGGCAATGGGATGGACGATTTTTGTCATTGTTACCCTCCTTTCGAAAACTCAATATAGCATGCTATATATTATTGAATAGCCTGCTATGCAAGTGGTAGAGTGAGAGTATGAAGTTCAACAAAGATCAATCGGCGGGCTATCTCGCAAACCACATGGCGCGACTCTTCGCGCGAGGGCTGACGGCTCGGATCAGGCCGTTGGGGCTCACGACCGGCACCTTCCCGGCCTTGCTGGAATTATGGGAGGCCGACGGTCTGACCCAGAAGCAGTTGGTCGAGCGGCTGGACATCGAGCAGGCGACGATGGCCAACACACTCGCACGGATGGAGCGCGACGGGCTGATCCGGCGTGAGAAGGATGAGAATGACGGCCGGGTGCAGCGCGTCTGGCTGACAGACCGCGCACGTGAGTTGCGGGACCCGGCGACCGAGGCCGCAATGGCCGAGAACACCGAGGCGCTGGCCAGCCTTTCAGACGAAGAGAGACGTCAGTTCATTAAGGTTATGCAGAAGATCATTGTCGCAAGCAAAGATAAGACGGAGCCCGTTTCGCCGTAGTGCAAGCAATCGGCTGATCGTGTCCGCGACAAATGTCGATAATGGTGGCACACCACCAATCCTGAAGCCGGCATTCGTGCAAAACGCAGCATCGGGTAATTTGGGCTCTTCAGGAACCTTCGCCGCACTTTTCTTGAAGGTCCGCTCTCAGCTTCAGACACTCGGCCAAAAACCTGTCAGAACCTCAAAGGTTTTGCCGGGGTTTTTTGTCACTGCTAAGCAGTTGATCTGAGGTGGCGCCGCGAAAACCGGCAAAAACGACCGTATTTGTCCCATATGTTGTGACCCTAGGATTTTGTCCAACAGCAGACGTTCGTGGAGAGCGCGGCAAAACCCCGGTATGAGCCCTTTCTTACGCTTCGCCGAACATGCATACTATCGGTATGCAGGGAAAATCTGAACACAAGGCAGCCAAAGCGGCTGATACCCATCACCAGCTTGTTCAGGGCGCGCGTGCGGCCTTCGCTGATCGCGGTTATGGCGACGTCAGCCTCAACGATATTCTGACACCTCTTCAGCTTACCAAGGGCGCGCTTTATCATCATTTCCGCGACAAGAAGGACTTGTTTCGTGCAGTCCTTGTCGCCGTTCAGAGCGAGGTCGCCGCCAGTGCGCGCGAGGCGGGCCGGGCCGCGCCTGACCCTTTCGAGGGCCTCAAGGCCGTCTGCCGGACCTTTCTGCATGAACTGCGAAAGCCTGATGTGATGCGCATCGTCTGCATTGATGCGGGTGCAATTCTTACATGGGCGGAGTGCGCTGAGATTGACGAGAAGCAAATGCTTTCTGTGATGCGTGACATGATCGGGGCCGCTCAGGCTTCGGGCGCTCTCGCTGGCCTCGATCCGGAAGCAACCACGCGCGCGCTGGCCGGGGCGATCTATCAGACGGTGGAATGGGCTTCCAATGACGAGGCTCACAACCGCATCGCCCAAGGCGAAATTGTCCTCCTGCGTTTGCTGGACGGCATTCTCGCCCGTTGACTCACATACCGATGGTATGCTCAAAACATACCATCGGTATGTGAGGATGTAATATGTCTGGAAAGCCAAAGACTCTTGTGATGGGGGCCAGCGGTCTGATTGGTCGGCCTGTCGCCCAAGCGCTCGCGGACGCGGGACTACCGGTTCGTGCAGGATACAGAAGCCGCCCTGTCGACATTGCGGGTGCCGACCCGGTCATGATTGATGCCCAGACCGGCGCAGGGTTGCGCGAAGCCGTTGAGGGTATGGATCAGCTCTTTCTGCTGATCGGGGATATCCCCGATCAGACCGAAGCGGAGCTGCAAGTTGTCGATGCCGCCAGAACGGCTGGCGTCGCTCATATTGTGAAGCTTTCGACCTGGGGCGCGGAATCTGAAGCGTTTTCAATCGCGCGGGTTCACCGTCCTGTGGAGCGTGCAATTGAACAATCGGGGATGTCCTACACATTGTTGCGTCCGAACTGCTTCATGCAGAACTTCTACACCTACTATCGGGACATGATTGCCTACACCGGCACTGTGCGTTTGCCCTGTAACAATGCCATTGTCAGCTTCATCGATGCGCGGGACATTGCCGCTGTTGCTGCCCGCGTTCTTGTCGATACATCCTTGCGCGGGAAGGCCTATGATCTGTCGGGTCTGGAAGGGCTCACATACGATCAGGCAGCAGCTTTGCTGGTCACGCCGCATGGTCAGCCGGTGCGCTATGTGAACATTACAGACGAGGAATGCCGTGCCGAAATGATCGCAGCGGGACTCGCACCTGCCTATGCAGAAGATATCATAGGTCTGTGCCGCTACTATCGCACCGGGGCTGCATCCTGCGTCACATCGGCGGTAGAGGACATCATCGGGCGAAGGGCAGGTTCATTTTCCAGATTTGCCGCCGATCACGCCAGCACATGGCAGTAGCATGTTGTTCAGAAACAACGTTCTCGAAGGGATCAGAGCGGGTCGGATAACGCTCGCCTTCCGACAGTGGACAAGGCCCACGGTGAAATCTGGTGGCTCATTGCGGACGCCGGTCGGGATCCTCGCCATCAAGAGCGTTGAGCCGTTCAAGCCAGATAAAATTTCTGACGAGGATGCTAGGCGGGCCGGATTCAACGCGCGCGCAGCATTGCTTGCCGAACTCCGAAAAGGGAGGGGCGGCGAACACTACCGGATAGCATTTCACCTTTCTGGCCCGGACCCCCGCGAAGCTTTGCGGCAACAGACTGAGATTGGGCCTGAAGAATTGGCAGCGATACGAAAATGTCTTGCTGCCCTCGATGAGGGCAGCACGACAGGAGCCTGGACCACAGCGGCCCTTCAGCTGATCGGGGAATGCGACGGCCAAACTGCTGGAAATATTGCAGAAAGCCTTGGGATCATGAAGCCGACCGTCAAACGCAGAATCCGGCAACTCAAAGAGCTTGGGCTGACGGAAAGCCTCCAGAGCGGCTACCGGCTGTCTGAGCGAGGGCATGTGGTTCACAAACGGTTGTCGTAGTAGGAGAACTGCTTCGCACTCTTGATCAAGCAATTCGCAACGCGGTGGCCCAGAACAGCGTCTAGGTAGCTCTGTCCCGCACTGCGGACAGTGACCAGCCCGTCGGTGCAAGTCCGCTGTCAGGCATACGCCGGTCAAAACTCGAACGTTTCTGTCACAGGCGAAATCGACCGTTTTTGACCGGTAGGTTGTGGTAGTAGGTTTTATCCAACAGCGGCCATTCGTGGTTTGCGCGGCGAATGCCGGGTCCGAGCCCTCTCAAGACATTGGGGCAGATGCGGCGAATGTCGCCATTCTTCAAGACAGGGTGCATGTGCGTGCGATAGGTGCGAACCATAACTTGAAATGGGTGCTTGATAGATGATCCTCCGATACAC
>JBARCL010000054.1:0-2944 GCA_049794055.1 Sulfitobacter sp.
CGGAGGCAGATGGGTTCACGTTCCTCGATGCCCCACAGGAGCAGGTTGGCGACTCTCCCAGTGGCGAGCAGGTTCCGTGGCTGCACTTTCCAGACTGCATGGAGATCGTCGGAGTGGAACGTCAGGAATGGCGACCGCCGAGCTGGCCGCACGACAAGACGTTGTGGCGTCTGACCCTGGTAAGCCTGCCGTCGAATGTCGAATTCGAGAAACGGCTTTTGGTTGGTCAAGAAAGCAGGCGTGGTGTCCTGAGCCGGTTAGGGTTGAGATAGGGCAGGCACTTGGGTGTTGCGCGTCCCAAGGCCTATTTGCAGCGCGGCAGACTCAGGAGGTTATTCGGTTCGGCTCCATCGGCCTCGGTTTTCAGGTATTTCTTTCCATTCCGCGTGGCGATGATGACCCAGACAGAGTTGCCATTGACGCTGGTCCAGAAGCGCCAAGTGCCGTTTTCGATACCTTTGATGGCAGCGTCGAGCTTGATGCACCAGGGACCACCACTCTTGGAACCAGTGGCACCGCCGATGCTGTCAATACGCCGGTCGGAGTCCGCGCCGTCTGGAATAATGCAGGTGATCTGATGATCCTGTGGCATGACGTAATATCCTTTTTTTCATGACATTCTAGGATGCCAGGTTGAAACGGACCCGCAGAGGTAGATGCTATCTGCGAGCCCTGATGTTGTAGGGTCATAGCCTTAGCAATCAGGGAGATTGTCCAAGTTGTTGCTCGACGACTTATCGGCGGTCGAGCGAAGGTATTTGCCGGTCGTTCCGTTCACCACGGTGATGTCGACACGGGACGTGCCAGCCTGCTGGACGTAGTAGGTATGCGTGCCGTTTTCGATATCGCGGATCGCGTCAGCCTTCAGCCGTGGGGACCATGCCTCGCCCGATTTGCAAAGCTTGGTGATGTCGCCGTCCTTGTCTTTTCCTGATGCTGTTACTTTTCTGTCGGCCATCCGAGGCACTCCTTGATAATAAAAAGTTCAGTATGGCTTGTGCCATCCCTGTTTGGAGAGGTGCCGGGTATCATCCGGCACCCCAATGTTTCAGAGTCATTTTTTGTTCGGACGCTGCGTGAGCGCAGAAGCCGCCGCTGTCTTTGCCGCCGGGCTGGACTTTGGATTTCTGAGCACTTTTGATGCTGCTGATGCAGCCTTCGCGCTCGTTACTTCGCTGTTCGATTTTGCCATGTTGTTCACCTCCTTCCTTTCCTCTTGTCTCTGGACTTTGCTGAAATGGTCGATTCTCTCTTGACCAAAAATCCAGTACGTTATAGTTTTTATGACGAAAACGTAGGATCGTTCGCCAAAGAAAAAGGCCAGATGGCCCAGTAAAAATTCCTACGATATCGTCATAATATAGGAGTTATAGGCGTAGTGTCAACTGCCGATGAAACTGATGGTATTTTTGCTGTCCGATTGCGTACCGCGCGCGAGCAACGGGAGCTTAACCAGACAGAACTTGCGAAGTTAACTGGCCTGCAACCTGCTGCTATTGGTCACTTTGAAGCGAACCGCCGGAAGCCGTCCTTTGCTAACATTCGCGCGCTGGCCAAAGCACTTGAGGTGTCATCCGATTACCTCTTGGGCAGGGCAGACACCATCAAGGGGGCTACGACAGCATTCAGGAATGAAGAGAGTCTGAATCATGCTGATCGTGAAAGCATTCAACTGATGATCGACACACTTGCAAGGCGGCGGGAGGATCGCGAGAAGTGAGTAAGTTCAGACTCAAGATGTCTCGACTGAAAGGCGAACAAGTCGCAAGCCAGTTTGGGTTTGAAGCGCTTCCTATTGATCCTTTCAAGATAGCAGAAGATGAGAGCATCGTAGTTGAGGCAAAGAAGCCTGACCGTGAAGGTATGAGTGGCTGCATTGTTTTTAACGATGATGGTGTTGGCATTATATACGCTACGCACATTCGCAGTGAGGGCTTTCGGCGCTTTACCGTAGCGCATGAACTTGGACATTACTTTCTTGAAGGACATCCAGAAGAGATACTGAAAACTGCCCCGGTTCATTTTTCCAAGGCGGGTTTCACGCAGGGGCACAATTCCATTGAGATAGAAGCTGATCATTTCGCATCAGGATTGCTTATGCCTACGCGACTTACACGCGAAGCCCTTTATGGTGCGCCGGTTGGTCTTGAAGGAATTCAGCACTTGGCAGGGGAAGCTGAAACGTCGCTTACATCGGCAGCAATTCGAGCTGCCGAGTGCGCGCCATATCCTATGGCTGTTGTCGTGAGCCAAGGCGCTCAGATTGCTTACGGGTTTATGTCAGAAAGCTTCAAGCGACTGGATCGTTTGCGTTTTCTTAGGAAGGGTGATCCCCTTCCCTACACTGCGACGCGAAGTTTCAATTCCGAGGAAGAAAACATCTCAGGTCGGAAGTCCGTCTGTGGTTCAACGCGCCTGGCCGAATGGTTTGGTGGAGAGAAGACGATTGCGCTTGAGGAAGAAATCGTAGGCCTGGGCAGTTATGGCTATACGTTGACAGTCCTATCGAGTGACTTGCTTGCCGATGATCCAGATGAATTTGAGGATGAGGAAGAAAAGCTTGTAGCAAGCTGGACGCCTAGATTTGCGTATGGCCGGTAATTTTGATTTTCGCCGAATAAATCAGCTTCATTTTACAGAAATAAAGTAGCTATAGAAATTCGGTGACCCCGGCAGTGTGCCGGTTTCGCTTTGAGCGATAGACAGGGCAGGGGATCGACGGGCTGACGCCCGCTCACCCCAACCCTGACATTTCCAAATCTTGTTGATCCGCCTGCCATCCTGCCAGGTCCGAGAAAACCGGCAAGCGCCGCCGTTGGCGTCGGTTCCGGTCGAGAATTCCGGTTCCTCCCACGCGCAGGCGCGCGGTTCCCTCCCAAATTCACGCCCTCCACCCGGTTGTCACGGCCCCGCCAGGCCGCAGGACGGGCTTTGCCCTTACCTG
>JBARCL010000055.1:0-2103 GCA_049794055.1 Sulfitobacter sp.
GTCCACGACCAAACGACAAATGGCATTTGGACGAGGTGGTCATCACGATTGGTGGTGTGAAACACTGGTTGTGGCGGGCGGTTGATGCGGATGGGGATGTGCTCGATATTCTTATCCAACCCCGTCGGAATGCGAAGGCAGCCAAGCGGTTTCTGGCCAGGTTGAATGCCCAGTTTGGTGCGCCCAGGGTTGCTATCACGGACAAGCTGCGCAGCTACATCAAGCCGATCAAAGCTCTGGCACCCTATGCTGACCACCGCGCTCACAAAGGCCTCAACAATGCGATTGAGATCTCGCACAGACCGACCCGAAAGCGCGAAAAGATATTTGGTTGCTTCAAATCTCCCCGACAGGCGCAGAGGTTTCTCGACGCCCACGACCAGATCAACCTGATTTTCCGACCTCGCCGCCACAAACTCAATTCCAAATCCTACCGCCACGCCAGATCAGACGCTTTCAGCCTCTGGGCAGAATACACCACAGAAATGACAGCATGATCCTCCAGCAATCGGGTTCTTTCAACCCGGGTCAAACAACTTGGCAATACCCCTCAGAGGCATCGGTGTTCAGTCCCGGCATTTGATGGATCGGATTTAGATTGAATCTTTCTGGTTCGGTTGTCCAGCTTTTGCAGATGTATTCGTAGGGGGTCAGGCCGCCGAGAGTTTTGAGGCGTCGGGCGTAGTTGTATGCGTTGATGAAGTCACCAAGGTGTGTGCGCAGCTGTCCGTGGGCCTCATAGTGGTAGCGTTTGACTGTGGCGTCTTTGATCGTCCGGTTCATTCTCTCGACTTGCCCATTTGTCCACGGGTGTCTGACTTTTGTGAGCCGGTGTTCGATCCCGTTTTCCCGACATCGCATGTCGAACATGTGGGTCATGTATGTGGCAGTTGGCCCGTCTTTGTAACGCGGTGGAAACGTAAACTGGATCCCATTGTCCGTGAGAACAATGTTGATCTTGTAAGGAACAGCTTCGACAAGTGCTTCAAGGAAAGCTGATGCGGTTTTTCTGTTGGCCTTGTCCAGGAGTTGAACGAACGCAAATTTACTTGTGCGATCAATGGCAACGTAGAGGTGCAGCTTACCTTCTGCGGTCTGCAGTTCGGCGATATCGATGTGGAAGTAGCCGATGGGATAGCGTTTAAACTTTTGGCGCTTCGGCTTGTCGCCATCAACATCAGGCAGTCGTGATATTCCGTGGCGTTGCAGTAATCGGTGAAGCGACGACCGTGTCAGATGGGGAATGGTTGGCTGGAGCGCGTAGAGACAATCATCCAAGGGCAGAAGCGTGTGACGTCTGAAGGCAATGATCGCTGCTTCCTCAATCTCGCTAAGAACCGTTGATTGAGGTCGCTTCGGACCAGTCTTGCGATCTTCGACGCAGGTTCGCTTCTTCCATTTCAAAACCGTCTTGGCATTGATCCCGTAGGTCTCGCTCAACGCCGAGGCCGAAGCTTGCGATCGCTGTATTGCTGCTCGGATGGCGTGCGTGGTCGTGGCGCTGCCGTGTAGTACTTGTCCCATAGTGCTTCCTTCCATTCAGGAGAGAATATTGCACCAACAAAGCCTGGGACTGAACACCTAGAGCATGTCGCGCTTAATCGGGATCAAAATTCACTGCCTCTCAAACAGCAAAGTGCTGTTTTCGAACGTGATTTTTGATGCATTATGAATTCTATCAAGCGAAATATGCTTTAGACAAGGGAGCGCATTCCGCACCTTTTGTTACGCCACGGTTCAAACGCATTGATTCCAACAGTGACAAAAAAATAGGCCGTACAAGCCGGCCTACTATTCTCTAAGATATGTGGGTTGTTTTAGTTGTTCACACCGAAGTGGGCAAATGCGACGCGCGTCAGTGCGCGACCGCTGAACCGATCGGCCCGAAGCGGTGAACGGTTGAATGCAAAGCCAACCGAGTAAACCGACGCAGGCGCCGCACGGCGTGTGCCTTCACGGTAGTTCGGTGCTTTTAGCAAAGCCACCGGACCGACACGGGTGCTGGCGGAAACGGCCCAACCTTTAACGTCACTGCCATCAAGATCACCCAGCGCAAGCTCGGCTTTCATCGGCACAGGCGCGCCGGTTGAAACGGCTGTGATC
>JBARCL010000056.1:0-5213 GCA_049794055.1 Sulfitobacter sp.
AAAGCGGCTGCGGAGCCCCAAGCGGGGGGGCGATGCCCAGCGTTTTCAACAGAGCAGACGAAGGCCCCATAATCTGGACCCAAGACAACGCGGTAATCTGCGGCGGGATCATCATCGGGATCATCAGGCAGAAAACCAATGCCGCTTTGGCCCTCAGGTCTGTCAGCGCCACGAGGAATGCAAAAGCAGATCCCAGCACCAAAGATACCAAAGTGCCAAAACCAGCCGTGATCAACGAATGTTTAAGCGCGCTCAAGGTCGAGGGCTGCGCCAGCACATCGCGCATCAGTGTAAGGCTGGGGTTCCCTTGATACGTGACGCCTTCGACAAAAAGGCGCAACACTGGCGCAAGCGTCAGGCAGATCGCCACGACCAGAATAGCAGAGAGCAGCCGGGCCTCGGACCGGCTGCCTCCGTTGTTTTGTGCGGCAAACATCACTCAGCGCCGAAAAGCTCTGAGAATTTGCCTTTGTTGGCGTCTGCGTTCGCGAGCGCTTCGGCAGGATCAAAGGCCATCAACTTAATGTCATCGCGCGCAGGGAAACCTGCAGGGACACCCATGCCGTCGCGCGCCGGAATATAGCCCATGTCCAGAACCAGGTCCTGACCGTCTTCGCTCAGCAAGAAGTCGACAAACTTCTCTGCGCCCGCAACGTTCTTGGCAGAGGACAAGATCGCAACCGGCTCAGTCACATAGGAGACGCCTTCTTCAGGGAAAACGAACTCTACTGGCGACCCATCGGCCTTGTTGCGGATCGCGAGGAAGTCCACGACCATGCCGTAGGGTTTTTCGCCCGAGGCGACCGCCTTGAACGTACCGCCATTGCCGCCCTGAGCGCGCGCCTCGTTAGCGGCAAGGCCTTCGTAGTAGTCCCAACCCAAGCTGTCGTTGCTTGTGAGCGTGGCAAGGTGGATCAGCGCGGCACCGGAATACAGCGGTGATGGCATTGCGATCTGACCCTTGATTGAGGCGTCAGACAGGTCGCCCCAAGATGTCGGTGCGGTTTCAACACCGGTATTGTAGACAATGCCAGTCGTGATCAGCTTGGTGGAATAGTAATACCCCTCGGGTGAGAAGAGGGCTGCGTCGTAGTTCTCGGCTTCGGGCGAGCTATAGGCATTCAGCAGGCCCTGTTGCGCCATGCCTTCAAGGGTTACGGTGTCTGCGATCAAAAGCACATCAGGCTGCGGGTTACCGGCTTCGATCTCGGCGCGCAGGCGTGCCATCAACTTGGTCGTACCATCACGCACCCAATCGACTTCGGTACCGGGGTTGGCTGCCATAAAGGCGTCAACCGTGCGCTGCGCGTCAGCATTGGGTTGCGAGGTGTAGAGGGTGATCGTGTCGGCCATGGCTGTGCTGGCCAAGAGCGCGAAAGCGGTGGATGTGAGGACGGACTTCATAGGGCTCTCCTGAAGGTTTATCTTTCGAACGAAAGCATTTTACGAGTCACCTTATCGCTGAGAACCTTGACAGTTTTGTTACAGTTACTTGAAGGTTTTATTATATTGCAGCGCGCAGCCGAGTTTCCTAACCTATGGAAAAAAGAGATATTTTCTTAGAGGAAACTGCCGTGCAAAGGGGTGTTGCCCAGCGACGAGATGCGATTATCGCATTATTGTCTGAATCCGATATGCTTTCGGCTATGGAGCTTTCGTTCGAACTTCATGTCTCTGTTCAAACGATCCGCGCAGATCTACGCGATCTGGATGAGGCCGGCTTGGTACAGCGGCGCAATGGCACCGTGCGGCTGCGCCAACAAAGCGAAAACATCGGCTATCTGCCGCGCGAAGGGATCGCGCGGCAAGAAAAGCAACGCATCGCTTTAGCAGTAAAGAACTTGATCCCAGATGGCGCGCGTTTGGCCTTGGGCACCGGCACGACAGTAGAGACATGTGCGCGTTTTCTGGCCTCGCACAAGGACCTATTTGTGGTCTCCAACAGCATCCATGCCGTCTGCGCCTTGCAACATGCCCCCAGCGTTGCAATTGAGCTGGCCGGCGGTGCGGTCCGAATGCGCGACCTGGATATGATTGGGACGCCTGCACTTGAATTCTTTTCTAAATTTAATGTGGACTATGCCGTGTTCAGCTGCGGCGGCCTGTCGGAGACCGGCAGAGTAATGGATTATAATTCTGACGAAGTATCTGCACGCAAAGCTATCGCCAATTGCGGCAAAAATAGCATTCTGGTTATGGATAGCACAAAGAACGGATTTGATCTGACCTGTCAGACTGGGTTTGTCTGGGACTTTGATGTTGTGGTTACAGGTGCAACCTTATCAACCCCAATTCTACAAAGTTGTGCGCAACATGATTGCCGAGTCATTCAAATATGACAATGGGATAGTGCTGCGGCTAATTGGCGAGATTTAGGTTTGACGCAACAGGGGGATACTCCGAACAAAAACACCTACCGCCGATCCGTAGGAACTCCGATATGTGCGCAAAGAAGACATCCAATGCGGATGGCTCCAAGGGTCACCCTGGTGCAGGTTTCTCGGACGCACTGCGCGACGTTTGAGTAGCGCGTGGCGTTGCCTGGCGTCGGAGAAGCGCTCAAGCGGGAAATCGCGGGGTTGGGCTTGGTCGTTTGTTGCTATGGGGATTTGGGCGGTGCGCTTGCTTTGGGTCCGGTCTGACAGGCCCGTTGTGCGAGCGCTATCAAGCTAAGCGCGGGGTCGGCCTTGCATTCATTTGATTGAGGTGCGCGATATTTTATTGGCGGCATCAATGTTTGCCGCGTCGCCAACTGGATCAGGGCACCATCATGGGTTCGCAGGTGACGCGGCCTGCGGTTGAGGGTGGTGTTGGTCGTGTGTAGCGCACGGGTCATGCTGCGGCTCTTTGTGGTTTTGGCGGCGCTCTGGAGTGCTGTGTTGGTGCGATTGTCTCGACGATGATCAACTGCCCGCCGCAACATGGGCAAGGTAGGGCGAGGACACGAGGCGGCTTATCGGCATCGTCGGTGCTGGTGTCATCGATGTGCTGATGATTTGGCGCTTTTGCCCCGAGCAGTTGCCTGATCCTGGCGATATTGGCCGCGCGATTGCCGTTGCCGTAGAAGCCATAGTGGCGGATGCGGTGCTGGCCTCTGGGGAGCACGTGGATCAGGAACCGGCGGATGAACTCATTTGTGGCCAATGTCATGGTGGTGTGGCGGCCTGCACCTTTAAGACGGTAATCTTTGACGCGGAAGGTCACACTGCGCTCATCGAAACGGATCAGGCGGCTGTTGGAAATGGCGATCCGGTGTGTGTAGCGTGATAGATACGCCAGCACCGCCGATGGTCCGGCGAAGGGTTCTTTGGCGTAGACGACCCAGTCAATTTTGCGCAGCGGTTGCAAGAAAGTATCAAAGGCGGCGCAATCATCAAGCTCAGCATGGTCTCCGAAGAAGTGCAGCTTCCCGGCCTTATGCAGCTTGCTCAGTCCCTCCAGAATGAGCCGCCGATACAAGCGAGACAGAACTCTGACTGACAACAAAAAATTCTTGCGGCTGGCAATCCATTTTGAGCCATCCGCTGAAAGTCCACCACCCGGAACGATCATGTGGACGTGGGGGTGATGGGTCATCGCCGAGCCCCAAGTATGAAGAACTGACGTGATACCAACCTTGGCACCCAGATGCTTCGGATCAGCGGCGATCTTGATTACCGTGTCAGCACTTACCCGCATCAACAGGTTATAGATCTCGCGTTTGTTTTGATGGGCGATGTCGGCGATTGGCCTGGGCAGAGTGAAGACGAGATGGAAGTATCGCACCGGCAGCAGTTCGGCTTCTCTTGCGGCCAGCCATGTCTTTGCCGCACCCGACTGACACTTTGGGCAATGGCGGTTGCGGCACGAGTTGTAAGCGACGTGTTCATGGGCGCAGTCGGCGCAACGCGCAACATGACCGCCGAGCGCCGCTGTGCGGCAGCGCTCAATCGCACTCATGACCTTGAACTGGTTCAGGCTGATGTGCCCAGCGTTTGCCGCACGCCAGGCAGCACCATGGTCACGGAAGATATCCGCGACCTCCAGTGATGGACCACTGCCCGACAGGCGATGCTTGCATCGCTGAGAGGGGGGCATGGTGGCCTATGAAGGCTTAGGCTTGCCTTTCTTGGGCTTGGTTTGGTTCAGGTCGTCCAGTGGGCTGTCCACTGCCGCGATCATCCCCGTGGCGACGCTGGCATACCGCGCTGTCGTTGTGAGTTTGGTATGTCCCAGAAGGGCTTGGATCACCCTGATATCCACACCGCGCTCCAACAGGTGGGTGGCAAAACTATGCCTCAACGTATGCAGCGTGACCGGCTTGGTGATCCCGGCTTCCTGCGCGGTCTGCTTGAACAGCCGTGATATTTGCCGGGCCGAGAGGTGCTTGCCTCGATAGCCAGGAAAGAGAACCCGCTCAGGCGCAGCGACATCCATGTCCTGACCGCTGGGCCGCTCTTTCCACCACGCGCGCAGCAGGCCCAGGATGTCAGCAGGCAACATGACGTTGCGATCTTTGCGGCCCTTTGCCTGAACAATCCGGATGATCTGCTGAGCGCTATCGATATCACCAACCTTGAGCCGAACGACCTCACCCGCGCGCATCCCACAGCCGTAAGCAAGCGACAACATCACCCGCGCCTTCAGGCTGGGGGCCATGGCCAGAATGCGTTTGATCTCCTTCTTGCTGAGAACCAGCGGTACCTTTACCGGTTCTTTGAGGTGGAAGATCTCGGCCACGAGATCATGACGTCGCAGGGTCACGCGGAGCAGGAATTTGACTCCGGTCATCGTCTGGTTGCGCGTGCAGATGCTGGTGCCGCTCTCGATCAAGTGCTGCTGGAAATACTTCACATCATCCGGCGTCGCGGTCTCCGGAGACCGATCGAGCCAGGCCGCAAACCGCTTGCATGCACGCAAGTGACTGGTCTGGGATGCAGGACCGAGATTGCGCCCCGACATATCCGCGATCATGCGGGCACGAAGCGGTGTGATTGGTGTGGAATGCTGAATGTTCATGGAAAAGCCCTCTGTCAATCAAGGCAAAATCACCTCGATCAACAGCACACACCCGACATCATAAAACCCGCAACAAATCCCAGCTCAGCGCAACACCTGAAACAAGCGCCCTATCGCGGAGCGATTTAGTGCGTGAGCCCTCTTCACCAAATGCTGCATCTTGCACGAATGGCTGCTTTCACAAGTGGTTCAAACACCTCTGGCATCATTTTGGC
>JBARCL010000057.1:0-1704 GCA_049794055.1 Sulfitobacter sp.
GGTCCAGCCCTCGACAATATTGGCGTTTTCCAATGTCTTGCCGCGGTTTTCGCCGCGTTTGATCTGGGTTGTCCGGTTGGGCGTATAGCGCAGCATATGCACCGTCAACGGGCCATTCAGGCGGCGCAAAGCAGTTGCATCAATACGCAATGTATCGCCCGAGCGGGCCAGTTTTACCGTCACTTGCGCAGGCAGGCTGGCATGTTCCGCAATCGCTTTGGACAGCTTCATCGGCTTTGCCCCGACGATATCTGTCACCCCCCCGACAACCATCTCTGGCGTGTAGATCGACCTGCGATTGCCCGCGGCCGCATAGGCCCGTTGACGCACGGCATGGGCCGGATCGCCAAACGGGTCTTTCCATCCGATATAATCCCAATAATCCACATGCAGCGCCAGCGCGATCACATCGTCGCGTCCTGCCAGTTCATGCAGAATCGCATCAGCAGGCGGGCAGCTGGAACACCCCTGCGAGGTATAAAGCTCGACCACCACCGGCGTGTTCTGTGCAAAGACAGGGGCGGCCAGTGCAAGCATCGCGGCGGAAATGGCAGAGACGATCGGTTTCATGTGATTCCAGTCACAGGCAGGATAAGATGCACCATAACTAAACGCGGGCAGATGAAATAACCAATCAAGGTTTCTTGAAATACCTGTCACCAATACCGCGAATTTCTTCATTATTTGTACACCATGGTATACAAATATGCGCAAACCCCATGAATAGTGGTTGATTAGCCTGCCAGAGAGTGGCATTTAGACCGCAACATCCCATAGCCAGCAGCCCAGAAAGGGACCGTTCCATGACCATTCAAGTCGGACAGGACACAGCCAAGACACGTAAAACGATCACCGCCGGTGACCAGACGATCGCCTATTACTCCATTCCCGCCGCACAAGCAGCCGGTCTTGGTGATTTCTCGAACCTGCCTGCCGCGCTGAAAGTCGTGCTGGAAAACATGTTGCGCTTTGAGGATGGCAAGACCGTTACCGTCGACGACATCAAGGCCTTTGCCGAATGGGGTGCCAAAGGCGGGCAGAACCCGCGCGAGATCGCCTATCGCCCTGCCCGCGTTCTGATGCAGGATTTCACCGGCGTTCCGGCTGTTGTGGACCTTGCCGCGATGCGCGACGGTCTGGTGGCGCTGGGTGGCGACGCTGAAAAGATCAACCCGCTGAACCCTGTTGATCTGGTCATCGACCACTCGGTTATGATCGACGAATTCGGCAATCCGCGTGCCTTCCAGATGAACGTCGACCGCGAATATGAACGCAACATGGAACGCTATACCTTCCTCAAGTGGGGCCAGAAAGCGTTTAACAACTTCCGAGTTGTGCCTCCGGGCACCGGCATCTGCCATCAGGTGAACCTAGAATATCTTGCCCAAACCGTCTGGACCGACAAAGACCAGCACGGCGAAGAAGTGGCATATCCAGATACGCTCGTCGGCACCGACAGCCACACCACCATGGTCAACGGCATGGCCGTTCTGGGCTGGGGTGTTGGCGGGATCGAAGCCGAAGCTGCGATGCTGGGCCAGCCGATTTCGATGCTGATCCCCGAAGTTGTCGGGTTTGAGCTGACAGGCCGCATGATGGAAGGCACCACAGGCACCGACCTTGTGCTGAAAGTCGTGGAAATGCTGCGTGAAAAGGGCGTGGTCAGCAAATTCGTTGAATTCTACGGTGAGGGTCTTGACCATT
>JBARCL010000058.1:0-13871 GCA_049794055.1 Sulfitobacter sp.
CCAACCGAACCGGGTCATCGATGACTGCGAAGAGAAGTGTGACCCGGATGAGAGACAACGATTCCTACAGCACGGAAATCAAACGATGAAATGAACTTGACCCAAACGCCCGATTAGAGAAGTGTGAATTCGCTGGTGCAGCGTGTGCTCACGCAGCATTTGCTCGCGGACGCAGCAGACGGATTTCGGCGGCGCAGCGGTTCTCACCAAACCGGCCATTGGATCGGGCGATTTAGTCGGCGTGCCTCAACAACCTAAAGACCGGACAAAACGGACTTCTGCAGGTGCGGTGACTGTTGATGCAGATTGCATTTGCAGTGAATTTTTTGGGAGTGCAGCACATTTCCCAAAACTGGTCATCCAATCCATTCCCAAATAGGCAATCAAAACCACCAGTTCGCTGAAATTGGGCCCAACAACCCAAGGTTTGCTCGCGCGCTACATATCGAAACCCGGATTTGTACGTTTCAATTTTCGCATCAATCCTGGCCAGACCAAGTTATCCCCTGTGCCGGGCTGAAATGCGGCAGCTGCTTGCGATTGCACTATATTGGCCATTTCTTGCGGTTCTTCATGCAGGTTTGCACTGCCTGCCGATTGTGCAAAAATCTGTGTTTTGCAGGCGTTCTCCAGAAAATACATCCGCAGGAATGCAATTGCACAGTTCGGACCCAGAGTGAGTGTGCCATGGTTGCGCAGCATGAGCAGGTTCTTGTCGCCAAGATCATTCACGATCCGGTCGCGTTCATCCAGATCCAGCGCGATACCTTCATAGTCGTGATAGGCGAGGTCATTGTTCACGATCATTGAAAACTGTGTGTACCGGCGCAGGCCTTCGTTTTGCACAGACACAGCCACGCCGTAGGGCGTATGCACATGAATGACACAGCCTGCGGTCTCGCGCGCGGCATGGATTGCAGAATGGATCGTAAAGCCAGCCGGGTTGATGAAGTACGGCGTGTCTTGGCAGATATTGCCATGCAGATCGATTTTGACCAAGCAAGAGGCGGTCATCTCGTCAAACATGATGCCGTATGGATTGATCAGAAATCGCTCTTCACCATCTTCGTCAGGGAGCCGGGCAGATATGTGGGTGAACACCAGATCTGTCCAACCGTGCAGCGCGCAAAGCCGGTAGGTCGCGGCCAACTCAACGCGCAAGGCCCATTCTGTCTCTGACACCGTGCCTTTCAAGCTCGGCAAGCCCGCAGGATCGGGGATGTCAAAGCCCTTTCCAAGGCCGCTAGTGGATTGATCGTTCATGAGAGGGTCTCCTGTTTTGAAAATTCCTGATCGTGAGGTTTTTGATTGATCCTGAGGCTGGCCTTGCAACAAAGCAAAAAGGCGATTTGGGTTGGTTTTCCTAGCCCGGTTTCCAGCAGACCCCTAACACGATGGCGTCTTCATCACCTGCCGTGACATAGGCGTGCCCCATGGCGCTGTCGAAATAGATGTTATCTCCTTTCTCCAACGTCACGGGCGGACGGCCATCGATATTCACTGTCAAAACACCGCTGATCACGTAGATAAACTCTTCACCCGGGTGCGAGATTGATTGATCAAATTGCGCAATCGAGCGGGCTTTGATGTGGCCCACCATCGGGACCATGTGTTTTCCGGTCAATTCTGCGGCCAGCATTTCGTAGTCGTATGTTGATGACTGATGCAGCGGGCCCTCGCCCGCCCGCGTGACAACGACAGAGCCTTGCGTGAAGCTTTGTGCATCGGCGTCAAATAACTCGCCCACATCCATACCCAGACCTTGGGCAAGGCGCATGAAACGATCATAGGTCAGTGAGATTTCCCCGCGTTCCATTTTGGAGATTGTCGACACCGCGAGGTTGGTACGGTCCGCCAAGTCCTGAAGCGTCCAACCACGTGATTTGCGGATTTGCCTTACACGTTGACCCAGATTCGCTTCTGATCTCTGAGGTGCGGGCGATAGGTCAGCCATCAGATTCTGCACAACTTTTTCCAATACGAAAATTTCTCTGGTTTTTCCTATTGGAAAATTGTTAGCATGAAACGAGCCGAATGCGAGTCTGGAAATTCAAAAACCGATGTCTGAGCAGTTTAACATAGCCGTTATCGGTGCTGGAATTGCTGGAGCATCAGTCGCCGCCAACCTTGCGAAGGCGGGGCAGCGCGTCTTGCTTTTGGAAATGGAAAGTCAGCCTGGATATCACACGACAGGACGCTCTGCCGCTGTCTATTCACCGATCTATGGCCCGCAGCCAATCCGTGCGCTCACGCGGGCGTCCCTGGCTTTTTACGACAACCCACCTGAGGAATTCGCCGGACGTTCTCTTCTGTCCCCGTTTGCCGCGGCATTTGTCGCCCGTGATGACCAGCTTGAGCATTTGGCCACAATGGAAACAGAGCTGGCCGACGCCAAGACTGTTGTAAGGATTGATAGCCAAGAGGTGAGTGAGAGATTGCCGCTGTTGCGCAAAGGCTATGCGGCGGCAGCACTTTGGGATTCGGGCACATCCGAAATAGATGTGGCGGCCCTTCACCAAGGATATTTGCGTCAGTTCAAAACTGCCGGAGGTATCTTGATGACTGGCGCGGAAGTGATGGTTTTGGAGCGGGACGCTGGACAGTGGTCGCTGCAGACAAAACAGGGAACGTGGGCGGCCCAGACGGTTATCAATGCAGCGGGTGCCTGGGCTGATGTGTTAGGTCAAATGGCAGGCGCAGAGCGTATTGGCCTCGTTCCGAAACGCCGCACTGCACTGATGGTCGATGCACCAGACGGCTACGACACCAAATCAATGCCGCTGGTCATCGATGTGCAGGAACATTTTTATCTCAAACCTGACGCTGGAAAGCTTCTGATATCGCCTGCGAACGAAGACCCCGAACACCCCTGCGACGTGCAGCCCGATGAAATGGACATCGCTTTATGCGTCGACCGGATCGAACGGGCCTTTGATATTTCTGTACGCAAAGTTGAAAGCCCTTGGGCGGGTCTGCGCAGTTTTGTTGCTGATAAGTCCCCTGTGGCGGGATTTTCAGACAGGGTTGACGGGTTCTATTGGCTGGCAGGGCAAGGTGGCTATGGCATCCAATCCGCGCCCGCATTGGCGCAATATGCCGCCGCTGAAGTCATGGGTCAGCCCATCCCTGACCATATTCTGACACAACGTCTGGACCCGCAATCTATCCGCCCCGGGCGGGACGGGATTGGCGCATGATGTGGCTTGTTCCGATTGTTCTTGTTGTCCTTCTGGGATCAGGCTTGGGGCTGGCGTACGTCGTAGGCGGTGCTGCGGTTGTTTCGTTTATCCTAACCGAGAATGAACGCTATCTGGCGATCTTGCCGCAAAAGGTTTTTTCTCAAATCAGTGTCTTCGCCCTGTTGTCGATGCCACTGTTTATCCTCGCGGGCGAGCTGATGAACAGGGGCGGCGTGACCAAGGCGCTGATTGACGTGTCTATGGCCTTGGTGGGCCGCATTCGGGGTGGTCTGGGGCATGTGAACATCATGACTTCGGTGTTTTTTGCAGGGATTTCAGGCTCTGCGATTGCGGATGCGGCGTCGCTGTCCAACACATTGGTTCCAGCGATGGAGCAGCGCGGATACACCAAGCTTTACGCGGGCGCGATCACCGCTGCATCCTCGATCATCGGGCCTATTGTGCCGCCTTCGATCATCCTGATTTTCTATGGCGCGATTATGCAGACCTCCGTCGCGGCGCTGTTTGTCGCGGGCATTTTGCCGGGTTTGCTTTTGGCTTGTGCCTTGTTCGTGCTGAACGCCTACTTCGCGATCAGGGATGACCATCCGAGGATCGCCAAAGGCGAAGCGCCACCTGTGCTGCCCGCTATTGCGCGCGCACTGCCTGCTTTGCTTTTGCCTGTGATCATCGTTGGTGGAATTGTATTTGGCTGGATGACACCAACAGAGGCTGCGGCCGTTGCCGTCATCGTCGCGGCCTTGGCGGCGTTTTTCTACGAAGGTCTCACAGGGGAGGCCGTTTGGGAAAGCATCCGCCGTACTGCGATGCTGACAGGCTCAATCTTTATCGTCCTCAGCGCCATTGCAGCCTTCGGACATCTGGCATCGCTGGAGCGTATCCCGCAGGCCATTTCCGACCTGATCACAGAACTTGGCCTTGGCCCTGTCGGCTTTATGCTGGCCATGAACCTGCTGTTCATTCTGGCGGGGATGTTTCTGGATATTCCAATGGCACTTGCCTTGCTGGTGCCGCTCGTCGCGCCGGTTGCCCTGGCGCAGGGTGCCGATCCGGTTCATCTGGGCATCGTGATCTGCTTCAACCTGACCATCGGTCTGGTGTCGCCGCCTATGGGGGGCTGCTTGTTGATCGTCTCGACAGTCACAGGCCTGAACTACTGGGCGCTTGCCCGCGCCGTGATCCCGTTTGTTATCGTAGAAATCCTGGTGCTGGGAATACTGGTCTTTGTGCCTGAAATTACCTTGTTCTTGCCCCGCGCCATGGGACTTTGGAACTAAATCAACGGCCCCAAGGAGGGCCAAACAGAGGAGGAAAACATATGTCATTCATGAAACACCTAGGGGCTGTCAGCGTTGCCGTCGCCCTGTCGATTGCCGCACCACTGAGTGCGCAGAACGTCAAGATTGCGCTGGATTCTGCGAAGGACCTGGAAAACTCGGGGACCTATATCTGGGCGCATACGTTTTCGGAATATCTCAATGCCAACGGCATGGAAGCCGAGGAATTCGAGCGCGGCGCGCTCGGCGATGAAGCCGAAAAGATGGATCAGGTGCAGCAAGGCCTGCTCGAAGTGTCCCTGTCCGATACCAAGCGCGTCGGCGCTTTGGATGGCAACATCATACCGCTGACCTTGCCCTATCTGTTTCCCGACTGGGCCACTGCGGACCGCGCGCTGGCCAATGGCATGCTGGACAAGATCAACGAAGGCACCACCCCACAAGGCGTACGTGTGATCGCCAATGTTGCGTTGGGATCTGCGGCGGGTATCTTCAACACCAAGAAACCGGTGAATACTGCGGCCGACATGGCAGACCTGCGGATGCGCGCGCTTGATGACGCGCAGATCGGCGTCTACCAGCTCTGGGGCACCAACGGCACAATCGTGGCATGGGACGAGGTGCCGAACGCGCTGCAAACCGGAATCGCTGACGGCTATCTGAACCCGCCAATGGTGCCGATCATGTTTGGGCACACGGGCTTCATCAAATACTTTACGAATGCGAAAGTCGGTCTTGGCAGCCGTACAGCCATTGTCTCCGAGGATTGGTTCCAAGGCCTGTCGCCAGAGCAGCAAAAGATCGTGATGGATGGTGCGGCAGCCGCGACAAAAGCAAACCGCGAATGGCTGGCCACACGCACGAGCGAGCTGGACGCCCTACGCGAAGCAGGCATTGAGGTGACCGAACTGACACCCGAAGCGTGGGCCGAGTTCAAAGCGCTCAGCACACCGCTGCACAATACGGTTCCGCTACCCGAAGGTTCGCTTGCCGCGTGGCAAGCTGCGATCGGGGAATAAGACCTCATGCGTGCGGCGATAACATGGCTTGACCGTTTCTCAGCCTTTGCTGACCGCATCGCCCTTCTGGGGGCGGTGTTGGCGGTGATTGCAATGGTCATGCTTGCCGGTTGGCAGGCCGCCGCGCGCTACATTATTGATCAACCCCCGTCATGGACCGAAGAGCTTGCTCGTTTCATGATGGTCTGGGCAGGGCTTTTGGGCGCGTCCTGTGCCTTTCGCGCAAATGCGGACCCTTCGCTTTTTCCTGCAGCCCGCGAACGTACCGACAGCGTTGGCAGGGTCTTTGCCGTGATCCGCTCGATTGGGGCGCTTGTCTTTATCACACCTATTCTGTGGTACAGCGTCTTTGGTCTGAACGGGCGCGCAAGTTCGGGCTATATCGCGCGCAATGCCAAACAAATGGCGGAAACCGTTGATGTACCGATGTCTGTTTTCGCCATAGCTGTGCCGATCGGTTTCGGCCTGATCCTGCTTCATTTGCTGTCCCATCTTGCAACGGCGCTAAGTGGCAGAGATGCATCATGAAACTGCTGTTGGCCGGTTTGTTTAACGAGACCAACACGTTTTCCCCAATTCCCGTCGGGCGCAAAGCCTTTGCTGACAAACTGATCACCCGCACGCCTACCGCCCAGCCCCCGGTTCCATGCACCATGCCGCTGCATATCTGGCGCGCATCAGGCGAGGCGAAAGGCTGGGACGTCGTAGACAGCCTTGCCGCATGGGCGCAGCCTGCGGGCATGGTCGGGCGTAGGGTCTATGAAGAGTTCCGCGACTTTATTCTGGAAGACATCGCACGCGAACAGCCCGACATCCTGATGCTGTCGATGCACGGCGCGATGGTTGCCGAAGGATACGATGATTGCGAGGGTGATTTGATGGCCCGTGCCCGCGCACTCCTTGGGCCTGATGCGGTTATCTCGCTTGAGATTGATCCCCATTGCCACCTGACCCCGCAGATGTTGGAAGCAGCGACGCTGATCGTTTGCTTTAAGGAATATCCGCATACGGACGTGCCGGACCGCGCGCATGATCTGTTTGCCTTAACGGTTGATGCAGCCGAGGGGCACACCCGCCCCGTGATGCGCGATTTCGATTGCCGGATGGTATCGATGTATCCGACGCAAAGCCCTGTCATGCGCTCCTTTGTGGATGACATGATGGCAGCAGAAGGACAGGACGGGGTTTTGTCTTTGTCGCTCGCGCATGGGTTTCCCTACGGAGATACTTCGGTGACCGGAACGCGGATGCTGGCAATCACGGACGGGGATGCTGAACTGGCTGCACGGGTGGCCGAAGATTTTGGCATACGTCTGTGGGATAATCGCGAGGCGCTGCGCATAAATTGGCCCGACATTGATACTGCGTTGGACCGCGCCGAGGCTGCCACCACCTTTCCTGTGGTGCTTGCCGACACCGCCGACAACGCAGGCGGCGGTGCACCATCTGATAGCACATTTGTCCTGCAAGAGGTCTTAAGGCGCGGCATGAAAGACGTAGCCATGGCCGTCTATTGGGACCCTGTGCTGGTCGATATGTGCCGCGATGCCGGTGTTGGTGCACGCATGCGTGTACGGCTGGGCGGCAAACGATCCCAGGCGTCAGGCGATGCCATTGATCTTGATGTGACTGTCCGCGCGATCCGCGAAGATATGGTGCAGGACTTTGGCGTGGTACCATCGCCCTTTGGCACGGGGGTCTGGCTCGATGCTGGCGGCGTGCATCTGGTCGTCAACAACAGCCGCACCCAATGCCTGCATCCCTCGCTTTTTACCGATCTGGGGCTGGATCTGACCCAAATGAAGACGGTGGTCGTGAAATCCTCAAACCACTTCTACGCAGGCTTTGCGCCCATAGCGGCGGAAGTGATCCACATGGCCAGCCCCGGCACGCTGACGGCCGACTTTGCTTCCATCCCATACAGAAAACGCGACCCCAACTATTGGCCACGCGTTGAAAACCCTTTTGCCTGAAGAAGGAAACCCCGACATGAAACTCCTGATTGCCTGCCTTGCGACCGAGACCAATACGTTCTCTCCGATGCCCACAGGGCGTCTGGCTTTTGAGGCGGCGATGGTCTCGCGCGAGGCCACCAAAGAGCCGGCCAACCTTTTTACCGCGCCCTTGCACGAATGGCGGCGGATGGGAGAGGAGCGTGGTTGGGAGGTGGTGGAAAGCCTGTCGGCCGCCGCACAACCTGCGGGCACAACCGTGCGTGAGGTCTATGAGGCGTACCGCGATGAAATCCTGAACGACATCGAGACCCATCAGCCCGACATGCTGCTCATGTCCATGCACGGCGCCATGGTGGCCGATGGCTATGACGATTGCGAGGGCGATATGATGGCCCGTGCCCGTGCGCTCATGGGGCCGGACAAAGTGATCGGGTTGGAGCTTGATCCACATAATCATCTGACCAATGCGATGATCGAAAATGCCACGCTTATCGTTAACTACAAAGAATACCCTCACGTGGACGCCCCCGAACGTGCGCGCGAATTGTTCGGGATGGCTGCTGATGCGGCTGCTGGCAAAACAAAGCCCGTCATGCGCAGCCATGATTGCCGGATGCTGACAATCATCGAGACGATGAAAGAGCCTGCCATGTCATATGTTCAGGACATGAAGGATGCCGAGGGCAAGGATGGCGTTCTATCTGTCTCGCTCACGCACGGATTTCCTTGGGCGGATGTGGCCGAGGTGGGCGCACGTACTCTGGTGATTGCTGATGGTGACGCAGACAAGGCGGCAAGCGTTGCCAAAGACTTCGCAGACAAGCTTTGGGACATCCGTGACGGATTGCGCATGGACTACCCTGATATCCCTGCCGCGCTTGATATCGTCCAAGCCTCGAACCACCGCGCGATTACGCTGGCCGATATGGGCGATAATGCGGGCGGCGGTGCGCCTGCGGATTCAACCTTTTTCCTGCAGGAGATCCTCAAACGCGGCATGAAAGATATCGCGCATGGTATCTTCTGGGATCCGGTTCTGGTGACCATGTGCCAAGACGCGGGCGTGGGGGCACGGATGAAAGTGCGCTTGGGCGGCAAGATTTGCGCAGAATCCGGCGAGGCCGTCGATCTGGAGGTCACCGTGCGCGCAATACGCGAGAATATGACACAGAAATTGGGTGAAACCGACATGCCGATGGGCACAGGTGTCTGGCTTGATGCGGACGGAGTGCATCTGGTTGTCTCATCGCTGCGCACGCAGAATTTCTCGCCCTCGGTGTATACCGACCTTGGAATGGACATCACCCAGATGAAGGCGCTGATCCCGAAATCCACCAACCACTTCTATCAGAATTTTGAAAAAATCAGCCCTCAGGTGATCCATGTCCGCTCCCCCGGCACTGTCACACCTGATATGACCATTATCCCTTACACAAAACGCGACGGAAACTATTGGCCACGCGTCGAAAACCCGTTCACATAAAAGGAAACATAAATGACCGTTCAACGTATTGGATCGCCGCCCGTTTTGCCCAATGGCGCGACTGTGCCGCTTGTCCCTGCCACCCGTGTCGGCGATTTGATCTTTTGCTCCGGCGCTTTGGGCGTTGATGCGAATTTCAAACTGGTTGAAGGGGGCGTTGGCCCACAGACCCGCCAAGCCATTGCCAATCTGGAAGCCGTTCTGGCGCAAGCAGGAGCAACTCTTGCCGACGTGGCCAAGACCACCATTTGGCTGACGGACATGGCCGATTTTGCCGCGTTCAACGTGGCCTATGCAGAGGCCTTCGGCCCCGACATTCCGGCCCGTTCAACGGTAACCTCCGCGTTGGCCATCCCCGGCGCATTGGTGGAGATCGAAGCCATCGCCTGCGCGAAATAGCCTGACGAGGAAAACAGATGTCGTATGATCTACTGATCCGCAACGGCCGTGTGATCGACCCCGAGAGCGGTTTCGACGAGGTTTGTGATGTCGCCATCAGCGGTGACACAATCAAAGCTGTTGGTGCTGATCTGGGCCACGCAACCCGTGAAATTGACGCAACAGGCTTGATCGTCGCGCCCGGTTTTATCGACATCCATGCGCACGGCCAATCGGTCGCAGCAGACCGTATGCAGGCCTTTGACGGGGTCACAACGTCGTTGGAGCTGGAAGTCGGGGCATTGCCGGTTGCCGATTGGTATGACGCTCAGGCGCAAATACCGCGTGTACTTAACTACGGCACGTCAGTGGCGTGGATCTTCGCGCGCAGGTTTGTCTTTGGCGGCTACAGACTGGATGGTGCGGCCCATCCCATCGACCAATTGGGCAAAGCGTCTGATGACAACAGTTGGTCAGTGGCAGCGGCAGACGGCAACCAGACAAAGAGCTTGGTCGAGCTGACGCGTGAGGGGTTAAATCAGGGCGCCATCGGCATCGGCATTCCCAACGGCTATGCGCCGGGTGCTGGCGTCAAGGAACTGACGCGCATTTGCGATCTGGCGGCCGAATTCGATTGCCCGACTTTCACCCACATCGCCTTTGCCAGCAACATCGACCCGCAAAGCTCGATCGAGAGCTATGTCCGCCTGATCGGGCTGGCCGGTGCCACGGGCGCGCATATGCACATCTGCCATATGAATTCGACCAGCCTATTGGACATCGAGCGGGTGGTCGAATTGATTGCAAAAGCGCAGGCGATGGGCTTGCCTGTCACGACTGAGGCCTATCCCTACGGTGCGGGATCAACCGTTGTAGGGGCGGGCTTTTTCGCAGATCCGCAGTTCACCCAAAAGTCAGGCAGCGACTATTCCGCGATCGAGTTGGTCAAAAACCATCACCGCTTTACGGGCCGCGACGATATTCTCAGGGCAAGTGATGAGAACCCGTCAGACCTTGTCGTCTGGCATTTTCTCGATGTTGAAGCCAATGACTACCATCGCACGCTGCTGGATACATCGGTCACTTATCCTGGTGGGTCTATCGCCTCTGACGCGATGCCGTGGATCGAACCCGACGGCAGCATTTATGCCGACATGGCATGGCCCTTGCCCGAGCAGGTTCTATCCCACCCGCGCTCGGCCGGGACGTTCACCCGTTTCCTGCGTGAATATGTGGTAGAGCGCGAAACCATGCCGCTGATCGACGCGCTGGCGAAATGTACGCTCTATCCTGCGCAAGTGATTGAGGGCCGCGCGCCGCAGATCGCGAACAAGGGGCGGCTTCGCGCCGGGTTTGACGCGGATATCGTGGTCTTTGATTTGGCACAGGTCCGCGACCGCGCCACGTTCGAGCAGATGAACCAGCCCGCCGAAGGCGTGGTTCATCTGTTGGTCGCGGGGCAGACAGTTATTGCAGATGGGGCGCTTGATACCTCTGCCAGCCCAGGCCGCCCGATACGGGCCGCATTTGCATGAGCGTCCCGATCCTGTTGGTCACAGGGTTTCTTGGTAGCGGAAAAACAACCCTGATCAACGACCTCCTGCAAGATGAACACGGGATGCGCATCGCCGCGATCGTCAATGACTTCGGCGCGATCAACATAGATGCCGCCTTGCTGGAAAGTGCGTCCGACGAAGTGATCGGGCTGAAGAATGGCTGTATTTGCTGCTCGCTTCAGGGTGATCTGTTGCGCACACTGAAGCAGGTTCTCACCAACAATACGCCTGACTTGATTGTTATTGAGGCCAGCGGCGTTGCGGACCCGCAGGGCATTATCCAGGCTTTATTGGACCCTGTCTTGTGGCCCGCGGTCTTGCTGGACAGCGTGGTGTGCCTTCTTGATGCACAAGATGTCATAGCAACACCGGAGCGAACCACAGACCCGCTTTGGCAAGCACAGGTCAAATCTGCGGATATTGTTCAACTGAGCAAGGTTGAAGCCGTTGAAAGCAAAGACCTGTCCAGACTGACACTGCACTTGAACGCGATGGGAAAGCGCATGGTTTATGGTGCCGACGGGAAATCCGGTTTGCTCAACGGGCTCTTGGGGTTTGGCGCTTCAAACCGAACTTCCATCGCGGGGATGCCTGTCCAAAGCGATAGTCGTTTCGAAACGCTCGAATGGCAATGTAAGGATCCCATTCCAATGGCAGCATTCCAGAATGCGATTGGTGTAATCTCACCAACGTTGCTACGGGCAAAGGGCTTTGTCTGTTTCACGGAAAAGCCCGGCAAGCAGATGGTGTTTCAACTTGTCGGCCAGCGTGCGACTCTGGCCCCGCGCACTCAGGCTGGCGAGGGGTGCGCGCTGATCCTCATCGGTGAGAAACAAGTATTCGATGCGCAAGCCTGCCGCGCGGTTCTGGACGCAGTTATTGAATAAGAACCTTACTCTGCGTTTTTCTGCCTTTCGACCTCAAGCCGGCGCACCGCCCCATCGCGCAGAAACGACACTTCATCCAATACCGCTTGGGGATTCAGAAAAACATTTGCCTCGCCTGATTTGCGCGCGGCGTGTATCTGTCGGTTTTCTTCGAGATTCGCAGAGAAACCATGCATCGTCAGGTGAACCACTACTGGATCACTTTTTTCCTTGGCCAAACCTGCGATCCGGTCCAGACTGTCGATAAAGGCTTCTACCTGTTCGGGCCCTTCGATGGCGTTGAGCCCCAAGCCGCCAACAGTGATGGCGCGGTGGCGGTGCCCGCGATCAAAAACATCATACAGGTAGGACGCAGTGCCCCATGTGTGCCCGGGTGTTTCGATTGCGGTGAATTTGGCGTCGCCGCAGATGATTGTATCGCCGTCCTCCAGTACGATTTCGGGCGCGATTGCTTCATAGGCATTGGGCGTACCTTGCCACATTGCAACGTCTGCCGCGGTCTCGTCCCAGCCCTTTCGGGTCATGGCAAATTGCGCATTGGGCAGCAGCGGTTTGAGGCGCGCAGCCCCGCCAACATGGTCAAAGTGACCATGGGTCATCAAAACATACCGGATGTCTGCAAGATCAATGCCAGTGGCGTGGATGTTTTCGATCAGCTGATCTACATGTGGCCCATACATTGTATCGACTAAAACGACGCCTTTTGAGGTCTCAACCAGCCACGCGGATACCCAACACACACCGACGAAATGTACGTTGTCAAAGGGCTTCCATGGCGGGATGTACTGCGCTTTGGGATCATCAAGCCATTTGGCAAGATCGTTCGGCATCATACCCGTCTTGCCGAATTCAACGAACTTTTGCAGAATTTCGGCGGAGCAGCATCCCGAAATTCCATGATTGGCTTGTGAAGTGGTCTGTTTCATAGATGACCTTCCCATTTTAGGACGGGCGAATTTTATGGGGTTAAAATTTGTAAGGAAAGGGACAGTTCTATATCTCTTTGAGCCTCCAACTTCAAAAGTGTGGCCTATTGTTAGAGTGGCTGCAATCATCTCTATGGTACCGCAGCGAATTTGCGGCGGTGTAGCAAAAGTGCACGCTGCGTGCGCGCGCAGCATATATTCAAGACTTCTGCTGTGGGCTCAAGGACGAAGCCGCTCGCGCGGCACTGGCGCTTGTGGAAAGTATATTGAAGCATCCCACATGTTGGTGGATTTTGCGATCTGGCTGATCTGTTTGACGATTGAGGTTTCTCAATCGTCAAACAGGAGGAGTTCATGGTCAGCGAGAGAACAACACCGCTTCGGGAGCGGATGATCGAAGATATGCGCATTCGGGGTTTGGGGCACCAATCCCAACGCTCGCACATTCGGGCGGTCAAGGATTTTGCTTCGTTTCTGGGGCATCCACCGGATACGGCCACGCGTGAGGAGCTTCGCGCGTATCAACTTCACATGACAGACACCGACGTCACGCCCTCAGTCTACAACGCCCGCATCACCGCATTGCGTTTCTTTTTCTCGATGACCTGTGGGCGTGATGAGATGAAGAAGTATATGCAATTCCGTACCGAGCCGCGCAAGCTGCCTGCGGTGCTCAGCGTTGAGGAGGTCTCTGAACTTCTGGCGGTCGCACCCGGTCCCGGCCTCAAGTACCGCGCGGCGCTCAGTATCTCTTATGGTGCGGGGCTACGCGCCTCAGAGGTTTGCAACCTCACGACCGGCGATATCGACAGCGACCGGATGCTGATCCACGTCGTGCAAGGCAAGGGGCGGAAAGATCGCAAAGTGATGCTGTCGCCAGGATTGCTTGACCTGTTGCGTGACTATTGGTGCGAGGCGCGGCCTGAAGGATGGATGTTTCCGGGCAAGCCGAAGATCAACCCGATCTCGCCGCGCCAGTTGAACCGGGCATTCACATCGGCCAAACGCATGGCCGGGATCAACAAACCCGCAACGCTGCACACGCTCCGGCACAGTTTTGCGACCCATCTTCTGGAAGCAGGAACGGATGTTCGAGTGATCCAAGTGCTGTTGGGCCATGCCAAGCTGACGACAACAGCGCAGTACACCAAAGTCGCCACAAAGATGATCCGGGATACGACCAGCCCGTT
>JBARCL010000059.1:0-12586 GCA_049794055.1 Sulfitobacter sp.
AAGCGTCCCGCCAGTAATCGCAACAGCGCCCGCCGCGCCACCGTCAACATCAAACAAACCGTCCGACATCGTCACCGCACCGACATCCCCCGCTGTCAGGGTCAGTGTCCCCCCAGTCATCGTGGTCACGCCCATGATTGTCCCGTTCACAAAAACCGAACCGCCCGTTAGAGTTACAGTCGAGGTCAGTGAGCCACCTGCAGTGATCGTTAAAACACCTGTGCCACTTATAGTCGTTGTGGCGACGGTCGCGGTTGTGGACAATTCTGTCGGGTTGGACGTGTTGTCAGTGATCGATACAGTACCGCCCGTCGTCGGCGCTACATCACCGACCCAATTATTGCCATCGCTCCAATCTGTATCTACGGAACCATCCCAAACCTGTGCCTGCACCATCCCGACAAAGGTTAAAAAAGAGCCTGTTGCCAGTCCGCAAACACTTCTTGCCGCACGCCCTTTGCGTCTGCGCCGGTCAGTGCTCGCTCCGAAAGCCGTCAGCGCTTTGCCAAAATGCAGCATAAAATACCCCCAAGTCAAATATCGTCGTCCGCCCAATGAGAGCATAAAGGCCCTTGTAAACAAAGAGGTCAACTTAATTTACCGGATGCCCAAACCCGCCGGCACACCTTGGCAAGGCCGAAAAAGAAGTGCCCAAATTTTGAAGATTGGCATCACATGCGAGAACATATCCCTGCTGTGTCAAGCGCTGAGCCACCGCGTTGGTGTAGGTCGATCGGTGTCGTGGAGTAACGCTTCACGCAAAAACTCTGCTGCTTCCCGCCCAGCCCTTTGAAATGTATAATTAATTATTAACCGGAATTTGAGGTGTCAGAATGGTCACACCGCGTCTTTCATAGCCGCGGATGTGAAAATACGTCTATTATTGTCGCGAACAGCATCCCCCGTTTCCAATCGGTTCAGGCTGTGCAGGACACAAAACACGCTTTCCGGCCCTTTCACAGACGCTGTCAAACTTACCTGACAAAACCTATTCGCAGACCACAACGACTATATACCGTTTTGGAAACAATCAGGTGATTCTCTTGGCATTGCACAATCGGCCCTGTGTGCAGCCCAGCCCGAATGTTGCGCCAACAGACAGGTTAAGGGCGAACAGCATCCAGCCCCGAGACCATGCCATTCAACGAAAACTGAAACAGGAACGGCTCTGTTTGGGCCGATGGGCGAAAGGCGGCAACCATTGCGTTGTCTTCAGCTGACAGCGCCGTGGCCTTGTCCGCATCCATCTGCAAAACCGCTTCACAGAATTCACGGTTGCAGGTCTGCCAGGTGAATTGCATCACTGCTTCCTCGCTATCGTTTTCAGCCTCACGCATGGCAAAACCGGTGGGCAAAAACACCCCGACCGGAACCCGTGCGATCAAAAAGCTGGCCCCCTCGGGATTACGTGTCGCTATAACATCGGCGACAAATGCTTTGTCCGCCGCCCGCAAAACACGTTGGGTCAGCGTACAGTCCGTTTTGCCAACGGCAATGGCGACACAACTGACAGACCAAGCCCCAAATTTCTGGCCGTTCACGACAACCGCCGCTTCAGGCGCGGCAGACGTCACGGCCGTATTTGTATCCGTTTCCGTCGATGTCTGGGCCGAGGCCGGTAACGTCAAAACAAGGGCAAGCGCGATGAAAAGGCGTGAGAGGACTGTCATAAATAACTCCGTGAAATACATAGGGTTTGCATGCAAGGGACCGTGATCAGCCCCGCGAGTCAAGCGGCATAAGATCTCCGCCAGTCTCCCGAAAGGCAAGGACCGCGAAACAGGGCCTTGCTTCAGGGGCGTCTTAGCCGTGCCAGTCCTTTAGTGCCTGCGACACCCTCCCCAAACCCTCCGACAGGTTCACCGCAGCGCCGCCCCCCACGCCCAGTCTGATGTGGTTGGGCTGCCCGTAGGCACTGCCGGGCAACAGGAATGTCCGGTAAGGATTCCCCAAAAGCCGCCGCGCAAAGCCATCGCTGTCGATCCCTTCGGGCAATCTGCCCAACCCGATCAGCCCGGCCCGCGGCGATACCCATGTCAAACCCTCTTGGGCATCCACCCAAGCGTTCATCTCGGCCAGGTTTACCGCCCCTTCGCCCCGCGCCTTCTTCATTGCGATGGCATAGCGGTCCGGGCGCAGGGCAACCTCGGCGATAACTTCACCCATGATATTCATGATCTCTGATGAATTTTCGCGCAGGATCACCGCATCCATCACCAGATCCGCATCAGGGCAGATCAACCAGCCGGTGCGCAACCCTTGCAACCCCAATGCCTTGCTCACCGATCCGGTGGTGATCCCGCGCGCATACATGCCCGCTATCGAAGGCGCGCGCGGGGCGTCCCATTCCAGACCGGCGTAAACCTCATCCACCAGCAACCACGCCCCAACACGATCTGCAATCCGCACCAGCTCTTCCAGCTCCGGTTTCTGCAAGAGGTCGCCCGTGGGGTTGTTGGGATTGCTTATAAAGATCATCTTGGTGTTGGCCGTCACCGCGTCCGCCACCTGGTCAAGGGGCAGTTTCCAACCGTTTTCCTCGCGCCGGGTGACCCGGACTACTTTTGCCCCGATGGCACGGGCCAATACCTCTGCCTGCGGCCAGCCGGGGGTTTCGATGACGATCTGGTCGTCAGGCTGGAGCAATTGCATCACGCTTAGATAATTCGCCTCTGCCGCACCCGCGGTAATCAACACATCCTCGGGCACGCACACCCCGTTTAACCCGGCCTGTACCAGCACATGGTCGCGTAATTCCGGCAAGCCGCGAAAATCGCGATTGTTCCAATCCAGAGACTGATCAGGGTCTAAATCCGCCAGATAATCCCCCAACACCGGCGATCCCGACAGCGAAAACCCAACAATCGCCTCGGGCGCGGCCTGTGTGGTTTCCAGAAGGTATTCGAATAACCTGTGTATCTTGACTTTCATACAGTACCCCCACCCTATAAGGTATGAGTACCTCGTTCACCCTCACGGGCAACCCCCGGCGCCTCTCCGTGCTGGACTACGGGCTTTTCGAAGTCCACGCAGGCCCGCGCACCATTGGCATTTGCGGGTTTATCATCGAAACCGATGCGGAAGAAGTCGTGCTGATCGACACCGGGTTTCCCGCCAAATATGCCGCGGACGCTAAGACGGCAACGGCTGAGGATGAGTTGGGCAGTTTCGGGCGCGTGCTGTCGGTAACGCCCGACAACCTGCCAGCTGCGCAACTGGCCAAACTGGGGCTGTCAAAATCTGACGTTACACTGATGATCCAAAGCCATACGCACATCGACCATGTGGGCGATATGGCCGGGTATCCGCAGGCGCCCATCCTGATCTCGGCAGCAGAACGTGCCCTGCCCCGCCCGCTATATTGGTCCGGCAAACAGACGATGGAATGGCCGGATCGCAACTATGTTTTGATCAGTGAAGACACCACGTTGGGGGCTGGTTTCGAAGTGCTGCACTGTCCCGGTCATGCGCCTGGCCAACTGGCGTTTTTGGTGCAACTGCCGCAAACGGGCTGGGTTCTTTTGACTTCGGATGCGATCAGCCGAGCGTCGGAAATTGGCGAAAAATTCGCAGGTTCGTGGGATGTGGATCAGGCCATCTTTCAGGGCGACCGGTTAATGGCACTGGCGGCACAGCGGGACGCATTGGTGATCTATGGCCACAGCCCTGAACAATGGCCCGGCCTGAAAAAAGCACCCGATTGGTTTGACTGACCTTTTCGCATCAGATGGTCGAAAAACGGCTAATACCCCTGAAACAGGATATCCAACGCCCGCGTAATCTCATCAGGGTCAAATTTTACGGCGATATCCACGGCCTCAAGGGCCGCATTGGGAGTCGCTGCGAGCATCTGGGTCGCGACAACATACTCTTGCCCGTCCAAAAACACTGACGGATGTAAGCCACGGACCGCTGCCCTTATGACCGTCTTCGGCAATAGCGGGGCAACAACGCGACTCCCGGGAATCTGAACATAGTCGTTCTGCAAATCCATGACCCGCCCGCCGTTGAAGGCGTAAACCTCAAACCGTGCCATCAGAACATTCGGTACTTTTCAAGCGGCAGCCCGTTTTCCTCAACCCATTGACCCCAAGCTCCCATCGCCTCGCGATTCTCTTCCAGCCAGGCCTCCCGCAAGGCCTGCCGGACGCCCTGTTCTGCAGCAGCCGAGATATTTACCCCAAGAGCCCGCGCATCTCTCAACAATTCCTGATCCAGCGACAGGTTGGTCGCCTTTTTCTGAACACCCATGCTGTGCCTCCTGATGCGCATCTCTTATGCGCATTATCATAACACAACCCTAACGCACGTCACGCCCTTGATTAAGGATAATCACATTTCCGCTGGAAACATCCCCGGCGGGCGACACCAGAAAACCCACCCAGGCCGCAATTTCATCCGGCTGCATCGCCCGACCATGCGGCATCTGCGCAACCGCCTTCGCCAGAACATCGGCGCTGAGCACACCGAAAAGCGGTGTCTCTGTCATTGCAGGCGCAATAGAATTTACCGCGATCTTGTCGGTGGCATAGCGCCGCGCCAGATCTTTGGTTAGATTATCCAATGCCGCTTTGGAGGCCCGATAATGCGGCGGGTCAAACACGTCAAAATTATATGCGCCATTCGACGAGATATTGACGATCTTACGCACCCCCTCGCGCCCCGCCATCAGCTTGATCGCCGCTTGGCAACAATGAAACGCCGCCGAAAAATTCAACGCCATTTGCCGCTCGAATTCATCGACCGGAATGTCGGGGAATTCGGACATGAAACAAGTGCCCGCATTGTTTACCAAGACATCGACACCACCCAACATCCCTTTGATCTCGGCAAAGCCCGCCTTGATTGCTTCCGCATCCATGAGATCAACCACCATCCCCGCGAACCCGTCCTGAGCCATATCGGCCAGACCTGCCTTGTCCACATCAAGCCCGACAACCGCATGGCCCTCGGCCAAAAGCCGCGCGACAATCGCACGTCCCATACCGCCTGCCGCGCCTGTCACTACTGCGACCTTGTTCATGCACCCCCCTTTCACATTCCCTTGGATTAGGTGTAGCCAAGCACCAGCAACTTGCCAAGGAAACCCCATGCCCATTCGCCCAGCCCGCCGCATCACCGATACTTCACCCAAGAATTTCGGTATGTTTGCCAAAGCGATCGGTATGGATGGTGACTTGATCCATCTTGAACTTGGCATGCCCGCCGAAGACACACCACAACACATCAAGGATGCCACCATCGCCGCCTTGCAGGCCGGGCACGTGCATTATTCCGACCTGCGCGGCATTCCCGAACTGCGCAGTGCCATTGCAGACAAACTGCGCCGTCAAAACGGGATCCATCTGACAGCAAATGAAGTGATTGTTACCAACGGTCTGACCCAAGCATCCTTTGCCGCGTTTATGGCGTTTCTGGAGGAGGGCGACGAATGTCTGCTGCTTGCCCCCTATTATCCGCAACATGTCGGCAAGGCCGAGCTGGCTGGCGCCAAAGTAACCATCGCGCCGCTTGACGCCGCAGACCGTTTCAGCATCAACCGTGCTTTGATAGAGCCGCATATCACCACCGCAACCCGCGCTGTTGCACTGATCAATCCCTGTAATCCAACCGGGCGTGTCTATAGCGGCCGGGAACTGCAAACCCTTGCGGAAATCGCGCAGGATAATGATCTGCTGGTGTTCTCAGACGAGGTTTATCAAGACATCACTTATGGGGGAGCGCCCCATACTTCCATCGCATCTCTGCCGGGTATGAAGGAACGCACAATCACTATGGGCGCCTTTACCAAATCCCACGCCATGGACGGCTGGCGGTTGGGCTATATCGCGGCCGATGCGTCGCTGATTGGGCCTTGCATGAAAATCACAAGCAACGAAGTCACCCATGTGAACACCTTTGTTCAACATGGTGCTCTGGCAGCGCTCAGCGGTGATCCGGCCATCTTGTCCGATATGATCGAACGCGACCGCGCGCGCCGGGATCTGGTGGTCGGACGGTTAAACCAGATGCCTACCGTTCATTGCGCACCGGTCGAGGGCACGATCTACGCCTTTCCCGACATCAGCGCAACGGGGCTGACATCGCAAGAGTGTGCCGACAGGTTATTGTATGAGACCGGCGTTGTGGTAGAAGCCGGCAGCTTTTACGGAGAGGCCGGCGAAGGCCACCTGCGGGTCTGTTTCGGGTGTGCGGAATTGCCCGTTCTGGAAGAGGCAATGAACCGGATGCAACGGTTCTTCAACGCCTTATGACCGCGTAAAAAGGTCTCTAGCAAAGGCTTTTCAGCGCCGTGAACAACTGCTCCACATGTTCAGGCGTTGTCATATTGCCCGGTGACAGCCGCAAAATGCGCCCCCGTGCATCCACGTGCAATTGTCGCGCGCGCAACCCGTTCACCAATGACATGGGGTCAACATGAGCAGGCAGTTCCAACATCACTGATCCGCCCCTTTGTTCAGGATCAAGCGGGGTTGCAACCTGCAGACCAAGCTGTCGCGCCGAGTCCAGAATGGCCGCCGTCAGCACACGGTTATGCGCCAGCAACCCCTCCTGCCCCGCATGCCATTTCAACGCCGGTACCGAACCGACACAGGCCAGAACCGATGGGGTGCCATGTTCAAACCGGCGCGCATCCGGCGCATATTCAAATGCATCCAGATCCCATGAAAACGGGTTATCCTGCGAAAACCACCCCCGCAGTTCCGGCTTTACCTGATCCAGCAGATCCCGGCGCATCTGTACAATCCCGGCCCCCGGCGTGCCGCACAGCCATTTCAGCGTTGTTGAAACAACAAAATCCGCCGGTGTCTGCGCTAGCGAAAACGGAATGATACCGATACCCTGCGTCAGATCAACACCAACCAATGACCCCATTTTATGTCCATGCGCGACCAAAGCATCCAGATCACAGCGGTGCGATGACGTCGATGTCACGAAAGTCAGCAACGCCAAGCCGACACTTTCATCCCATGCCGCCACCATATCTTCATCACGGACCCAGAAGTCACCCTGCCGGACCGGCACCGTTTCCAACGTGTACCCCAGCCTGTCTGCCATCCCGTTCAACAGGAAATGTAGCGAAGGAAAACAATCCGCCGCAATCAGAACCTTCTTGCCGCGCAACCGCTTAGCGGGCAGTCCGCCCAGCACAGAGAACAACGCCGTTGTGACATTCTCCGCGCTGGTCAGCGTTCCGTCAGGCGCGTCAATCAGATCGCGCCACAGGTCCAGAAACACGGCCCGTTGCGTCAGGACGTGGGGCCACTGGCTGTCATCTATCGCACCCCAGACCTGTGTAAAGCTGGCAAAAGCTGCGGCCATTTCCACGGCCTTGTCTCGGTACATACCAATCGAGTGGTACAGAAAGTATCCGGCGTCATTTGTCATCAAATCAGTCTCTAAATAGGGTTATTCTGCGCGTATGTCTTGAAGAACGCCAGCGCAGGTTGCCGCGTTTCTGCACCATCTCATAGAGCGTCAATGCGTATTTGGAGGTCAGTGCGAACATCACCTCGCGTTGAAATCGCGCAAATACCGTGCTGTCCTTGATAATCCGGCGCAGCCGTTGCGGGATATCATATTCCAGCAAACCGTGGCGCCGCGCGGTTACGACGTTGCCACCCAAAAGCTGCACCCGCTCAATCAAGGTCCCTACCCCGTCGTTGGAATTATGCGAGCCGCGCAGATCGGATTTTGCGATCACATGGGTCATCGGTTTTTCTATGGCATCCCATGCGTTCTCCAGAAGCTGGTTATAGATACATCGGTCGGCCAGCGTCAGCGGCGTGACCTCGACCAGGTCCACCAGTTCTCTAGGCTTGACCAATGTCTGCGCATTGGGCCATGCCTCAACCGTGCGATAGGCTTTGCTCATATCCTGCCTTACGTGCAAAACTTACTTTTGTTATTGTCTGGACGTAAGGTATCATAGGTTCGTACGCGTATCTATCACCCGTTTTGTAAGCGTTGGATGGTTCTATTCTGTACCGATGAATCGTAAGCCCTTGTTCCGTTGGATAATATTACCAGGTCAAACCGGCCCGATGTCATCCACCCTAATCGTAAGTATTAGCCTGCATCCCGTCAGTAAGTTTAGCGGTCCAAAAACGTAAGGTAAGCAACCCATGAACGTAAGTGTCAGGGGGTTGTCACATGGCGCAGTTTCCGTCTGCTTCCCGAGCTTGGTGAAGCTCCGATCTCGTTAAAAGCGCGCGAGACAACAATATTTCAGAAATTACAGAATGGTTGTTGGGGTGGCCGTAAGTATCACCCGACGATAGTCTGAATATATTTCACCATCGCTTCTACGTTCGGATCAGGCTCATCCATGTTTGGGATCAACAGGCCACAGCGCCCCATATACCCGTCAAGCGCCACGTCCAGCGCGGTGATCAAGCCGGTATTGATATAAAATCGCGCGACGGACCGGGCCAAGACCGCCAGACGTTCGCTGCGGTTGACCAGATTCACCGTCACAAGCATCGAAGCCATCTCAAGCCGGTTGTTTGGCAAGGCAAGCCCGGAACGCAAAAGAGTCAGTTCGATTGAGGTCCGCCTCGTCACTAACGCGGGCGGTGCTCAGGTCGAGCGAACAAGCTTTGATCCCTTCGGTACGAAGCTCACCCACAACTATCTCGCGTCGAGCACGCCAGAGATCGCAGGCTGGATCGGAGAGCGCTTCGACGAAGCCGCAGGCCTTCAATACCTAAACGCCCGCTACTACGACCCAAAGATCGGCCTCTTACCTCGCCAAAGGGCCCGCCTTCGCCACCGGCCGTCCTCCCGATAGACCAAAGGCAATCATGCACTTACTTTCGATATCACTCGCTCGAATGGGGTTGGTCACGCCCATGATCATCGGTTTCATCTGTAAGCATCTAATGTACAATCATTTTTTTATCAGTTGACAGAATCCAAAACCCCCGTCAGCTTAATTATAACATTTGGCTGATCGCCAATTTGGCATTTGCGCCCCGTAGTCTGACCTTTCATTGGAGGTTGGCGCGGGGTTTTTTTGTTTTGGGGGATACTTGGAAAAACGTCGAATCCAGATCGGGTTGCTATTGTCGCGGTCCGGAACCTATTCGCTAATATCAGAAGCCTGCCGGGCTGGAGCGATGACGGCAATCGCCCAGATCAATGCCGACCCAAAGCTGGATTTCACTCTGGAGGCAGTTGAGCGGGATCCAGAAGGCAATATTGACCGCTATGAGCCGCTGTGCCGTGATATTATCAGCAACACGAGCGCACGCCATGTTGTGGGTTGTGTCACGTCATCAAGCCGCAAAGAAGTTATTCCGACATTGGAGCGCGTGGGTGCGACCTTGTGGTATACGGTGCCCTATGAAGGGTTCGAAGCTTCGGACCATGTCGTTTACACCCATGCGTGCCCCAATCAACACCTTCTGCCGCTATTAGACTGGGCGGTTCCGACCTATGGCAAGCGTACTTATCTGACCGGATCCAACTACATCTGGGGTTGGGAAATGAACCGCATCGCGCGCGAAGAAATTACCGCAAAAGGCGGCGAGATATTGGGAGAACGATATCTTCCCATCGGATCACCCGACGTTGATCTTATGATCCGCGAAATTGAGTCAACTCGGCCTGACTTTATCCTAAATTCGACGATTGGCCGGTCCCAGTACAGATTCATTGCAGCATACCACGCGCTCGGCAAAACCAACCCGCACTTCTCCCCGGAGAACTGCCCCATCATGTCGTGTAACCTCACAGAATGTGAGCTTCCGGCGCTGGGTGATGCTGCCGAAGGGTTAATCGCAGTTGGTCCCTATTTTCGTGGCTCAACACTCTGGCCTGGTGAACGGAAATTCAATTCCTCTCATGAAGCTGCTGCTTATACAGCAGTGCGTGAACTTGCCCGCCTGCTTACTCTTTGCCCGGACGCTGAAAACCGCAGCCTTGCTGAATTACTGAGTATGGACGGCGCCGCAAACGGGATCATCGATAATCAGAACCACCATACGAAGTTGCCGGTGCTGATAGGTCAGGTCGAAGGTGGAGCATTTGCAGTCCGCCGACAATATGAACCCATCATGGGGGATCCATATCTGTCACGCGGGCGCGGTGAACTTCAGGAGATTCCACCACAGCTTCGGGTGGTGTCATGACGCGACGTGTTTCCATTCAGGAACTTGGTGGTGCCCATGCTATCATCCTGCATCGACAGCATGCGACAGTCAAAAATTTGTCGCGCCAGTTGGCTGCCATCGGTTTGCGCATTTCAACCTGTTGGCCGGAACTGGATGCCAGTGCGATCGGCGCTGATTTTGTCTTTTTTGATGCAGACATGGGTCACGATGAACAATTTCCCTGGCCCCCCGGACAATCTCCCATGCCAATAATTGCCCTGATTGGTAGTGAAGCCCCGGGCCGGATAGACTGGGCCTTATCTGCTGGCGCGGAGGCGCAATTGCTAAAACCCATTGGAGACAGTGGAGTTTACAGTGCGCTGCTGATCGCCCGCGCGACCTATGACGCACGCAAAGCGCTTTTGGATGATGTCGTGGTTTTACGCCGCCGCCTGAACGAGCGGCAAACTGTCGTGCGAGCAGTCAACTTTCTGATGGTGGCAGGCGTGGACGAAGATGTTGCGTATGATCGCTTGCGCCGCATGGCCATGGATTGGCGCATCAGTTTCGAGGATGCAGCACAAAGGGTCGTGGCCCAGCATCTAGGTAAAGGGGATCAGCATGACGGATTTGGCCATCGCAGCTGAGGCGGACGTCACGGAGGCCAGCCCTTGGCGCCGCCTTCTGAGGCGCAAGTTGGCTGTTTTCGGCCTGGTGTTGATTGCTGTGGTCGTTCTCGGGGCGCTGTTTGCACCGATGATTGCGTCATATTCGCCGAATGATCAGCATTTCGAAGGGCTTACGCTTCACGGCGCGCCTTTGCCGCCCGGCGACGAATTTCTGTTAGGCACTGATCTGCTCGGACGCGATTTGTTTTCGCGCATTTTGTATGGGGCAAGAACATCTTTGATAATCGGTCTGGTCGCAAACGGTCTGGCCTTGGTGATCGGTACAGTGATTGGAGTCACAGCCGGTTATATGCGGGGCTGGATTGGAACGATCTTGATGCGGTTCACTGATCTGATGATGGCGTTCCCAGCCCTTTTGCTGGCGATCTGTCTTGCGGCCATTTTTCAGCCGTCGCTGTGGATTGTGGCGATGGTGATCGCCTTGGTGAACTGGGTTCAGACCGCGCGGGTGATCTACACCGAAACAACATCGCTGTCCGAGCGGGATTTTATCGCCGCTGAAAAGACCTTGGGAGCGGGCACGGGCCGTATTTTATTCTTCCATATCCTGCCACATTTGGTCCCAACCCTTCTCGTTTGGGGAACATTGGGCATTTCAACCACGGTTCTGCTCGAGGCAACGCTAAGCTTTCTTGGTGTCGGTGTGCAGCCTCCCACGCCCTCTTGGGGCAACATTATTTTCGAAAACCAAACCTACTTTCAGGCAGCGCCTTGGCTGGTGTTTTTCCCCGGAGTGGCCATCCTGATCCTTGCGTTGGCCTTCAACCTCGTTGGTGACGCCTTGCGGGACGTACTGGACCCTACGCAAAGGGGGCGCAGCTGATGCTTGCCTATCTTCTCCGTCGACTGGTGCAATCTGCCCTCATCATGCTGGGCATTTCCTTCATCACTTTTCTGCTGCTTTACGTGCTGCCTGCAGACCCAGTGCGCCAGATTGCGGGGCGATCCGCCACAGCGCAGACCGTTCAGAACATCCGAGAACAACTGGGGTTGGACCAACCCTTTGTGGTTCAGTATTTCCGCTATCTTTCCGGCCTTCTTCAAGGGGACATGGGGCGCAGCTATTTGCAGAAATCGCAAGTTAGTGAGTTGATTGCGTCACGCCTTCCCGCGACACTTCTGCTGATGGGCGCGGGTATTCTGTGTGAGCTGGTCATTGGCCTGACTATGGGGGTTGTCGCCGCGCTGAAGCGTGAACACCCGCTGGACCAGACGCTGATGATTACTTCGTTCATTGCCGTATCCGCCCCACAATTCGTGGTCGCACTTCTCTTGTTATATGTCTTTGCAGTGCAACTGGGCTGGTTCCCAATTGGCGGGTATGGAACGGCCGCGCATCTTGTCCTGCCCGCTGTTTCATTGGGGATCATGGGCTCGGGTTGGTACAGCCGCATGATGCGCTCATCCATGATCGACGTGCTTCAGCAAGACTTTATTAGGACTGCCCGCGCCAAAGGGTTAACCCGCAGGCGCATCATCCTACGCCACGCCATACCGAATGCCATCCTGCCAGTGATCGCCATGATTGGGATCGACATCGGCATTTTCATGGGCGGGCTGGTCGTTGTCGAAAGCGTCTTTGGCTGGCCGGGCATTGGCCAGCTTGCTTGGCAGGCCATTCAGCGGGTCGACATTCCAATCATCATGGGTGTCACGCTGGTTACGGCATTTGCCATCGTTTTATGAAATCTACTGGCTGACATAATTACACCACTGATCGACCCACGCATTAAACTGCGTTGAGGGTCAAAAAACTTCAACAAGGAGGAAAAAGAATGAAAAAGCTGCTCTGTACTTCCGCAC
>JBARCL010000060.1:0-142868 GCA_049794055.1 Sulfitobacter sp.
CAGCACGTTCGCGTACTTCTGGTGAATATCTATTTCCACATTTGTTCTTTTCCATAACCCAGCATCCTTACTTCTGGGTCTCCGGCAAACAAGGGGCGGTTCAGAATTGTCATGACAACGCAGTTGCAGAGAGCTTCTTTCATCTGCTGAAACGGGAACGCGTCAGACGGCGGACGTTCACCACGCGCGACGCTGCAAGGCAGGATGTGTTCGACTACATCGAGATGTTCTACAACCCAACACGCAAGCACACGAACAATGGCATGCTATCGCCCGTTGACTATGAAATGAAACAGCAGAAAATGAATAAGGCAGGCGTCTAGGAAACTAGGGGCACCTCACCGATACGCTGGCACGTACCTACACATAACACCATAACGAGCCTTTCCCTCACTCCATAATGAACCTTTCCCTCGTCCCAGTAGAGCAACGGTCCCGATATGCCTTTAGCAACTCCTGAGGCCATGGCTCCCGTTCTGCCCACATCTTTCTTAGGGTCAGGAACGCCCCGCGCGAGGATGGTATCTCGACAGCCAAGGTCAACGCAGTGCTCCATAAGCACCTTCGGCCCTGATGCCAGTGCTGTCGACGGGAAGATTCGGGAGGCACTGGACCCACGATAAAGCAGACGTATGTTCCAGGTCTGCTGGCGTCGACATTAGGTCCTATTTTCGGGCGCAGCCCCGTCCAACCCGACCATATGCAGCAAGCTCTGGACGAACCCTGTTGTCTGACGGAGCAGCGAGCTGCACAGGACATTCACTGTCAGGCAAGCCTGCATGGCCGCATAACTGAACTGCTGCTGCCAACAGCGCTTGCCAGGGGGCGGCGGCGTCTAAATCATCCTTTGGTCAAACCAGCATCTCACACATGCAAGAATATACTGTCAGCCAATGGCACGACAGCGATCCGCGCCGCTTCAAAATGTCATTGTAAGACGGACAATGTCTGGTCTTGAACTGCGTCGGGGCCCAATTGCTTAGATCCTCGGCTATCACGCCGGATTCAGCTCGTGAATCCCATCAACCCATTTGTGCAACAAAGTCGGCAAACTGCGACTTAAACCTATAGAACATCCCCTGCCTGAGACTGTGCTTGCGGCACACATCCGCAGCCGGCATAACAGCTTCCTGCTCCTCAATCATCCCAATAACCTGCGCTTCGCTACCGGTTCATTTGCATGTGTCTGCTCCTGCGACAACTTGGATCAGCTCTACATTAGAGCGAAGGAAGTTTCGGGGAGGCAGGTCACTCGATCAGGGTGCGCGATCAGACACCAGTCTCATGCCCAAATGCGCAGGCGGCGACCCGACGGCACATCCACCCTGTGCGGGATCCCGGATCAGATAGGACATCGCCGCGATATGTTCTCCGGCGATGTAGAAGGCGGGGCACCGGTCTGGCGACATCTCTTCGATAGAGGCCCCTGCGTAGCATTCTTGCGTCCATTCCCATACGTTTCCATCCAGATCCACTATACCTTCGGCACTGGTCGAAAAGCTGCCCTGTGGCCGCAATGCCCGGTTTGTCCGGGGTTCCGTCAGATAGGCAGAAGCCCAGGTCAGCTCGGGCGATGTGAAGATCGGGTCGGGTTCTTCCGGCAGAACGTCGGCCGCCATAAACTCCCATTCCCGCAGCTTGGGGAGACGGAAAGTATGGCCGCTCGCCCTGTTCAACCATGTGAGGTATTCGCCAACGTCCACGAAGGACAATCCGGTTGCAGGCGTTGTGAGGGCGGACTTTCCGGAAGGCGCACGGAGGGCCAAGGTACACCCGCCAGCGGCGTGGCAGACGTTCCATTCCGCAACACTGACCTCGTATTTCTGAACATAGAGCTTAGTACCGTCGGGCAAGATAACCGGCTGCTCGGCCATGACAGGACGCTGAAGTTTTTCGGGACCGCGAAACGTTATCGCGGCCCCGGCAAGGACCACCGCCAGACCGGCCAGCATCGCAAGACGAACATAGGTTCGGGATGTGGCAATCTGAGGTGCGGCGGTGGTCATTTCTGCATTCCTATATGTTCAAGGCCTTATGTCTCGAATGAACGCGGCGCGATGACCTGTTCCATCAGGGCATTATCCCACTCACCTTCGACCACAAAATGCGCGGTCGCTCCAAGCATCACACCTTCAATCAGGTTGTGATTCACATAGGCGTAAACGCCTGGCTGTTCGAAGGTGTACATTGCCGCAACAGCACTGCCGCCCCGAACGAACCATGTCTCCATGCCGGTAAGAGGCTCGTCGCTAAAAGAGCTTTCCCAGACGTAATTTCCGTGCCCCCCGATCAAGTGAGGACGCGAGTCGCGGTTCGCCTGGTTGTGGATCATCAGGACGGTTTCACCGACCTTGGCCTTCAACGCGCTTTCGCCGGTCAATGCCCCAACAGCGCCATTGAAAACGGAGTGGGTCGGGATAAGAGTGCGCATTGCGTCAAGGCTGTCGGAATAGTCGTCACCGGCAACATCATACGCGATGTATTCGCCATTTTCGTCCTTCGGCAGGTAATAGTCCTGCTCTCCGATGTAGGCGATCGAGTCATAGGCAAGCTGGTTGCCCTCTTTGTCCTTTAGGCCCTCTCGCGGCAGCACCATAACAGCGCCGTTCATGCCATGGGTCACGTGATACGGGATCATCGCACCACCGGGTGCACAGTGATAGGTAAAGCAGCCCGGTTTGGTTGCTTTCCAACGCAGCACGGTTTCTTCACCCGGATACACGTGGGTCAAGCCGCCGCCGCCAAGCGCACCTGTCGAGGCGTGAAAGTCGATGTTGTGTTCCATTTGGCTGTCAGCAGGGTTGCGCAGGGTCAGTTCGACCATGTCGCCCTCATGCACGATGATCAGCGGACCGGGGACAGAGCCGTTATAAGTCAGCGCCCAGACCGATGCACCAGTATCCTCGTCCACAACCATCAGCTTTTCGGTTGTCTCCAATGTGATCTCGACAATCTTGGGGCCACCGGTGGCAACCTGCTCGTGAGCGGGCGCGAAAGGAGGTGCAACCAGCTCCTGCTTGACGCGGGTATAGCCTGACAGGTCTGCGGGCTTGGCCGTGCCGGCCGCAGCCTGCTTACCCGCCGCTTTGTACAGCTTGGCCGAGGTTGCGTTGGCGGCATGCAGCTTGGGGCTGCGCGGACCTGCCATGGCGCTTGCACCCGTCAGTGCAGCAGCGCCCGCCAGTACGGAACCGCGCAGGACGTTGCGGCGGCTGGTTTTCATTTTTCCGGAGTTGATGAATTTGGTCATTATTCCCTCCATGGGATACGGTATGTGCAGCGCTCGATCTGGCCGATGCAACTGCGGGGATAGCGTTTACAGATTGCCCAATTGCGCATCAAAACGCTCTTTCGCCTTCTTCGGGACACGGCCCTCGAAGAAGTTTTCCGGCACGGCGTCGGCATCACCAACTTCAATGGTCATCACCATACCCATCGCGTAGTGGGGCTTGCACATCACGCCATAGACACCTTCGACGTCAAAGGTTGCTTCGACTTCCTTGTTCATCCGGCCCTTGAAAGTTTCTGCGCCCTCGGGCATCATTCCTTTGATGCTTTCGGCGTTATGTCCTTTGTCCGTCGGAAGGAAGAGAACACTGTCTCCTGCGGCGATCTGCAGGAATGACGGTTCAAACACCATCGTTCCTTCTTCGCCCTTGTTCAACATTTTGACCTCAAAGGTCTCAGCAAATGCTGCACCGCCTACTGTCAGGCTAAAGGCGCAACCAAAGAGTATTGATTTCATCATCGTCATGTCCTTTCGAGTTCGGTTGCGCGGACTATGCAGCTTCGGGACAGCCTTTCTTTGCGCTGGCGCAACGAACCTGCAGGCTTTAGACAACCGGCATCAATTTGCGTGGCAACAGCGCAAGATTTGTGAATAAGTAAATTATGAACAATGCCAGACGCGCCAACGCCCTTCCGCAGCTTGACGAAAGTCTGCTGAGCCATGTGCCCCCCTTTTCCAAGTTGGACGGTCGGCAGATCCGTGAAATTCTGGATCAGGCCAGTGCGCGGCGCTATGATACGGGCGCAGCGGTCTTTCAGGAGGGGCACGATGCAGAACGCTTCTATATGCTGCTGGATGGTTACATTCGTGTTGTGCGGATCACACCAAACGGCGATCAGGTGATTGCCCTGCACATTCCCGCGGGCCAACTGTTTGGCATCGCCAAAGCGCTTGGCCATACGACCTACCCTGCAACAGCAATAACAGCATCCGAATCCTTGGTCCTGTCTTGGCCGACCCGACTTTGGGACGGCTTTGCCGGACAGTATGATGGCTTTGCGACAGAAACCTATAAGGTCGTCGGCACCCGCATCGGTGAAATGAACACACGTATCGTCGAGATGGCGACGCAACAGGTCGAACAAAGAATCGCAAATGCCTTGCTTCGGCTGATCAACCAGACCGGCCGCAAGGTTACAAACGGAATTGAGATCAATTTCCCGATCACCCGGCAGGACTTGTCAGAAATGACAGGAACCACACTACATACCGTGAGCCGGATGCTCAGCGCGTGGGAAAAGCAGGGATTGGTAAAAAGCGGGCGCAAGCGCATCACGGTTTGCGATCCTCACCAGTTGGTCATCTTGTCAAATATCTAGGTACAGAACCTGGGACAGAGTGCGGCCGCGAGTTCTGCATACAAAGCATCTGCATTCAGCCCGTATTCGGCGCAGGCGTCTATTACGGTATGAAACGGATTCACCAGACATCCGACACATACCATTTTGTGGCGCAAAAAGACCGGGATGGTTTCCGGCCAAGTCCGCATCAACTCTTCCAACGTCAAATCGGGATCATAGAGCTTTCCGCATGTCATAAACACCTCGATTGGTTGGCTTCAAAATAGCGCCTTATCTGTTCTGAACATTGCGCTGGCGCAAACTTTCCAAGCGACGCCCAGTCTAGCTTGACGGCATCCAATGTTGAACGGGGGCCTCAGAATGGCTGAATTCTTAACCAAATCACGGGCGCGGAACGTGTTTTACGGAGGATCCTTGTTCTTCGTTATCATCTTCATCGTCCTCACTGTGCAAAGTCACAAATATGTTGTGCAAGTATCGACGGCAGGCATGCCGCTGAGCGAAGAAGTAATTCTTGGGAAACATGTCTGGGAACGAAATTCCTGTATCAATTGCCATACCTTACACGGTGAAGGGGCGTATTTCGCACCAGAAGTCGGCAACGTCATGACCCGCTGGGGCGTACAGGATTCACCCGAAGAAGCTTTCGAAGTGTTGCAGGGTTGGATGGAAAGCCAGCCAAGCGGCATCGAAGGCCGCCGGCAAATGCCGAACTTCAACCTCACCGAGGAAGAAATCAGAGGCCTCGCGGAATTTCTGCGTTGGGCCGATCAAACCGACACGCAAGGCTGGCCGCCCAATGACGCTGGCTAAGGAGGTCTAACCCATGAAATATCAATCCCAAAAAGTCGCCCTTGCCTATTTCGTCTGCGCTATGGCGCTGTTCGGAATTCAGGTGATCGGCGGGCTTCTCGCCGGGTGGATCTATGTATCGCCCAACTTTCTTTCTGAACTTCTACCCTTTAACATCATACGCATGATCCACACCAATGCCCTTATTGTGTGGCTTTTGCTGGGGTTCTTCGGTGCCGCCTATTTTCTTGTTCCCGAGGAATCGGAACGCGAGATTTACTCGGTCAAACTGGCCTATCTACAGCTTGCCATTTTGATGGTGGGCACGCTGGGCGCTGTAGGAAGTTATCTTGTTGGCATCCACGGCGGACGCGAGTTTCTTGAGCAACCGCTCTGGGTGAAATTCGGCATTCTCGTCGCAGCGCTGATCTTTTTGTTCAATATTTCGATGACCGTTTTGGCGGGCAAGAAAACGGCGATCACAAACGTACTTCTTATGGGGCTTTGGCTGCTCTCGCTGCTGTGGATATTTGCCTTCATTAACCCGAACAACCTGTCCTTGGACAAAATGTACTGGTGGTTTGTCGTGCACCTCTGGGTCGAAGCAACCTGGGAACTGGTAATGGCGGCGATCCTTGCGTTCCTGCTGCTCAAGCTGACAGGTGTCGACCGCGAGATCGTTGAAAAATGGCTCTACGTCATCGTTGCCACGGCGCTGTTTTCCGGCATCCTTGGGACCGGGCACCATTTCTACTGGATCGGCCTGCCGGGATACTGGCAGTGGGTTGGCTCGATCTTCTCTACCTTTGAGGTGATCCCCTTCTTCCTGATGATGTCTTTCGCTTTCGTCATGGTCTGGAAGGGCAAACGCAACCATCCCAACAAGGCCGCCCTCCTCTGGTCACTTGGGTCCAGCACCGTTGCCTTTTTCGGCGCTGGGGTCTGGGGCTTCTTGCACACCCTGCACGGGGTCAACTTCTATTCCCACGGGACCCAGATCACTGCCGCACATGGGCATTTGTCTTTCTATGGTGCCTATGTGGCGCTGAACCTTGCGATCTTCAGCTACGCAATGCCGCTGTTGCGTCAGCGCCAGCCTTACAACCAGGTTCTGAACATGGTCAGCTTCTGGCTGATGACGGGCGGCATGGCCTTCATGACATTTGTGCTGACCTTTGCGGGCACTATTCAAACCCACATGCAACGGGTGGTCGGTGACTATTACATGGATGTGCAGGACAGCCTGTCGATCTTTTACCTGATGCGGTTTGGTGCCGGTCTGGCTGTGGTGCTGGGGGCGTTGCTGTTTATCTATGCGCTGCTGGTGGTCCGCAAACACGAGATCATCGAACCCGGTCCGTCCGCCGCTGTTGCCGGGGAATAGGTGATGAAAGACGTCATCGCCCCCCAAGCAGCCCCCCATTACCAGGCAGCCGCACAGGAATGCGAGTTGTTTGAGATGGCCCATAAAAACGGTTTGCCCCTTCTGTTGAAGGGGCCAACCGGCTGCGGCAAAACGCGGTTCGTTGAACATATGGCCGCCAAACTGGGCAAGCCGCTGTTTACCGTGGCCTGCCATGACGATCTGTCTGCGGCAGACCTGATCGGGCGGTATCTGCTGAAAGGCGGAGAAACCGTTTGGGTCGATGGGCCGCTGACGCGAGCAGTACGCGAAGGCGGCATCTGCTACCTTGATGAGGTGATTGAGGCACGCAAGGACGTCACAGTCGTCCTGCACCCCCTGACCGACAACCGGCGCACTTTGATGATCGACCGCACAGGAGAAGAGCTGGCGGCCCCGGCGGGTTTTATGCTCGTTGCCAGCTATAACCCCGGTTATCAGAATGTGCTCAAGCGCATGAAGCCATCCACGCGCCAGCGTTTCCTGTCCGTGACCTTCGATTTCCCGAAACCGGAACTGGAAGTGGCTGTCGTGACATGGGAAAGCGGATTGGACGCCGCGCGTGTCGCGCCCCTTGTGCGGCTTGCAGGCCATATCCGTGCGTTATCGGGCATGGATCTTGAGGAAGGCGTTTCAACACGCCTGCTGATTTACGCAGCCACGTTGATGGCAGATGGCATGACGGTGGATCGGGCCGTGGAAACCGCGATTATCCAACCGTTGAGCGATGATGCGGATGTTCAAGTAGCCTTGCGCGATCTTGTCGCCACGGTCTACGGCTAAGGCCATGCACCTGCGCGACCTGATGGAGCCGGAAGAGACTGTTGGCAACCTGTGGCACGACATGGCCCATGGCATGGCGACCGCAACCGCTTACCCCGATGCTATGGTCGCGCTTGGTGATATCCGCCCAAGTCTGGCCGTGCTGTTTCGTGCATTGGGCGGTCACGGCGGGGTTGAACTGGCGGAAACCCCGGCGACGCTGGTGCGCCACCGTCGCCGCCTCCTGCGCAAGATTGGCGCGGAACGAGACAAGGAACATGTGGCAAGCTTTGACGGTGAACGGCTGCGTTTGCCGCCAGAAATCGCGGCCTACCCCGATCCCGCGCTAAATAGGGCGGCATATTTCTGGCTGGTGGCAAGTGCAGCACGCGCCGAAATCCCCCAAATGACCGAGAACTTACATCTGCGCGACTGGCTGCAGATCCAATCTAATGCCTCATCGACGCTGTTGGTGCTAAAGGCCTGTCCGGGCCTGCGCCAAGCCTATGAACAGATGTGTTATTTGTCCTTGGCCGCCCGCCCTAACACTGCGCTGCCATCTGCCGAGGCGGCGATGGAACGCGCGGTTCAAGAACAGCTTCGCGGCGTTGCAACCATACCGCCGGAAACCTTTTGCGAACGGGGCTACATGCCGTTTGCGCCGGTGCCCTTCTGGCTGCGCTTTGATACGGCGGGTGCAGGTGAGGATGCCGCGCCGGCCGCAGATGAAACACAGGCCCCGCCCGCAGCAGCGGGCACGACAAACCGCAAGATCGGCAGCCGCGAAGATCGCAGCGAAGCGAACCGGAAGGACAGTTTTATCCTGCACCGTTTTGAATCGATCCTGTCTTGGGTCGAATCGATGAACCTCAACCGCAGTGTTGATGACAACGATGACGAGCATGCGCAAAAAGCAGCTGACGATCAGGATCAGATCGTCCTGTCAAAGGTGAACAAACGGGCGGCCACAAGGTTGCGGTTGCATCTTGATCTATCGCCCGCTGATGCCGATCACGAAAAGCTGGCTGGCACCTTTGTGTACCCTGAATGGAACCACCGCAGCCGCAGCTATATGGACGGGCATTGCCGCGTGCTGGATGCGCCTGCTGTCGTGGACAGGGCCAATCCGTTCATTCCCGATGCCGCACGTATCCGCGAGGTACGCCGCCAGTTCGAAACCCTGAGACCACGGCGTGTTCTGCGCCCGCGCCAGATCGACGGAAGCGAACTTGACCTGGACGCCGTGATTACAACGCAGGCGGATTTGGCTGCGACCGGCGACGGCAGCGACCGCATTTGGCAATCCGCACGCCAGATTGACCGCGACCTCGCCGTGGCATTTCTGATCGACACCTCGCGTTCGACGGAGGCTGCCGTCGGAGACACCAGCGTGATCGACGTTGCCCGCGAAGCGCTGGCAGCACTTGCGGGGGGTATTGATGCGGCGGGTGACCAGCTGGGCATCTGGGGGTTTTCCTCTTTGCGACGTGATCGGGTTTTCCTGACCCGCTGCAAGGGTTTCGAAACGGAGATGAGCCCCGAGACCACCGCCAATATATGTGCCCTACGTCCGGGGCATTACACCCGTTTGGGTGCTGCAATCCGTCATACATCCGCGATGCTTGCAAAACAGCCTGCCCAGCGCAAATTGTTGATCGTTCTGACCGATGGCAAACCAAATGATCTGGACCATTACGAAGGCCAGCACGGTATCGAAGACAGCCGCATGGCGGTCCGCGAGGCGCGTGGGGCGGGTCAATCCCTGCACGGGGTCATCATCGACGAAGACGGTCAAGACTGGTTCGCGCGTATCTTCGGGCGCGGCGGCTTCAGTCTCTTACCTAATCCTGCGCGGCTGACCCGCGCCTTGCCCGATATCTATCGCAATTTGACACAGGAGACATAACATGCGCCTTTTTCTTCTTGTTCCTTTCATTTGGTCAACACCCCTGCTGGCAGCATTTGATCGTCCGGTTCCGCAATCTCAATCCGCGACTGCCGAACTCTGGTTTGGCCTCGCCTCCCTGGCGCTCGTTGCCGCCCTTGTGCTGGTAAACCATCTGGTCATGCGAAAGTGAAACGCCGCGGCTGGCCGACCAAGCGTATCGCACTGGTGCTTTATCCCTTTGCTGCGGGGGCGGCAGGCGTAAACGTGTTTTTTGCTTCTCTTCTTGGCAGCTGGATGGGCGGCCCCTTGCTGTCTACGGCATGGTCATTCGGTATCGGCTGTATACTGGGCGTACCCGCAGCTATTGCCTTTGCCCGCCATATCAGGCGTCTGATGGATATCGCAGAACCGGAGGACATGGGATGAAGGTCACGATCACAAACGGACAGACCACAATAGATGCGCATGATTTGGGCCCCTTACTGGACCTTGCACCGTCCACGGTACCCAAACTGATGCGGGACGGCGAAATCACCAGCCGGTTCGAGGTAGGAACAGACGCGGATGAAGGGCGGATGCGCCTTACCTTTTTTCACGCCGGTAAACGTGTCCGTCTGACCTGCGACAGTGATGGCAATGTTCTAACAACCAGCCGAATACCGATTGGCAACAGGCAATGACCACCCACAACACAAAGAACAGGCGGGGATGGCAAAACAGCGCCTTCCTGAGCATCGGCTTGCGCCCGCTGTTTTTCATGGCGGCACTCTGGGCGGCTCTCGCGATGGGTCTTTGGGTGGCAATGCTGTCGGGTTCCATTGTTCTGCCGACCCGTTTCGATCCTGTCAGCTGGCATGTGCATGAATTTCTTTTTGGCTATCTGGGCGCCGTCATCGCCGGTTTCTTGCTGACGGCAGTGCCAAACTGGACAGGTCGGAAACCCTTGATCGGCGCGAAACTGGCCGCTTTGTCCGCCCTTTGGGTTTTAGGTCGGCTGGCGATCTTGTTTTCCGCTGTTCTGCCACTCTGGATGGTTCCCATCGCTGACGGTGCGTTTCTTGTCTTGCTCTGGTGTGTTGTCCTGCGCGAAATTGTAGCGGGACAGAACTGGCGCAATACCCCCGTTCTGGCGCTGATCGGGGTCCTGATCCTTGCCAACATCGTTTTTCATCTGGAAGCCGACATCAGGGGCACCGCTGCGCAGGGCATCGGTTTGCGGCTGGGGATATCAGCCGCCCTGATTCTTATCGCGATCATCGGCGGGAGGATCATTCCGAGTTTCACGCGAAACTGGCTGATAAAGCGTGGCGCTACAAAACTGCCGACACCGCCGATGCAACGCATCGACAAGGTGACGCTTCTTGTCACCGGTCCGGCCTTGCTGGCCTGGACCTTTGTGCCGGACGCTTTTCTGACCGGTGTGGCCCTGATCCTCATGGCCGTAATGAACGTCTGGCGCCTGTCGCGTTGGCAAAGTTTGCACACCGTATCCGAACCTCTGGTCTGGGTCCTTCATATCGCCTACTTCTTCATTCCTTTGGGCGCGCTTACAACTGCTGTTGCGATTTTCCATCCACAAATCATGACGCAGGCGGCGGCGATCCATGTTTGGACCACAGGTGCCATAGGGCTGATGACGGTGGGGGTAATGACACGGGCAACGCTGGGCCACACGGGACGAAGCCTGCATGCAGGTACAGCAACAACCATTTTCTATCTGGCCCTTGTCCTGTCGGTTTTTACCAGACTCTGCGCTGACCTGGCCCCCACGGAACGCGCGCACCTGTTGAACGCTTCCGCGTCTCTTTGGATCGCCTGTTTCGTCGGTGTTGCAGTGGTTTATGGCCCGTTGCTATTGCGCCATCAACAGGCATAGGGCGGATCGCCCTGTAGAGTTTGAGAGAACTTGCCCCCTTTCATCAAGCAAGGCTGGCATCGCGCACTAAACCGTTTCTGCGCTATGGGGAGGGTTCAGGTTTCCCAATGACCCACGGATCCTGATTTTGCTTTTCAACGGCGGGAAAGTGTCCCTCCTGCCGTTTTCCACCATATCAATCAAGGCATTCGCCGCCGCACGGCCCATTTTTCGATGTGGAACATGCACCGTTGTCAAAGGCGGCGATACAATACGCGCGAGTTCGATGTCGTCAAAGCCGGTGATTGACACGTCCGACGGAATCTTGAGCTTCATCAGATGCGCCCGCCGCACTGCGCCGACAGCCAGCACATCGTTGCCGCACATGACCGCCGTGGGCGGTTCCTGCTGCGCCATCAGTTCAGCAAAGGCGATGCCACCATTTTTAACACCATAGGGGGTTTCGATCACCTTTAGGTTTTCAAGCGGAAGTCCCTTTGCCCTGAAAACGTCTTTCAGCCCCTCAACCCGGCGCAGCGCGCGATCATTCCCTTTTGTCACGCCCGAGATGACGCCAATTCGCCGATGTCCGTGTTCCCAGACCAATTCACCAAGGGCATGCATCGAGGCGCGGTTATCAAAACCGATCGACGGATGCGGGTTACCCTCCTCATAGGCCCAGGCAACCAGCGTTGGTACATCACGTGAGGCAAGGTATTGGTAAATTGACGCATCGCGCTCGTACCCAATGAGCAAAATGCCATCTGCCCCCCGCGACACCAACGTGCGCACCTGCTCTTCTTCGATATCAGGCCGGTAGGAAGTGCTAGATACCAGCAAGGTATAGCCGCGTTCGTGCAACTGCTCCTGAAAGGCCTGCAAGCCTCTCGCAAAAATTGCATTGTCCATCGTCGGGATGATTGCACCAATGGTGAATGTACGCCGTGCAACCATCGCGCGCGCACCGAAATTCGGTGTATAACCCAGGCGGGCAACCTCTTTCAGCACCCGATCTTTTGTTGCTTTTACGACAATGTCCGGCGAATTCAGGCAACGCGACACGGTGGCGGTCGATACGCCTGCGGCTTTGGCTACGTCATCAAGCGTTGGTATGCTGGTTTTCTGTGGCATTGTCCGCCTCGGGCCGGTTGCATTTGAGATGATTACATCAACGCGCCCCAGATATCCACGGAATTGGTTTGCGTAAGGTCAATGTAAGCGCTTGCATTATTCGATGCAAGCGCTTACATATCTCACCTATCGACAGATAGGATCTCAAAGCCATGAAACGCGAATATCTCAAGAAAGCCACATTGACCGCCAAATCGGATGCGTCGAAAACCCATGAGGCAGTGAAAGCCATTCTGGATGACATCGAACAAGGTGGCGACGCCAAGGCGCTTGAATACGCCGCGAAGTTTGACCGTTACGAAGGTAACGTGGTCCTGACGGAGGCAGAGATCGAGGCAGCTTGCGCCCTGGTGCCGGAAAAGCTGAAGGCAGACATTCGCTTTGCCCATGACAACGTGCGCCGCTTTGCGGAGATTCAGAAATCTACCCTCACAAACGTCGAGATGGAGATTGAGCCGGGCTTTGTCGCAGGACAAAAAGCGATCCCTGTCGATGCTGCTGGCTGCTATGTGCCCGGCGGTCGGTATAGCCACATTGCGTCTGCCATCATGACAGTTACCACAGCCAAGGTTGCGGGCTGTCGCCATATTGCAGCCTGTTCACCACCGCGCCCCAGCGTGGGTGTGGCCCCAGCAATTGTCTATGCGGCGCATATCTGTGGTGCGGACAAGATCCTTGCCATGGGGGGTGTCCAAGGTGTCGCCGCGATGACCTTTGGCCTGTTTGACTTGCCCAAGGCAAACATCCTTGTGGGCCCCGGCAACCAGTTTGTCGCAGAAGCCAAGCGCATCCTGTTTGGCCGTGTGGGTATTGACATGATCGCGGGCCCGACGGACAGCCTGATCCTTGCCGATGCCCAAGCGGACGCACATATCGTTGCCACAGACCTCGTCAGTCAAGCCGAACATGGGTATAACTCGCCGGTCTGGCTGGTCACGGATGATCGTGCCTTGGCGCAAAAGGTGATGGAACTGGTTCCCGGCTTGATCGACGATCTGCCCGAGGTGAACCGCGACAACGCCTTTGCCGCATGGCGTGACTACGCCGAAGTGATCCTGTGTTCCGACCGTGAAGAGATGGCCGCCTGCTCTGACGACTACGCGCCCGAGCACCTGACTGTTCAAGCCGAAGATCCTGATTGGTGGCTGGACCGGCTGACCTGCTACGGTTCGCTTTTCCTGGGCGAAGAAACCACGGTTTCTTATGGTGACAAGGCATCCGGCACCAACCACGTGCTGCCGACCTCCGGTGCGGCGGGCTATACGGGTGGTCTGTCCGTACATAAGTACATGAAGATCGTCACATGGCAGCGCAGCACGCGTGAAGCATCCAAACGGGTCGCCGAAGCAACCGCGCGGATTTCGCGACTGGAAGGCATGGAAGGTCACGCCCGCGCGGCAGACGTCCGTCTGGCCAAATACTTTCCGGATGAAACCTTCGATCTATCGGCGGACATTTGATGCACGACCCGCGCACCCAATTCGATCTGACGGGGCGCGTGGCTTGCGTCACCGGTGCCAGTTCTGGTCTGGGGCGGCGTGCGGCCCTAACCCTGGCCCGCGCCGGCGCGCAGGTCATCGGCGTCGCCCGTCGCGCCGACGCTTTGCAATCGCTGACGTCCGAAATTGGCGCAAATGCGGCCAGCGTGGTGGCCGACGTTGCCAATCGTGATGCGGTGTCCGCGCTTTGCACCAGCATTTCAGCCCCCTTTGGAAACCCAGACATCATTGTGCATGCTGCCGGGATCAACACACGCCAGACAGCTGACGATGTGACAACTGACGGATGGGATCAAACGCTGGCACTGAACCTGACGGCGCCCTTCTTTATTTCGCAGGCTTTAGTGCCTTCCATGCGGTTGAAAGGGTGGGGCCGGATCGTAAATTTCGCCTCGCTGCAAACCACCCGCGCTTTTCCCGGTGGCATCGCCTATGGGGCCAGCAAAGCAGGCATCGGCCAACTTACCCGCGCCATGGCAGAGGCGTGGTCGCCCCACGGTATCAACGCCAACGCCATCGGTCCGGGTTTTTTTCCAACCGAACTGACACAAGCCGTTTTTGATGATCCTGACCGTGCGGCCCGCAATGCGGCACAAACCTGCGCGGGACGCAACGGGACACTGCAAGACATGGACGGCCCGCTGCTGTTTCTCTGCTCGGATGCCTCGAATTATGTGACTGGTCAGGTTCTGATGGTAGACGGAGGGTTTACTGCAAAATGAAAGCTTTGGTATATGACGGCATTGAAACACTGGGATTCCGCGATGTGCCGGATCCTGTGTGCCAGGACGAAGACGCGCTGATCCGGGTCGAGGCCGTCGGTATTTGCGGCTCTGACATGCACGCCTATCTTGGTCATGATGCCCGACGTCCTGCCCCGCTGATCTTGGGACATGAAGCAGCGGGCGTCATTGAAACCGGGCCAAGGGCCGGTACACGCGTCACGGTCAATCCGCTGGTCATCTGCGGCACCTGCGCTGCCTGCACATCGGGACGCGAGAACCTTTGCCCCTCCCGACAGATCATCTCAATGATGCCCCGCGAAGGGGCCTTTGCCCAATATATCACTATGCCGCAAAGCAACCTTGTGAGCGTGCCCGATACTGTTCCGCTCGCCCAAGCTGCTTTGGCGGAACCGCTTGCCGTCAGTTGGCATGCGGTGCGGCTTGCACTGGAAGCGCTGCCCGCGCAATCGGAACGTCGCGCCTTGGTGATCGGTGGCGGGGCCATCGGGCTGGCGGCGTCTCTTGCGCTAAAAGCGCGGGGGGTTACCGACGTAACACTGGTTGAACCAAGTGCGGCACGCCGCGCATTCCTACAAAATATCTGTGGCGAAACCGTAGTTGCCCGAGCAGAAGGCCAGTACAGTTTAGTGATTGATGCTGTCGGTTATGCAGCCACCCGCACTGTGGCTTCGGCCCTCGCGGCGCCGGGCGGTGTGATTGCCCATGTGGGTCTGGGCGAAGACACCGGCGGCCTAGATATCCGACGTATGACATTGCAAGAGATCACATTCATCGGCACATACACTTATACTGCACAAGATTTTCGCGATACCGCACAAGCAATCTTTGACGGCCGCCTTGGCCCGCTCGATTGGTGCCAGCATCGCCCCCTTTCCGACGGGGCACGGGCCTTTGCCGACCTGCGCGCAGGACAGGTCGCGGAGCCCAAGATCGTAATGACCCCGTGGCAATAGACACCGCTTAGCACTCTGTTTCATCCAATGAAGAAAGGCAATTCTACATGAATATCGACAAGAAGATCACTGATGATCTTGTCGCCAACGACGTTTCCTTTGTCACCACCGTGCCCTGCAAACAGCTGGCCGGCGTAATCGAGGAAATCGACGCGCGCGACGAGATTTTTCACATCCCCTCCAACAAGGAAGACGAAGGCATGGGCCTGTGTGCCGGCGCCTTTATGGGCGGCAAACGCCCCGCGATCATCATGCAGAACACCGCGATCGGGGTCACGATCAACACGCTGGCGACCTTGATCCAATATTACCGTATGCCGTTGCCGATGATCATTTCCTATCGCGGAGAACTGCGCGAGCCGGTGGCCTGTCAGGTTGAAATGGCCGTGCATACCAAGGCGCTGCTGGCCGAGATGAAAATCCCTACCTATCATTTTCATCACCAATCTGACGTCGCTGAATTCGACGCCATTCTGAAATATACCTTCATGTGCAACAAACCGGTCGCGATCCTGACCGATGCCAACTTCTGGGGAGGCTATGGCGACCAATGATCAGATCTGAAATCCTGCGCGAAATCGCGCCCATCATCCGCGACCAACTGGTTGTCTGTAACATCGGGCTGCCCAGTCAAGAGCTGCATATGATCGACGATCAGCCCACCAATTTCTACATGTTGGGCACAATGGGGCTGTCTTCGTCCATTGGTCTGGGGCTGGCCTTGTCGCAAGACAAAACCGTCATCTCCATCGACGGCGACGGTTCGGTTTTGACCAACCTCGGCACCCTGCCAACCATCGCAAACAACGTGGCCGACAACTATATCCTGTTGATCATCGACAACGGGTCATATGGTTCAACCGGCGATCAGCCGACCTATGCAGGGAAGAAAACTTCGCTTACCGCCGTCGCCAAGGCTTGTGGTTGTGAAAATGTAATCGAAGTCCAGGACAAAGACCTTGGCCCGGTTCTGCAATCAGCAATCGACGGTAAGAAGATGACCGTGATCGTATGCAAATGTGACAGCGGCAACATCAAGCTTCCGGTCATCACGATGGACCCGGTGATTATTCGCGATCGCTTTATGAAAGCTGTGGCAAGCTGATGTCCGCGGCTGCCATCCATGCGACAGAGGACGCAAGGCGCATTGCCAAACGTCGCCTGCCTTGGATGGTATTCGACTACATCGACGGGGCTGCAGGGGCAGAAACGGGGGCGGGGCGCAACCGTGCGGCCCTTGATGCCATAACCCTGCGTCCCCGAATTTTGAAAGACGTGCATCAGCGGTCGCTGGCGGTTGATATATTTGGTGCCTCTGCTGAACGTCCTTTTGGCATTGCCCCGATGGGCATGTGCAACCTGTCCGCGCCCGGTGCAGATCTTATGTTGGCCCGTTTGGCCGCGCAGCACAAAGTGCCCCATGGGGTGTCTACCGTCGCCTCGACCCCAATGGAAAAGATTATCGAGGTCGCCCAAGGCCACGCATGGTTCCAGATCTATTTTAGCGGCGATGGCAGCGGCACCTTCAAACTGATCGATCGCGCCCGCAATGCCGGATATCAGACGCTGGTCCTGACAGCCGATGTCCCCGAAGTGGGCCGCCGCCCCCGCGAGCTGCGCCATGGCTTCAAGATGCCTTTTCAGATCGGCCCACGCCAGTTTATCGACTTTGCCCTGCACCCGCGCTGGTCCCTGAACGCACTGTTCAAGGGCAAGCCGGAGATGGCAAATTTCAAGATGTCCGGCTACACCTTCGACCGTACGGAAAGCCGCGCCCGCGCCAATTGGGACACGCTGCGCCGGATGCGCGACGGGTGGTCGGGCAAGTTGGTCGTCAAGGGCGTGCTGGACGTCGAAGACGCAACCCTACTCAAGAATGCAGGCGTCGACGCCATTCAGGTTTCAAGCCACGGGGCGCGCCAGCTGGAAAGCGCCCCTGCCCCGATCAATGTACTGCCCGATATCCGCGATGCCGTCGGTCCCGACATGCCTGTCTTCTTTGACAGCGGATTGCGTTCGGGCGAGGACGTTCTAAAAGCGCTGCACGCCGGGGCTGATTTCACCTTCTTTGGTCGTGTCCTTCAATTCGCCATCGCCGCAGGTGGCGAAGACGGGCTGCACGCCCTGTGGAACGTTCTAAGCGAGGAATTAAGCATCGCCATGGCACAGACCGGCCTCTCAAATTTGAACGGTCTAAAGCGCAATCTCTGAGCATCCGTAAGGAAAAAAGAGGTTGTTGGTTACAGAAGTAATTACTAACCAACCTTGGACTGGCCGGTTCTGGCGGCAAGACCAATATGACAGGGAATGACATGGTTGCATCACGTTATGAGACCGCATTCAAACTTTATCCTTACGAGAAAGTTACAGCACAAAGTGGCGCGCCCATGCGCCATCCTGTGGTCATTGTTGGTGGCGGGCCCGTGGGCCTGTCCCTCGCCCTTGATCTGGGCAAAAAGGGGACGCCGGTTCTGTTGCTGGATGACCACGATGGCGCGGGCTTGGGCAGCAAGGCGATCTGTTTTGCCAAGCGCACATTAGACATTGCAAACCGGCTTGGGGCCAGTGCGGCCATGGTGGACAAGGGCATCGTGTGGAAAGTAGGCCGGGTTTTTCGCGGCGAAGGACAGCTGTTCGGCTTTGACCTGCAACCCGAGGACGGTCACCGCAATCCCGCGTTCATCAACCTGCAACAGCCTGATTTCGAAAGGTTTCTAGTCGAGGCAATTCGCGCAGCAATACAAGATGGCGCACCCATCGAAATGCGCGGACGTAACCAGGTGACAGGACTTCAAACCCAGAATCAGGTCGTTACGCTCGACATTGATACACCCGACGGGCCTTACCAGCTTGAGGCCGACTATCTGGTCGCCTGCGACGGGGCACGCTCAGCCCTGCGCGATATGATGGGGCTGTCGTTTGACGGGCGGGTCTTCGAGGATAATTTCCTGATTGCCGATGTGCGCATGAAGGCCGATTTCCCGACGGAACGCTGGTTCTGGTTCGAACCACCTTTCGAAGGGGCGGGGCAGTCCGCATTGCTGCACAAGCAGCCCGATGATATCTGGCGGATCGACTTTCAACTGGGTTGGGACATCGACCGCGCCAAGGAGCTGGACAAGGATACTATCCGCGCCCGCGTCGACGCGATGTTGTCCAGCCAGACCGGCACGGTGCCGGAATATGAACTGGTCTGGACCTCAATCTACACCTTCCAATGCCGCCGCATGCAGAAGTTTCGCCATGGAGCGGTCTTCTTTGCCGGCGACTCGGCACATCAGGTGTCGCCCTTTGGCGCGCGAGGCGCAAATTCGGGCGTGCAAGACGCCGAAAACCTGGCCTGGAAGCTTGATCTGGTGGCCAAAGGACTGGCCGATGACCGGCTGCTCGACAGTTACGCCACCGAACGGGAATTTGGCGCAGATGAGAATATCCTTAACTCCTCGCGTGCCACGGATTTCATGACACCCAAGTCAAAGATCAGCAAAGTTTTCCGCAACGCGGTACTGGATTTGGCAGGCAAACATGGGTTTGCGCGGCCTTTCGTAAATTCGGGTCGGCTTTCGGTGCCCTGTGTCTATGACGATTTCGCGCTATTTTGCGCCGATACCCTTGATGGCCCGGCAATGACACGCCCCGGTGCACCCTGTGTCGATGCACCGGTTGAGGATGGCTTCTTACTGGATCATTTGCATGGATTTACCCTGCTGGCGATTGGCGGGGCTGCGCCCCCACCCGTCACGGCGCATCACCTTGAAACGCGAGTCTTACATATTCCCGCCCCCTCCGACCTGCTGGCGAAACGATATCTGGGAGCGGCTGAAGCAGCCGTTTATCTGATCCGGCCGGACCAACATATTGTTGGACGTTGGCCGGATTTCAATGTGCAGACCGTGCAAGACGCCCTGACCACTTCAATCGCAAAGGCTTGAGCATGACCGTAAACCTGGCCCCGAACATCACAGACCCGGACGGCTTTTATGACGACTTATTGCGGGCCCATGCAGGGCTGAGCGATAGTGAAAGCGACGCGTTTAATGCGCGTCTGATCCTGATGCTGGCCAACCACATCGGTGACCGCGCTGTTCTGCGCGCCGCAATCGAGGCTGCGAAATAACAGGCGCTATACCTGATGTTGGGCTTTTACGTATTCCATCACGTCAGCGCGCACAGACATTTCACCCCGCTCACGTGCCGCGTTTATAACAGCGCGCACATCGTCCAGATTACAACGCCGCAGCAGGCTTTTCACCGGACCGATTGAGGCTGGCCGCATTGACAGGCTTCGAAACCCGATCGCGGCAAAACACAGTGCCTCTACCGGCCGGCCCGCGTCTTCACCACAAAATGACAAGTCGGTATTGGTCCTGACACAGCGCGCCACGATGCTTTCAAGGAAAGTCAGAAAACTGACGTTCAACGTGTCATACCGCTTGCGGACCCGTTCGTTTTCGCGATCTGCAGCAAAGAAAAACTGTTTCAGGTCGTTGCCGCCCACCGACAGGAAGTGAACCTCTTCAAAGAATTTCTCGGGCGCAAAAGCAAGGCTGGGCGTTTCAAGCATCGCACCAACTTCGATCTTGCTGGGCAAAACATGGCCTAGAATTTTCTCGCGAGCGATCGCTTTGTCGACTTCGCGGCTGGCGGCGCGATATTCCTCAAATTGTGCGACAAACGGGAACATCACCGTCAGCGGCCTGCCGTTCGCCGCACGTATCAGCGCCTGCAACTGCATCCGCATCACACCGGGCTTGTCGAGGCCCACGCGGATCGCCCGCCACCCCAACGCAGGGTTTGGTTCGTCGTTGGGCTTCATATAGGGCAGCACTTTGTCCGAGCCGATGTCAAGCGTGCGAAACACAACCCGTTTGCCACCTGCCGCGTCCAGAACCCGCGCATAAAGCGCTGATAATTCGGACCGTTTCGGCATTTGATTACGAACAAGAAACTGCAGTTCCGTGCGAAACAACCCGACCCCTTCGGCACCGGAACTGACCAAAGATGGCAGATCAGCCATCAGTCCGGCGTTCATGTCCAACTTGACGGTGGTCCCACATTTGGCCTGTGCAGGCTGGTCCAGAATTGCAGAGTACCGTTCCTGCGCCGCCGCCTGCATCGCGATTTTGTCACGAAACGCAGCGGCCACCATATCGTCGGGCCGCAGATGGACAATCCCCTGTTCGCCATCGACCATAATGTGATCGCCATTTAGCGCATCATTGGTGATGCGCCCTGCATGAACAATCAACGGGATCGCCAGTGCACGCGCAATAATAGCCGCGTGCGATCCGACAGAACCGCCCTCGAGTACGATGCCGCGCAAGCTGCGCCCATATTCCAGCAGTTCGGCAGGCCCGATGTTGCGGGCCACGAGAATCGGATCAGCCGGCATCTCGGCACCGGTATCGGCCCCCTGCCCTGTCAAAATGCGCAGCAACCGGTTCGACAGATCGTCCAGATCGCTCAGCCGTTCACGCAGATAGGCGTCTGTAGACTGGCTCATTCGTGCGCGGGCCAATGACTGTTCTTTTTCCACTGCCGCCTCTGCAGACAGACCGCTTTGAATATCCTCGGACATCCGGCGCATCCAGCCCTTTGAATTGGCGAACATCCGGTAGGTTTCCAGAACCTGCTGCTGGTCCTTGTCGCCGTTTGCCGCCATCGTCAGCATCTGGTCCACACTCACGCGCAAAGTATCGACCGCTTCGGTCAGCCGCTCGGTTTCGCGTACAGGATCATCAGCAATCGGGTTTGATACGACAACACGTGGTTCGTGCAACCAGACATGACCAACGGCCACGCCTTCCTGCGCGACGGTGCCGCGCAACAAAACCGGTTGTGAATGGCGGGCCGACATGGCCGCCCCTTCACCGACGAAAGCGCCCAACTCGGTCATCTCGGCCAGCACCATCGCCACCACTTCCAGTGCGTAAACCTCATCGGCAGAGAACTCGCGCGCGGTTTTGGACTGGACCACCAAGACGCCAAGCGCTTCGCCCAGCCGTTGCACCGGCACGCCAAGGAAACTGGAATATATCTCTTCGCCGGTCTCCGGCATAAAGCGGAAACCCGACGCTTGCGGCGCATCAGGCGTATTGATCACACGACGGTATTTAGCAACACGGCCAACCAGACCCTCGCCAAGTTTCATACGGGTTTCGTGTACCGCCTGCGCATTCAGCCCCTCGGTGGCGCAAAGCTCAAGCGTAACATCGTCACGGAAAAGGTAAATCGAGCAAACCTCGCAGCCCATCGAATTCGCGATCAAATGGGTGATCTTGTCCAGACGCTCCTGACCGGCGTGATCACCCGCCATCGCATCCCGCAACCTGCCCAGGAGCTTGCGACTTTCTGTCTCTGTACGCTCGGCCATACTGGCGCGTCCTTCCGGTTTAACCCAGACCAACTTACACCACAGGCCGCCGAAAAGCGAAATGCCCGATTTTAAGTCAAGCGTGCAATTCTCGGTTGCAGTGGCAAAAAGCCTGGCAAACCGGCAGGTGTGGCGGAAAAAACAGCACGTCCACGCCCGTTAGAAGGCGCGGATCATGCGCATCAGGCTGTCTTGTCCAGCTCGAACGCATCATGCAAGGCCTGAACCGCCAATTCCATATACTTGCGGTTGATCAGCACGGAGATCTTGATCTCGGATGTGGTGATGACCTGAATATTAATGCCCTCGTTTGACAGAACCTGGAACATCTTGGCAGCCACACCTGTGTGGCTCCGCATGCCGATGCCTACAACAGATACTTTTGCAACATTCTGATCAGCCAGTAATTCGGTAAAATTAATTTTTCCGCTGGATTTCGCTTCGGACATCGCCAGTTCGGCGCGTTTGACCTGATCAACAGGACAGGACCACGTCATATCGGTGCGCCCTTCTTCGGATATGTTCTGCACAATCATATCGACGTTGACACCGGAATCCGACAGAGCGGAAAAAATCATCGCCGCAATGCCCGGCCGGTCTGCAACCGACACCAGCGTCATCTTGGCCTCTTCGCGGCTGAACGCCACGCCTGCAACCACATTGCTTTCCATAATTTCCTCCTCATCACAGACAAGCGTTCCGGCATCGTCCGATTGTTCTTCAAAACTCGACAGCACGCGCAGTTTGACCTTATAACGCATCGCCAATTCTACCGACCGCGTTTGCAAAACCTTGGCCCCCAAGGACGCCAGCTCCAACATCTCTTCGAACGAGATCTTGTCGAGCTTGCGCGCTTTCGCCTCTACCCGCGGATCAGTGGTATAAACCCCGTCCACATCAGTATAAATATCGCACCGTTCGGCGTCGAACGCCGCAGCAAACGCCACCGCAGTCGTATCCGATCCGCCCCGTCCCAACGTGGTGATCCGTCCCTCGGGGCTGACACCCTGAAAGCCCGCAACAACAGCAACCTTCATGCCTTCGGCAAACTTCGACATGATTTTGGCAGGCGGAATATCCTCGATCCGCGCCGCAGAATGGGCGCTTGTGGTCTGCACCGGCACCTGCCAGCCCTGCCAGGACCGCGCCGGAACGTCCATCTCCTGCAAGGTAAGGGCCATCAATCCTGCGGTCACGTTCTCACCCGAAGACACAACCGCATCATATTCGCGCGCGTCATACATCGGCGAGGTTTCGTTGACCCAGCCGACCAGTTCATTGGTTTTGCCCGACATGGCCGAGACAATGACAATCACATCATAGCCTTTGGCCACTTCCACACCCACACGTTTTGCCGCGCGGCGGATCCGATCAAGCGTCGCGACAGAGGTGCCGCCGAATTTCATTACAAGAACAGGCATTTTCCCTCGCCCCCTTTAGTCCAGCGCGTTTACGCCAGCACACCTCCAAGGGCAAGCGGGACAACGCCAAAACCTTGCCCCCTCTTTTTGGCCGCAATACTGCGGGGTTCGGGGCAGCGCCCCGATGAATTTGACACTTCCAAATTCAATTAAGAAATTCTTTCAGGCAAGGCTCAGAATGCGTGCGCCCGCCCGTCCCAGTTTTCGAAACACCCGCTTGTTTCAATGTTCAGGGCGTCAAACCGCGCGGCCAGCCCTTCAACGGCCTCCTGCGTGGTAATATCCGCCGCCTCGCCCCCCATATCCGTCTGGACCCAACCGGGATGATAAATCCCAACGGCAATGCCTTCCGGCTTCAAATCATTGGCCAGATTCAAACCAAGGTTTAATGCAGCCGCTTTGGAAGCCTTGTAAATATAGCTCCCTGTGCCACCACCAGCCTTTGCCCGGGCATCCGATCCCATCTGCGATGAAATAATGGCAACCTTTGGCGCGCCAGCCCGCCGCAAGTGCGGCAACAGCGCCTGAATGCTCATGAACACCCCCGTGACATTCGTCGCAAAACTCTGTGCCCAAAGGTCGGCACCGTATCCGGTGTCCAGATCATTGCCCTTGTCCAGATAGACCCCCGCGTTGCACACCAGAAGGTCGATCGCATGGCCTTCCAGCGCCTCGGCCATCGCCTTGTGGCTCGCAGGGCGCGTCACGTCCAGTTGCAGCTGCGACGCCACAGAGCGCCCCGTGCCGACAACCTCATGTCCCTGCGCGCGGTAATGTTCGGCCAGTGCTGCGCCAATGCCGCGGCTGGCGCCGGTGATCACAATATTCATCCGATGTTCCTTATACGCTTAGGTCAATTTTTGTTTCGGGCGGAAAGGCAGTGGCATCAGTGGCACCCCCTCTTCGATCAACTCTTTCGCCTGATCCAGCCTTGCTTCGCCATAAATCGAGCGTTCCGGCTTGTCCCCCAGATGCATCGCGCGCGCCTCTTTGGTGAAACTGTCCCCGACATAATCCGAGGTCTCTTCCAGCTTCTTACGAAACGCTTCCAGCGCCTTTTCCTTCTCTCCCGCAGGTTCGGACAGGACCGGCACCTGCGTTACGGCATCTTCGGAGGCGCGGACCCGCGGGGCCATCAACGCTTTGGTGATCCTCCTGCTGCCACAGGTCGCACAGTTTAGATGACCCGCTTTTTCCAATGCATCATAGGCCGCAGCCGATTGAAACCAGCTTTCAACATGGTGATCTTGATCGCATTTTAGGGTGTATCGGATCATCGTGGTTTTTCACTCCTCCCACAGACATGGGTGCCGAAAGGCGCAAGGTCAAGAATGCTTGCGGGTGCTGCGCGGTTCAAAGTTCAGGATCAGCCGGGCCAGATCCGCCTCGGCCACACGCTTCGCAGCCTCTTTGCGCGACACCCACTTGCGACGACGTTGCCCGCTTTCGGGAAACTTCTTGGCCAGCGATTTCACCAGCATCGGATAGAGCATCACCACACAGGGCAATTCATCGCCGACCAGCGTCGTCTTGCCATAGGTGTAAACACCCAGTGCTGTCTCGTCTGCCGTGCCCCTCACGCCTGCCTCTTCCCAGGCCTCTTGCGCCGCAGTCGCTGCGGGGGTTTTCCCCTCCATCGGCCAACCCTTCGGGACAATCCAGCGTTTGGACCGGCGCGAGGTGATCACCAAAATCTGCACCTTGCCTCGCCGCACTCGATAGCACAACGCAGCGAACTGCGTCCGCAGATCACCTTTGCGGGCTCCGAGGAGGGAAAGAGGGGGCTGTTTTTCCATTGTTTGCCTGTAGATCAATTGTTGGTCAGACATGCCGCGCAGCGCATCGGATCGCAAGCACCTTGATCACTCCAATGCGCTTGAAGGGGACAGTCGCTTCGCAGATACTGGACGGAATGAAACGATTTGCCGCTCTTTTGATTTGTTTTTGCCTGCCCACGTCTGCGCTTGCCGAACCGATCACCGTATTTGCTGCCGCCAGCCTGCGCGGCGCACTGGAGGATATCGCAGCGCAATCTCCGCAAAAGGTCCGCATGTCTTTTGGCGGGTCCGGCACTATGGCGCGGCAGGTGGCTGCGGGGGCCCCTGCCGATGTGGTGGTTTTGGCCAATGCGCTCTGGATGGATTGGCTGACGGAAAAAGGCATCAGCGGTCTTTCCGACCCTACCCCGATTGCCGGTAACACATTGATCCTGATCGGCGCCCCTGATGCCGCGCCTCTGATCTCAGCTGACGAAATCGCAGCACATCTTGGAGCCGGCCGCCTTGCCATGGGCCAGCGCGATGCGGTCCCCGCCGGCACCTACGCCCGGCAATGGCTGGTCCACACCGGTGCTTGGGATGGACTCCGTACCCGTCTGGCCGAAACCGACAATGTTCGCGCGGCCCTTACTTTAGTTGCGCGCGGTCAGGTGCCAATGGGGATCGTCTATGCCAGCGACGCAATTGCCGAACCGCAGGTGCGCGTTCTGCTGACAGCGCCGCTCGAAAGCCATGACCCTATTACCTATCTCGCCGCCAGTTTGTCACCTGCAGGGGCTGCTTACGTCGCTGACCTGCTCACCCCTGCGGCTGGAGCGATTTTCGCCAGCCACGGCTTTGCACCGGTGCCCAAATGAATCCTGACACCGCCGCTTGGGACGCCCTGCGCCTGTCGCTTTGGGTTTCGGTCTGGGCCACGGCACTGGCCATCCCGCTAGCGCTCTGGGTCGCGTGGATACTGGCGCGTCGTGATTTCTGGGGCAAGAGCCTGCTCAACGCCCTTATCCACCTGCCCCTCGTGCTGCCGCCGATCGTCACCGGCTATCTTTTGTTGATTGCTTTTGGCCGTAGCGCCCCGCTGGGCCGAACGCTGGATGCCTTCGGAATCTCGCTCGCGTTTCACTGGTCCGGAGCGGTACTCGCTGCTGTCATCATGGGATTTCCGTTGATGGTGCGTGCCATGCGCCTTGCCATCGAAGCCGTTGATCCCAAGCTCGAAGAGGCGGCTGCAACCTTGGGCGCCCCCTGCTGGTCCGTCTTTGGCCGTGTCACGCTGCCCCTGATTACCCCCGGCATTCTGGCAGGCACGGTCATGGGCTTCGCAAAGGCGATGGGCGAATTCGGCGCCACGATCACCTTTGTCGCCAACATCCCTGGCCAGACCCAAACCTTGCCCAGTGCAATCTGGACCGCGCTACAAATTCCCGGAGGTGAAGATCAGGCGGTTGTCATGGTGATAATGGCCTGTGCCGTTGCGATAGGCGCTGTGCTGATCTCAGAAAGCCTTGCCCGCCGTGTTGCCGCGAGGATTGCAGGCGCATGAGTCTGGTCGTGGATATCACCCACCGGTTCGGGGATTTCACCCTGAAGGTCGCTTTCGAGGCAAAGGCCGGCATCACGGCTGTTTTCGGGCGCTCCGGCGCAGGCAAAACGACGGTTATCAATGCCGTCGCAGGCCTGTTGAAACCACAGTCCGGACGCATCGTTTCAGACGGTACGACACTTTTTGACAGCAAGACTTTTTTGCCACCTGCCGCACGCCGACTGGGCTATGTCTTTCAAGACGCGCGGTTATTCCCGCATCTTTCGGTTCGCGAAAATCTTGAATTCGGCATCCGTTATGCACCGCTGAGCGCAGTGGGTCCCGATTTTGCCAATGTTGTCCAATTGCTGGGCCTTGACCCCCTGCTTGAGCGGCGCCCTGCCAAATTGTCGGGGGGCGAAAAGCAACGGGTGGCCCTTGGCCGCGCCCTTCTCAGCAAACCACGCATGTTGTTGATGGACGAACCGCTCGCCAGCCTAGACGGCCCGCGCAAACAGGACATCCTCCCCTATCTGGAACGTCTGCGCGATGGCCCGCTCGGCTTGCCGATCCTTTATGTCAGCCATTCGGTGGACGAGGTCGCGCGGCTGGCGGATACGCTGGTCTTGTTGAAAGACGGGCAAGTCGCGCAAGCGGGGCCGATCATGGAGGTGATGGCCGACCCTGCTGCGGTGCCTTTGCTGGGCGTACGTGAGGCAGGCGCGGTCATCGAAGCAGAGGTGGTTGAACACGCGGCTGACGGGCTCACCTGCTTGAAAATCGGCGCAGGAATGCTGCATCTGCCCGGGGTTCAGGCCGATCTTGGCACAAAAGTCAGATTGCGCGTGCTGGCGCAGGACGTCATGGTCTCCTTGAAACGCCCCGAGGGCCTGTCTGCGCAAAATGTTTTGCCGGTGACCGTCGAAGCCATCCAGATGGGTGACGGCCCCGGAGCGGCAGTCAGTTTGCGCGCCGGTCAGGACCTGCTGCTGGCGCGGATCACGGGGCGGGCCGTGGCGGAATTGGACCTGAATATCGGCATGACCTGTTTCGCGGTACTCAAAGCTACGAGCGTCGCACCGATCAGCATCGGGCGTTAGGCAGTCACCTTGGGCTTGGCCATCTTTTCCTCCAACTGCGCCAGCAGTTCACTGTGCGGCACATCCGCGTCAATTGCCAGCTTACGCAGACCGAAATGCACATGGGCGACGTCTTGGTAGTAACTGGTGTAGGCGTAATTCGTCGCAGCCCCGGCGACAGCACCCAGCACCGGCACCGCTTGGGCCGCCAGTTTCTGCCCTAGAACCACTGCCAGTTTCGGCGCGATCTTGGCGATCACCGCTTGCATCGCCTTACCCGACAGGGCGATGCGGGCGGACAGGAACCCAAGGTCAGCCCCGTCATCGCCCGACAAGGGTCCGGCCGCGGCAAAGACCTGCACACAGTCAAACTGCACGGATTCAGATGCTGGATCAAAGCCATGTTCAACCGCTACGCCTTGGATCACCCGCAACAACAGGGTTGTGGTGACCGGTAATTCCGCCAAGGCGGTAGGCAACCCACCAGCCCCACCCGCAGCGCCCATGGCTGTTGAAACCGCCTGGTTCAACCAACTTGCCTGATCCGGCACAACCGACCGGCTGGAGTGTGCGGCCTTCATCGCCTGATTGAGCGCGGCAATCGTTGCGCTTTCCAGATTGCGCCGGATACCCGCAGGCAGGCGTTCGATCAGATTATCGGCAGACCCGCCAATGAGGTTCAAAACATTGATCCCCAAACCACCTGCAGCCTTATAACGGCGGGCCAGTTTGTCGATCTCGACCGCCACATCTACCGGTGCGGACAAACTTGATTCTATCAGCATGCGAACTCCCCTTTACTGCCCAATGTGGGGGGAGGGTGAGGTATTTTCAATCCAGCCAGCGGCGGACCTTGCCTGCGACCCCATCCCAAGCACCTGGCGACAGCGCTCTGCCCAACACCCGTGCCGGATTGGTCGGGGGCGGCATTTCCACTTGCCGCAAGAGCGTGAACCCGAAACGCTCGTAATAGGGCGCATCCCCGACCAACATCACACGATCCCAGCCCAGCGGTGCGGCATGGCGCAAGCTTTCTTCGATCAACGCACGACCAAGCCCTTCGCCCTGCCGTGTCGGATGCACCGCTACAGGCCCCAAGAGCAGCGCGGCGGCCTCCCTGATGCGCACTGGCCAATACCGAATCGCGCCGCCCAATGTGCCATCTGCGTCCCGCGCAACATGGCTAAGCCCTGCGACCGGCTTGATGCCATCGCGCAGCCGGTAAGACGACAACGCCTCGCGGCCCGGTGCAAAACAGGTGTCATAAAGTGCTTCGACTTCCCAATGATCTGAAGGCATTTCCGGGGTGAACTGGTACAAGATGCGTCGCTCTTTTGAATTACAGTGGCGTCTGCCCTAGCATGGGGGTAGCCATAGGCGCAAACCACCAAAAGGAATACTGATGTTCTATAAACCGAGCGAAGGCCATGGCCTGCCCCACAATCCCTTTAATGCCATTGTCACGCCCCGCCCTATCGGCTGGATCTCAACGCGCGACAAGAACGGACATGACAATCTTGCACCCTATTCGTTTTTTAACGCCGTGGCCTATGTGCCACCGCAGGTCATGTTTGCTTCGACCGGTATAAAAGACGATGTGGACGGCACCAAGGATTCGGTTGCCAATATTCGCGAGACCGGGGTTTTCTGTGTGAATATCGTGGAATATGCCGCACGTGACGCGATGAACCTGTCTTCGGCGACCCTGCCGCATGATACAGATGAATTTGCCCATGCCGGCGTTGAAAAACTGGGCTGCGATACGATCGATTGCGCGCGTGTGGGCGGTGCACCGGCAGCATTGGAATGCCGAATGACACAGATCATCAAGATTGAAGGCGAGGCAAATTTTGCCGTTTTCGGCGAAGTCATCGGCGTGCATTTGCGTGATGACTGCTTGGTGGACGGACGGTTCGATGTGACGCGTTTTGTGCCGCTGTCACGGTTGGGGTACCGTGATTATTCCGTGGTCCGTGAAGTGTTCGAGATTATCCGGCCCGATGACTAAACATCGGAAACGCGACGCTTTGCCCCGCGCGAGGCAAAGCGTCTTTCGCCCTGATCAATGCCCGCCCAGCACCCCGGTACGCACAGAGTAATCCACCGCCAGTTCGTAATCGGGGTCATCATCGCTATCGACCATCAGGTGGCCAGCCGTATTCAGCAGCTTGTGACAGTCACGGCTCAGGTGGCGCAGCATGACATGTTTGCCGGTGTTCTCGTATTTCAAAGCAACCGCCTCGATTGCTTGCAGCGCGGATTGATCCACCACGCGGCTGTCGGCAAAGTCGATGATCACCTTTTCCGGGTCATCCGCCACGGTGAAAAGCTCGGCAAACCCGTCGGATGAACCAAAGAACAATGGCCCGTGGATTTCATAAACCTTGGCGCCTTTTTCCGAATGGGATTCACGGGTTGTGGCGTGGATACGGCGGGCATTGTTCCACGCATAGGCAAGCGCCGAAACGATGACCCCGACGACAACCGCCACTGCGAGGTCTTTATAGACCGTCACAACCGTCACCAGCAGAATCACGAAAGCGTCGGTCAGTGGCACTTTGCGCAGGATCGTCAGCGAGTTCCACGCGAAGGTGCCGATCACCACCATGAACATCACGCCAACCAATGCGGCCAGCGGGATTTGCTCAATCAAGGATGACCCGACAAGAATAAACAGCAACAGGAAAACCGCCGCCGCAATCCCTGCAACCCTTGTGCGGCCACCGGATTTCACATTGATCATCGACTGACCAATCATTGCACAACCGCCCATACCGGCAAAGAATCCGGTCACCGTGTTGGCGATGCCCTGGGCGACGCATTCTTGTGACGCACCGCCACGGGTGTTGGTCATGTCACCAACCAGATTTAGCGTCAGCAGTGATTCAATCAGTCCGATCGCGGCGAGAATCACAGCGTAGGGTGCAATGATATAAAGGGTTTCCAACGTCAACGGTGCAAGCGGCGTGCCATAAAGACCAAGGCCCTCGCCAAACGGGATATGTGGCATCGGAAGACCGCCTTCGATAGAGGCCAGATCACCAACGCGGGGCACATCCATGCCGGCAAAGATCACCACAGCGGCAACAATACCGATGCCCGCGAGCGGCGCAGGGACCAGCTTGGTAATACGCGGCATGACCCAGATGATTGCCATCGTGGCAGCCACCAACGCCAGCATCAGATACAGCGGCTGACCAGACAACCATTCGCCGCCCCCCATGCCGTGACCGGTATCAACCATCGTACCGGGCACTTTGAACTGACCCATTTGCGCAAGGAAAATCACAATCGCGAGACCGTTCACAAAGCCCAGCATGACAGGATGCGGCACCAGCCGGATAAACTTACCCCACTGCATGACACCTGCAAATATTTGCAGAAACCCCATTAAGACCACGGTGGCGAACAGGTATTCAACGCCGTGCTGCGAAACCAACGCCACCATCACAACAGCCAAGGCACCGGTCGCGCCGGAGATCATACCCGGACGTCCCCCGATCAATGCGGTGATCAAGCCAACCAGAAATGCCGCATAAAGCCCGACCAATGGATGCACCCCTGCGACAAAAGCAAAGGCAACTGCTTCGGGTACCAAGGCCAATGCGACAGTCAAACCCGACAGCAACTCAATGCGCAAACGACCGACGGAGAACTTGTCTTCGGGCATCCAGCGCAGGTCCGTGACCTCGAGGTTTTTGGTAAAGGCATGAAACATGGAACGCACCATCGGGCTTCCTTTTTTGGATCTTATGGGAAATGAGCCGCTTGGGCCGGTTTTGCCGCTCGCTATACCAGAATGCATAGGATTCCAAGGCCATTGCCGAGATCCTTTCTGTCTGTAGACTTCATACCGCCGCGTTATGGGGCAAAGGGGGGTTGAATTCGACGTGCTGCTCTGACTTGCTGAGCATCAAGAGGCTCTTTGCAGGGCAGGAACTGGGGATCAAGATGACACAAACGAAAATTGCGGTGATCGGTGGCTCTGGCCTTTATGATATCGACGGGTTGACCGGGGCAGAATGGGTCACGGTTGAAACTCCCTGGGGGGCACCGTCGGATGCTATTCTGACCGGCACGCTGGGCGGTGTCGACATGGCCTTTCTGCCACGCCACGGACGCGGCCATATCCACAGCCCCAGCACCGTTCCTTACCGTGCCAATATCGATGCGCTGAAACGTCTGGGCTGTACCGACGTCATCTCGGTCTCGGCCTGCGGATCGTTTCGCGAAGAAATGGCGCCGGGTGATTTTGTCATTGTAGATCAATTTATTGACCGTACATTTGCCCGTGAGAAATCGTTTTTCGGCAGTGGTTGCGTGGCTCATGTCAGCGTGGCCGACCCCACCTGTCCGCGCCTTGGTGACGCCTGTGAAACCGCCGCGCGGAATGCGGGAATCAAGGTGCACAAAGGGGGTACCTATCTGGCGATGGAAGGGCCCCAGTTTTCGACACTGGCGGAATCGAAGATGTACCGCGAAAGCTGGGGGGCAGATGTGATCGGTATGACCAATATGCCCGAGGCGAAACTGGCCCGCGAAGCCGAGCTTTGTTATGCATCTGTCGCGATGATCACCGATTATGACAGCTGGCATCCCGACCATGGCGAGGTGGACGTGACCGCCATCATCGCCACCTTGATGGGCAATGCCGACAAGGGCCGCGACCTTGTTGTACGTCTGCCTGCCTTGCTGGGGTCTGACCGCACGCCCTGCCCGCATGGCTGTGACCGCGCACTTGAATTTGCGATCCTTACCCAACCCGATGCCCGTGATCCTGCGCTGATGGCCAAGCTGGACGCCGTCGCAGGGCGGGTGTTGTAAGCCGTTTGATTCGAATTTTTAACCGCCTTTTCCAGCACCGAAAGAACGGGAGTTCCCGATGCCCTTAGAATTATGGCTGGCCTTTGTCGCCGCTTCCACCGCGCTGTTGCTGATCCCCGGCCCAACTGTTCTGCTGGTGCTAAGTTATGCCCTCAGCAAAGGACGCCCCGTCGCCGTTGCATCGGCTGCAGGCGTGGCTTTGGGAGATCTGGTGGCCATGACTGCCTCGCTTGCCGGTCTTGGTGCTTTGGTACTGACCTCCGCCATGCTGTTCACCGCCCTGAAGTGGGTTGGTGCCATTTATCTGATCTGGCTAGGGATTAAACTGATACGCTCGGCCCCGTCAAACGGGCTGTCGTTGCCGCAAAGCACGGATGTGACGGGGCGACAGGTCTTTGCCCACACGGCGGCCGTGACGGCGCTGAACCCGAAATCCATCGCCTTCTTCATCGCCTTTGTACCACAGTTCATTACCCCCACCGCGCCGCTGCTGGCGCAATTTGTTGTCATGATTGCCACCTTCGTCAGCCTTGCTGCCCTTAACGCATTCGCTTATGCGCTGCTCGCGGACCGTCTGCGCCGCGTCATTGACCGCCCCTCGGTCATCACATGGATCACCCGCGCAGGCGGCGGGACATTGATTGCGATGGGCATCCTGACTGCCACCCTTCGCCGGAGCACAACATGAAAAAGATCGAAGACTATATTCGCACAATCGTTGATTTCCCGCACGAAGGGATCATGTTTCGCGATGTTACCACGTTGTTCGCTGATCCGCGCGGGTTTCGCATGGCGATTGACTTGATGTTGCACCCCTACGCGGGAATCGAGATCGACAAGGTTGTAGGTCTTGAAGCACGCGGTTTCATCCTTGGCGGGGCTATTGCGCACCAGCTTTCGGTCGGATTTGTGCCGATCCGAAAAAAGGGAAAATTGCCCGGTCCGGTGATCTCAGAGGCCTATACACTCGAATACGGCGAGGCGATTGTGGAAATCCACGATGACGCGATTCTTGCGGGCGAGAAAATTCTCATCGTGGATGATCTGTTGGCCACCGGCGGAACCGCCGAGGCCGGGATCAAGCTGGTCGAACGGCTGGGCGGCGAAATCGTCTCAACCTCGTTTATCATTGACCTACCAGTGCTTGGCGGGCGCAAGAAACTGGAGGCCATGGGCATGGAAGTGAACGTATTGTGCGAATTTGACGGGCATTAAGCCTTCAGAACCGCCCCCGGATTCATAATGCCGACAGGGTCCAATGCAGCCTTGATCGCGCGCATCGCCGATAGTTTTGCAGGATCACCATAGTATTCAAGGTCTGCGCGCTTCATTCGCCCGATGCCATGTTCCGCGCTAAAGGAACCGCCCATCTCCTGCACCAGATCATGCACCGCTTTCTTGATCGCGGTCCTTTGGTCATCATGCGCAGCGCGGGGTTTTCCTTTGAGCGGGAAGACATTGTAGTGCAGGTTGCCATCCCCCACATGACCGAAACAATTAATCCGGAAATCACCGATACGGGCCAGAAGCTCACCACCTTTGGTGATGAAATCTGGGATCACACTGAGCGGGACAGAAATATCGTGGCTGGACACTGACCCGATACGGCGGTTCGCCTCCGGTATCATTTCGCGGATGTTCCAGAAATCGGTAGCCTGAGTCGCGCTCTGGGCAATCAACCCGTCCAGAACCAACCCCGCTTCATGCGCCGCCGCAAAGAGCGTTTCCAAGGCGTCGGATGGGTCCAGGTCACCACTTAGACCAACATCAATCAACACACACCATTCTGGCGGCTTGGCGAAAGGTTGGCGCACGTCCGGCAAGGTTTCGGAAAGAAATTCAAAACCTTGCCGATGGATCAATTCGAAGGCGCTGATCATTTCGCCCAGTTGTGCCTTGGCCAAGGACAGCACATCAAGCGCCGCCCGCGGACTTTGTACCACCAGTAATGCTGTGCCCATACGCGCAGGCTTGGGAAACAGCTTCAAGGCCGCAGCCGTAATCACTCCCAACGTGCCTTCTGCCCCGATCAGCAGATGGCGCAGATCGTATCCGGTGTTGTTCTTGCGCAACCGTGTCAACCCATTCCAGATTTGCCCGTCAGGCAAAACCGCCTCAAGCCCCAAACACAGATCACGGGCATTGCCATAGCGTAATACGCCGGTGCCGCCTGCATTGGTGGAAAGGTTTCCACCGATCCGCGCCGACCCTTCCGACGCCAGCGACAACGGAAACAGCCGTTCTGCCGCATCTGCCGCATTCTGAACATCTGCCAGAACCACACCTGCCTCGGCAACCAGCACGTTTTCGTCAGGGTAAACAGCGCGTATTCTGTTCATCCGCTCAAGCGACAGGATCATCGGCGCGGGCCCTTCCGGGGCCACCTGCCCGCCAACCAGCCCGGTTCCCCCGGCGTAGGGTACAACGCCGACCCGCGCGTCATTCGCATGGCGGATCAGCGTCGAAACCTCTTGCGCGGTGCGCGGCAAGGCCAGCAATGCGTCCTGCCCCGCGTAAAGTCCGCGCGGTTCCTCAAGATACCGGACGTCCGCGTCGCGAAGGACATCGTCAGGCAAATCAGCAGCAAGGCGGGCGCGAAAAGCGGCATCAGCGGAATTTAAAGTCATAGCTCTTTGATCATGTCTGATTCCGAAAGATGCAAGCCATTAGCGGTCAGCATTAATGTATTTTGGCCGTAGCACCATGATCGTCGGACGAGATGGCAGTTTAGCCAGCGACACTGTCAGCGACGGGCCACCCACCTTAACAATTGAAAAGTCGCTTTGCATACCAGCCAGAAACCCATCCAGAGCAAAATCAGAGAACCAGTGCATCGGGATTACGATAGATGATTTCAGGCGTTTCAGCACAGTGATCATCGTCGGTTGATCCAGCGTATATCCGCCATCGACCGGGGCCATCACGACATCTAGGCGCCCCAGCGCGGCATATTGCGCGGCATCCGGCGCGTGGTGCAAGTGCCCCAGATGTCCAATGCACAAGCCTGCCATCTCGAAGATGAAAATCGAATTTCCCTCCGTCTCAACACCAGAAAACTGGGACCGGATGTCGGTTGAAACATTGCGCACCAGCACTTCTTCCAGATCGAGATGATGATCGATGCCTTGGCCAAACGCACCCCAGCCCGTTAACACATGGGGAATTGCAGGGTCAGGAAAGGGTGTCCAATGGGTGTCATGGGCATGATTCATTGTAACGACATCGGGAATGAAGGGTAGAGTGCCGGTAATGCCGGTGAAATCAGTAACCATATTCAACCCGCCATGGCTGCGGATCAGAAATGAGGCATGGGCAATGTAATGCAAATACACGTTCTCGGTGGCCACTTCGGGTAGGCTGGCAGGTGTGACATACTCCAGCCCCTGCGTGTCACGCGCCAAAGCAATACAATGGCTTGGCGTGCGGTCCCGCGCCTGCAATGACCCCGGCAGCGCCAACAAAAGGATCAATAAGAAACGGATCATGACAGTTACCCCCTGCGACGAAAGGTAACACAGGATCGCTAGACGTCACTGAAAGAAGCGCCCCATCAGCGGAGCGTATCTGCAAATTGGTGTTTTTTTCATCACGCGACGGGCTTGGCCAAGGCGCACGTAGGCGACAGGACCCTTAAAAGGCGCCAACACCCCCGCTCACCCGACGTCCGTCTTGCCCCGCCGGTCGCTGCGCAGTGCGGCATAAAGCACATGTGTCCGCCAGCGTCCGTCGATCTGCAGATAGCTTTGCGCGACGCCCTCGTATTTGAACCCGGCCTTCTCCAACAACCCGCGTGAGGCGGCGTTCTCCGGTAAACACGCAGCCTCAATCCGGCTCAGGTCCATCCGCGTAAACGCCTGATGCACCACAGCATGGATCGCCTCGCGCATGTAACCTTGCCGCGCAAAGGCTTCGCCGGTCCAATAGCCAAGTGCGCCGGATTGTGCCGGACCGCGCCTGATATTATCAAGCGTGATCGCCCCCATCAGTGCGTCGTCTTTGCGCCGCACCAAGAACAAGGGCAACGCTGTGCCATTACTGACAGACCGCTGTGCCCAGTAGACACGATTGGTAAACGCCTTGCGCGACAAGTGGTCATCGGCCCAAACCGGTTCCCATTTGGTCAGGAAATCACGGCTATTGACCCGCAGCGCAGTCCAACCCCGAAAATCGGAGTGGACCGGCGGACGCAGGGTCATCCGCTCGGTTTCGATCCTGAGTTTGCGCTTGAGCAATAACATCACGCAGCACGGCGTTCCTGCAGGGCTTCCAGCCCAGGCGCCTTTTCGACAGGGCCATAAAGAGCAAGGGCGGCGGGCGCGTCAGCCGCCATGCGTTGTGCCAGATCGCGCACATCGCCAGTGGTCACGGCGTCGATCTTTTCGATCGTTTCCTTAAGCGACGGAACACGGTCCCAGATCTGGATCAGACGCGCCAGACGTTCGGCACGGTTCGACGGGCTTTCCAACCCCATCAAAAGCCCCGCCTTCATCTGTGCCCGTGCCCGCGCCACTTCGGCGGGGGACATATCGGATGCGGCGCGTTTCATCTCGTCAATGGTGATGCCCGCAAGTTCGGGCAGTTGTTCTGCCGAGGTGCCCGCATAGATCGTCATCATGCCGGTGTCGGCGTGGGCGCCCGCTTGGGCAAAGATCGTGTAGCACAGCCCGCGGTTTTCGCGGATCTCCTGAAACAATCGCGAGGACATGCCGCCACCAAGGGCCGAAGCATAAATTTGAGCCACATAGATATCGTCAGCGCGGTAGCCGGGCGATTCAAAACCAAGTGCAAAATGCGCCTGTTCCAGTTTCTTGTTCTGGCGCACTTCTCCGCCTTTGAAGGATGCCTCATCCATCTGAAACAGGGGCTTGGCTGGCATGTCGCCAAACAGTTTTTCGGCCAGTTTGACAATCTCGTCGTGATCAACGGCCCCGGCAGCCGACAGGATCATTTGTTCGGGTCCGTAGTGATCCTTGATAAAGCCCTGCAGGTCACTGCGATCAAAGCTCGACACCCTTTCGGAAGGTCCAAGAATGGTGCGACCCAGCGGCTGGCCGGGGTAGGCCTGTTCCTGAAGCCAGTCAAAGATCACATCGTCAGGCGTGTCGAGTGCCTGACCGATCTCTTGCAGGATCACGCCGCGTTCGACTTCGATTTCGTTCGGGTCCAACAGCGGATTGCGCAGGATATCGGCAATCACATCCAGACCAAGGGCAACATCGTTTTCCAGAACACGTACGTAATAGGCCGTTACTTCGCGGCTGGTGTAAGCATTGATGTAACCGCCCACATCTTCGATGGCTTCGGCGATTTGCAAGGAGGTGCGTTTCGCTGTGCCTTTAAAGGCCATATGTTCGAGAAAATGCGCAATGCCGTTTTGCTGCGGCGTCTCGTGGCGCCCGCCAGCGGCCACCCAGACCCCGATAGAGGCAGAGGCAAGCCCCGGCATGTGTTCGGTAACGATGCGAAAGCCATTGGCGAGGCGGTGTTCGTTCAGGCTCATAGGCCAAGCGCCCCTTTGATATGTGATTTCAATGCGTCAAGGTCATTGGCCACGCGGGCGAAGCGTTCGTCGCGTTCAAACAAATCGGCCATACGCGGTGGCAACGGGGGGCGGATGCCGCTGGCCGCTTCTACTGCGTCCGGAAATTTTGCCGGATGCGCGGTCGCAAGGGTGATCATCGGGATCGCCGCTTCGCGGTGCTCGTCGGCCACCTTCACGCCAACAGCAGAATGCGGACAAAGAAGTTCGCCAGTGTTCTTCAACGATTTGGCAATGGTTGCGGTCGTTTCTTCTTCGCTGGCGCGGCCCGAGGCATAAATATCCTGCAACACCTGCATTGCCCCTTGGCTGATGTCGAATCCACCCTGCCCCAGTTCGTCCATCGATTGAGCAACCGCATTGCCATCCCTGCCGTAGGCATCAAACAACGCGCGTTCAAAATTAGAGCTGACCTGAATATCCATGGAGGGGCTGATGGATGGCGCAACCGACCCCTTATGATAGCCCTGCCCCTTGAGGCAACGGTCAAGGATGTCGTTCTGGTTGGTCGCAACGATCAGATCCTTGATCGGCAATCCCATACGTTTGGCAATATAGCCTGCGAAAATATCACCGAAGTTGCCGGTGGGCACGGTAAAGCTGACCTCGCGCGCAGGTGCGCCGAGGGACACAGCGGACGAGAAATAATAGACCACCTGCGCCAGAACACGGCCCCAGTTGATCGAATTCACCCCTGCGAGCTTGACCCCGTCGCGGAATTCAAAGTCGTTGAACATGTCTTTGAGCCGCGCTTGGCAATCATCAAAATCGCCATCAACAGCAAGCGCATGGACATTGGATTCGGTCGGCGTGGTCATCTGGCGGCGCTGCACGTCACTGACCCGGCCATGCGGGTAAAGAATGAAGACATCAACATTATCGAGGCCGCGAAAGGCTTCGATCGCGGCTGAACCGGTATCGCCCGAAGTGGCCCCGACGATCGTGACGCGGGCGCCCTTGCGACCCAAAGCCTTCTGGAACATCTGGCCGATCAACTGCATGGCGAAATCTTTGAATGCCAAAGTCGGGCCGTGAAACAGCTCAAGTAGAAAATGGTTGGGAGCGAGTTGCACCAGCGGAGCGCGTGCGGCATGGCCGAAACCGGCGTAGGCATTGGCGATCAACTCGCGAAATTCGGCGTCGGTAAAGGTGTCACCGATAAAAGGGCGCATCACCGTAAAGGCGACGTCTTCGTAAGACTGCCCCGCCATGGCAGCGATTTCATCTCGGCTGAGCGTCGGTATTTCTTCGGGCACATAGAGGCCACCGTCACGGGCCAGACCGGTCAGCATGGTGTCTTCGAAGGTCAGTGCGGGGGCTTGGCCGCGGGTGGATATATAGCGCATTAGGTCAGCTTTCGGATAAGAGGGCGCGGCGGCGGCGCAGGAACAGGAGCGACATAGCCAACCAGATGGCAGCCAATGAGAACCAAGTGATTGCATATTGCAAGTGATCGTTGGGAATGCGGCTGGTGTCGACGGGTAAAGGTGTGATGGCGGGGTCGTCCAGCGACAGAGTGCGGGCAACGATCAAGACCGGCTGACTGCCCAAGGCTTGAGCCATCGCGGGGACATCGCGGGCGAACCAGATGTTGTTTTCAGTATCAGCGGCAGGTGTGAAACCGTCCGTTTCTTGCGGCCATTGAAGATTTCCTGTGACGGTAATTTCACCTTCGGGTAGTGCGAGGCTATTGACGCCGACCGGAATAAATCCACGATCGACCAAAACCCGACGACCAGCGGTTTCAAATGCGGTGATCAACCGATAACCGGCGCCTACTGTTTTCTGCGAGACAAGAACGCGCAGGCTGTCGCCAACAAGTTTCCCTTGGGCCGTAACAGGAAGATTAGCGTCAGTGTCCGCCACTGGAACGGCCGGTAGCTCAGTCGGTTCGGCGTAGATGCGGGCGTTGATGTCATCAATGATACCCTGCTTCCACGCCAGTCGCTGCACCTGCCACAAGCCCAAAGCGAGCAGAATCGCCAAGCCGCCTAGGCCGATTATGATAAGAAACAGGGCGCGGTTCATAGACACTCAAGCATACGAAAAAGCACGCGAAGCGGTTGCTTCGCGTGCTTGGGTTTTCAAGGATCAAGGGTGCAGATGCAACCCCACTTCTGCCGCTCTTAAGCCGGGACACCCCAGATATAGACAGCAAAGAAAAGGAACAGCCACACCACGTCAACGAAGTGCCAGTACCAAGCTGCCGCTTCAAAGCCGACATGCTGCTCGGGGGTAAAATCACCGCGCATGGCGCGGATCAAGCAGACCGCCAGAAAGATGGTGCCGATCAGAACATGCATGCCGTGGAAACCGGTCGCCATGAAAAAGGCAGAGAAGAAGGCGTCGCCACCAAATGTCCAGTCATGGTGCAAAAGCAGTTCGCGGTATTCGTAGGCCTGCAGCGCGGTAAAGAAGATGCCAAGCACAATGGAAATAGCCAATCCGCTGATCAGGTCCTTGCGGTTGTTTTCATGTACCAATGCATGGTGCGCCCACGTCACGGCGCAGCCCGACAGCAACAGAACCAACGTGTTGATCAGGGGCAAGTGGAAGGCGTTAACCGCATCAAACACGGGCGGCACGTACTCTGATCCGACATATTCGTTCATCGGATAGATGGCCTGTTTGAAGAAGGTCCAGAACCACGCGACAAAGAACATCACTTCAGACATGATGAACAGGACAAAACCGTAGCGCAGGCCGATGCGCACAACCGGTGTATGATCGCCAATGTGGCTTTCAATCACCACATCGCGCCACCAGCCGAACATAACGTAAAGCGTTGCGACGAAACCGCCAAGGAAAAGGAAGGGTGTCACATCGTGCATCCAAAGGACGGCGCCGAACAGCATGACAAAACCTGCCAATGCGCCAAGCAGCGGCCATGTCGATGGCGCGAGAATGTGGTAATCGTGGTTCTTTGCGTGGGCCATGGCTGGCGGTCCTTCTTTGGTCAAGGCTGGTTGGCTTAGTTCAAGTCGGTTTGGTTGTCTGTGTCGAGGGCCGCGTAGCCCTCGGGCAGATCAATTTCGTAGAATGTATAGGAAAGCGTGATGGTGTGTACATACTTGCCGTCATTATCCTTGACGATTTCAGGATCGACAAAGAAACTGACGGGCATTTGCACCCGCTCACCGGGCGCAAGTACCTGTTCGGTAAAGCAGAAACAGTCGATTTTATCGAAAAAGGCACCGGCGGCATAGGGTGTTACATTATAGCTGGCCTGGCCAGCGATGGGACGGTTGGACGGGTTGTAGGCCTCGTAAAAGGCCAATCCCACCTCACCGATGCGCAGTTCCATTTCGCGCTGTACCGGTTTGAATTCCCAACCCATGTTATCGTTCAGGGTGCCATCAAAGCGAATCTTGATGGTTTGATCCAGAATTTCCTCAGAGGCGACATCGACCTGCCCCGGAACGCCGCCAAAGCCGGTGACGCGGCAGAACCAGTCGTAAAACGGGACCGAAGCCCAGGCCATAGCGCCCATGAAAACCACAAGCGATACGGTTTGCGCGACTGTCTTGTTGGGACCGGAAAGCGCCATCAGTTGTTACCGTCCGACGCGATGCCGCTGGCTGGGCCTACAGTACCGGGGGCTGTGGCGAAATCAATCTGGGTGATCTTAACAAATGTCAGCACCATAACGAGTACGACGAATGCACCCAGCATCAGTCCGACGCCGACATTTCGCGTTTTGCGGCGACCGTGCAGTTCATGTTCGACACGTAGGGACATTACCAGCCTCCAAAACCATAAGGGCGCAGCGTTGCTTCAATCAGGATCGCGCCGAAATGCAGGAAGAGATAGAAAAGCGAGAGCCGGAAGAATTTCCGCTCGACCGCGTAGTTGTCTTCTTCAGCCATAACCTCATCACGCTGCCAGATGCGATAGGCCCCTATCAGGAACAGAAGATTCAGCACGATGGCAAAAGTCAGGTAAATATAACCGCCAATCGCTGTGAAACCTGTACCAATCGCGAGGACAGCCAGCAAGACCGTGTAGCCAAGGATATGTCGGCGCGTAGCGGGGCGTCCATGGGTTACTGTCAGCATCGGCACTTTTGCATCGTCGTAATCAGAGCGCATGAACAGGGCCAGCGCCCAGAAGTGGGGCGGCGTCCACATAAAGATCAGCGCGAACATCAACCATGCCTCAACCGAGAAGCTGCCGGTGGCGATGATCCAGCCGATCACCGGCGGGAAGGCACCGGCGGCACCGCCAATGACGATGTTCTGTGGCGTCGCACGCTTGAGCCACATGGTGTAGAAAACCGCATAAAAAAGGATGGTGAACAGCAACATACCAGCGGCCAGAAGATTGGCACTGAGCGCCAACATCATCACAGCCATACCGGAGAGCGCCACCCCCAGCGCCAAAGCTTCGCCCGGCTGCACCTTGCCGGCGGGAATCGGGCGGTTGACGGTGCGTTTCATGACCGCATCAATATCAGCGTCCCACCACATGTTCAGCGCGCCCGAGGCCCCTGCCCCGATGGCAACAAAGAGAATGGAGGCAAAACCGATAACAGGATGCACGGACACCGGTGCCGCCAGCATGCCAACAACAGCCGTAAAGACAACAAGCTGCATCACACGCGGCTTGAGCAAGGCGAAATAATCGCCCAGTTGCGCCTCGTGCTCGGCAGCAGGTGTGTTGGTGATATCGGTCATCCGGCACCTTTGTTGAAAAAGGGCGGGCAATGGGCCCACCTTACGTTGCAATCCAGCGCCCCCCGGGGCCAGAGGCCCGTGTTAGCGGCGGACGGTGGGCCATTGGCCCACCGATGAGGATCAGTTCGATGCGACTTGAACCGTCGCTGGAATACCTGCGTATTCTTCTTTGGCTTTGCTGATCCAGTCGGCGTAGGCCGCTTCGGACACAACTTTTACCGTGATCGGCATATAGGCGTGTGCCTGACCGCAAAGTTCGGAGCACTGGCCAAAGTAGATGCCTTCTTGCTCGGCGCTGAACCACAATTCGGCTAGACGACCTGGCACCGCGTCCTGTTTCACACCGAACGCGGGGATCGTCCAAGCGTGGATCACATCCGACCCAGTAACCTGCATCACGATCGTCTTGCCGACAGGCACCACAACAGCAGTATCTGTTGCGAGCAGCCATTCATCGCGGGAATAGCCTGCTTTTTCCAGTTTTGCGATCATTGCATCGTTCAACAGGTTCGGCACTGCGCCCGCGGCTTCCTCTTCCGCTGTCAGCGTGGCCGGGGCGCCGATCATGTAGCTGTCAAAACCGAAACCGTCATCAACGTACTCGTAAGACCAGTACCATTGGTTGCCAATCGCCTTGATTGTGATGTCTGCCTGAGGAATTTCCTGCTGGCGGAAAAGAATCGGCAGCGAGAATGCGCCGATGAGTACCAGAATAAGAATCGGTCCCACGGTCCATGCGATCTCAACCGGCGTGTGATGGGTAAAGGACGCAGGCGTCGGATTCCGCTTCGCATTAAAGCGGATGATCACCCAAGCCATAAGGCCGGTCACGAACAAAGTGATGATCGTGATGATGACGAGAATCAGATAGTCCAGATCGTGGATATCCTGAGCGAGGCGCGTAACGGCGGGCTGAAAGCCCATCAAACCGTCAACAGGTGCGCCGATCACCTCAAGCCCGTCGATCCGCAGTGCATCCTGCGCCATTGCTGGTAGGGCCGAAAAGCCGGCCATGAGCGCACTCAAAGAAAAAAGATGTTTCATGTGTCGTCCTGATCTTGTGACCAAAATTGGCTACGGTTTCACGCGAGAGCGCTTGGTCCGCACCCCTGCCGTTGTCTTCTTGATGCTTACAATCATATTCTATCCTCAAGATAAAGTCTTTCGATTGCGTCAAACGGACGCGAAGTCGCAAAACATGTTTCAAAAACAGGATAGCTTGATGCCCAATACCCCCTTTTCGCCGTTTGACAATGATCTGGATCGCGACGGCGCGCTTGCCGTACTGCGAGAAGCCACAAAGGGCGCGGATGACGGCGAGTTGTTTTTTGAACGCCGCCGCTCAGAGGCGCTGATGTTTGATGACGGGCGCCTCAAAACAGCAAGCTACGATGCCTCCGAAGGTTTTGGCTTGCGGGCAGTACGTGGCGAAGTGGCAGGATACGCCCACTCGACAGAAATTTCCGAACACGCGTTGCGCCGCGCCGCGCAGACCGCGCGACTGGCCGTGGGAGATGGTGGTGGCACATGGGCCGACTGCCCCGAAGGCACAAATAAAAGGCTCTATACGGATGAAGACCCGATTGAAGGCGCGGCATTCCCGGTAAAAGTAGAGACCCTTCGCGAGATTGATGATTTCGCGCGCAGCCTGGATGGCCGCGTGGTTCAGGTGAGCGCCAGCATCGCCGCCAGCTTGCAAGAGGTTGAAATCCTGCGCCCCGAGGGCACATCGGTTCGCGATATCCGCCCTATGACCCGGGTGAACGTCTCTATCATTGTCGAACAGGACGGGCGGCGCGAAAGCGGCACGGCAGGCGGCGGCGGGCGCATTGGCCTGGATGGAATGCTGGCACCGGCGGACTGGCAGGCCAAAACCCGAGAGGCATTGCGGGTCGCATTGGTGAACCTGGCGGCGGTCCCTGCCCCTGCCGGTGTGATGGATGTCGTGCTTGGCCCTGGTTGGCCGGGTATTTTGCTGCACGAAGCCATCGGCCATGGGTTGGAGGGAGATTTCAACCGCAAGGGCAGTTCCGCTTTTGCAGGTCTGATGGGCCAGCAAATCGCAGCCAAAGGTGTAACGGTGCTAGACGACGGGACGATTCCCGACAGGCGTGGATCGATCAGCGTGGACGACGAAGGCACGCCCAGCGCCAAGAACGTACTGATCGAGGACGGCAAGCTGGTCGGCTATATGCAAGACCGCCAGAATGCCCGTCTGATGGGGGGGCGCAGTACCGGAAACGGGCGACGGCAGTCTTACGCACACATTCCGATGCCCCGGATGACCAACACATATATGTTAGGAGGGGATACGGCCCCGGGCGATATCGTTGCAGGCCTGAAGGACGGAATTTACGCCGTGGGATTCGGTGGCGGCCAGGTGGATATTACAAACGGCAAGTTTGTGTTTTCCTGTACCGAAGCCTACCGCGTTCAAAACGGTGTGGTCGGCGCACCCGTTAAAGGGGCGACGTTGATTGGTGACGGAGCCACGGCGCTGAAGCAGATCCGCGCCATCGGCAATGATCCCTCTCTTGATCCGGGCATGGGCAATTGCGGCAAACAAGGACAATGGGTGCCCGTAGGCGTGGGCCAGCCGACGCTGATGATTGGCGGCTTGACTGTGGGTGGGTCGGCAACCTGAGCTTTGTGCTTAACCAAACCGCTCCAAGATGAGGGAGATTGGGAATATTCTGTTCACGACCTGTTAACCAGCGCGATCTATACCTGATTCTAGCAACGGACGGAGATATGGGATGACTGACAAGGAGCACTATCCTTCTTCCACTCACCCCCCACTCCCACCCACCCCGGAAGACGAACAGTTTGCCCGCCTTCGTCTGTTGCGATCCCGCCGGGTCGGCATAGCGACGTATAAACGACTGCTGATTGAACACGGTACTGCGCAGAACGCGCTGGCCGCGCTGCCTGAGGTGGCGCGCGCCGCGGGCGTTTCCAACTACCAGATTTGTCCCGAGGCCGTGGTAAATGCCGAACTGCGCGCGGCACATGCTGCAGGGGTGCGCCTGGTTGCCGAAGGCGATGACCAATATCCGTCTTCACTGGCGGAAATTGACGATGCACCGCCCTTCCTGTGGGTGCTGGGCGACCTTTCCTTGTTGGCGCGACCGATGGTGTCACTTGTCGGGGCACGCAACGCGTCTTCGCTGGGAACACGAATGGCGAAACTACTGGCCCGCGATTTGGGTGCCGCAGGATATGTTGTCGTTTCAGGGCTTGCCCGCGGTGTTGATGCAGCCGCCCATCATGCGGCTTTGCCCACGGGGACGATCGCGGTCCAGGCCGGGGGCGTCGACATCATGTATCCAGCGGAGAATACAGAACTCGCCCTTTCCATCGCAAAATCCGGCCTGCGCCTGTCCGAACATCCTATGGGGCTGCAACCGATGGCGCGGCATTTTCCCAGCCGCAACCGGATCATTTCCGGCCTGTCACGCGCCACGATTGTCGTAGAGGCAGCGGCAAAATCCGGCAGCCTGATTACCGCACGCGACGCGCTGGATCAGGGGCGTGACGTTCTGGCTGTACCCGGCCATCCATTCGACGCGCGTGCGGCAGGTTGCAACATGTTGTTGCGCGACGGGGCGACACTGGTCCGTTCGGCCGCCGATGTACTGGACGTCATAGGCCCGGCGTCCGCCCTACAACTGCCGCTAGAGCCCCGCAAGAACGCCCCCCGAAAGCGCAGCTTGCGAGAGACGGCAGCACTGCATTTGCAGGTCCTTTCCCGCCTTGGCCCCTCGCCTGTCGCCGAGGACCAGTTGATCCGCGATTTGCACGCGCCCGCCGCAGAGATTGCACCGGTTCTGGTGGATCTTGAGCTTGACGGCAGGATCACCCGTCAGGCCGGCGGATTGCTCAGCAAGGTTAGCTAGGCCGCGAAACCGCGTCCGAAACAACATGGACCAGCCCCCCCCCAAGCCGCAATAAATGCAGATCCTTCCCGGATTTTAGGGTCATTGATGGCAGGCCAGCACACCAGCCGCATTGACAATACCCCCCGCCATCCCACATGTGACAGCGCAAAGACCGCCACAAATTTTCACGTAAGGTGCTTAAATCTATGCCCGTAGTTGTTGTCGAATCCCCGGCCAAGGCCAAAACGATCAACAAATATCTTGGCGATAATTACACGGTCCTCGCATCTTACGGTCATGTGCGCGACTTGCCCCCCAAAGACGGATCAGTCGATACCGACAACGGGTTCGACATGAAATGGGAGGTCGCCAGCACCAGCAAGAAACACGTCAAAGCCATCGCCGACGCCTTGGCCAACGACAACGAACTGATTCTCGCAACCGACCCCGACCGCGAGGGCGAAGCGATCAGCTGGCACCTGCAAGAGGCGCTGACCAAACGCAAATCCATCAAGAAAGATACGCCCGTCAGCCGCGTGGTGTTCAACCAGATCACTCAAAAAGCCGTGACCGAAGCGATGGCAAACCCGCGTCAAGTCGACATGCCACTGGTCGAAGCCTATCTGGCGCGGCGCGCGCTGGACTATCTGGTGGGGTTTAACCTTTCACCGGTTCTGTGGCGCAAACTGCCCGGTGCGAAATCGGCCGGCCGCGTGCAATCTGTCACACTGCGCATCATCGTCGAACGCGAAATGGAAATCGAAGTCTTCCGCGCCCGCGAGTACTGGACTGTGAAGGCGATACTCTCGACCCCGCGCGGTCAGGAGTTCGAGGCGAGACTAACAACGCTGACCGGCAAAAAGCTGGACAAGTTCGACCTGTCGGACAGCACACAGGCCGAAATGGCGGTGCAAGCCATCAGCAGCCGTGATCTCAGCGTGACCTCGGTCGAGGCGAAGCCGACCACGCGCAACCCATCCGCACCCTTCATGACTTCCACACTTCAACAGGAAGCCTCCCGCAAATTTGGGATGGGCGCCAAGGCGACGATGTCTACCGCACAGCGCCTCTACGAGGCCGGACATATCACCTATATGCGTACCGATGGCATCGATATGGCCCCCGAAGCCGTCGAAATGGCCCGAGACGCAATCAAGGACCGCTATGGTGCGGAATATGTGCCCGGCACGCCGCGTATCTACAAGAACAAGGCCAAAAACGCGCAGGAAGCACACGAATGTATCCGCCCGACAGATATGGAAAAAGACGCGCCATCGCTGAATCTCGAATCCGATCAGGCGAAACTGTATGATCTGATCTGGAAACGCACCTTGGCCTGCCAGATGGAAAGTGCCCGGATGGAGCGCACGACCGTCGAAATTGGCAGTAAAGACGAACAAGTCGGCTTGCGAGCCACCGGCCAGGTTGTGCTGTTTGACGGATTTTTGCGTGTTTATGAAGAAGGTCGTGACGATGTTGTCGTGGATGACGACGACAAGCGCCTGCCGCAAATATCCCAAGGTGACAAAACCGCCAAAAGCAGTATCACCCCAGAGCAGCATTTCACCCAGCCGCCGCCCCGTTATACCGAGGCAACGCTGGTGAAACGCATGGAAGAACTGGGCATCGGTCGCCCGTCTACCTATGCCAGTATAGTCACAACCATTCAGGATCGCGGCTATGTACGCCGCGAAGGCCAGCGGTTGATCCCCGAAGACAAGGGCCGGTTGGTGACAGCCTTCCTTGAGAATTATTTCCGCAAGTACATCGGTTATGATTTCACCGCCGACCTTGAGGACCAGTTGGACAAGGTATCCGCCAACGACGCCAATTATAAGGACGTGCTGACCCGTTTCTGGCGCGACTTTTCGGCAGCGATTGCCGAAACGGCAGATCTGCGCATCACCGAGGTGCTGGAAAAAATCAACGAGGTGCTGGAACCGCACCTTTTCCCTCCGCTTGCAGATGGTGGCAATCCGCGCCTGTGCCCGAACTGTGAAAAAGGCCGGTTGTCGATGCGGACCGCACGGTCCGGCGGGGCATTTATCGGCTGTTCTGCCTATCCGGAGTGCCGCTACACACGCCCGTTTGGTCCACCAAACCCTGAGGCTGAAGCCTCTGCAATCCCGCCGGAAGGCAAACTGTTGGGAACGGATGCGGGCGACGAAATCCGTGTATTTAAGGGACGTTTCGGGCCCTATGTACAGCGCGGCGAAGTCACCGAAGAAAACAAGAAGCCGCCGCGCCAATCGGTGCCAAAGGAATGGCCGCCGGAAGAGCTGGAGCTGGAGCGGGCGCTGATGTTGTTGTCCCTGCCCCGTGAAATCGGGCCGCATCCCGAAGACGGCATTATGGTTTGGTCCAACATCGGGCGTTACGGCCCCTACCTTAAGCACGCGCCGAGCACCTCGGATCGTGGTGGCACAAACGCGAACCTTGGCGATCTTGACGAAGTGTTTACCGTCGGCATGAACCGCGCTGTGCAGTTGCTGGCCGAAAAGGTCGCCAGCCGTGGCGGGCGTGGCGTGGCCGCGAAGCCGCTGCGCGAATTGGGCGAACATCCAGCAGCGGGCGGTGCTGTCAATGTGATGAAGGGTAAATACGGGCCATATGTGAAATGGGAAAAAATCAACGCGACGATTCCGGACACGATTGATCCGGAGGAGCTGACCATGGATCAGGCCGTGCATCTGATTGACGAACGCGCTGAAAAGGCGGGCAAGAAAAAACCCGCTGCAAAAAAGAAGGCCGAGCCTAAGAAGAAAGCGGCCTCCAAGACAACAGCGGTGAAAAAGCCGGCAGCAAAGAAACCAGCTGCCAAAAAGAAGACCCCCGCCAAGAAAGACGATTAAGTGTCGGGCGGGGCGCCAGTTCCCTGCCCGCCTTCATCTCTTTGTGATTTGATTCTGCCAGTGTGTAATGCCAGACCGTCAGAAAACGACAAAAGGCAGAGCAATGACAAGATCAAAACTCACACGACGTGCCCTTATTGCAAGCGGTACGGTCGCACTCTTTACGCCCTCACTCCTACGTGCAGAAACCGAAGACCAAGCAGGGGTGCGGCGCAATGCCACCAGTTTTGTCGCCCAGAACTGGCGCGATCATTTTGACAGCCTGGGAAAGGCGGCAATCGTTGCGGACACCAGTTCGCGGGCGCTGCACTACTGGAACAGTGACGCCAGTGATTACCGCGTATACCCCACGTCGGTTCCCGCAACCGAAGCGCTGACCAAACGTGGATATACCAAGATCATGCGCAAGAAGGTTGGGCCGGACTGGACACCAACCGCGTCGATGATGGAACGCTTTCCCGATTACAAGTACATGCCCCCTGGCCCCGTCAATCCGTTGGGGACGCACGCAATGTATCTGAGCTGGCCTGCCTACATTATCCACGGCACCCAAGACACGAGCAAAATCGGGCGGCGGTCCTCGGACGGGTGTATCGGGCTTTATAACAACCAGATCGAGCAACTTTTCGCAGTTTGCCCTATCGGTACGCAGGTTCGCATTATTTGACCCCTTTGCGCCCGTGAAACATTTGACTCCGCCGCGCTGCAGCGTCACAAATGGGCTGATAAACTTTGACTGACGAAGAGGGAACACCGATGAAAAAAGTCTATGGCTCGGCTGCTGAAGCGCTGGATGGCGTCCTTGCGGACGGGATGCTGATTGCATCAGGGGGCTTTGGTCTTTGCGGCATTCCCGAACTGCTGTTGCAGGCCATCAAGGAAAACGGGGCCAAAAACCTGACCTTTGCGTCTAACAACGCGGGCGTTGACGACTTTGGCATCGGTATTCTGTTGCACACCAAGCAGGTCAAAAAGATGATCAGCTCTTACGTCGGTGAAAACGCGGAGTTTATGCGCCAGTATCTGTCAGGCGAGCTGGAGCTTGAATTCAACCCGCAGGGCACATTGGCCGAACGCATGCGCGCCGGTGGCTGCGGCATTCCGGGCTTCTACACCAAAACCGGTGTGGGCACGGTGATTGCCGAAGGTAAAGAGGTGAAGAATTTCAACGGTCAGGACTACATCCTTGAAGAAGGCATCGTCGCGGACCTGTCGATCGTGAAAGCCTGGAAAGCGGACGAAACCGGCAATCTGGTGTTCCGCAAGACCGCACGCAACTTCAACCCGCCCGCCGCCATGTGTGGCAAGATTTGCGTAGCCGAGGTCGAAGAAATCGTCCCGAAAGGGTCGCTTGACCCCGACATGATCCACCTGCCCGGTATCTATGTACATCGCATCATTCAGGGCGATCACGAAAAACGCATCGAACAACGTACAACCCGCAAGCGCGAGGAGGCTTAATCATGGCTTGGGACAGAAACCAGATGGCTGCGCGCGCGGCACAGGAACTTGAAGACGGCATGTATGTAAACCTTGGCATCGGTATTCCGACGCTGGTTGCCAACTATGTCGGCGACAAGGACATCACTTTGCAGTCGGAGAACGGTATGCTGGGCATGGGCCCCTTCCCCTACGAGGGTGAAGAAGACGCTGATCTAATCAATGCTGGCAAGCAGACGATTACCGAATTGAACCGGACCGCCTATTTCGATTCAGCAACGTCATTCGGGATGATCCGTGGCGGCAAGATTGCAGCGGCGATTTTGGGCGCAATGGAAGTGGCCGAAAACGGCGATCTGGCAAACTGGATGATTCCCGGCAAGCTGGTCAAAGGCATGGGCGGTGCGATGGATCTGGTTGCCGGTGTTGGCCGTGTGATTGTTGTGATGGATCACGCCAACAAACATGGGGACAGCAAGGTACTAAAAGAATGCACTCTGCCGCTGACCGGTAAAGGTGTTGTGGACCGGATCATCACCGACCTTGGTGTACTGGACGTGGTTGAAGGTGGTTTGCGTATCGTTGAATGCGCCGAAGGTGTCACTGAAGAAGAATTGCGCGCCGCCACACAGGCAACAATCGTTTAAGCCCTTTAGGCGGGCAGATTGCCCGCCTTATCCCTCGCCCTTTGCGATCAAGTCAGGCGCGCTCATTAGCTGGGCAACCTGCTTGCCCCCGCCGCGTCAATTCAGCGCCGCAAAAACACAGCCGTCCGTGATCAACTCGGGCGGCGTCTGGCACAGCCCCTTTGCAACCTGAAACGCCGCCAGAACCTTTGGTACATAGTCGCGCGTTTCGGCAAAGGGCGGCACGCCCTCATGTTTTCGCACTGATCCCTCGCCTGCGTTATAGCCCGCAAGTACCAGAATGGGATCGCGGTCAAACTCCTCCATCAACCAGTCGAGGTATTTCACCCCGCCCGAGATATTCTGGGTCGCCAGCAGACTGTCCTCAACCCCAAAGCGCGCTGCCGTGTCGGGCATCAACTGCATCAGCCCCTGCGCGCCCGCACTGCTTTGCGCATCTGCCTTGCCAGCTGATTCAACAGTGATGACGGCCAAAACCAAAGCCGGCGAGACTTGTGTCCCCACTGTGGAGCGCAGGATGTCGATGCCATTGCTGCGCGCGATATCTTGCATTTGTTGCAAACGTGGCGCGGGAACCTTGCTGGTGGCGCCGGCCAGAACACTGATGGCGGTTTGCAACCGCCCCGGTCCCGCATTTACCGCGTCGGGCGAGATTTTGTCCCAGAACCAACTGTATTGACCCGGTGTATCGCGGGTAACTGTGCCCGAGGGGTCCAATACCGCGTCAGCTTTGGCTGGCGGCGCCTGTGTGGATGGATCAATCTGAATGGTAATCCGGTTGTTGCTGCCAGACTTCGGCAGCTTCACCCGCTTTGCACTAAAGTCGGCAAAGGGCTTGGGGCCCTCAGCTTGGGCGACTCCCACACAAAGTGTCCCCACCAGAAGCGATGAAGTAAGAATTCGAAGCATGCCTGCCTGCTTTTTTATGCTTAACTGCTCGATTTCCCGGAAATATCCCACAAATCCCGCTTTCAAACCAGCCAAACGTGGCACAGAACATGGCGATTTCGCCTTATTTCCCAAATTCAAAGGGAAAATTCAGCCAAATTTTTGCGATCAACATTATATTAATCGTTTAATAACAGTGATTTGAAAGATTTTTTGCCATATTTCCAGACGTAAACGAAAAAGTCACATTTGCCGCCAAATTGATGCCCTATTCGAGGGGCTATATAGCGTCATACCAAGTCGGACAGGCAGCCAACTGAGAGAAACGGTTGCCAAAACGGACGGCTGGGTAGGAACTTAAAAACTTATATGATCCTTGGAGGGACATACTATGATGAACTTTATCAAAAACTTCCGTGCAGACGAAGACGGCGCCGTAACAGTTGACTGGGTTGTTCTGACAGCTGCTGTTGTTGGCCTGGCCGTTGCAGCCTACACATCCATCGAGTCCGGCGCGTCCAACCTGACGGCAAACACCGGCGTCTTCCTTGACGGCCGTGACCCTACCCTCGTAACTCCATAAGTTCGACGCGGTTAGTTAAGAGAGTCTGAACTAGACTTTCAGGAGGGAGGCACGTTCTGGCATCTAGAGCGTGCCTCCCTTTTTTATGCGGAACGCAGAAAACAATTGCACTCGGTAAGAGGGTTAAAAATGTTAAAGAGATCCAAAAATTTTTCAGAATCCGAAGATGGTGCCGTGACTGTCGACTGGGTTGTCCTTACTGCCGCCATTGTGTCGCTGGCTGTTGTGGCAATCTTCGCCATCCAAGGCTCGACCGATGATGTCGGTGATGGCGTAGGCAACTGGCTTGGCCTCTTCGAACCCGGTGGCGGCTAAACAATTAGACATACGTGAAACCGACCCCAATGGTCGGTTTTCGTGGTTTTATGACGCCCGTAAAAAAGGGAAAGAAGGCCACGTCCCTTTCGTCAGTTTGGCAAACTATCGCCACAATTACGTGCCACAGTAGAAAAACAAATTTGGGCCGGGCTGAAACCGGCATGAACAATAACAAGAGGTAAGAGACATGCGCATGGTATTCGGATTGGTTCTTTTGGTAGGCATCGCGCTTGCTGGTGGAGCCGTTTACCTGGCCAAGGATCGGATCGCGCAATATCAATACGCGAACGCCCAGGCTCAGGCTGCATTGGCAAAGATTGTGCCGACACAAACAGTTTATGTGGCAACCGGCGCGCTCAAATACGGACAACGACTGACCCAAGAAGACGTACGGGCGGTCAACTGGCCCGAAAACGCGATCCCCGAGGGATCTTTTGTAGATTTGGCGACCCTCTTTCCCGAGAATACAGACGAATTACGCGTGGTTCTGCGTTCAATCGAAAAAGACGAAGCGATCATGGCTCTCAAGGTTACCGAGCCCGGCGAAGATACCGGTCTGACCTCGCGGCTTGAACGGGGCCAACGTGCCTTTGCCATCAAGGTGGATGTCTCCAGCGGTGTATCCGGCTTCCTGCGCCCCGGTGACAAGGTCGACGTCTATTGGACAGGCCGCACGACCGGCAACCGCAATGACTCGCGTGAAGTCACGAAACTGATCGAGGCCGCGGTCAAACTGATCGCCATTGACCAAAGCGCAGGAGGCACCCGCGACGAGGCGACAATCGCCCGCACCGTGACCGTTTCCGTCAGCCCGCAACAAGTGGCCGCTTTGGCGCAAGCACAATCAACCGGCTCTCTGTCTCTGTCACTTGTCGGTGCCGAGGATGACACTGTCGCCTCCGCCATCGAGGTGGACCAGCAGTCCCTTTTGGGGATCGAGGCCGAGACAGTGAAAGCGGAAGTGGCTGCAGAAAAGGTCTGTACCATCCGCACAAGACGCGGTGCGGAGGTCGTCGAGATCCCGATCCCATGCACAAACTGAACCGGAAACGTTTTTAAAACCAACTGCTTGAGCATCGCCGCATCCCTGCGGCGATGTTTACAATTCAGGTTTTGTTGCCATTTACCCACATAAGAAGTTGCCGCGAACACCTTGATTCTTGCAATAAAAATGAAATTGACGCACAGTGATCCAAACGACGGGCGAAAAGACCCTACTTTGAGGCGTGATCAAAAAGGCAGGTCACATGAAAATTGATAGATTTCTGAAAGCAGCCCTTGTCGGGCTGTCCCTTAGTGTGATGCCATTGGCGCTCTCCGCACCGGCTCCGGCCTTTGCGGATACGCTTCGTGTTGTAAAAAAAGGAACCAATGCCACCCTCAACGTCCCGATGAACCGGGCCGTCGTTGTAGAAAGCGATATTCCTTTTGCAGAACTCAGCATCGCGAACCCAGGTATTGCAGATATTTCCTCCCTGTCGGATCGTACGATCTATGTCCTGGGAAAATCACCCGGCCTGACCACCCTGACCCTGCTGGATGCCAGCGGACAGTTGATCACCAACGTCGATGTTCGGGTTGCAGCGGATGTTTCCGAATTCAAAGAGCGGCTGCGCCAGATTCTACCGGGTGAAAAGATTGAAGTGCGGACCGCCAACGATGGTATCGTGCTTTCCGGTGTGGTGTCGTCGACGCAACGTCTGCAGCGCGCGCTGGATCTTGCAGAACGCTATGCCCCCGAACGTGTGTCGAACCTGATGAGCGTCGGCGGTGTACAGCAGGTCATGATGAAAGTCCGCTTCGCTGAAATGCAGCGCAACGTCTCTAAATCCCTCAGTTCTTCCTTGTCCCTGAACGGCGCTATAAACGGCACTGGTATCAACGGCGGTTCCGGTGTCACCAACAATTCGGGTGGCGTGGCGACTTCGCTTGGCGGCAACATTCCTGCTTCGAACCAGAATGCCGGTGCGGTGCTGTTCGGCTTTAACGCCGGATCGACGCAAGTCGGAATCCTGCTGGAAGCGCTGGAGAAAAAGGGTGTTGTCCGTTTTCTGGCCGAGCCAAACCTTGTCGCGTTATCTGGCCAAGAGGCCAAGTTCCTGGCGGGCGGCGAATACCCCGTACCGGTGGCCCAGCTGAACGGCCGGATTTCGGTAAAATTCAAACCCTACGGTGTTGAACTGGCCTTTATCCCCCGTGTTGTAGACAAAGACGTCATTAACCTTGAAATGCGCGCTGCCGTTTCTGCTATTGACCCGACCAACAGCATTGCCTTGGGCAACGGCATCGAAATCTCGGCCTTTACGCGGCGCGAAACCTCTTCGACAGTAGAACTGCGCGATGGCGAAAGCTTTGCGATTGCGGGTCTGTTGACCGATGACTTCGTCGATAACTCGAGCCAGCTCCCGTGGATCGGCGATGTGCCAATCCTCGGCGCGCTTTTCCGATCGGCAGATTATCAGCGCAGCCAGACAGAACTTGTTATTATCGTGACGGCACATCTGGTTACCCCAACACGCGGCGAAGCGCTTGCGCTTCCCACCGACCGGATCAAACCGCCTACTGAAAAGGACCTGTTCCTCTTTGGTCGCACCTCCGAAGACACCCGGACACCTACGAAAGGTGCCGCCGGAGAGGTTGCCAAACAAGATTTTGGCGGGTCATATGGGTATGTACTGGACTAAACCAATGAAAACCCTCATGCGCAAAAAACTCAAAACTGCAGGGATCACAGCTGTACTCGCGACTGTTTTGGGTTGTGGGTCCAATTCCGACCCGGTCTACACACAGTTTTACCGCGAAGCGGGTGCCCTTACGGATACCGGTAACTTCGGTAATGCGACGCTGAACAACCGTTTGGTCATGACCGGCGAACGTCAATATACCTTTGATCTTGCTAACAGATTTGCCTCCGAAGTGACGTCGACAGTCACCTTTGAATTCAATTCGGCACGCCTTGATGGAACAGCACAGGCCATTTTGCGCCAGCAGGCCCACTGGATCAGGCAGTTCCCCGAAATCCGCTTTCGCGTCTATGGACATACCGATGCTGTCGGATCGAACCGGTTTAACAAGACACTTGGTAAGCGCCGAGCGGATGCGGTTGTGAACTATCTCAGCACCTTGGGCGTGAGCCGCAATCGCTTGGAAGCTGATGTTTCCTTTGGCGAAACCCAGCCACTGATTGTCACCCAGGGCCGGGAACGCCGCAACCGGCGTACCGTAACCGAAGTGAACGGCTTTGTCGGGCGCCACCCGACTGTGCTGGACGGTAAATATGCGCAAATCATTTATCGGGATTATATTGCCAGCGGCGTGCCGCCGACGCAGTTGACCGAAGGCGTTCTGGGCGACGAGTAACGCCCGCCCAAGAACCCGCTCTACCCCACGGAGGGCGGGAAAGAAACAGATTCTGCCGCACCAATCCAAGGCATCTGGCAGGATCGTTTCAAGATACCCAACAAACGAAACTTTTTGGCCCCAATCTTGCCCCAGTTGGCTGCGATATCTCATCCCATAGGACAAATGTGTCTGCGTAAAATGCCAGACATGGGTGACCGCAAGGGGTGAATATCTGCACATAAGATGCAGCATGCACCTTTGCTAAGCCCTTGCGAGTAAAGGATTAAGCCATGAGCAGCGTTATGCCACAACCCCAAACAGCGCCCATCGTAGCCTGTACTGTCAGCCGTGACGTACAGAACTTTGATCTTTTGATCGAAGACATGGAGGATGCGCTGGGGGAGAGCTGGGGTGACCTTGGTTTTGCCGAAGCACTGGCGTTTTTCGGGCAACCGGAAGCCGAGAGAATGGAGTTCATCGCACTGGCGATGGATGAAACCGATGAAGACAACCTGGTGCTGATGAGCGAAATCATCACTCAAGCCAAAGCGCGCGACATCAAGGTGATCCTGATCGCCGAAGACATGACCCCTGCCACATTACATTCCTTGTTGCGCAATGGAGCCGATGAATTCGTGCCCTACCCTTTGCCCGAAGGTGAACTGGCTAAAGCCATTGAGCGCGTGACGAAAAAGGGAGAAGACGCGCCTGCCGCCGAACCGGTAAGCGCGCCAACACTCAAGGCCGGTGCCCGTAAAGACGGCGCGATGATTGTGGTGCATGGCCTTGCCGGGGGTACCGGGGCTACCACTATGGCTGTGAACCTCGCCTGGGAACTGGCCAATGTGGACAAGAAAAACCCGCCGTCCGTCTGCTTGTTGGATCTAGATCTGCAATTTGGTGCGGTGGCTACATTCCTTGACCTGCCGCGTCGCGAAGTTGTCTATGAAATGTTGTCTGAAACCGAGAACATGGACGAGGAGATCTTTGGTCAGGCACTGCTGACATACGAAGACCGCTTGCAGGTATTGACCGCTCCTACCGACATGCTGCCGCTTGACCTGATCACCGCCGAAGACGTGACCCGGGTGCTTGATATGGCCAGGAACCAGTTTGACTATGTAATAGTCGACATGCCCTCGACCCTTGTCCAGTGGTCAGAGACGGTTCTGAACATGTCGCATATCTATTTTGCGACGATCGAGCTCGACATGCGCTGTGCACAAAATACGCTGCGTTTCAAACGCGCATTGCAATCCGAAGAGCTGCCGGTTGAAAAGTTGCGGTATGTGCTGAACCGCGCGCCCAAGTTTACCGACCTGAATGCCAAAGGCCGTGTCAAACGCATGGCGGAATCGCTGTCGATTTCGATCGACTTGCAACTGCCCGACGGGGGCAAGCCGATCACACAGGCCAATGACCACGGTATGCCGCTGGCCGCTTCCGCACCCAAAAGTCCTCTGCGCAAAGAGCTGATGAAGCTGGCCGCGTCGATCCATGACCTCAAAAACGATCAGGCCGAAGCCGCTTAACCCTGACGGAAAGAAACAAAATGTTTTCCAAGTACAAAAAGCCAAGTACGTCTGCCGGGGTCAAAAAACCGGTTGAGGTGATTGACAACGTCACATCTATCGAGACCCCAAAGGCGACGACGTCGATGCGCAAGGCGCTGGCACCTGCTATGGCGGCACCGGTCGATAAAGAGGTCAAGCGCAAGCAGCGAATGTCCGACATCAAGCTTGAACTGCACCGCGCACTGCTGGACAACCTGAATCTCTCGGCGCTCGAACATGCGACAGAAGCCGACCTGCGCCAAGAAATCAACGAGATCGCCGTCGAAATTCTGGCCGAAAAAAGCATCGTTCTGAACCGCGAAGACCGCATGACGCTCAACTCGGAGCTATATGACGAGGTTACCGGTCTTGGCCCGCTTGAAACATTACTGAAAGACGAGACAGTCAACGATATTCTGGTCAACGGGCCACAGCAGGTCTTTGTCGAACGGGACGGCAAGCTGCAATTGACGGACGTGACATTCAAAGATGAACGTCACCTATTGCGCATAATCGACAAGATCGTATCGGCCGTGGGCCGCCGCGTAGACGAAAGCAACCCCTATGTGGATGCCCGTTTGCAAGACGGTTCACGCTTTAACGCCATGGTACCGCCGGTTGCTGTGGATGGGTCACTGGTTTCCATCCGCAAGTTCAAGAAGGACAAGCTGGGGATTGACGATCTGGTAAACTTCGGTGCCTTTACCGAGGAAATGGCCGCCTATCTTCAGGCCGCTGTTGCCACACGTCTGAATGTCATCGTTTCGGGAGGTACGGGCTCTGGTAAGACGACCACACTAAACGCCCTGTCGTCCTTCATCGACAATGCCGAACGGATTCTGACAATTGAGGATACCGCGGAACTTCAACTGCAACAAACCCACGTGGGCCGGATGGAAAGCCGCCCGCCCAACGTCGAAGGCAAAGGCGAAGTATCCCCGCGCGACTGCCTGAAGAACGCCCTGCGTATGCGTCCGGATCGGATCATCGTGGGTGAAACACGCGGCGAGGAAGTGATCGACATGTTGCAGGCCATGAACACCGGCCACGACGGATCAATGACTACAATCCACGCCAACTCGGCCCGGGACGGTGTGTCACGTCTGGAAAACATGATCGCGATGGCCGGTATCGAAATGCCGCTCAAGGCGGTGCGTTCGCAAATCTCTTCGGCTGTGAATCTCATCGTTCAGGCCTCGCGACTTCAGGATGGCTCGCGCCGCATGACGTCGATCACCGAAATCACAGGGATGGAAGGTGATGTGATCTCGATGCAGGAAATCTTTCGCTACCAGCGCGTCGGTCTAACGCCCGATAACAAAATTATTGGTCATTTCACCGCGACCGGCGTGCGCAGCCACTATGCAGAGCGTTTCCGGATGTGGGGCTACGATCTTCCATCGTCTATTTACGAACCTGTTGCGGCACAGTGATCAAATTGATGCGCCACTGGCGTAATAAGGAATAATGCAATGAGTGCAGAACCAATTATCTATGGCTTGATCTTTGTCGGCGTGCTGGTGCTGGTCGAAGGCCTGTATCTTGTGGTTTTTGGTAAATCCATCAGCCTGAACAGCCGTGTAAACCGGCGACTTGAGATGCTGGAAAAAGGCACCCGCCGCGAGGAAGTGTTGGAAAAACTCCGTAAGGAGATGGAACAGCACATGAATTCAAAGTCGATTCCGCTGTATTCCCTGCTGTCGGAAAAGGCACAACGTGCGGCAATCGCCTTTAGCCCGCAGCAGCTAATCATGCTGATGGGCGGTTTGGCTGTGGTTGCCTTTCTGGGATTGACCATCGGCACCGAAACCGAAGCGCCTATACGTGCCCTGCTGGCAGTTGGTATCGGCGTCGGCGCCGTCTATTTCTGGGTATCTTCAAAGGCGAACAAGCGCATGGGCATGATCGAAGAGCAACTGCCCGACGCGGTCGAATTAATGGTGCGCAGTCTGCGTGTGGGCCACCCCTTTACCAGCGCGATTTCCATCGTGGCCAAAGAGGTGCAAGATCCCCTGGCCTCCGAATTCGGTGTGATCGCGGATGAGGCCGCCTATGGTCGTGATGTGGGCGAGGCGCTCAAGGATATGGCCGAACGTCTGGATATGCAGGATTTGCGCTTTCTTGCGGTTGCAGTGACAATCCAGCAGCAGTCTGGTGGTAACCTCGCTGAAATTCTGGCCGGTCTGGCCAAGGTGATCCGTGCTCGCTTCCGCCTGTTCCGCCGGGTCAAGGCCATCACTGCCGAAGCGAAATGGTCGGGCAAGTTTCTGTCGGCGTTTCCCATTGTTGCACTGATCGTAATCAACGTTTCGGACCCGCATTATTACGACGAGGTCATGGATAACCCGATGTTCATACCGGCCTGTTTCCTTGTCGGCATCTTCTTGTGCGCCAACCTGTTCGTCATGCGCGTTCTTACTGACATCAAAGTATAATCGGGGGGTATTTAAAATGCTGACAGCCTTGAATGATCAAATCACCGCCCTGTTAGGGCCGATGGGTCTGATCATCATCATCGGTGCGTTGGGACTTGTCCTTGTGGCGCTAACCGTTGTTATGATGATCAAACAGCCCGAAGATCCGCTGGAAAAACTTAAACGTGCCTCCAATCGCGGGATGCACTCCGGTAACGGCAAAGCTCAGTTGCGTCAGGCCGACGGCAACCAGCAGCTGCAAAAGTTCGCCAAGTTTCTTGAACCCGAAGACGTGGCCGAACTTTCTGCCCGCCAGCTTCAGTTGCGCCAGGCCGGCTATCAAGGTCGCGACGCGGTGCGAATGTTCTACTTTTCGCAGATGGCCCTCGGCCTTTTGGGTCTGCTTGCCGGTGTTATCTATATCAACTTTATGGGCGGCGGCGAAGGTCTAAGCACGCAAAAGACAATGCTCTATACCATCGGTCCGGGCGGCATTGGCTATTACTTGCCAAAATACTGGATTACCCGCCGCGTCGAAGCCCGCAAGGAAGAAATCACCAGCGGTTTCCCGGACTCCCTTGATATGATGCTGGTCTGCGTAGAAGCCGGCCAATCGCTTGATCAGTGTATCGTGCGTGTCGCGAAAGAGCTGAAGGCTTCCTATGCGGCCCTCGCCGAAGAATTCGAAGTTGTCGCCTATGAAATGAAAGCCGGTAAAGACAAGGTCACGGTTCTGAACGACATGGGCGAGCGCTGCGGCGTGCAGGACGTGTCGTCTTTCGTGACTGTGCTGGTACAATCAGCCGCCTTTGGTACATCAATATCGGACGCCCTGCGGGTCTATGCTGCTGAAATGCGCGACAAACGCGTGATGCGCGCTGAAGAGGCCGCAAACAAGTTGCCAACCAAGATGACACTTGCCACTATGATGTTAACCGTACCACCGTTGCTTATCATTCTGGTCGGTCCATCGGTGCATGGCATCACGCAACTGGGTAATATGGGAGGACCCGGGCAATAAGACAGCTATCGTTCGGGCGCCCCGTTTCGGGCGCTCTGGCTTCCTTTTTGTTACTCGGATTAGCCGCCTGTTCACAGGGCGGCTTTTCCGCGGCTGGCGAACAGGTCTACGCCCCCGGCGTGAACCAGCGTGCCGTCGCGCAGGATGGCATCGAAGTGGGTCACCGCCTGATCGCCGCCGGGCAGTATGAACTGGCGATCAAATCCTTCAATCGTGCCGCGCTGGAACACGGCTTGGACGTTGAAGTTCTGTCGGGGCTGGGCAGTGCAAACCTTGGCCTGGGCCGACTGGGACAGGCCGAAAGCCTATTGCGATCGGCCATAAAAAAAGACGCGGAACAGCCTGAAGTCTGGAACAATCTGGGTGTTGTTCTAATGGAACGCGGCAAAACGGTCGAAGCCGAACAAATCCTGCGCCGCGCCTATGCGATGGACAATGGCGAAAGTGACGCAATCCGTGACAATTTGCGCTTAGCACTCGCAAAATCTGAAAATCCTGATAGTTTAGAGGTTGACGACGATAATTATAAGTTGGTGCGAAGAGGCTCAGGCGACTACCTGATCAGTTCGACACTATAGTGGTCGTGGCCCCAAAGGCCTAAGGCAGAGCAGTAAAAAGGACGCTAAAATGCGCCACCCTATCCTATTGGCCCTCTGCGTCGCAGGGGTTACCGCAGTTGCAGGCTGTGGTGAGAAAGACGCAAACGCCACCGTGGAACGTGCCTTTCAGGACGTAGATGCGCTTGATGGCAACGATATTTCCGATGTGATGCTGACCGTGGCCGACCCGAACGAGGCTGTGACCTATTTCCAGCGCGCCACGACGACCGACCCTGATCGCATTGATCATCAGCGCGGTCTGGCCGCATCTCTGGTACGTGCCAAACGCACCACCGAAGGCGCCACTGTCTGGAAAAAAGTCACCGAAATGCCAGAAGCCAACGCCGATGACAGTGTTGAACTGGCGGATGCCTTGATCCGCTCGGGCGATTGGGCGGGCGCAGAACGCGTGCTGGATGGCGTACCACCGACTCACGAAACCTTCAAACGTTACCGTCTTGAAGCGATTGTCGCCGACAGCAACAAAGAATGGAAGAAAGCGGACAGCTTTTATCAGACCGCTGTGGGCCTGACGACGACGCCCGGTTCGGTTATGAACAACTGGGGTTACTCCAAGCTGACGCGCGGCGACTACCCTGCGGCAGAACGCCTGTTCTCGGATGCGATCCGTCAGGACGGCGCATTGTTTACCGCCAAGAACAACCTTATTCTGGCCCGTGCCGCACAGCGTGATTATACTCTGCCGGTGATCCCGATGGACCAGTCGGAACGGGCGCAACTGTTACACACCATGGCACTCTCTGCGGTGAAACAGGGTGATGTGGAAACCGGCAAAGGTCTGCTGCGTGAAGCCATCGACACGCATCCGCAACATTTCGAAGAGGCAGTGCGTTCGCTTCGTGCCCTCGAGAACGGTTGAGGCCATGGCGATCAATGCTGCAGATGCGATCTGGTTCCTACCTTTCGTTCTACCGATCTGCCTCTATGTGGCGTTTACCGATATGGCCCAGATGAAGATTACCAATCAGGCGGTGATTGCGCTGGCGCTGGTTTTTCTGATCATCGGTTTCTTTCTGATGCCGTTTACCGCCTATCTGTGGCGCCTCGCTGCGCTGGTGATTGTGCTGCTCGTCGGCGTCATTCTAAATGCTGCCGGGGCCATGGGCGCAGGGGATGCCAAATTCGCCGCGGCCGCAGCGCCCTTTATCGCAATTGGCGATTTGCGTCTGCTGATGGCGTTGTTTGCGGCAACGCTTTTGGCCGCCGCCATTGCGCACAGGGGTGTCAAATACACGCCCCTGCGCCGCCTTGCGCCTCATTGGAGCAGCTGGGAGCAGGGCAAGAAATTCCCGATGGGCCTCGCGCTGGGGCCCGCTTTGGCTCTCTATCTTCTTCTCGGGGCATTCTATGGCACCTGATCCGTCGCCCCACCCTAAAAATGACGCAAATCCAGGGCAAACAGCTGTAAACGCCATCTTCAACACTTGTCCCGCATACCTCGCGCAACCCTGATCATCGGAGCCGCACCATGAACATGCAAACCAACACCGTCATGGCCCCGCCCCCCCCAAAGCGCCTGGAGGAGATGAAGCTTCCGCTTGTGATGATGCGCGACATCATACTCAAGACAATCTTTCGCAAAAACGTCGAGATGGTCAGCGAACTGGCCGCCGCCGTGTGCCTGCCGGTCCCTGTGACGCAAGAGCTGGTGGATATGGCCCGCACCCAACGTCTGCTGGAAGCGACAGGTACGTTGAACGCCAACAACGGCAATGAGATGGGGTATCAGCTGACCGATGCAGGCAAGGCGCGGGCACTGGATGCCCTGGCGCAGTCCGAATATTTCGGACCGATGCCGGTGCCGCTGGATGTTTACAGCGAACAGGTCAAACGCCAGTCAGTCCGCAACATTCAGGTGACCCGCGATCAGCTGACCGGTGCAATGGGTCATCTGGTCCTGCCCGACAGCCTGCTTGATCACCTCGGTCCCGCCGTGTCCGCCGGACGCTCGATCCTGATGTACGGCCCTCCCGGCAACGGCAAGTCCTCGATCTCAAACGGCATTCGTGACGCCCTGGGCGACAAGATTTATGTCCCATTCGCCATTGAATACGCCTCGCAGGTGATCACTGTCTATGATCCGATTGTGCATACCAAAGCGGGCGAAAACGTCGAAGATCCGAACGCCCTGCGCCGTGTCACCCGCTTTGACTCCCGCTATGTCTGCTGCGAACGCCCCACTGTCATCACCGGTGGCGAATTGACCACCGAGATGCTGGATCTGGTCTATAACCCCACGGCCAAGACCTATCAGGCTCCGCTGCAGCTGAAATCCACCGGCGGCATCTTTATCGTCGACGACCTTGGCCGCCAGAAAGAACCGCCACAAAGCATCGTCAACCGCTGGATCGTGCCATTGGAAGAGTCCAAGGATATCCTCGCCCTGCAATCGGGCGAAAAATTCGAGGTGCCTTTCGACACACTGGTGATCTTTTCGACCAACTTCCACCCGAATGAAATTTTCGACCAAGCGGCCCTGCGCCGGATCTTCTTCAAGATAAAGATCGGTGGCCCCAACCAGGAAAATTTCCTGAAAATTTTTGCCATGGTCGCCCGCAAACGCGGCATGCCACTGGACGAAGCCACCTTGGTACACCTTCTCAAGGTCAAATTTCCGACCATCGACAACATCTATGCCAACTACCAGCCAATCTTTCTGATCGACCAGATGATCGCGATCTGCGAATTCGAAGGCATCCCCTATCAAATGTCACCCGAACTGATCGACCGCGCTTGGGCCAATATGTTTGTAAAGGACGAACACATCGTCAAGTGATGTCGATGCAAGATCACCGCAGCCGCGCAACCAGGTTTCATCTTGCCACTAAACTCCGGGGGAGTCAGCTTTGCTGACGGGGGCTGGCCCCCGTCCCTTCGCATGCTATCTAGAATGCCATGCGTGTTCTTCCCCAATTATTCCAGGACTGGTTTGCAACCAAAGGCTGGTCCATCCATCCGCACCAGCAAGAATTGCTGGACCGTGCGGATGCCCCGTCCCTGTTACTGATCGCGCCCACCGGCGGCGGCAAGACGTTGTCCGGTTTCCTCCCCACGTTGATCGACCTCGCGGACGGCAAACATGAGGGCATGCATACCCTTTATATCTCGCCGCTCAAGGCGCTTGCCGCTGACATCAAACGCAACCTCACCACGCCGGTTTCAGAAATGGGTCTGCCTGTCAGCATTGACGAACGCACCGGTGATACGCCGCAAACGCGGCGCAAACGCCAACGCGCCGATCCACCTAATATCTTTCTGACCACACCGGAAAGCCTTGCCCTGCTGACCAGCTATGACGACGCGCACCTTATGTTCAAGAGCCTCAAGCGGGTGGTGATCGACGAAATCCACGCACTGGCCGAAAGCAAACGTGGTGACCAGATGATGTTGGCACTGGCGCGGCTGCAAACCCTTTGCCCCGACCTCAAACGCGTCGGGCTTTCGGCCACCGTTGAAGACCCCGCTGCCATCGCCCATCTGATGGCACGTCATCCCGATCCTTGCGAAATCCTGCTTGCCGATCCCGGTCCCGCCCCCGACATCCAGATGTTGCGCACTGATAAGGCGCCGCCCTGGTCGGGCGGCGGCGCCGCCTATGCCATTCCCGCCGTGCTGGAACAAATCAAACACCATCAGACCACGCTGATCTTTCACAACACCCGCGCGCAGGCCGAAATCTTCTTTCACAACCTTTGGCTTGCGAATGACGAAAGCCTGCCCATCGGCATCCACCACGGCTCGCTTGACCGCGACCAGCGCACCCGTGTCGAGGCGGCGATGGTGCGCGGTGAATTGCGGGCGATCGTTTGCACCGGATCGCTTGATCTGGGCATCGACTGGGGTGACGTTGACCTCGTGATCCAGATTGGAGCACCCAAAAACGTGAAACGTCTGGTACAACGCATTGGCCGCGCCAACCACAGGTATAACGCGCCGTCCAAGGCGCTGCTGGTGCCTGCCAACCGTTTCGAGGTTGTCGAGTGTGTTGCCGCTCTGGATGCGGTTCTTGCCGGAGAGCTGGATGGTGATCCGCGCGGCCCCGGCCCACGCGACGTTCTATGCCAGCACATTATGATCACCGCCTGCGCAGGTCCTTTTGACGCCGACATGCTGTACGCCGAGTTTCGGACTGTTGGCGCTTACAGCCGACTTTCCCGCGCCGACTTTGACGCCTGTCTGGATTTCTGCGCGACAGGGGGCTATGCGCTGCGGGCCTATGACCGTTGGCAAAGATTACAGCGCAGGCCGGATGGGCGTTGGCAACTGCGCGATCCGCGTGCGGCGAGAAACATCCGGATGAACATCGGCACAATTCAAGACACGGACACCCTGAAAGTTCGCATGCGCCGCAACCGCGGCGGCAAACCGTTGGGCGAAATCGAAGAAGGCTTTGCCGCGACACTGACCAAAGGCGATACCTTTCTGATCGGCGGTCAGATTGTCAAATACGAGGGTCTGCGCGAAATGACCGTCGAAGTCAGCCGCGATGCTGCCAAAAAACCGAAAATCGCCACGTTTGCGGGGACCAAATTTGCCACCTCGACCCAGCTCTCGGCACGGGTCCAGCAGATGTTTACTCAAGAAAAATGGCCCGAACTCCCCACGCATACCGCTGATTGGCTACACCTGCAACGCGAGGTCAGCCAGCTCCCCCGGCCGGGCCGGTTGCTGATCGAAAGCTTCCCCCACGATGGGCGGGAACAAACGGTCGTTTACGGGTTCGCAGGGCGCAACGGCATGCAGACACTGGGGCTTTTGTTGACCAAGCGGATGGAGGAACTCGGGTTGTCACCGCTCGGTTTTGTCGCCACCGACTACGCGACTTTGATCTGGGGGCTGGACGCCGTTGACGACCCCGCGCCGCTGTTTGACCCCAGCGCCCTACACGACGGGTTGGATATCTGGCTGGCAGGCAATGCCGTGATGAAACGCACATTCCGCGCCTCTGCCACCATTGCGGGGCTGATCGAACGCAACAGTCCGCAGGCCCGCAAGTCCGGGCGTCAGGCGACGTTTTCCAGCGATATCCTCTATGATACGCTACACAAATACGATCCTGACCACCTGATGTTGCAAATCACCCGCGAAGAGGCGCTGCGCGGGTTGGTCGATTTTGGCCGCATCGAAGAAATGTTGGACCGGATCGGCGGACGCTTTGACCATCGTCGCTTGTCGCGTGTGACGCCCCTCGCCGCCCCGTTGTTTTTGGAAATGGGCCGTGTGCCGGTGAAAGGTCTGGCAGAAGAGCGCCTGTTGGCGAATGAGGCGGCTCGACTGATGCAAGCCTCAGGCCTTGCACAGATTACACCCGCATCCTCGGACCAGCCGCGCTGGCGGGCACCGCGATAACCGCCTCTTGCCAAGGCGCTGAAATTCAAACATGAACAAAGGATGAACGCACATGACTTCACCCTCGCTGGCGCATCGCTCAAGGCACTGAATACCGGTGCACTGTGGTGGCCTGATGCACAGTTGCTTTGTGTCAGCGACCTGCATCTGGGTAAATCCGAACGCATCGCGCGGCGTGGTGGCGTGGCCCTGCCCCCTTATGAAACCCGCGATACGCTGACCCGTCTGGCCGCTGATCTGTCCCTGACCCATGCACGTACGGTGATTTGCCTTGGCGACAGCTTTGATGATCTGGGCGCCGCCCGCGCGCTGCCCGAGGAAGAGAAGCTCTGGATCACCCGTCTGCAAGCGGGCCGGCGCTGGGTTTGGATCGAGGGGAACCATGATGCCGGGCCGGTCGATCTGGGCGGCAGTCATCTGGCCGAACTTCCCATGGCACCACTCACCTTTCGCCATATCGCCAAAGCCGGTGCGAGCGGCGAGGTGTCAGGACATTATCACCCCAAGGCCAGCCTTGCATTGGGCGGCCGCAGGATAACCCGACCGGCGTTCCTTTATGACAGCGACCGCCTGATCATGCCTGCCTATGGTACCTATACAGGCGGGCTGAATACATGTGACAAGGCGTTTCGCCCCCTGATGAGGGCCGAAGCCTGTGCCGTGCTCACCGGCAAGACAGCCATTCCCATACCAATGCCAAGGACAGACCAATGACCCCTGCCTCCCGCGCCCGGATCTACGAGAGCTTCTCCGCCCAAAGCATGATGCAGACCCTAGGGGCCGAATTGATCGAGGTTGAAGCCGGTTTGATCCGCATCGCATCGCCGATCTTGCCCGGCAGCCGTCAACAACAGGGCTTCGGCCATGCCGGTCTGACCTTTTCCATCGGCGACTCAGCCGCCGGTTATGCTGCCTTGACCGTCTTGCCGCTGGATCAAGAGGTCGTCACCGCCGAAATCAAGATCAACCTTCTGGCCCCGGCCCGTGGTGACCGGTTGATTGCCACGGGCCGCGTGGTGAAACCCGGCAAACGTCTATGCGTGGTCACATCCGAAGTGCATGCAGAAGCAGACGGTGAACTGACCCTGATCGCTATCCTGCAAGGAACGATGGTGCCCGTTCCTACCTGAACCTAGAAAAGCCCTGCGTCTTGCGCCGCCGTACGGTTGCTGCGGCTGACCGGCACCTCAGCCCCGTCTGACAGGATCAACAGGTCACGCCCCTTTTCACGCCGGTGTGCCGTGACCGCATCCAGCGCCACCCAATGCGAGCGGTGCACCTGCAGGCCTGCCGCACTGCCCAATTCGTCCACTGCTTCGCTCAGGCGCAGCAGGATCAGCGCGGCACCGCGTTGGGTGACAACCCTGAGGTAATGATCCTGCGCTTCGATACGAACCAACGGCCCACGATCCGCCAACGGCAAACGGCGCAGAAAGCGGGTTTGCGGGTCAAGGTCGTCGGCTGTTGGTCTACCTGTCACCGGGCGTGCCAGATCAATCAGGATAAAGACACCATGCACAAGGCCCACCACGACCGCCACGTATACCATCAGTTGGCCAAGCTGCACTGCATCCTGCCAACCGTCAAACACCAGCGCATTCAACCCCCATATCAGCACACTCAAAAACACGACGAACAGTGACCACAGAAACAGCTGCTGTGACATGGGCGCGGATTTCATCCATGTCAGGGGGATGGTGATCCCGACAGAGGCCCCGGCGACCAACGCCCAATAGGCGGTCCTCTCAAATGGCCCCAAGGCGGCAAGTGTGCCGAATGGCCCCGCAACGGCACAGATCAGCGTTGCCATCGCCCAGATTGCCAGCGGAATCGTCAGCCCCTGTTTTTCACGAAGCGCGCGTTGCAGCGCTGTCAATATCTTGCCCATTCACGCAGTCCTCACACCGCTCACGTAATTTGGCTAGCGGTGTAGCACCCTGCTCTGCAATGCCCAAGGCATCGCAACAAAAGGAACGATATCCGTGACGCTTCATCCCCTTCTCAACGCTACGCCGATAATTCAGCTTCATACGGCACTCGCGATTTTGGCCGTGGCCCTTACCTGCGCGATCTTCTCGATCCGGCGTGGAACACCGGCGCATAGGGGCCTTGGCTGGTGTTGGGTTTTATCGATGGGCGGGGTAGCGTTAAGCAGCTTCTGGATATTCGAGATCCGCCTGATCGGCCCGTTCAGCCCGATACATCTGCTGTCGGTCCTTGTCTTGGTGCTGCTTTTCAGCGCGGTGCGCGCCGCCCGTACCGGAAAACTGCAGCGCCATCGCAAGATCATGCACGGTCTGGTCTTTGGCGCGTTGATCGGGGCCGGAGCTTTTACGTTTCTCCCCGGCCGCACGATGTATCAGGTGGTCCTAGGCGGTTAGCCCTTCGGGCTCTGCCAGCCCGTTTGCACGACAGCAGGCCGTGACCGTATTGGCCAGCAAACAGGCAATGGTCATCGGGCCAACGCCACCCGGCACGGGTGTGATCGCACCGGCACGTTGTGCGCAACTTTCAAAGTGCACATCGCCCACCAGCTTGGTTTTCCCCGCGCCTTTTTCGGGGGCATCCAGACGGTTGATGCCCACATCAATGACAGTCGCGCCTTTCTTGATCCAGTCACCCGGCACCATTTCGGGACGGCCCACAGCTGCGACAACGATGTCCGCACGGCGGACAACATCGGCAAGGTCCTTGGTGCGTGAATGCGCAATCGTGACAGTGGCGCTGTCATTCAACAGCAACTGCGCCATCGGTTTGCCGACGATGTTAGAGCGGCCAATGACAACGGCATTCATGCCGGAGATCGACCCGTGATGGTCGCGCAACATCATCAGACAGCCCAACGGCGTACAAGGCACCATGGATTTTTGCCCCGTACCCAGCAGGCCGACGTTAGAAATATGAAACCCGTCCACATCTTTGGCAGGCGAGATCGAATTGATAATCAGATCTTCGTTCAGATGCTTGGGCAGCGGGAGCTGAACCAGAATACCATGAATTTCAGGATCCTTGTTCAATTGCTCGACCACCGCCAGTAGATCAGCTTCGGAGGTGTCCGCATCCAGCTTGTGCTCCACCGATTTCATCCCGACTTCGACAGTCATCTTACCTTTGGAGCGCACATAAACCTGAGATGCAGGGTCTTCGCCGACCAACACCACAGCCAGACCAGGTGTGATCCCATGATCGTTCTTCAGGCGGGTCACATGCGTGCCAACCTTGGAACGCACACGGGCGGCGAATTCTTTGCCGTCGATAATCTTTGCAGTCATTTCAAATCCTTATCAATACGTAAGGCGGGGAAGACCCCCGCCCTACATCATTCTGTAGGGTGGGGTGAACCCCACCAATAGTGTTTAGAACAAGCCTTCGACTTCGCCTGCGTCGTTCAGACCGATGCTTTCGGCAGATGGCACCCGGGGCAGGCCCGGCATTGTCATGATCTCTCCACAGATGGCGACCACGAAACCGGCACCTGCGCTCAGACGCACTTCGCGTACCGGAATGTCAAAACCTGTTGGTGCGCCCCGTCGTTCGGGATCGGTGGTAAAGCTGTATTGCGTTTTCGCCATACAGACAGGCAGGTTGCCATATCCCTGATCTTCCCATTCTTTCAGCTGGCTGCGGATCTTCTGATCCATCTGGGCGCTGTCGGCACGGTAAATCCTGGTCGCAATCGTGTTGATCTTGTCCGCCAGAGACATCTCATCTGGATAGATCGGGGCAAAGTTACCCTCGCTCTTTTCGATGGTCTCGACCACTTTGGTCGCCAGATCGGCAGACCCTTCCGAACCCAATTCCCAGTGACGCGACAAAACCGCTTCGGAACCCTGTGTCGCCACATAGTCCTTAACGGCCTGAACTTCGGCATCCGTGTCGGTGACAAAGTGGTTGATCGCCACAACCACAGGCACGCCAAAGGATTTCATGTTTTCGATGTGACGGCCTAGGTTCGCACAACCGCTCTTTACGGCATCGACGTTCTCAGTCCCAAGATCGGCTTTGGCAACGCCACCGTTCATCTTCATCGCACGCACCGTGGCCACAACCACAACCGCAGAAGGCGCAAGGCCCGCTTTGCGACATTTGATGTTCAGGAACTTTTCCGCGCCCAGATCAGCACCAAAACCCGCTTCGGTGACAACATAGTCCGCCAGTTTCAACGCTGTTGTTGTCGCAATGACAGAGTTACAGCCATGCGCGATATTCGCGAAGGGGCCGCCGTGCACGAAGGCCGGATTGTTTTCCAAGGTTTGAACAAGGTTCGGCTGCATCGCGTCCTTAAGCAGGACAGTCATTGCGCCGTGCGCTTTGATGTCACGTGCAAAAACAGGTGTCTTGTCACGACGGTAGGCGACAATCATGGAACCCAGACGCTCTTGTAGGTCTGCAAGGTCTTTTGCCAGACAGAGGATCGCCATCACTTCTGAGGCGACGGTGATGTCAAAGCCCGCTTCACGCGGGAAGCCGTTGGCGACACCGCCCAGCGATGTGGTGATCTGGCGCAGGGCGCGGTCGTTCATGTCGACGACGCGGCGCCATACAACGCGACGGGTGTCGATCTCAAGCTCGTTGCCCCAGTAGATGTGGTTGTCGATCATCGCGCTCAGCAACGAATGCGCCGAGGTGATCGCATGGAAGTCACCCGTGAAGTGCAGGTTCATTTCTTCCATCGGTACGATCTGCGCATAGCCACCGCCGGCGGCCCCGCCTTTCATGCCAAAGTTTGGTCCAAGCGACGCCTCGCGGATACAAACGGCAGCCTTTTTGCCGATCCGGTTCAGGCCATCGCCCAGACCAACGGTTGTTGTGGTTTTGCCTTCGCCAGCCGGGGTCGGGTTGATCGCCGTGACAAGGATCAGTTTGCCGTCTTCGCGGTCCTGAACCGAGTTGATGAACGACTGGCTGACTTTTGCCTTGTCGTGGCCATAGGGCAGCAAGTCATCGCTGCCGATGCCAAGCTTTGCGCCAATCTCCTGGATCGGGCGTTTCGTCGCCTCACGTGCGATTTGGATGTCGGTTTTGTAAGCCATCTGAGAATCCCCTCCTGCCCTTAGGCGCTGTTGTTTTGCTTGTCTTACAGGGGCACCCCCCTAGAGTGAGGTTGCTTTTCCGACATTTCCACCCTCCGACGCGGCAGAGTGCCGCAGAAGGGTTTCATTTCGGAAACGGCATCCTCTTAAATATGTTTCCACGCGCGTTGACCCGGAATGTGCAGGCGCAGTATGTCACCAATCATTAAGCTGCCTTCCCGTTCGACCCAAGCACAAACACCGCGCCGGTTCTGGGCGGCCGCTTTGAACCCCTTGCCGTGGCCAGGGGCCTCTTTTTCAATTTCGCGGGCAGGAAAGTTGCAAGGGCCGTTTTGCATGTCCACAACGATGGTCGCGCCATTGGCCGCTTGAAGCCGCGAATTTGGCGGAACATGGGTGAAATCGTCGATCCCTTCCACCACTATGGATGCGCCAAGCAGGACCGGATCCAGCGTTTCGACACCGATTACAGCGGCGATTGCGGCCAGTTCTTCAGCAGACACAATAGAGAACTGCCGGACGTTGCGGATTTCCGTTCCTTCGGGGTGTTGCGATTTCACGCGCACACAGGACAGGCGTGTCAGACCGGCATGATAATCCCCCTCGAAGCCGGCATAACTGGCAAAAGCTTCCTGAATCGGCTCGGACCGGATGCTGGGGCGATCCTGCGGGACTTTTCCCATCCAGACGATTTTGGCGTGGTGATCGGTGGGGATCAGTTCGGGCATCGGCTCTCTCCTTTGGGTGGTGCCACCATGATCAGCGTAGGGCAAAAAGAAAAGGCCCCGCGGGTGCAGGGCCTTATGATTTTTTTGATCGCGTCAAACCGGCGCTGATCAGGTGGAGGGTTCAGGCTCAAGCCCGCCATCGGCAGGCGGTGCTTTTTTGTTTTTGCCCTTTGCCTTTGGGATCGCTGTCAGGCTTGGGGTATCGCCTTTGTCGCTATCATCGTCGTCGCTTTCGGCAACAGGTGGCAATCCGTCCATAACGCGTTGGATTTCGCCGCCTGTCAGGGTTTCATATTCCAGCAGGCCCTGCGCCAGACGTTCAAACTTTTCGTCGTTTTCCTTGATCAGCTTGACCGCCCATTCATATCCGTCCTGAATGAACTTCTGCACTTCCTTTTCCACCAACTCTTTGGTGTTGGCAGAAACCGAAAAACCACCGGTGCTGCCCTGATACCCTTGGGCCGCTTCGGAATAGTCGATATTGCCCACCTTGTCAGACATGCCCCACTGCAGAACCATGGCCCGGGCCAGCGCCGAAGCCTGTTGGATATCGCCCGCAGGGCCGTTTGACACCGCTTCTTCGCCATATTTGTGGATTTCCGCAGCCTTGCCTGCCATGGTCATGGCCAGCCGCTGGTGACATTCGTCCTTGAACATGTTGAGCCGGTCCATTTCGGGCAGGCTCATCACCATCCCCAATGCTCCGCCACGCGGGATGATCGTGGCTTTATACACCGGATCACATTTCGGCAGCAGTATACCAACCAGCGCATGACCCGCTTCGTGGTAGGCCGTCATTTCCTTTTGCGCAGCAGTCATCACCATGGAGCGCCGTTCTGCCCCCATCATGATCTTGTCCTTGGCGGATTCAAAATCAATCATCGTCACAAAACGACGGCCCAGGCGGGCAGCACCGAGCGCGGCCTCATTCACAAGGTTGGCCAGATCGGCACCCGAAAAACCCGGTGTGCCGCGGGCAATGATGCGCAGGTCGACGTCAGGGCCCAGCGGTGTCTTGCGGGCATGCACGCCAAGGATTTTCTCGCGGCCTTTGATGTCAGGATTACCGACGGTAACCTGACGGTCGAACCGCCCTGGACGCAACAAGGCCGGATCGAGCACATCCTTACGGTTGGTGGCCGCGATGATGATCACACCTTCGTTGGCCTCAAACCCGTCCATTTCGACCAGCAATTGGTTCAACGTCTGTTCGCGTTCGTCGTTACCACCGCCGTATCCAGCCCCACGCGAGCGGCCAACCGCGTCGATTTCATCGATAAAAACAATACAAGGGGCGTTTTTCTTGGCCTGTTCGAACATGTCACGAACACGGGATGCACCCACACCTACAAACATCTCGACAAAATCGGAACCGGATATCGTGAAGAACGGCACACCCGCTTCGCCCGCGATCGCCCGTGCCAAAAGGGTCTTACCGGTACCGGGAGGACCCTCAAGCAAAGCGCCTTTGGGGATCTTGCCGCCCAAACGGCTGAACTTCTGCGGGTTGCGCAGGAACTCCACGATTTCCTCAAGTTCTTCTTTTGCCTCGTCAATGCCGGCCACGTCGTCAAAGGTTACACGCCCGTGCTTTTCGGTCAGCATCTTGGCCTTGGACTTGCCAAACCCCATGGCCCCGCCTTTACCACCGCCCTGCATCCGGTTCATGAAGAAAATCCAGACACCGATCAACAAGACAATGGGCAGAAGCGACATCAGAAACGTCTGAAAACCCGACTGCTGCTGGGGACGTGCCTGAACCGGCACATTATTGTCGATCAACAGCGTGGTGACCTCTGCATCGGCAGGCTTGATCACCACATAGTCGGAACCATCGGTTTTGCGAAAGCGCACCTGCTCTCCGTCCAGCGTGGCACTGCGGATTTCGCCGCTTTCGACAGCACTCACAAATTCAGAATAGCTGACTTCATTGCTTTGCAGATTTCCGTTAGAGCCGCTGAACAAATTGAACAGCGCCAAGACGAGCAGCATCAGAACCACCCAAAACGCAAGATTGCGAACATTTCCCAAAGGAATTCTCCTAAATACTTTTGGTCTGCGTCATGCTGCGGACCGTTTGGCGCACGTAACACATAACGTGCGCAGCTTGCTCTATAAGATAGACTGGATACAGTCAGGTTCAATGCGATAATAGTGTCGCAAAAAAGGTATCTGGGTGTTCGAGCAGTTCGGCATGCCAGTTTTCATCACAGCCGGCCAAAGGAGCCGCGACAAGAACATCGCGCCGCCATACTGCCGGTGTGGATTGCAACATCACATGCGGACGTCCCGTGAGCCGCCAGTTTGCACATTGCTCAAGCCCCTCAGGGCCAAGCGCCCTGATGCGCAGTTCCGATGTATTGGCGTCGGGTTGCCGCTTCGTCAACTTCCAACGTCCATCCCACATATCAGCAATCGCCACATCGGAATTGCGCACCGCATTATGTTCCCGAAAGATCCAGATCCGCGATGCGATGCGCCTGATCTGGCAACCATTCACCGTGGCCGCCTGCCCGTTGGACAGCGCCGTCTTGACATTGGCAAGGGCACCCCGACGCGGTGAATAATAGCCGCCACTGACCCAATTGATCGCCTTGACCATCAGACGGCGCTGGATCTCAGCGGGTTGCTGGTTAAATTCGGCCTCGTCCATCCGCACCGCGCCCGCGTCAAGAGTGACAAGATGTTTCGCTGCCAGAAACGTGTACCAATCCAGCGCCTTGCGTGCCGCTGCCATGTTTTCAGCCACCTCGCCCAAGGCTTCGGCGTTGATTCCCAACGGCGCCAGTACTTTCAACGCTTTGCGTGCCTTGATCCGGTCATACCGATCATCATCGTTGCTGGGGTCATCGGTCCAGCCAATGTCGTGGCGGATCAGGTAGCTACGCAACACCTCACGGCGGGTTTGCAGCAAGGGGCGGACCCAGGTGATCCCATCGCGCAAGCTTCGCTGGCTGATCGCCGCAAGTCCATCCACACCGGAACGCCGGGCCAGCCGCATCAGCACGGTTTCTGCCTGATCATCAGCGGTATGCCCCGTCGCGACCGTATCAATCCCGTAGCTCCGCGCCCAACCTGCCATTTTTTCATAGCGGGCGTGACGGGCAGCGTTCTGCAAATTTCCCGCGCGATCCCAGCCGGACCAGACCAGTATATCATGTGGCACACCCATATCTGCGCAAACCTGTGCCACATGTGCTGCTTCGTCAGCCGCTTCGGGACGCAGGCGATGATCCACTGTGACAGCGTGCAGCTGGATTTGTCGGGGGCTACAAAATTTTTGCAGCAGATGCAGCAAGGCCATTGAATCACTGCCCCCAGAAACCGCGACCCCCATTGCCCGAGGCGGGTGGGGCAGAAACGCTTCGGCCAAAGAGTCGGGCAGCCTTTCGGGCATAATTCACCCGCAGCCGATATTGGTGCGTTGATCCTGTGCTTTTATGACGACGGCGCTGTCTGGAAACCTGACGGCGACTTCTCCAAGGGTGACACAGGCCTCTTGGGTTTGGCCCAATGCCCCCAGGCTGCGGCCCAGTTCGTATAGGGCCTGCGGCGCCATCACCCCCTGTGGATCCGCGCTGAAACTGGCCAGATAGGCGCGGGCCGCTTCGCGGGTATCGCCCAATTTGTCCAACGCATCGCCGCGACGCAGATCGGCTTCGGCGGCTAGCGGACCACCCGGATAGGTCTGATTGAAGGTCTCAAAGAAGTCAGCGGCGGCGCGAAAGTCACCGGAGGCGAGCGCCTCCTGCGCCCGCCTGAAGTCTGCCTCCTCCCCAACCGCCAAAGACGCCGATTGGGTTGGTGTAGAGGGTGCGGTCAACGGAGCGACGCTGCTGGTCTGGCCCGCGCCACCCAAAGTCGTCGTCTGGCCAAGGGTGGAAACATCGCCGCCTTCTAGCTCGACCAAGCGGAATTCCAGATCCCCGATCCGTGCTGTGCCATCCGCTACAATCCGGTTGATCCGGTTTTCCAGTTCTTCGGTTTTGGACGTCAGGCGCTGCAGTTCACTTTCCATCGTGCCGACACGTTCCAGCACAGAGTTGCCACCGGTATTCACCTCGCCACTGCCGGAGGTCGACAGTTCGCGACGCAGTTTTTGCACTTCAGTGTAAAGGATCGTCAACTCCTGACGCACATCCGCCAAAGTCTGGTCATCCTGCGCCACAAGCATCGCCGGGGCAAAGACCAGCCCCAGAACCAGCGTCGCTGTAAAATGCAGTCTCATCGTTCTGATCGTCCTTAGTTTAGGCAAAGTCACGGTTATCCGTTAGCTGCTCAAACCGCCGGCAAGGACGGTGACAGCGCGACGGTTCTTGGCATAACAGGCTTCGTTCGAGCAAATTTCGATCGGGCGCTCCTTGCCATAGCTGATCACCCGCAGACGTGACGATGGCACACCTTTGGACAGCAGATATTCCTGCGCGGCATTGGCGCGGCGCGCGCCCAAGGCAAGGTTGTATTCACGTGTGCCCTGTTCGTCCGCATGTCCTTCGATCACGGCCTGATAGTCGCTGTTGGTCAACAGCCAGTTGGCCTGACCGTCCAGCGTGGAGCGGCCCAGCGCTGTTAAGGTTGATTGATCGACTTCGAACAACACACGATCGCCAACAGATTGCTGGAAGAACGCGGTCGATGTCGGATCATTTGCACTTCCCGGGATGATGCCGCCGTTTGTACCGGCCCCTACAGCCCCCCCCGCACCGGCACCGTCGGCGCCAAAACGGTTTGGATTGGTGCAAGCACCCACGGTAAGAACCGCAATCAGCAGCCCGCCAGTCAGAAGTTTTTTCATTGTATCTCTGCCTCGTATTTTATTGGGTTTTGCGTAACATATTTTCAGCGACGTGGGAATTCCCTCGTTCCCACGGCTTTCGATCTACTTTTGCAAGGGTGACCATGATGGATCCGACCCGCCGGATGGTGTACTGACGGGGCGCAGGTTGCGACCCGAGATATCTACCGAATATAGCGTGGACGACCCTGCGGCACCTTGGGTTTCCCTAGCGAACATGATCACGCGGCCATTAGGGGCCCATGTCGGACCTTCGTCCAGAAACGATGCCGTGAGCAGCCGTTCCTGTGAGCCGTCCAACCGCATCACGCCAATGTGAAAACGGCCCTTGTTCTGTTTGGTAAAAGCCACCAGATCACCGCGCGGCGACCAAACCGGCGTGCCATAACGCCCTTCGCCAAAGGAAATGCGTTGCGCCTCACCGCCAGTTGCGGGCATGACATATAGTTGCTGCGTTCCTGAACGGTCACTTTCAAACACGATCCTGCTGCCGTCGGGGGAATAGCTGGGTGCAGTCTCAATCGCGGGTGTATTGGTCAGACGCTGCGACTGACCAGACGCGATATCCATTGTATAGATGTCGGTATTCCCCCCTTGCGTCAGGGAAAACACCACAGTCTGGCCAGAAGGAGAGAACCGCGGCGCAAAGCTCATGGTGCCTTCCGCGCTTTCCAGAACGCGGCGCGAAACCGACCCGATATCGAGCACGTAGATACGCGGAAATCCGCTTTCATAACTGGTATAAAGCACCCGGTCACCCGAGGGGGAGAACCGTGGTGCCAGCACGATAGATCCAGAATCGGTAAGGTACTGCACGTTTGCACCGTCATAGTCCATGATCGCAAGACGCTTCATCCGGTTGTCCTTGGGGCCGGTTTCAGAAACGTAAACGACACGGCTGTCGAAATAGGGGCCTTCGCCGGTGATCCGCGCATAGACTGCATCCGACACTTTATGCGCTATGCGTCGCCAGCCGTCGACGGTGCCGGAGAACTGCAGCCCGGTGCCCAGTTCCGCACCGGAAAACACATCATAAAGGCGGAATTTCACATTCAGCGTATTGCCCTGCACGTTCACCGCGCCTGTGACCAACGCCTGCGCATTGATCGCCTTCCAGTCGGCAAATTGCACCGCAGCATTAAAATCGCTGATGGTGGAGATATAGGCCGACGCCGGAATTTCCCGAAACAGCCCTGTGCCGGTCAAATCTGCAGCAACAACGCGGGCCAAATCGGCCGCCATCTGCCCGGCATCGGCGCTTTCCGCCTGAAACGCAGGCACAGCAACAGGCAGTGGTTCGATGATGGCTTCGTCAATAATAATCCGCAGTGGCTCTTGGGCCTGTGCAGGTTTCGAAAACAGCGTGGCCCCTGCAAGGGTCAAACCAAGGGCCGCAGAAAGGCTCAAAAACAAATGCTTCATTGGATGTGTATCCTTCTTGGATTGGCCTGGGGCTTCACTGAATAACTTGCCACAACTGTGTCGGTTCCCGAAGACGACGCATAGGGGAATTCTATGCGCTTTGCCCCCTAATACTCCATGTTTACGCGGGTGCATCTTCAAAACCCCATCTTGCTGGGGTCAAATGTCATCTCGATATTCTGCCACTGGCCGAATTTATCGGTCGGCAGGTCGTAACCGCGCGATCCACACAGAATGATTGCGCGACGCGCACTGTCATAGACCCGCCGCGCAGAACTGTCAGACCCGCCTGACGCGCTGATCATGCGGATGCTTTCGTTCACCGGTGTGGCATCGCGGTTCATCTTGACGCCGATGATCACGATCGTACCCAAGGCTTCGGTCGACAACGAACCGATGTTCCAGCATTTTGCGATTTGCGCCCGCAGTGCATCTTTTTCACCCGCGGACAGCGGTGGTCCGCTGGGTGCGGCGACGGCTTCCTGCGCGGCCGCAAGTGCCGCAAGCACATCGTCGTTGTTCACAGATCCGCTGTCCGTAGACGGCGTCTCCGCGGCCGGTCTTGGTGTTTCAACCGTCGGAGCCTCTGCAACCTCACGCGCCGGTGCAGCGGGCCGTTTGCCCGGCGGGCGTGTGGATGCCGCCGGGGCACTTGTCGCCTCGGTCACGATCTCGGCCACGGCCTCTTGCGGGGCGGCCGCTTCCTGGGGTTCCTGTTCAGCGGCCGCGCCTTCCGCATCCGGTGCCACGGCTTCACGGGTTTCGGGATCGGGCAGCGCTTCGGGCTCAGGCTGGGCGACAGGCTCCGGTGCGACACGTTCCACAGGACGCGGTGCCGCTTCAGGCGCGGTTTCAGGGACAAGAACCGCGATGTCGCCAACGGGATCAGCCGGATCTGGTGGCGGCTCGTCAACGGGTGTCTCCGGTGACGGCTCGGCCACTTCCGGCAGCGTGTCATCCGGGGGGGTATCAACCTGCACCGGTGCTGGCTGTTCAATTATCGCATCAGGGGTGCTGCTGACATCCGGCGCATCGGCACTGACATCGGGCGTAGCAGGTTGCGCCACTTCAGTCGTTGATTGGGGCGCTTGCTGCGCGGCGATCATCGCGTCAAAATCCGCCCCCGAAATCACCGAAACTTCTGTCATCTCGAACGGCTCTGGCCTATCCGTAAACAGCCCGCCGAGCAGCAGCCAGGCAATCAGCCCCAAATGCCCTGCCCCAGAGATGTATTGACCGGTATGCACGGATCAGTTTCCCGTCGGGTCGCTGCCGTCCAGCGCCGGCCCGCCGATGTCTGTCACAAGGCCAATGTTGGAAAATCCGCCCGCATTCAACGCGCCCATAACTTCCATCACTGCCGCATAGGGGACCGCCCCGTCGGCTCGCAGAAATACCCGGTCGCTGGCCCGTTCGGCCGCGATGCCGCGCAGACGCGTGACAAGTTGCCCACGTTCGACAGGCGTGGTCTGGATCTGGATTTCTCCATCTGCTGTTACCGTGACAGTCAGTGGTTCTTCTTGTTCGGTTGGCAAGGCACCCGCCGCCGTTTTGGGCAGTTCAACCGGCACCCCTACCGTCAGAAGAGGGGCAGCAACCATAAAGATAATCAGCAATACCAACATCACATCCACAAAAGGCGTAACGTTGATGTCGGACATCGGTTGTGCACGGCTCCTGCGCCGCCCACGCCCGCCGCCACCCTGTTTTTTGATCGCACCCGCGCCCATGGTTCAGGCGTCCAACTGGCGGCTGAGGATTGTTGCGAACTCATCTGCAAAGGCTTCGTGATTGCCAATGATCCGCTCGCTGTCCGCGTTCAGCTTGTTGTAAAAGATAACCGCCGGGATCGCCGCCAACAGCCCCAGCCCCGTCGCCAACAGCGCCTCTGCAATGCCAGGGGCCACGACGGCAAGGTTGGTATTCTGCTGCTCCGCAATCTCGATAAAGGCATTCATGATACCGATCACAGTCCCGAACAATCCGATAAAGGGCGCTGATGATCCGACGGTCGCCAATACCGTCAGCCCCTTTTGCAAACGGTCCGCTTCCTTGGAAATAGCCACATCCATACTGCGGTCGATCCGTGCAGTGGCACCGGGGATCAGCCCGCCGTCCTCGCGGTGCGAACGACGCCATTCCGTCATCCCCGACGCAAAAACCTTCTCCGATGCCCCGTCCGGGTCCGCCCCGAGCTGTTCGTACAGTCCGTCCAGCGGCTTACCGGACCAGAACGCATGATCAAACGCATCGTTGCCTGCCCGTGCTTTGCGGAACTGAATCGTTTTCTGAATGATGATCGACCAGGACCAGAAGGACGCGAGGATCAAGATGATCATCACAAGTTTCACCGTGAACGTCGCCCGCGCGAACAACCCCCACATAGAGAAATCAATCTCCTGCGCTAATGCCAGCGTCTCTGCTTCCATGATACCTGCTCTTCTTATACACCGCTTGCGCAGCTACTGCCTCAAGGCCCCATTTTCGAGGCTCATTTGTGCAGAAACTAGCGAAGTACAAGAGCGAAAGCCAGAACAATGGCCCTAATCGGCCTTTGATGACAGAACTGAGCGGAGTTTTGCTGGCAGGCGGGTGGGTTTTCCGGCGGTTGTCATGCAAACCGCAGTCACCTTGGCGCGAAAGATCACATCCCCGCCGCGCAGCACGTCCTGATCAAACATCCAGCGCACCGCGCCTTTGGCATGATGCGTCGTGCGCACCTCCAGACGGTCGCCGAACCGAGCAGAACCAAGGTAATCCGCCTCAACCCGTGTAATCACAAAAACAATGTCTTCCTCCCGCATGGCTTTCTGGTCGACGCCCAGTTGTTCAACAATATCCGAACGCGCCCGCTCGATGTACTTCAGGTAATTGGCGTAATAGACGATACCGGCCATATCGGTGTCTTCGTAGAAAACGCGCACAGGAAAGGAACGGCTCATTGGTCGGCCTCGATATGGGCCTGCAACCTTGCCGCCAATCGCAGCGCATGGCTGGCATCCTGCGCCGCAATCGGCAATACCGGATCATAAGCCGCGCGGATCAATGCTGCGATATCCGGGCGCAACATTGTTGCCTCTCCCGCCACCATCAAGGGCGAGCGCTCCTGAAACGCGCCTTCCGACCATAGCAACATCGACTGTACAATCTGGCTCAACGCCAGCGTCTGCGCAGGCACCTCATTCAAATACCGGTCCATTCGCAAGAAGACAAAACAGGCCTTGATCGCCCCCCGACCATCAAATCTGAAAAACCGGTACTGGTTGGCATCGACATCCTGCAGCCGCGCCACCAACGGGCCCAGGTCCGGCACCAAACGGACCATCCCCGGCACCTCCAGCAATTCGGCCCAGTCCTTGAAAAAGAACATCATCAGGTTTGATCCCAACTCCGCATCCATCTCGCCCATCTCGTGACCCGCCAAATCGCAGGTCGCTTCAATCGCCCCCTTCACAACGCCAAGCGTCGCATCATCTACCCCGAACACCACCGGACAGATCGGCCGCCCCCAACGCGCAAAAGCAAAACTGCCATCCGGGCGGGTAAACATACCTTCAACCTGCGCAACGTCCATCTTCATCTTGCCCTTAAACTCAATCCCGCCAGATCATCCGAACAAATCGCTCTGCGATTTTGGTGGCGTCATCCCCAAATGCGTCCAGGCCTTCTGCGCCAGCATCCGCCCGCGCGGGGTACGCTGGATCAACCCTTGCTGCAGCAGAAACGGCTCGATCACCTCTTCCAAAGCATCCCGGCTCTCGCTCAGCGCCGCCGACATGGTTTCAATCCCCACTGGCCCCCCCTGATAGTTCTCGGCAATCAGTCTTAAATAGCGCCGGTCTGCCCCATCAAGTCCCAGATGATCGACACCAAGCCGGGTCAATGCCATATCCGCCAGCTCCCGTGTCACGCGCCCGTTGCCTTCAACAACCGCAAAATCCACCACACGGCGCAGCAACCGGCCGGCTATCCGTGGCGTGCCTCTTGCCCGTTTGGCAATCTCGCGCGCCCCCCCCTCGTCCGCGGGCGCCCCCAATTTGCGGGCGTTGCGGTCCACGATGATGAACAACTCGTCCTCGGTATAAAACTGTAACCTTGTGGGTATCCCGAACCGGTCCCTCAGGGGGGTCGTCAACAGGCCCATCCGCGTCGTCGCCCCGACCAGGGTAAAAGGCTGCAATTCAATCCGCACGGTACGCGCCGCAGGTCCCTCGCCGATCACCAGATCCAGCTCGAAATCCTCCAGCGCAGGATAAAGCACTTCTTCCACCGCCGGATTTAGCCGGTGGATTTCGTCGATGAAAAGGACGTCCCGCGCTTCCAGATTGGTCAGGATCGCCGCCAGATCGCCCGCCTTGGCCAGTACCGGTCCCGAGGTCATGCGAAACCCCACCCCCAATTCCCGCGACATGATCTGCGCCAAGGTTGTCTTGCCCAGTCCCGGCGGGCCATGAAACAACGTGTGGTCCATCGCCTCGCCACGCTGTCTGGCAGACTGGATGAACACCGCCAAATTCGAACGCGCCTCGGCCTGCCCGACAAATTCGGACAACAGTTGCGGACGCAATGCACGGTCAAAGTCTTCCGGCATCGGCTCGGGCCGCACGGTGGGATCAATTTCGGTCACTTTGGTCCTTTAAGCGAAAAAAACCCGTCAGGGCTTGAGAAGCGCACCCTAACCCTTGGGGGCCAGAAGTTTCAACGCGGCGCGGATCAGATCAGGCGTCGCCGCCCCTTCCATTTCGCCGGCAGCCTGCGCGACAGCGCCCGCCGCATCACCCGGGCTGTAGCCCAGATTGCCCAGCGCCGACAAGGTTTCGGACTGTGCTGAAGCATGGGCCGGATAGGAGTGTTTCTTCGGCAGGATCGGCTCCAGCACCTCCGCTGCGACCTCACCCTGTGCCTCAACCAAAGTGCCGGACATCGCCATAACGCTTGGCGCCTTGTCTTTCAAATCCAGCACCACCCGTTGCGCGATCTTCGGCCCGACACCTTTGGCCGCCTTCACCGCAGTCCAGTCGCCCAAGGCAATCGCGCGGCTTACCCCGTCAGGACCAAGCGCCCCGAGAATCGCCAGGGACGCTTTGGCCCCGATGCCCTGCACCGAGGTCAACAAACGATGCCATTCCTTTTCGACCAACGTCTGAAACCCGAAAAGCTGCATCAGATCCTCGCGCACCACCAGATCGGTATAAAGCGCCGTCACCTCACCCACGCCGGGCAAGGCAGCCATCGTGCGGTCCGAGCAATAAACCAGATACCCGACGCCGCGCACGTCGATCAGCAGGTGGTCCGCCGCGCGATATTCGATCCGTCCAGTGATTTTACCTATCATGCTGTTGCCCTCGCCACTGCCGCTGCCAAAGAACTTGCCCCGCCATGATGCGCGTGACAGATGGCAATCGCCAAAGCATCTGTCGCATCCGGCCCATTCAACACGGCACCGGGCAATTGTACCTTAACCATATGGGCCACCTGATGTTTGTCTGCATGGCCCGCCCCCACAACGGTCTTTTTGATTTTGTTCGGCGCATATTCTCCTACCGGAAGCCCCGCCTGTGCAGGCACCAGCATCGCAATGCCCCGCGCCTGCCCCAGCTTCAGCGTGCCCGCCCCGTCCTTATTCACAAATGTCTGTTCAATCGCCGCTGAGACCGGTTTGTAAATGGCAAAAACCTGCGTCAGTTGAACATGCAGATCCAGCAGTCTTTGGGCCAGCGGTGCATCGCCCTGTGACTGACAGACCCCGTTCGCCACGTGGGTCAGACGGTTGCCAACCACGTCAATAACGCCCCAGCCAAGGTTGCGTAACCCCGGATCAATGCCGATTATGCGCATCTTTACCCTGCTCTCAGTCATTTTGTTGCTTTTTTGATGCATTAGCACGAAACGCGAACATTCGCCAAGCTTTTGTACGAGATCGACAAATGCGACATGTCATTTGTCGCCATTAAACCATTAGAGGCACTTTTCGCCCTTTCCAGCGCCAAAAGCGACATCATCCCTGCCATAGTTTTGCCTCAATTCATCAAGGAACAACGCACCATTCGACCTATGCAAAAAACGCAGATCACACATGCAGCCACAGGAGTTGTGGGTTTCAAACTTACCCCCTATCTGCTCCCCATACCGCTGAAGAAATCGGCATAACTATTCACATAAGGACGGCTCACATGGCAGCTTTCGACACATCCCGCACCGCATACGGCTCCACATCAGCCGTTTCATCCTTCATCACCCGTAGCATCGCCGCCGTTGTGGCCTGGAACGATGCCCGCGTCACACGCAGCGCTTTGTCATCCCTGACAGACCGCGAGCTGGAAGATATCGGTCTTGTCCGTGGCGACATCGACGCCGTGGCGCAGCCTAGCTTCTTTCGCTAAATAGGACTGCGGCAGAGCCTCTCTGCCGCACCCTACCACAAGTGCTCCGGTTCATTCGAAATTTAAAATGAAATAAGCCGCGCTCTGATCCTCAGAAGCGCGGCTTATTTGCTTTACGGAAAGCGGACCCTTTGATGGTTCCAGATCACCACAGGCACGGTGCCCGGCAGATTTATTAGCGTTTGGACGGGACCACGGAACCGGCAATCACTTCGGTCACGGGATCGATGGCAAGCGCCTTGGCACCAACCCTTTCGATCACTGTGCCGGCTTCAAGCTTGGCCAGACGCTCGTTGTAGGTAACAGGACCGACAGCCACAAGCGCAAAGGCTTTGAACGCAATCAGCCCAACCACCGCCAGCGCCACCAGTTTAAGTGCGCCGCCACCCTTTTCGGTCCGCCGCTTGGGCTGAACAGTAAGCAGGCCGTCCTTGCCTACCTTGGTGGTGTAGCCATGTGTCATTTTCTTATGTTTACGTCCGAGCGTGCTCAGGCGTTGAACAAAGTCATCGTGTGTCTCAACCATGATAGCAGTCTTTCATCTAACAATCGGCCCCCACCGTTGTTGAGAAAGTATTAACCAAAGAATGTGGCGAAATCTGGGCAACTGCCTCAAATAGACCTTAAAAGCCCCTCAATTTAGGTCATTTTTTGGAGCGTAAGCGTCGTCCAGTCAACAATGCTTTCCCTGTGGATCAGATTGACGCCGGATCGTGCATAAACGGCAATCACCTCGTCTGCCTGTTCGTTCAAAATACCGGAGAGAATCGCATATCCGGCCGGTTGCAACGCCGCGGCCATATCCGGTGCCAAAGCAATCAACGGCCCTTTGAGGATATTGGCAAAGACAAGATCAAACGGCGCCGCCGCTGCAAGGTCCGTATGATCAAAGCCCGCAGCCTCGACACAGATCACCTGCCCCACCAGCCCATTGGCAACCACGTTTGCCTCAGCAACCTCCACGGCGACCTCGTCAATATCGCTGGCCAACACCGTTTCGGGCCAGATCCGCGCCGCCGCCATTGCCAGAACCGCAGTGCCGCAACCCACGTCGACGACATTCTTGCCCGCAAACCCGTCTGTCGCCAACCGGTCCAGCGCCCGCAAACACCCCAGTGTCGTACCGTGATGACCGGTGCCGAATGCCATAGCCGCCTCGATCAACAAAGGTTCGCAATCCTCCGGCACCTTATCCGCATCATGTGAACCATAAACAAAGAACCGCCCCGCCTGGACCGGAGCCAGTTCGCGGCGCACATGGGCCACCCAGTCGGTTTCTGGCAGTTCCGACACCACAAAGGATTTCGCCCCCATCGCCGCTGCCAGAACCGCCAATGCGGTGTCATCCGGCGTATCTTCGAAATAACCACCGACTTCCCACAGGCCGGACCCGTCTTCCATCTCAAAGACACCAACCCCGGTGGGTTCGGGCATCAGCCGCTCCATCGCCTCGCCCAGCGCATAGGCGGCATCGCGTCCTTCAAGGGTGGTGAGTGCGGTGAATGTGGTCATGGTCTTCTCCGGTGTTTGTCTGGGTTCGGGTAGGCGCGTGGCGGGACAGGGTCAAGGGCCTGCCGTTCAGGGACGCGCAACCCTTTTACATAAAACCAGCCCCAAGTTGCGGCGATCACCCCCATCACACCTCCTGCCAGCGCCTGTCCATAAATCACGCCGGTTGCGCCAAATACGCCTGTCAGCGCCGCCGCCGCAGGATAGCTAAGCACCCCGTCCTTGATCCAGTTGACCAAAGTCGAGCGCGACGCCCGCCCCAGATTGTTGAACGCTGCATTGGAAACAAACAGCGCGCCGATAAACACAAACCCACCCACGCCGACCAAGGTAAAGGCCTCCAACACCTCAACCCCGACACCAGTCAGGCCAAAACCCGCAATGACATAGGGTGTCACCATGCGCATCAGCGCCCAAGCGACAAGCGTATAGATAAAGCAGAATATCAACGCATCACGGTAGGTGCTGCGCACACGGTCCATTTGCCCCGCCCCAAAGTTCTGCCCGAAGATGCCGCCAATCGCACCGGACAAGGCAAACACCCCACCAAAAACAACAACCGTTAGCCGGCCGATCACAGCCCAGGCCGCCATCGCCGCGTCCCCATATTCTGACATCACAATGGTCAGCAGGTAATTCCCCGCTGGCGTCGACATCTGGGTCGCAATCGCCGGCCCGGCCACTGCCATAAACGGTCCGGCAACATTGCCCAGCGTCTGGCGCGTGGGCCGGTCCACAAGCTTCATCTGAATCACGGCGAAAAACACGGCAAAGCCCAATAAGCAAAACCGGAACAGCACCAATCCGATCGCCGCCCCGTCCAGCCCCCAACCCAGCCAGAAGATCAACACCGGATCAATCAACATCAACACCACACCCGACAACAGGGTGATGAACATCGCTTTGGCTCCATATCCATCGGCCCGTAACGTGCCGGAGAAGACAAGCGCTGCGGACATGGGAAGCAAGGAGGGAATGGTAATCGCAAGGTAACGCGCCGCCAACCGCGCAGTCTCCCCCTCGGCCCCAGCAAACCCCACCAGTTGCTGTCGAAATCCAACGATCAAGGTGATTACAACAGCAAGGATGCTGGCCGAAATTATCACGCCCGCGCCCGCCTGCCGCCGCGCCTGATCCCGCAGGCCCATCCCGATGCTGCGTGAAATCACGGCCGTGGCCGCGATCATCAGCCCAACGGCGATGGAAACCGAAAAGAACTGCACCGCGTAGGCGTACCCGATTGCCGCCACCAGTTGCGGATCGCCCAACTGGCTGACCCAAAACAGATTGGCCGCATCTACCAGAAACACAAAAGTGATCCCCATGGCCCCTGTCGCGGTCATCCGCACCACATGTCCCATGGTACCGCCGCTCAGAAAGCGGCCCGGCGTCATGTTATTCGGCTGCCTGAGGAACTGGCGAACTGAAAACAGTCTCGTTACCGCGGGTCGGATGGCGTGGGATCAACAACGCCAACGCAAAAGAAACCCCGGCCATCCCCGCAGCCAGAAAAAACACTGCCGCAGGCGAAATCAGCCACAACAATCCCAGTCCGACAGGCAGGAACACCGCCGCGATATGGTTGATGGTAAAGGCCACCGCCGCCGTTGGTGCGATATCCGCAGGATCGGCAATCTTCTGAAAATAGGTCTTTTGCGCCATGGCCAATCCAAAGAACAAATGGTCCAGCACATATAAAGTCGCCGCAACCGCAACGCCCCAACCCAGATAATACACCCCGCCATAGCTGAGAAACACAAGGATCAGCCCGATGTATTCGAACCCCAAGGTGCGCCGCTCGCCAAAATATCCCACAGCGCGGCCCAACATCGGTGCAAACAGGATATTTGCGACCAGGTTGATCAGATACAAGGTGGTGATCTCATGCACATCATAGCCGAATTTCTCGACCATCATGAAGCCGGCAAAAACCATGAAAATCTGCCGCCGCGCGCCGCCCATGAATTGCAACGCGTAATACAGCCAGTAGCGGCGGCGCAGGATCATTGTCTTGTGCTGGGGCGTCGGGGCCTCGAACTGCGGATAGGCCAGCATCGCAAACATCGCAATAAGCACCGTCACCCCGCCCCCTACCATATAGACGACATTATATGACAGGTTCAGCGTGTCCCACAGCGCCATGATTGCCAGATAGGCAATCAATGTCGCAAACGACCCGACCGCCATCAACCATCCCAGCATGCGCGGGGCGTCCTCTATCTTGAGCCATTGCAGTTGCAGCGACTGGTTCACGGTCTCGTAATAATGAAACCCGATCGAACTCAGCATGGTCAGCGTCAGAATGCCCCCCATCGAGGGAAACCACGCCGTCAGCGCCGTCGCCACCCCTAACAGGATAAGCGCCACCATCCCCAATACCTGCTCACGTACAAAAAGGATGATCGCAATCACCCCAACGGCCAGAAACCCCGGTATCTCGCGCACCGTATGCAAAAGCCCGATGTCCGCCCCGTCAAAATTCGCAACCTCTATGACAAAGTTATTCAGTAATGCCGCCCAAGTGTTAAAGGCAATCGGCATGGCCAGCGCCATCAGGATCAACAGCGAGACAGGCCTGCGCCAGAACGGGAGGGATTTCGCATCCTCAAGCGTGATATACTGTGTCATGCCCCACCCATACGCCCCTCCCACAGGAAAGACGATATGGAAAACCGCCTATCCCCGTCCCCGCGCTACGCTTCGCCCCCCTCAAGGCGCCGCGCCAACTGCCCCCTCTTTTTGGCCTTAAATACTGTCCGCCCCCACGGCAGGTGCCTCCGGCTCGGCAGAATGCTGCGCCTTCGCCCTTAGTAAAAACTCTGCGGGTCAATATCGACAGCCAGCCGCAAATCTCCCTTCAACCTCACTTGCGACACCCATTGCGCCAAGGCTTCCTGCAAGGGCGCTGATTTTTCTGCTTTTACCAGTAACCTTACCCGATGCCGCCCCCGCACCCGCGCAATCGGCGCCGGTGCCGGCCCATAAACCTGCGCCCCGATCCGCCTAAGCGCCCCATCCTGTCGTGCCAGCAGGTTCCCCGCATCAAACACGGCCGCAACATCCGGCCCTGACAGGATAATCCCGGCCATTCGACCGTAAGGCGGCACACCAGCCTGCTTGCGCTCAGCTGCCTCCGCCGCCCAGAACCTTTCTTCGTCGCCCGCCAGAATGGCGCGGATGACAGGATGCTCCGGCTGATAGGTCTGCAACAAAGCCGCCCCCGGCGCTTCCGCCCGCCCCGCACGCCCCGCAACCTGTCGCATCAGCTGAAAAGTCCGTTCAGCAGCCCGCAAGTCCGATCCCATCAGCCCGAGGTCGGCGTCAATGACGCCAACGAGGGTAAGGTTGGGAAAGTTATGGCCTTTGGCCACCAGCTGCGTACCGATTACGATATCTGCCGCCCCTGCAGCAATGCCCGCGATTTCGGCCTTCAAGGCCCGCGCCGATCCGTACATATCCGAGCTCAGCGTCGCGATCCGCGCGTCCGGCCAGAGCGCCGCGGCCTCTTCGCCCAGCCGCTCGACCCCCGGGCCCACCGGTGCCAGCTTTCCGACCGCTTCACAGTTTGGACAGGCCTCCGGCATCGGTTTGCTTTCGCCGCACTGATGGCACACGAGCCGCTTCAAGAAACGGTGCTCCACCATACGTGCGTCACAATCGTCACAGCCGATCTGGTGCCCGCAAGCCCGACACAGGGTAATCGGAGCATAGCCACGACGGTTGATGAACAGCATCGCCTGTTCACCCTTCTCCAGCCGCTTGTTGACTTCCGCCTGTAGGGTGGGTGACACCCACTTGTCGCTGGCCAACCCTTCAGCGCGCATATCAATCGCGCCCATTTCAGGCATTACCGCTGGGCCGAACCGCGAGGTCAGATCAAGCCGGCGATACTTGCCTGCCTCCACATTTGCCCAGGATTCAAGTGACGGTGTGGCGCTGGCCAGTACCACCTGCGCGCCGCAGATCGCCGCCCGCAAAACAGCCATATCGCGGGCATTGTACAACACGCCCTCTTCTTGTTTGTAAGAACTGTCATGCTCTTCATCTACAACGATCAGACCCAGATTTTGATAGGGGAGGAACAACGCAGAACGCGCCCCTATCACCACTTGGCATTGGCCCTGACCAACCATGCGCCATATGCGGCGGCGTTCGGTCATCGTTGCACCTGAGTGCCACTCGGCAGGCTTCGCACCGAACCTTTCTTGCACGCGCTCCAGAAACTGTTCTGTGAGGGCAATCTCGGGCAAGAGCACCAGCGCCTGACGTCCCGCCCGCAGAGTCGCCGCGACAGCTTCCAGATAGACTTCGGTCTTGCCCGATCCCGTCACACCGCGCAGCAAGGTCGTGCCATATTTACCTGCCCGCACGCCCTCGGCCATGACCTCAGCTGCCGCGGCCTGATCCTCGGTCAATGCCTTACCCGGCAATTCGGGATCCATGCGCAGGAACGGCACATCGCGCGGTGATTCCTCTTCGCGCACGGCCTCTTGTGCCACCAACCCTTTCACCACAGACGCGGTTACACCCGCCATTTCTGCCAGTTCTTTCAGCGTGAACGACAGATCGCCATATTCATCCAATGTCTCAAGCACCCTGCGGCGGGCATCCGTCATCTTGTTCGGTTCCGCCGTCCCGCACCGGTAGACTTTGCGCATCGAGGGCGGATCACCCAAACCCGGTGCCCGTGTGGCAAGCCGCAACATCGCAGGCATCGGCGTCAACGTATAGGCGGCTGCACGCTCCAGAAAGCTGCGCATCTCGTCGCGCATAGGCGCGGCATCCAGCACCCGGATCACATGGCGGATTTTTGCCAGATCGTAATCACCCTTGCCTGGCCCCCAGACCACACCCAACACCTTGCGTGGCCCCAGTGGCACCTCAACAAACGCCCCCATCCGGCAGCCACCCTCGGGTGCTTTGTAATCCAGCGCACGGCCAAGGGGTTGCGTACTCATCACCGCAACCAGTTCACCGTGGTTAAAGAATTCAGGGCTGCTCACAGGGGCTCCATCGCTACAAAAGAGGGTTTCAGGTCCGCGTGGCTTACGCTAGACCCAAGATCAATGCATCCCCCTCCAACCGCAAGGACCGCACATGAAATTCTTTGTAGATACTGCTGAAATCGACGCCATTGCCGAACTGAACGATCTTGGCATGGTCGACGGGGTTACAACCAACCCGTCACTGATCCTGAAATCCGGTCGCGACATCATGGAAGTGACCAAGGAAATCTGCTCCATCGTTTCCGGCCCCGTCAGCGCCGAAGTTGTTGCCATGGAAGCCGACGCGATGATCGCCGAAGGCCGCAAGCTGGCCGAGATTGCCGATAACATCGCCATCAAACTGCCCCTGACATGGGATGGCCTTAAGGCATGCAAGACCCTGTCCGGCGAAGGCCGCATGGTCAATGTGACCTTGTGTTTCTCTGCCAATCAGGCGTTGCTTGCGGCAAAGGCGGGCGCGACATTCATTTCGCCCTTCATCGGACGCCTGGATGACATCAACGTTGACGGCATGGACCTTATTCAGGACATCCGCACGATCTATGACAACTATGGCTTTGAAACGAATATTCTTGCTGCCTCTATCCGGTCCGTCGCCCATGTTCAGGACTGCGCCCTGATCGGTGCCGACGTAATGACGGCCCCGCCAGAGGTGATCAAGAAACTGGCGACACATCCGCTTACGCAGGCGGGCCTTGACCAGTTTATGAAGGACTGGGCCAAGACCGGTCAGAACATCCTTTAGTCTTTGGGTTTTAACCGGCCTGCAAGGCCCCCTCATTGACAAGCAGATGGTCCGCGCTCCATGACGCGGGCCTGAGTTCTGCCTCGGCGCCGCCCGTACGAATATGACGCACGGCTCCAACGGGGATGGCTGTGGCATGTAGGGCAATGTCTAGACCCGACTGCGCCACCTGCGGCAGCAATGCGCCCCAAACCCCGTCCGCACTCACAGCGATGTCGCAGGGCAGAAACACAGCGGCGCCGCCCACGCCGGTATCCTGCGCCCAAGGTGTAAGCGGCGCACCCACCGCGCCGACGACGCAGACCACCGTTTGCAGTTCGATCGCGCGTGCATGCGCACAAACGAACACGCGGGAGTACCCCGTAATCATATCCGTTTTGGCGGCAATCAGCACGAGATCAAGATCAAGCTGCCCCAACCTTGCCCAAAGCGCATTATATTCGGTATCCAGACAGATCGGCATGGCGATGCGCAGTCCGCGCCACGTCAGCACGTTGATCGACATCCCGTGCAACGTCTTGCCTCCTGCACCCTGTTGCTCAAGCGGTGTCAGGGACATTTTATCCTGGAAATAGACCTCGCCTTCGGGCGTAAGGAAATACCCGCGGTTGAAATATCCCGCCTCTCCGGCGGTATCCGCACCCGCCACGGGGAATGTGCCCGGCAAAATCGCGACGCCATAGATGGCGGCAAGTCCTTTGAGGGCTTCCAACGCCGCCGGAGCAAGGTCGGCCAACCAGTTCAAATGCGCGCTCGCAGGCAGGTCTTCCGGCGCAAAGCTGAGCCATTGCGCACAAGCAAACTCTGGCAACATCAGGATTTGCACCCCCCGTGCCGCCGCATCAGCCATACGCAAGGCCACCACGTCTAACCAGACGTCCAGGGATGCAATGTCCTGCTGTGAATTAGCCGCCCAGAGATCAACGGAAATATTCTGCATATTCAAGATAGGTGCCGATCATTGGTTTACCGCCGGGCCTGCACGTCCGGCTTGGCTGGAGACGCCGTTATGGCGTTCTCCGTTCAACCCCCGACAAGGCCATTCGGTTCCCGTCCGAACACGCAAATTCGCAACGCCTGTCGAATTTTCTTAGATCGGGGGCAGACCCGCAACCAAAGCCATGGTAAGAACCCCCAAACAGCATGAGACTGATATGAGCAGCAATCCCAAGATAAATGATGCCCTGCGCGAGGCGATCATTTCAAAACCCGATGTTATTCTGGATGACAGTGACGTCATGCAGGCGCTTATTGCAGCGAACGAAAAGGCGATGGGCGGAAATATTGTCGATCTGCGCGGCATTGCGATGGAGCGCCTTGAGGCGCGGTTGGATCGACTGGAAGACACCCACCGCAGCGTGATCGCGGCGGCTTATGAAAACCTCGCCGGCACCAACCAGATCCACCGCGCCATCCTGCGGATGCTTGACCCGATCGAATTCGAAACCTTCTTGCGTGATTTGGGCGGCGAAGTGGCCGATATCCTGCGTGTCGATGCGGTAAAGCTGGTGCTGGAGTCCGTGCAAAACGACAGTGATCCGGCGGTGCAGCGCCTTGGCGAAGTGTTAAACGTGGCAGAGCCCGGTTTCATTGACGACTACCTCACCCACGGGCGTGGCGGTATTGCACGGCAGGTGACTTTGCGCGGTGTACAAGACGGATCAGAGCAGATCTATGACGGCAAAGCCGACTGGGTCCGCTCCGAGGCCTGCCTCAAGCTTGACTTCGGCGCGGGACGTTTGCCAGGCCTTTTGGTTCTGGGGTCCGAAGATCCGCATATGTTCGGCCCACAGCAAGGCACCGATCTGCTGACCTTTTTCGCCGGTGTTTTGGAACGCGCCATGCGCCGCTGGCTGTCTTGAGCCGCGCCGAAAACGCAGCAGACATCGGGCTGATCAGCCCCGCCGCGCGTGACGCGTTGCAAACATGGCTCGAACATCAACGTGCGCTGAAAGGCGCCGCCGAAAATACCATCACGGCCTATCAAGGCGATGTTGCCGATTTCCTATCATTCATGACCGCCTATAAGGCGCAGTCTCAGGGGTTGGGGGCATTGGCGCAAATCGCCATTACCGATATGCGGGCATGGATGTCGCGCACACGCGGGCCAGATGTGGGGCCACGTTCGATGGCGCGCAAACTTTCTGCTGTTAAGGCTTTTTACCGCTGGCTGGCCGAGCGCGAAGGTTTTGAACCCACCGCTGTTCTGTCAACCCGCGCCCCGAAATACCAAAAGAAGTTGCCGCGTCCCTTGGCGATAGATGCCGCGAAGGCGATGATTGACTGCGTCGAAATCCAGTCGGACCGGCCTTGGGTTTCGGCCCGTGATGTTGCGGTGCTGACACTGCTTTGGGGTTGCGGGCTTCGGATTTCGGAGGCCTTGGGGCTGCTGGCGCGGGATGCACCCTTGGCCGACAATCTGCGGATTATCGGCAAGGGTGGCAAAGAGCGTGTGGTGCCGGTTTTGCCTGCCGCGCGGGAAGCGGTGGATGCTTATATCCGTATTTGTCCGCACCCAGCAGAACCTGACGCCCCGTTGTTTCGCGCCATTCGGGGGGGGGCATTATCGGCCCGTTCCATTGCCAAGGTTATGGCAGATGCGCGGATGCAACTGGGCCTGCCCGCAACGGCCACCCCCCACGCGATGCGTCACAGCTTTGCGACACATCTGCTGGATGCCGGGGGTGATCTAAGGGCGATTCAGGAATTGCTGGGGCATGCGTCCTTGTCCACGACACAGGCCTATACAGCCGTGGACACTGCCCGCCTGATGGAAGTCTACAATCGGGCGCACCCAAAGGCGGGGTGATCGTTTTCTTTCAAGGAAACGGTCGGATGCTTTTAAAGTTTCCGCGTCCAATCGTTACCGCGCCAGACCTTCGACAAAAGCCTGCGCTGCCGCCGACGGGTCCGCATCCCCTGCCGCAACCTTGTCGCTTAATGCAGCCAGTGCCGCCCGCGCCTTTGCCCCTTGCAGCTGCGCCAGCAACCGCTGCTTCACATCTTCCTCAAACCAGTACCGCGCCTGCGCTGCCCGCGTCTTTTCCCAATGGCCTTCTGCACGCCGCCAGTCCACCAGCGCTTGCATCTTGGCCCACGCCTCCTCTAACCCGTTCTCTTGCAAGGCAGAAACAGCCATTGCACAGGGATACCCGTCGGGGTCTTGCGGGCGTTTGCGCAGCAAACGCAGTGCGCCGGCATAATCCGCCTGGGTGCGAACCGCTGCCGGTTTCAGATCGCCATCGGCCTTGTTCACCAGAATGATATCGGCCATTTCCATGATGCCGCGTTTCACGCCCTGCAATTCGTCCCCGCCGGCAGGTGCCAACAGCAACAAAAACAGGTCCGACATTTCAGCGACTACTGTTTCGGACTGTCCGACCCCCACGGTTTCGATCAGCACCACGTCAAACCCGGCCGCCTCGCACAGGCGCACCGCCTCGCGGCTGCGTCGTGCGACGCCGCCCAGATGGGTCTGGCTGGGAGACGGGCGGATAAAGGCATTCGCCTCGCGGCTCAACAAGTCCATCCGCGTTTTATCCCCCAGAATAGAGCCGCCCGAGCGCGACGAAGACGGGTCAACCGCCAGCACAGCCACCCGCAGCCCCTGACGGATCAACATCATGCCAAAGCTTTCAATGAATGTTGATTTGCCCACCCCCGGTGTGCCTGACAATCCGATGCGCAGCGCTTGGCGGTCTTGCGGCAAACCCGCCAGCAACTGCGCCGCCAGCGTACGATGATCGTCGCGGCCTGATTCAACCAGCGTAATGGCACGTGCCAAAGCCCGCCGTTCCCCTGCGCTGACACGCTGTGCTATATCCTTGGTATCCATAGCGCATCTTTCGCGGGCCATCAGGCATTTGTCCAGACCCAAGCCTCTTGGCCTTTACCATGCTTTGCCCGATAACGTCTCCATGTCTGATACCCTGCCCATTGATGCCGTCCTGCCGCAGGTGATTGCCGCCCTGCGCAGCCACAAACGTGTTGTCCTGCAAGCGCCCCCCGGCGCCGGCAAGACCACCCGCGTGCCCTTGGCGATGCTTGATGCCGACCTTACAACCGGCCGTATCCTGATGCTGGAACCGCGTCGGCTTGCCGCCCGTGCTGCTGCGGAACGAATGGCACAGACCCGCGACGAAAAAGTTGGCGAAACTGTCGGCTACCGTGTGCGCGGGGCATCAGCAATCAGCAAGAAAACGCGTATAGAGGTTGTAACCGAAGGTATTTTGACGCGGATGCTGCAAGCCGATCCTGATTTGCCAGGCGTCGGCGCGGTGATTTTTGACGAATTCCACGAACGTTCGCTCAATGCGGATTTGGGCCTTGCCTTGTGTCTTGAGGTGTCTGACGCCCTGCGCGATGATCTGATGTTGGTGGTGATGTCTGCCACCTTGGATGCGGAACCGGTGGCGGATCTGATCGCGGCACCGGTGGTCACCTCGGAAGGGCGCAGCTTTGACGTAACACCTGTCTGGCTGGAAAAACCTGTCGGAAAGCAAAAGCTTGAACAGGCAACTGCCGATCTGGTGTTAACAGCACTGGAGCGGTCCCCCGGTTCGGCGCTTGTCTTTTTGCCCGGTGAGGGCGAAATCCGGCGTGTCGAAAACCTGTTGAACCCCTATCTTCCCGAGGATTGCGTGTTGGCCCCGCTGTTCGGTGCCATGGATTTCAAGGCACAACGCGCGGCCATCGCCCCCGCGACCAGAGGCCGCAAGGTGGTGCTGGCCACAGCCATCGCGGAAACGTCGCTGACCATTGAAGGCATTCGGATTGTCATCGACGCGGGCCGGGCGCGGCGGGCACGGTTCAATCCCGCCTCAGGCATGTCACAGCTTGTTACCGAAAAGGTCAGCCGCGCCGAAGCGACACAACGTGCAGGTCGCGCGGGGCGGATGTCGACGGGGGTGGCTTACAAGCTGTGGACCAAAGGCGAGGAAGGAGCGCTAGCGGCCTTTCCGCCGACAGAGATCGAGGTCGGAGACCTGAGCGGCTTTGCCTTGGAACTGGCCGTCTGGGGGGCGGATGCGTCCGAACTGATATTCGTGACCCCGCCGCACGAAGGCAGACTTTCCGAGGCACGATCCGTCTTGCACATGCTTGGCGCTCTGGATGGAGCGGGGCGGATCACCGCGCATGGCCGTGCCCTGTCTCGTTTGCCGTTGCATCCGCGTCTTGCACATATGGTCGGGCATGGCGGCGCACGCGGCGCCACACTCGCCGCACTGCTGGCTGAACGTGATCCCCTGAGCGGCGCCGGTGTGGATCTTTCCCTGCGGATGGATGTGATCGAAGGCCGCCAGACCCGTGCTGATGCCCATGCCCCCACCATAGCCCGTATCCGCCAAGAGGCCAAACGATTGCAGCGCGGGCATAATACGGGTGGTCCCGATACCATCGGTCCCTTGGCCGCGCTGGCTTATCCAGACAGGATCGGGTTGCGCCGCAAAGGCGATGCGCCGCGCTATGTTTTGTCTGGTGGCAAGGGTGCGTTGCTGGCTGACGGCGACCCCATGGCGGGTGAACGTCTGATCGTCGCAACAGACCTCGACGGTGATCCGCGCGAAGCCAAGGTCCGCCAGGCCGCTAGGTTAAGCGAGGCCGAGCTGCGCGACCTTTATAGCGACCAGATCGGCTGGCATGATGTTTGCTTGTGGTCGCGCCGCGACGGGCGGGTCATGACGCGCAGGCAAGAACGCTTTGGTGCGCTGGTTCTGGATGATCGCACATGGTCTGATGCGTCAAAGGGCGCTGTGGCCCGCGCCATGCTGGATGGTGTGCGGCAATTGGGGCTGAACCCTGCCCCGCCCGCCGCGCGATTTCTTGCACGTGTCCGATTGATGCCGAACGGGTTTCCGGATTTTAACGAAAACGCCTTGATACACACATTGGAAGATTGGTTGTTGCCGCATCTGGAAGGAGTGCGCACTGCAGGACAGTGGAAAGAGTTTGACCTCTTGCCAGCCCTCAGGTCCCGTCTGGATTGGGATCAGCAACAGGAGTTGGACCGCGCTGCGCCTGCGCATTTTGTGACTCCGCTGGGCCGCAGAGTTCCGATTGATTATGACGGCGAAGCCCCTCACATCACCGTGCGTTTGCAGGAACTCTTTGGCGTCACCCAGCATCCGCAGGTCGCGGGGCAACCCTTGAAAATCACGCTGCTGTCACCCGGCCAACGCCCCGTGCAGGTGACGATGGATTTGCCAGGGTTCTGGGCCAGTTCTTATGCGGATGTACGCAAAGACATGCGCGGACGCTATCCGCGCCACCCCTGGCCCGAAGACCCGACACAAGCGGATCCGACGGTGCGGGCGAAACGGCGCGGCACTTAATCGTTGTCAGTCAGGCCGGCACCCGCACCCAACAGGCGGGAGGCTTCGGATTCAGGAACAAGGAGACGGGCGGCGTACCTTAGGAATGTGGCGGCAAGGGTGTCGGGAAGGCGCACGCGGGAGGTAACGGGTGCGCCCTTGGCTTGGGCAAGGAAAAGCGTCACCTGTACTTTTCCATCAACGGTTTCCACTTTTGTCTCATAGGGTTGCGCATCAAGATAACTCAGCGCGAGATCACTACGAGCTGCCTGTCCGAACCCACCCGTCGCACTATCCCCTGCCGCGTTTTCGATCATCTGCAACAGCGCAAGCGGAAGCTGCAGAACCGGTCCGTCAGGCAGCAGCGTTAACGCGTCGTTCAAGTTTTGCACATCCCGGCCGGCCTGCAAATGCCGCAGGGCAGCAATGCCAAAATCCGTCGCCTGCGCAGGCGGGGCACCGGCCCCGCGTGCAGCTTTCGCCGCCAGTGTCATCACTTCGTTTGCCGAACACATCATGGCGCAAACACCGGCAGCCACCAGTCGTCCGGATCCGCAGCCAGATCATCAGCCAGTGGCGCCCCCTGGCACAGGGTAATACGCGTCCACCGGTCGGATTTGGGATCGAACTTTGACGCCCCGAAGAAGGACAGTTTGCAGCGCAGCATGTCGATGGGCAGGCAGGTGGTTGCGATCAAGTTGTCGCGGATTTCGGCATAGGGTCTGGAAAGGGATGTCTGAACACGGGCCACCGCCAGCGCGTGCCCGGGAAGGGTTTCAAGCAGGGCGGAAACCTTCGTCGATGCAGCAGGCAGGTCTGCGTAAAGGGCCTTGATGCGGCGGCCAATATCAAGGGGACTTTCAAGGTCGGCGCCGGCTTCGTGAAACCGCAGGCCAAGGCGGGGTTCGTGCTTCGCTTCCGAGACATACCAGAACTGGCCACAGCTTTCGGGGTCCGCGTAGTCAGGGATCAGCGCCCATGCGAAATCTTTTTCGATCGCTTCCCGCAATGCGCCTGTGTCGCGGACCGGCAGCGCATAACCATCCGTAGGGTCGGCCATGCAATCGGCCAGACCGTCCACCAGATCGCCAAAGGGTTCGATCAGCATGGCGGCGGTAAGTTCTTGAATATCAGCGCTGTTCCGCGACACGCTGCGCATCACCGCATCCAGCGCGTTGGGTACGCTAAAATCAAATGTCTGGCGTAGTGCATCCCAGTCCTTGCGCAGCCGGTTGATACGGGATTGGTGTTCTGCATCCGGCACGGTCCATTCGGCCAGATGCTGTGCGGCCCTTATCGCCAGCGCACGCAGGCGCGATTGTTGCGCTTGCGTCACCACATCAACTGCGCGGACACGTGCCAGCGCCGTTTCCCGCGCTATCATCCAGTTGTTCAGCAAAACAGGGTGGTTCACCAGAAAAGGCGCCATGCCCAGACCCGTGGAATTTCCAATTCCCAGATGCCGTTTCAACCCCACATCCAGCACGCCCTGCCCCACATGTTCCACCAGATCGTGGGTGAAGTGGCGGATCAGCCAGACCGTCAGCATTTCAGCAGCAAATGGCCCCTCAAGGCCGGGACGTGTATGGATCAGATTACGGTCAGCGATGCCGAACTTGCCATTGCCATAGACCGCTGTTGTCCGCATCAGATAACCGACATCGCGCACCATGTCGGCATCGGGTTGATGACTTGACCGGAGGGCTTCAACCACATGGGCGAACAAGCGTACGGACTTGTTGGCCCTGCTCAGGATCAGGTCGCGTTCTGTAAAACGGGCGGCCTCCTGTTGCGGGGCGGCGGCAGTGATACGAGCAATTTCATCAGCGTCGGGCACGCCATCATAAAGCACATAGGCGCTGTCCCAAGCGGTTGCGATCACGCGATCCGTCCGCATGTCGGGCGGTAGATCGGTCGAAACAGCAACAAGGGAATAAGTGTAACCACCAAGCTCGAGGGTATAGACGGCATGACCAAAACCGGCGTCGCACATCTCCCAGACAGGGCGGGTCACAGTGACTTTCTCAGCGGCCAACCGGCGCATCAGGCTGCGCAGAAACGACAGCCGCGTGGGAAACATTGCGCCCATCCGTGACAGGCGCATCACCTCGTCCGGCGCACGCAGCGCAGTCTGTGGCGGGATCACCTCATCCTTCATAGCGGGCCAAATCCGGCTTCATAGAACCGCAACCAGTTGCCGCCCATGATCCCATCGACCTCATCATCGCTCATTCCAGTGGCGGTTAAGCCGCTGCGAATATTTCCAAAATCGCGATTGTCATTGAACCAGACGGGCATGGCGGGAAACCCCGCATTGCTGGCAGATCCTTCGCCATAGTCGATCCCCTTGGTCCAGCGCCCGACACGCATCCATTCGACAATGCTGTCAGGCTGGTCCTGACAAAGGTCAGTGCCAATCCCGAGGTTTCCAGCCCCGTAGCGCGCGGCCGCTTCAGCGACCATCGTGCAGAACCCTTCTAACGTGCAGTCCGACCCACCCGCCAGATGGTGCGGATAAACTGAGAAACCCAGCATGCCACCGGCATCCGTCAGGGCTTTGAGCACCTCGTCGGATTTGTTGCGCAGGGCGGCATGCCACCAATGTGGATTGGCGTGGGTGATGGCGATGGGGCGGTTGGAATAATCGATGGCTTCCAAGGTGGAGCGTTCGCCAGAATGGCTCATGTCGATAACCATGCCGACGCGATTCATTTCGGCAACAACGACGCGCCCCATGCGGGTCAGGCCCATATCGTCCGCCTCGTAACAGCCCGTCGCCAGAAGGCTTTGGTTATTATAGGTTAACTGCATGAAACGAATGCCAAGTTGATGGCAGATTTCGACCAAGCCGATGTCATCCTCAATCGGACTGGGGTTCTGAAAACCAAAGAAAATGGCGGTGCGTCCGGTTTCTTGGGCAAGGCGGACATCAGCCGCCGTGGTGCCTTTGAAGATCAGATCGGGATGATCCTCGAACCAACGGTTCCAGCGTTCAAGGTTCAGCACCATTTCACGGAAACTCTCGTGATAGGCGATGGTAACATGCACCGCGTCCACGCCCCCTGCCCGCATCTGCTCAAAGATCTTCGGCGAGAAATTGGCGTATTGCAAGTTGTCGATCAGGGGTGTTTTCATACCCGCAGCATGGACCGGACCGCCGCCCCGCTCAACATCGAAAACGACATGGCTTGTGACGGTTGGGACGTTTGATGCAGCTGTCAAAGAGCGCTGATCTCGCCTGCGGCCCTGATGCCACCACTTGGGACACCACCCGGCGCACCGCCAAGCGGTTCATCCGTAATGGCCAGCGTGATTGTTGCTATCTGCTCCGCTAGCGCCTGCGGCAATGGGAACCGCGCGGATTCCGCTTCTGGCAATACACCCAAAGATATCGGGGCCTGATCAGGCAGGATGGCCCAAAGCTCAAGCACGCGATCCGCAGGAGCCTGCCCGGCAAGACGGCGCAGGGCGATGCTGTTTCTTGTATCCACAACCGCGATGACCTGAAGGTCAAAATCCGGGCTGCTCATTTGTGTGGCATAGACGTCGCGTGGCACGTCCAACTCGTTGGGCTGTAACAGCGGTGTGGCTAGATAAGCCGCCAGAACCAAAGCGGCCAAGGCGATCCCCTGCCAAACCCACAGCCGTTGCATCAATGGCACCGAAACACGGGGGAACAGGGATTTTAGCAACATCCGCTTAAGCTTCTTTGGCGGGGCCACCGGATCAATTGAATCGGTCAACTGCACCATACGTTCCTGCCAGACAGCCACACGTTGCGCAAAAGCCGCATCATGGGCCGCAAGGGCTTGCGCCTCTGCCAATACATCACCCGTTGCAAGGCCCAGCACATATTCGGCAGCCATTGCATCTTCTGCGTCGCGCGGGGTGAAATCCTCTTCGCTCATACGCGCATACAGTCGCGCAATGCGATCAGCCCCCGGCGCAACCAAGTGCGCATGGTGTTCAGCGGCACATCGAACTTCGCGGCAAGATCTGCATAGGTCAGCCCCTCAAGATAGGCCCCCCGAATGGCGGCCCCGCGATCCTCCGCCAGGGTATCAAGACAATCGTTCAGCCTTACCGCTTCTGATGCGGCAATCGCCGCCTGCTCTGGCGAGGGGCCGGGCGCGATCAGGTTCAGCCCCGGTGTGTCGATATCCTGCTGGCCCTTCTTACGGGCGCGCAGCCTGTCTATTGCGGTATTCCGGGCAATTGTGATCAACCATGTCATCGGAGACAACCCGTTGGCACGATAGCGGTCCGCATTGTTCCAGATCTTGACAAAAGTGTCCTGCATCGCGTCCTCGGCCGCTGCCCGCTTGGACAAGACACGCAGACAGACACCAAAAAGTTTCGCGCTGACCCGATCGTAAAGCACCTCAAAAGCCGCGCGATCCTTATGGGCCACACGCGCAATCAGATCCTCGATCTCCTGGCGTTCCGTCACTTGCGTTTGCCTCCTGAACTGCCTGTAGCAGCCGCAGCTTAGACTTGAAGCAGCGCCGCACGAAGTCAATGCCCCTTTCGTTTGGCAATCGCGCCTGATTAGATGACGCCAAATCGAAAGGAACATCGATGCAAGCGCCAAACACCATTGAATATTTTTACTCTGCCCATTCGGCTTATGCATACCTTGGCGCGTGGGAGTTGGAGCAGATCGCGGCCAGGACCGGGGCAACGATCATTCACAGGCCGTTTGATTTTGCACCGGTAATGGCCGCGGCGGGCGGAAAAGGGTTCAAAGAGCGCAGCAAAGCCCATATCGAATATTTCTTTGGCCGCGAGATGGTGCGTTGGGCGCAAATTCGCGCCCTGCCCATGCTGCGCCACCGGCCCACCTATCACGACAATCCTCTGGCGCTGGCCAATGGCGCGATCATTGCCGCCGGAGCAGACGCCGGAGCGCTGAGCCGCGCTATTTTGCAAGCCCATTGGCGCGATGACGCCGACCTTGCAGATGCCGAAACGCTGCATCGGTTGGCCCAAGACACCGGCCTTGACGCTACGACCTTGCTAAGCGCTGCGACACACGATGAGGTGCAAGCCCAACATGATGCAAATACCAAAGAAGCAATTGCCCGCTCCGTATTCGGGTCGCCAACCTACTTCGTCGGAGACGACATGTTTTATGGTCAAGACCGGCTCTTTATGGTCGAACTGGCGTTGCGTCAGCCTTTTGATCCTTAGCCCCTTTCACAGAGCTTTACGCTGGTCACGTCGTCGCGTTAGACGGGTCTAGGAAACGGTGTAGAATCAAGAGGGTCAAATGGGTAACGCTGCACACAAAAGCTATGACGTGGTGATTGTTGGAGGGGCGATTTATGGCTCCTCGATCGCATGGTGGCTGACCCAAACGGCGGGTTTTGAGGGCCGTATTCTGGTGGTCGAACGCGACCCCACCTATGAATTCGCTTCGACAAGCCATACGAATTCCTGCATCCGGCAACAATTTTCCAATCCGCTGAATATCCAGATCTCGCGCTTTGGTGCCGATTTCGTCAAAGGGTTTCGCAACTTTATGGGCGGTGATCCAGATGTCCCGCATCTGCTGCTGCAAAGCTTTGGTTATTTGTACCTCGCCGATACGCCTGAATTTGCCCAGTCCTTGCGCGAAAGCCAGGCCATCCAGGTTGCTGAGGGGGCCCATACCCGCCACATGACGCGAGAGCAGATTGCGGCAGAATACCCTTTCTATCAGCTGGACGATATCCTGGCCGGCAACCACAACCTTGTCGACGAAGGTTATTTCGACGGCGGTACAATGTTTGATTGGTTCAAACGCATGGCACGACGCAACGGTGTCGAATATATTCATGATGAAGTTGTTGCCATGACCTTGAAAAGTGCGGGTACCGGTGTTGCTTCAGTTACGTTGAAATCCGGGGACGTGATCGGGTGCGGCACTGTGGTGAATGCGTCCGGCCCGCGTGCGGTAGCAACAGCGCAGATGGCGGGGCTTGACCTGCCGGTCCGCCCGCGCAAACGCTATACCTTTATCTTTGACGCCGCCAACCCCCTGGACCGCGATCTGCCGTTGACCATTGACCCTTCGGGGGTGCACATGCGCTCTGAAGGGAAATATTACATGGCAGGTTGTCCGCCGGACGAAGACCCTGATGTCGCCCCCGATGATTTCAGCTTTGATCACAGCCTTTGGCAGGAAAAAGTCTGGCCCATCGTCGCCACTCGTGTGCCAGCTTTTGAACAGGTTAAGGTGATCAACGAATGGGTCGGACATTACGCCTATAACAGCTTGGACCAGAATGCCGTGATCGGACGGCATACGAACGTGAACAACTTTATTTTTGCCAACGGCTTTTCAGGCCACGGGTTGCAGCAATCTCCGGCCTTGGGGCGCGGCATCGCCGAACAAATTGCCTATGGCGAATACCGCACGCTGGACCTTGCCCCTTTCGGCTATGACCGCATAGAAAACCAACAGAAATTCATGGAAAAAGCGGTGATCTGACCGCCTAAATCGAGGAACATAATATGAAACTCAAAAAGCTGGTGCTTACGGGCGCCGCCGGACGCCTTGGATCCTACCTGCGCGAACCGCTCAGCAAGATGTGTGACGAACTGGTCAGCACCGATATTGTTGATGACATCGGCACGCTTTATCCGGGTGAACGTTTTGTGAAGGCGGATGTCGCCAAGTTTGACGAGGTCCACGCGATCCTCGAAGGCGCAGACATGGTGGTGCATTTCGGTGCCATCGTAGACGAGCGCCCCTTCGAGGAAATGCTGGGACCGAACTTTGTCGGCAGCTACAACATCTGGGAAGCAGGCTTTCAACATGGTGTGAAACGGGTTGTCTATGCCAGCTCGATCCATGCCGTTGGTATGTATCCCAAGACCGAATTCATCGACACCGAAGTGCCGCACCGCCCCGATACCTTCTATGGTCTGGCCAAGTGTTTCACCGAAGATCTGGGCCGCATGTATTGGGAAAAGCGCCAGATGGAATCTGTGCACCTGCGCATTCTCTCTGCTGCACAGGTCACCAACCCGCGGGCGCTTGGATCTTGGCTGTCCTATGACGATCTGATCCAACTGGTCAGCCGCGCGATAGATACACCCGTTGTCGGGTTCAGCGTCGTCTATGGCGTGTCCAACAACGACCGCGCGCCGGTCGACAATGCCAAGGCCTCGTTTCTGGGGTATCGCCCGAAAGACAACGCCGAACAATTTGCCGAAGCGATCCTGGCCGAGGCGGATGCCGCCGACCCGACAGATCCCGGCACGATGTTGCAAGGCGGACCTTTCGCCGCGTTCGAGCTGGGGCAAAGCGACATGTCCTTGATGAAGATCGTGGATGATCGCAAGAAGAGCTAAATCAGGAGCCGGACGCGGGTGCGCATGGCAAGCACCTGCGTCCGGCCCCAACACTAGGCGGCACCAGCTTAATGGTGCGAGGAGTACCTGTCGAGCATGCCAGCATTGGCCGGGCTTTTCGCGCCTTAATAGATCTTCGATTTCAAGTTGAATTTTCAAAACGATATTGTAACCTGAGGTTGTTAATGCACAGCCCGCCGATTTTCAGTGGCGTGATGACTGTGAAGTTTTTTAGCAAGCGGGGCCAATTTTCTCGGCTCCTGTTCGTTTTTTCCGCCAAGACTTTGAACAAGGCGCATTTATGTCTGACAATCCTGACCCGGCATCCCCCGAGCAGCGCAGCTGGGCAAACGCATTCTTTGCTGCAATTGGCTGGGTCGGCCCCAGTGCAGAAGACCTCGCGATTGAGCAGGAAAACGCCGCTGCCGAGGCGGCATTTGACGCAATAGCAGATTTTCGATCAACACGGCGGATCACTGATTCCAGAGACGGCCAAGGCACAGTTTCCATCACCGAGGTGAACGGGCGGCAATATATCGGTGTAAATTCGGCCAATTTCACCGAAGCGGATCGTGCGCTCGCCAAATCTTGGGAAAACGATTTGGGCGTTCCCCGGGGGCCTGCTGGCAACTTTGCACGGCAGGTTCTTTATCATGCCGAAGCCCATACACTGATGCAGATATTTGAGGATACCGATGGCCAGATGCCTGCAGAACTGACGCTATATGTTGACCGGATTGCTTGTAGTGCCTGCCAGAACACTTTACCCGAACTGGTAAGAATTATGGGCATTGAAACGCTGACCTTGCGTCTGAATGATGGCCGCATCGCCATTGTAACGGAAGACGGCTTTGAGGGGGACTGGCAATGACAGACGGCAAATTCACATTAAACTTCCTTGGGCAAAGCACCAAACATGTGGTTGATACCGCCTTTTACCGGCCATATTTTATGGACTACGATCCCGAGAAGTGGCGGGGAGACGTCAGTGGCGGGGCGTTCAAGTTTATCGATTCCGAACGCACGAGCCACAATTGCCTGATCATCCACAGTGCTGATCATGGCATCTGCCTGATGTTCGACAAATGGAACAAAAAGTTCATTGCAGGCGTGGCGACCATGGCCGACCAGAGCCGACTGCATGAGACTGTGGATGTGGGAAGTGACGAAATCTATCCGGTCGGGTGTTTCATTTCACCACAACAAGCTTGGCCGCTGGTTGAAAGCTATCTGACTGATCCAACTGCGTTTCCGAAATCCGATCTTTTGAAGGATGTAAACGAAATCGACTGGCCGGTGGACTGACCCCGCATCACGTCCTCGGAACGCCCGGTTGATCGCTCCCCTCAAATCCCCGTAAGCGGCAGCAGCGTTGCAGTTCAAAACCAACCTGTTAACCTAGACCGCATGCTTAAGCGCGACCAACGTTGCGCCTGCGCAAAAGGACAATAGGGCAACAGACGCGTGCCGTCGGCACAGGACGCCGCGATCATTCTGGGAGAAGAACATGACCAACTTTAACAGACGCCACACGCTGGGCCTGATGGGTGCCGCTGCGGTAACGGGGCTTGCCGCCCCTGCGATTGCACAAAACAAAAAGATTGTTGTAGGTGCCCTTCGGTTCACCTCGCATTCCGGCAGCTTTGTCGCCGTTGAAAGAAACTACTTTGCCGAAGCCGGTCTTGACGTCGAGTTGCGCTTCTTTCAAGCGGCGCAGCCGATGGCGGTCGCGATTGCCTCGGGTGATGTGGATTATGCGGTGACGGCTATTTCAGGTGGTCTAGTATCGCTGGCCGACAAGGGTGCAATCAAGGTCATCGGCGGCGCGTTAAGCGAAGAGCCCGGCATCGACGGGCAGAAAATTCTCGCCTCGGATGCGGCGTTCAAGGCGGGCCTGACCACACCTGCTGGTTTGGCAGGCAAATCTTTCGGGATTTCCACAGCCGGATCATCATTCCATTACATGGGCTCGAAAGTGGCACAGGCCGAAGGCATCGAGATGTCATTCAAACCACTGCAAAAAGTGGGGGCCATCATCGGTGCGCTGAAGTCTGGCCAGATTGATGCCTGGTCGATTGTCCCTCATATCGCCAAACCGCTGGCTGGTTCGGGTGCGGTGCATATCATCGGAAATATCTCGGATTACTTGCCAAATTATCAGGTCACGACGGTCTTTACCTCGGCCAAGAATGCGGCTGATGAACGTGATCGGACCACGGCCTTCCTGAATGGGTACGGCAAAGGTGTCAGCGATTACAACGCGGCGATGATCGACAAGGCCGGCGGCGAGGACGGCGTCAATGCGATGGTCGATTTGATCCACAAATACGTCTATACAGACCGCCCCCGCGAAAAGGCAGCCCCGTCCATCATCAACGGCACGATGCGTCTGAACGAAGGGTCGCGATTGAACGTCGCCTCAGTTCAGGACCAACTCAGCTGGTTCCAGTCCGAAGGTCTGGTGGATGCGAACATCACCATGGATACGCTTGTCGATACCAGTTATGTAGAAACCTTCGAGGCGTAAGAGCGCCCTTACGGCTGGCCGTTTCACGTAAATGGCCAGCCTGTTTTTTGTCGAGAGTAGGCCCGTTATTCTATGGATATCCGTCTGGATGCGATCAGTCATTTTTATGGTAAAACGGAAGTCCTGCGCGATATTTCACTTGATATACCGGCAGGCCAGATTGTTTGCCTGGTCGGGCCATCGGGCTGTGGAAAGTCGACACTTTTGCGGTTGATCGGCGGGCTTGAGCGGGCCACGTCGGGCCGCGTTTTGCAGCTTGGCACGCCACCCTTGGATTGCTTGAACCCGCTTACCTATATTTTTCAGGACTTCGCCTTGCTGCCATGGCGTTCTGTGCAGGGAAACATCTCGCTGGTGCTCGAAGATCATGGGATCAAGGGAGCCGAAGCGGAGGCGATCATTTCAGACGTGCTTGCCCGTACCAAGCTAGGCGATTTTCGTGATGCCTTGCCACGCCAACTGTCGGGTGGGATGAAACAACGGGTTGCAATCGCGCGGGCATTGGCGGTCAACCCTGCGGTCATGTTAATGGATGAACCCTTGTCGGCGCTCGACAGCCAGACCCGTGAACTTTTGATGGACGATCTGGTCGCGCTCTGGACGCGCCAGCCTTTCACCGCCGCCTATGTCACCCACAATCTGGCGGAAGCAGTGCGTCTTGGACATCGCATTGTCGTCCTGTCGCGCAGACCCGGACAAATTCGCGAGGTTGTGGAAATTGACATGCCCCTGGCAGACCGCAGCCACGGGGACAGCAAGCTGGAGATGACCCAGAAACATTTGTGGAACCTGATGCGTGAAGAAGCCCGCGCAGCGGATGAGGAGCTGCTGGATGTCTGATATCACCACAGATCACGCGACCACCGAAGTCCGTTTCCGCGGTGGCGGCTTTGCGCCGAAACCACGCCGTTGGGTCGGCATATTTGTCTTTGTCGCGTTGATCGCACTTGCCGAGTGGGGCACGCGCAGCGGGTGGATCACCTCGCTGACCTTGCCCCGCCCGTCGGATGTGCTCGCCACGTTCGGGGAACTTTGGGAAAGCGGCCTTTTGTTCAAGCATCTTGTGCCCTCACTGACGCGGCTGGCAGTCGGCGCGGCCATAGGGGCCAGTTTTGGCATCGGCATTGGTGTGTTGATCGGGTTGTTTTCTCATGTACGCGCGGGGCTGATCCCTTTGGTCGCCGCGATATTTCCTATTCCGAAAATCGCGTTGCTGCCCCTGTTTGTGATCTGGTTCGGCATTGACGAGGCATCCAAGTATGCGCTGATCGCCTTTGGCACCTTTACGCCCACCGTTGTTGCAACCTACGGCGCGGTGGATAATGTCGACCGGTCCTTGATCCGCATGGGCCAAAGTTTTGGCCTGTCATGGTTCTCGATTGTACGGAAAATCGTGCTGCCGGGGGCCATGCCCGGTATCCTGTCAGGCCTGCGCATTTCGCTGTCTATTGCGATTATCCTCTTGGTCGCGGCCGAAATGCTGGGGGCCGAATACGGCATCGGCGCTTATATTCTTGAAGCCGGTTCGCTTTATGATCTGGAACGCCTGTTCGCCGGTGTCGCTATTCTGTCGATCCTTGGTGTCACCCTCAGTGTGACCATTGGCCTGATCGAAAAGCGCTTGTTGGCTTGGCGGTCTTAGGCCCCACCGCCGCAAAGGCGTTCTTGGAGGCATAACAGATCGGCCCGCCCAACGCCGGTCTGCAACACGTAGTCCTGTACGCTGCCGTATTGCAGGCTGATATGGGACAACATTTGCGCCATTGTATCTGCGGGGCTTTCCAGCAGCGTCGCATAGCGTGCGACGTTGCCGCCGTTGGCGCGTGAAATGGAGAGGAATTCGTCGACCAGATCCGGAATCATCTGTTCTGTCAGCACGTAATCTTCGATGATGTCCGCCTCTGATACACCCGCCACCCCCAAGAGCAATGCCGCGATGATGCCAGTGCGATCTTTGCCCGCGGTACAATTGAACAGGACGGCACCTTCGGGCACGCGAGCGATACTGGTCAGGATATCCCGTACCGCGTCCCCTCTGGTATCAAGGGCCGCTGTGTAGAAAGGTACCAACGGGTGCTGATACGCCGCCCCCGCCCTGGCGAGGGTGGCGGGCGATAAATCGTCAAACAGCGGCAGGTTGACATAATCAACGGCTGCCAAACCTTTAAAAAGGCTGGGGGCTTGCGCGACCTCGGTGCCCGTCCGCAAATCAATGACACAACGCAACCCTTCGCCCACAAGGTGGTCCGTGCCGCCTGGTTCAAGCCTGTGCAGACAATCCGCTCGCAGGAAGCGGCGCGACGGAATTGATGTGCCGCGAGATGTCTTATATCCACCCAGATCGCGGATGTTGTAAGCGCCTTCAATGGCAATGTGGCGCGGCAAATCCATCACGTGAACGCCAACAGTCTGGCACGATCGATAGTGCCCAGATCCTCTTGCGCGGGGCTGAGCGGGACAAAGCTAACCGAAAGGCCGCAAGCACGGTGTTCGCAGATTGCCATGGTTGTCCCCTCCAGCAAACGCAGATCACGTCGCTCCAGCAGGTCGATGGTGTAATCCAGACCAGAGTTAATGCAGATCGGTATGCCATGCCAGTAGTGGATCTGGTTGATGTGAATATGCCCCGAAAGAATGCCTGCAATCGGGTGACCTTTCAGCGCCTCGGCCAGCCGTTGGGTTGATGCCAGATCAATCGTACCCCAGGGCAGTCCGGCATTATCCACCCGTGGCGGGTGATGCATGACGACCAATTTGGGCAGATCAGTGTGCCGCTGCAACGCGTGGTCCAGAAAAGCAAACTGAACATCACAAATCGCACCTGCAACCCGTTCCGGCACTTTGGTATCCAGCGTGATGACATGCAGCCCGCCATACACCGCATCATGGAAGTAAGGCGCATTACCGCCCTCACCGCCGAACACCGCACGAAACCCGTCGCGCCTGTCGTGGTTGCCCATCGCCATCACCACCGGTGCCTTCAGCGGGGCCATCAAATCGCGTACCACGCCATAACTGGCCACATCCCCGATATTCGTCAGATCACCGCTGGCAACCACAAATTCCGGCTGTGGGTCCATCGCATTGATGATCCTGACAACCCGTTCCAGGGCCGTGCGGCTGGTCCCCCTGTCTTTGGGGTCATTTGCATCGGGATGCGAGACGTGAAGGTCGGTCAGGTGGATGAAAAGCGTCAATGCGTGTCTCCGGCTGCGGTTATCAAGGATCGGGTATAGCCGTGGCTTGGGGCATTCAGGATATCAGAGGCCGCACCGTATTCCAGCGCCCGCCCGCGCTGCATCACCAGCAAAGTATCGCAGATTGATGCGACAACGGCGAGGTCGTGGCTGATGAACAGGATGCCAAGGCCCAGTGCATCCTGCAAATCCATCAACAGATTGAGGATTTGCGCCTGCACAGAAACGTCCAGCGCCGAAACTGCCTCATCCGCGATCAACAATTTGGGCCGCGTGATGATCGCACGGGCGATGGCGATGCGCTGGCGCTGTCCGCCAGAAAACTCATGCGGGTATTTGTCGGCATCTGCCGGATGCAGCCCCACCTGTTCAAAAGCCTCGGCCACGCGTTCAGGCGCGGTTATGCCCATAGCGCGCAAGGGTTCCGCGATGGACCAACCAACGTTGCGGCGTGGATCAAGCGAGCTGAACGGGTCTTGGAAAATCATCTGGAAATCAGGGCGCAGGCGGCGCAGCTCGGCAGCCCCCAGCGCATGAATATCCTGCCCTTCAAACAGGATTTGTCCTGCGTCAGGCGTTTCAAATGCCATGGCCATACGCGCAAGTGTGGATTTGCCCGAGCCGCTTTCCCCCACTACACCAAGGGTCTGTCCGGCGGTGATCTCAAAGCTGATACCCTCAGCTGCTGTCAATACGGGTGCCGGCCCGAACACCGTGGTTCGAGGAAGTGTGTAACGGCGGGTAAGGCCTTTTGCTTCCAACAACCTCATGGCATGTCGCGTGACACGGCATGACAGGTGGTATGGCGGGGACCGACAGGCGCGGGTTTACGGGTGGCGCATTCGCTGCGCTCTACCGCGCAGCGCCCTGCAAAACGGCACCCCTGTAGCATGGCCTGCAAGGGCGGCACTGTGCCGGGGATCGTGGGCAAGCGGCGGCGGCGTCCATCGTCCCCCCGTGGCACGGCGCGGGGATCTGGACGGGCTGCCAACAGCCCTTGGGTATAGGGGTGTACCGGATTGGCCAGCACCTCGCCGGTCTTTCCCCGCTCGATAATGTCACCACCATACATCACGGCAATGTCGGTGGTGGCGCGGGCCACGGCGGCAAGGTCGTGGCTGATGAACACCAATGCCATGTTGCGCGACTGGCTCAGATGCACCAGCAGATCTGTGATCCTGAGCGCGACATTGGCATCCAGAGCAGTGGTTGGTTCATCGGCAATAAGCAGTTCGGGATCACAGGCCAGCGCCAGCGCGATCAACACACGCTGGCGTTGACCGCCAGAGAGTTCATGCGGAAACATCCGAAGGCGTGCGGCAGGATCGGGAATGCCAACTTCCTCGAACAAGGCAATAACACGCGTGCGCGCCTGCGCTTCGTTCAGCCCCATATGCACCCGCATCGGTTCTGCAACCGTGTCCCCCACCCTGCGCAGAGGGTTCAGCGCCGACATCGGTTCCTGAAATATCATCGCGGCGCGGCGGGCGCGGATGGTTTGCCAGATGTCCTCTGACGCACCGGTCATGTCGGTGCCGTCGATGGTCAGGCCACCGCTTTGGGTTGCGCTGTCAGGCACCATCCCCATCAGGCAGGCGGCCAGTAAGGATTTACCAGACCCGCTCTCGCCAACGATTCCGATCCGGTCACCGGGTGCGATACTCAAAGAGGCATCGCGCAAGGCTTCACCGATGGAGAACCGCACTGTCATGTTAGACATCTGGAACATCTCAGCGGACCCTTGCCAGACGCGGATCGGTAATATCGCGCAGCCCATCGCCCAGCAGGCCAAACCCCAGTACAGCCGTCACGATGCACAGGCCGGGATAGATCGCCAGTTCGGGCGCGAGATACATTAAGGTCTGCGCCTCGGACAACATCCGCCCCCAGCTTGACGCAGGGGGCTGCGCGCCGAGGCCAAGATAGGACAGCGCAGCCTCAGCCAGAATGGCCACCGCGAATTCGATGGTTGCCTGCACGATCACCGCGGCAGCAATATTGGGCAGGATGTGATCGCGGGTGATCACCAGCTTGTTCATTCCCGCCGCGCGGGCTGCCAGCACATATTCACGTGTCCAGATCTGATTGGCCGAAGCCCGCGCGACACGGGCAAATATTGGAATGTTGATAAAGGCGATCGCAAGGACGGCGTTCGTCAGGGAGGGCCCGAAGACCGCCGCCAGCATGATTGCGAACAAGAGCGCGGGAAAGGCAAAGCCAAGGTCGGCCAGACGCATCACAATGTCTTCCACCCAGCCTCCTACTGCCGAGGCAAGAAGCCCAAGCACCACACCGATGGAACCGCCCAACAGCACAGCCACCAAGGCTACTGTCATTGAGTTTCGTGCAGCGGCCATCAACTGGCTGACGATATCGCGGCCCAGTTGGTCGGTGCCAAGCCAGTTCACGCCCGAAGGCGCACCGAATTTGCCGCGAATGTTCAGGTCGGTCGGGTCATGCGGTGTCCAGATCAGCGACAGGGCCGCAATACCAATGACAAGCCCGACGAGCACTGCACCGATGATGAAATTGGCGGGCAGCGACCTCATGCGCGGGCTTTCAGACGCGGATCGATCAGCACATAAAGCAGATCAACAACAAAGTTGGCGGTGACCACGATGACCGCGAAGAGCATTACCAAGGCCTGTACCGTGGGCAGGTCGCGGTTGGCGATAGACTGAAATATCAGCCGCCCCAGACCGGGCAGGTAGAATACATTTTCAATAACGATAGTACCGGTAACAAGGGCGGCGAACTGCATCCCCACAATTGTGACGATTGGTACCAATGCATTGGGCAGCACGTGCCGCCACAAGATACGACGTTGCGACAGGCCAGACGCGCGGGCGGTGCGGGTGAAATCCTGACGCATGACTTCAAGAGCAGAGGATCGGGTAACGCGGGCCAGTACGGCCGATTGCACCAATGCCAGCGCAACGGTAGGCAGGATCAGGGAGCGCACCGCCGCTATCGGATCAGACCAGCCCGCAAAGCCGCCCGGCGGTAGCCACCGCAGCTTCACGGCAAACAGCAGCACCAGCAGGATCGACAACCAGAAGGCAGGCACCGCAATGCCCAGCTGGCTGAGAAACATCGTCAGCCAGTCGCCCAACTTGCCGTGATGTGACGCTGCATAGATGCCGACGACCAACGCAATCGCCAAAGTCAGCACCATGCCCGCAACCGCAAGCGAAATGGTCATCGGCAGCCGCTCCGTGATCAGCTCGGCGACAGGCACACGGAACGAATGGCTGATGCCCAGATCCCCCACCAGCGCGCCGCCAACCCAACCGAAGTAACGGGCCAGCAGCGGGTCGTTCAGGCCAAGATCTTCACGTAACGCGGCAAGCGCATCGTCGGTTGCATCCAGCCCCAGAATGGTAAGCGCAGGATCACCCGGCAACACATTCATCACTGCAAAAACAACGATAGATACGGCAATCAACGTGGCCAGAAATCCGACTGTCCGACGAAACAGGAAATAGCTCATGGGCGCTGCCGCCTATCGGGAGGGGTCGCCCCCTCCCTGTCCGAATAGCGTTTCAACCTTTGGAAACACCTTTAAGCGGCATGTAGAGAACCGGTGCTGATGACCAGTAGCCCTTTACCTCATTGCGGAAAATACCCAAGAGTGGCAGCTGGAACAGGAAGCCGTGTACGGCCTGATCGGACAGGTATTGCTGGCCTTCCTTCAACAGCATATCGCGTTTTCCTGCATCTGCCTCGGTTGAAATGCTTTCCCAGAGCGCGGTCATCTTAGGGTCATCATACCCGTAGAAATACTTGGGCCCACGGGCAAAGTTGCCCATGTCGTTGGGGCTGGTATGGGCGATGATGGTCATATCGTAGTTCTGCTTCTTGTAGATTTCATCGATCCAGAAGCCCCACTCGACGTTTTCAACCTTGGCATCAATGCCGGCATCCGACAGCTGCGCCTGAATGATCTCAGCCGAGCGTGTCGCATAGGGGAACGGCGGCACGCGCAGGGTCATCGTGGTCCCCGCAACGCCGGCCGCCTCGAACATCTCTTTCGCTTTGGCGGTGTCGGTTGGATAGGCGCCGGTCAGATCGACATAAGCCTTGCCGTGCGGTGGGTAAAAGCTGCCGATGGGTGACGCCTTGCCATACATCGCGCCGTCGATGATCTCGTCGCGGTTGATCGCGGTGGAAATCGCGCGGCGCACGTCGATGTTGTCAAACGGTGGTTTGGCGTTGTTCATCGCCAAGATCACTTCGCCTTCGGTGCTGCCCTGATTGACGCGAAAACGCGGATCGGCCTCGAACTGTTCCAGCAGCTCCGGTGCCGGAAAACCCGGAAACGCATCCAGCTCTTCGGCCATCATCGCAGCAGTGGCGGCGGCGGGGTCAGAGATAAAGCGGAACGTCACCTTGTCCAGCGCCACAGATGCGGCATCACGGTGACCGGGGTTCTTGATCAGTGTCAGCCGGTCGCCCCGTGTCCAGCTGTCAAACTTGAACGGGCCGGTGCCGACGGGTGTGGCATTATTGGTTTCGACCGTTTCAGCAGCGATAATGGCGCTGTCACCCTGCCCCATGTTGAACAGGAAAAATGCATCCTTGTTCTTAAGCTTGATCTGCACGGTGCGCCCGTCCAGCGCCGTGACGCTTTCGATCGGCTTGAAGATGCCTTTCGACGGATTCACGCTGTCTTCGGACATCGCCCGATTGAAGGAGAATATTACATCCTCTGCGTCAAACGCGGTTCCGTCATGGAATTGCGCGGCGTCCGTAAGGGTGAAAGTGTAGGTCAAACCATCTTCCGACACCTCCCAGGACGTCGCCAGATTAGGCAGCACTTCGCCGTTTTCGGATACAACCGTCAGCGATTCATACACGTTCTGCGTCATCATGCCGTCAATTGACGCGGTAGCGTCCGATGTCGGATCAAGCGATGTCGGTTCTTGCTGCATTCCGATCACAAGGTCCGCAGCGGCTGCCGCTGAAACGCCAAAACCAAGCGCCAATGCGAAAGCGGTGAATTTAAATGATTTCTGAATGTGCACCATGTGAAAACCCCCAGGTCAAATGCATATGTCAACAGACGCGACCGCGCCTGTTCCTGCATAGGCTAGGTACAGACAGCGGTGCGGGTCAACCTTCTTTGGGATATGTGGGGATTCTGTAACAGCTGTTTGAAGGCACACTGGCGGTCTTTGCAGAGGCTCCCGCGAGTTCAGGTTTCAAGCGCGCTGGCTTAGGGTCCGGCGCGTCTGATTTCTACGCCACTCCAGATAATCCTGAAGGTATCAGGCCCGGTTGGCACGACGGCGGAGTTATCCTTGAGCCGCGCTGAAGGTTTATCAATGCGCATTTCTTCTCCCGCTGCGTTGCGGCGAATTTCGATGTTCTGAAACAGCAAAAGTTCATAGCGCTCTCCAACCGCATCTTCGCAAACGATTGTTTCTTTGGGCTTTCGGGTGATCATGTTCGTCGCTTTCCCTATTCGAGAAAGGTTGGCGCAACCAAAACATGCTAAGTGCGGGCGCCCAACCAATCGGTTTGACTTCAATGCGCCTTCTGCGCTGAAAATTCCGATTACTGGGGCAGCGTACCTTTTTATTGCGACCAGAATTGGTCGCTGGTCGCCAAAAACAAGGCAATTTCACGGTGTTTGATTGAACTTTGGTTAACCGACGTGCCCGACAGGTAACAGACCTTTCCCCCTATGAACCACTTACTAACCGTTCGCCTTGCGTGCGAAATTTGGGGATGATCGAATTCACAGTCTGCGGACGAGGCAGACTTTCCAGATACATCGAGAGCTTACGCAGAAAACGATTGCCCTGCGGAACACTTGTCCTTGTGATGCGGCGCGTCACGCAGAAGCGGTCATTGAAGCTGGCCATTCAGTACCAAATCCGGCCTTCCAATTCACTGCATAAATGACTGATAGGAAGGAAACGGATAAACAGACCTGTCTGTCTTGGGTTGGAAATTACGCAAGGGATACTTGCCGAACATTGGCATTAGTATCTAGGTGCTGCTTCGCTGGCTGCGGCGCGAGATTATCCGAGATGCAACAGCGCAGCTGTCGCTTTGTCGAAACTGGACCTTTTCAGAAGGTGACACCCAGCCGGTCTTGTCTCATCATAGATAAACGCAGTTTGTTCTAAATTGGGGCTGGGCACGCAACCGAGAGTGCCACGGGCTCTAACGCGGAAACTAGTGGTACTATTCAGCCCCCATGCCCATGCTGGATGGCTGTTGCAACGCAGACCAACACCCAACCATGTTTCGGGCATATGCCGGTGTCATGGATCGGGGTTTTGCGAGACGCAGCGAAGCGCTTCCAGCCAGCGTCCGGATGGACTGGGCTATCCATTTTCCGGCTGGACGTATCAACCAGACTACTTGGAGCCACCAAACGCGTTTCATATTGGAGATAATTCTGAAATCCTCGAGGAGCCACTGTGCTTTTATGCACCGTTCTTTGGTACGCCCGGCGACTGCCAAGGCACACAGGAATTCAGCACGATCAAAAATGTCAAAGTATCTGTCCCGCGGAATGTGCTTTCGGAAACGCTGCTTTCACTAAAGGCTGTAGGTGGGCTCCAGATTGAAACTGGCGATGATCATGTTTTGCGGCTAACTTTGGATGGCGCAGGTGACCGCCAGTCAATGGATTTTCGTCCGGATCTACCGTTGATCATAATCTGGTAATGACGGAAAATTGCAAAGGATATCAAATTTGCTGTGCATCGCGACTGCGATATCGGCAGAGATCAGCGCCAGCCTTGGCTCGTCAAATCTTTACACGATGCAACCATGACCTCTGAAGAGAAGTGCCCCGCAAACCGGTGATCTGTCCGCCTGCGGGCTTTTCCCGCTGGTGTTTTCCATGTCAGAAACTGTTGGTCTGGTAATTTATCTCATCACGCAACTGATCGACCACTGCTCGAAACTCGCCCAGTTCCGGCAACATCGCGGCGGCCCGTTTTGACGAAAATCGCTCATTTAGCGCCCCAATCAGCGGTGCCATTTTCGTCAGGGCATCGTCCCGAAACTGCCTTCCGGATTGAGTTAGCCAAACTTGTTTTGATCGCTTGTCATCCGGATTGGGCCGCATCTCAACAAATCCATGCTTCTCCAATCCCGCCAGTGTATGCGTCATTGTGGTCTTGGCCACCTGAAAGGCGCGCGATAACTCCAGCGGTGTGGCGCCATCGCCAACCCGGATCAGATGGCTAACCACCCCAAAATGTGACACCAACAAGCCACTGGGCAGCCGCGCCTCAAGAAACGCGGTGCCGATTTGATTAATAATCCCCACTTCGTACATCAGCGCCAAATAGGGATCAGGGGTGTCGTCAGCCATGTTTGATACGGGTCTCCAATGGCCAGCGCGGACTGGCATCAATTGTAGGACCGTAGCCCAAGCGCCCGAGCATTTGAACCGTTTCGCCGGGTTCTGCCAGAAATTCATGGACCTGCGTATAATGTGCTGTCATTTCCGGATACTCCTGCAAGGCCTGGCTGACAGGTTGCATGGCCAGCCCGTGACCGGTTGCGGCCAGATGCAATCGTATCCAGTCACGTCCCGCGCCAATTTGGTCGATCCGGCTGTTGCCCTTGCTGGTCACCACCGCATAGGCGTTTGTGGCGTTCATCGCTTTCTGAATCATATCAAGCGCTTGTTTGAAACCGGTGCTGGTTGGATCGAGCTGATCCTCGCGGCGTAACATCCCGACCAGCTTCAGGCTTTCCAAAAAGGGGCCACCCAACGCAATGCCATCTGGGTTGGCCTCAATCTCAGCTTTGCCCAACCGCATCAGATCGACGCTTTCTTTCATGATATGTTTGGTTTTCATTTCAATTTCCATGGCTTCCCATGTCAGGGTTCGCAAAACGGAAACATCAGCTTGGGAACTTTTGATCGCGGCAAATTTGGCCAATGCCATCTCTGCGTCAGCCTCGATCCCCCGATCCTCATAACCATTTCGGTTGGTGTGGCGATCAAACACATGGGTAAATAGCGGATCTATTGCACCACCTTGGGCAAATTGGATCACTGCAACTGGTCCAGCATCTCCCTGAGGGAACAGTTCGGTTTGCAAAGCATAACCATCTTCGGCAGCGGCCATTCGTAAAAGCTCCAGAAAGCACCCCATGCCGATCGTCATCTGACGATCGAACGGGTCGGTCTCCGGCAGGTCTCGCGTTGGATCGCGGTGAATGATCAAGCGATCCTGGTCTTGCAATTCAGCCACCCAGGGCTGTCTGTTGTGCGGGTTGGGCGCAAGGATCGCATAAGAAAGTGCGCGCATCCTCGGTTCTGAGTAGTTTCCAGCCGACGACCAAGGGGCCAGTGCGCGCGTTGGTCGACGGGTCGCCAGAAAACCGCCGGCAGAAGTTGTCGCAGCTAGCACTACGCCGCCACTGATTAAGCCAATCATCTTGCGTCTTGAAAGTGTCATTGCTCGACTCCATTGATACGATATCGAACTAGATAGTATGATTGCGCGCTAAATACAAGTCCGATATCGCACTATATTGGAGTCTCATGCGACTGCCTTGCGGCAGCGCGGATCAAATCCAATGCGAGGAGTCGACCCGTGAGAGGCGCCTCGAAAAAGTGAGCATTTCTTGTTGCCAATGCGGAGCACATGAACAAACCCGTATTCATTGCTGTAAAAGCCACAAGAGCCGCGCGCCTGAAAGGGCATAGTGCACCACGACCAATAGTAACAACCCGACACCGGCAAGGCTGAACCCTGACCAGTGGAACGAAAGGGCACCGCCAAAAAAGATGGTGCATTCCAAACTCAGGCGGATCAATCCTGAAACAGGGATTGGCGCGTTCCCGGACCGGCTTGGGTCGTCTGGAACCGCGAATATGCCCCAGAGAGCCATCACAGAACAGATGACAATGATGACCGCCAATACGCGCCACCTGCCGGTGGTTGATGTCCATGCGAGCAAGCCAAACCCACCGAGAGCCGCGATCTCCAGAACGAACCTCAAGGCAAGGTTGGCCGGGTGCACTCTGCCCTCCCGTCTGTTGTCAAGGTTTCCATTGTCGGGCGCATCATCCACCATGTTTCGCCGCACCAGCGCCTTGGGTCATGTCTTGCCTCAGCCAAACCATGCGGTCGAGAAACCACAGTTTGGCGGCGAGGATTGTCACAAGTCCGGCCATTGTCCAACCCGGATCGAACCGCCATAGACCGAAGGCCAATACGATCACGCCCAGGCCCCCGACGAGGTTCAGGTAACGGCAGATGGTCAGGTGGTGGGCTTGGGCGTCGGGGATATTCCCAGCGAGCCAGAGCCGTTCCCCTAAAACGGCCTTGGTCATCCACGCATCCTCACTCTTGGGGATCGGAAATAGTCGTGGATTCAGCCATGTCCATAGCAGCAATACGACGATCACCCAGAGCACATGCCAGCCCAGCCAAATCCTGCTCCAGATGGCAAAGCTAAACAGCGGCAGTATCAACATCCGTGTCCACCCGCTCCACGGGTTCGTATGTTTGGCCCACGTGGCATCATCCATACCCATGATCCGTTCTGAAAGTTTGACGATGTCCATGGTTCAGGTGCCTTCTGTTAGGGGGTGCTGGGACAAGTATACCTCAGAGGCGAGGCATCGGAGCGCAGCAAATATCTCGGGCATATGCTCGGTAATCCCGAAATGACCGACGCCATCAAATATCGTACAGCAGGACGACGGCATTTGAGATGCTTTCCAGTGTGCGAAAGCAGTTGGCGCAAACCGGTCCTGATCGGCGGCGTAGATAAGCAACCCATTCGGCAGATCATCCAGTGTGAAACCCCAACGCCCATAAAGCAGTGCTGCGTCTTGCGCTGGCCCCTCGGCGCCCCCTCGGCAGGCCTCTGACACATCCGCATGAAGGTGGGCAAGGTTGCCCTGCTGCGGATTCGGATCCCGCACCGCGCGCACCAAAAACCCGAATGTGAGATTGAATATAATTGGTGCCAGCCGCCCGATCGTCATGAAAATTGCGTCCAATACCGCAAGGTGTCGGCGCACTTCGGGATGATCCGCCACAGGCGCAAAACCGGCGATATCAGCAGCAGCAATGATGCGATCAGGCGCCAGATGGCGCAACGCGTAAAGATGACCAGCCCCACCAGAATACCCCGCAACGGAAAATTGGGTGATGTTCAGGTGATCTAGCAGATCCAGAACGTTCTGAGCGCCTTGCAGCATTGTTTGACCCGGGATCGGATCAGACCGGCCCATGCCTGCCCGTTCGGGAGCAATCAACCGAAATCCCAAGTCACGGGCCAACGCATCATGGTCAGCGGCTTCAAAACGTGAGCCCGGCGATCCATGCAAAAAGACCAGAGCCAAGCCGTCTGCAGAGCCATAGTCGCCATAGGCAATAGTGTGTGCGTCCTTGGATTTGAACGTCCGAAACCGTGTCCTTGGATCCTCATCGGTGTGTTGCGACTTCGAGGCGGCACTCATCGGGGCGACCTCGTGGTGCCAATTGCTATGCCCAGCACCCCAAGCATAATCACTGCCATTGCGAGTCTGGCCGGCAGCACCCAGCCAAACGCGATGATGACAATTCCAAGCCAGAGGAACCACCGACCGGCGCTTTGTCTTGCGCGCGTCAGGCCATAACCTATCAAAAGCATGTCCAGCCCTATGAGCGTAAACGACAAGGCGCTCAGCGGTATGAAATAGCCAAGGCTCAGCGTAAAAAAAGCGATGGAAAGTGCAGACAGGGTTACCCATATCGCCACATTCGCGCACCAGAATAGCGTGGATGAAACGGTGCTGTTTGCCTTTCGGGCATCACGATAGGCAGCAAAATGCATAAACCCAGCGGCGCAAATCAAACCAATGGGTGGGATCGCAAAAGCCACATTCAACGGCGCAAACCGATCCGGCTGACCGTCCAAGGTCCAATGTACAGGCAGAGACGCCCCGTCAGGTGCCAATGCGGCGACCCACCAACCAATCAACGAAAGTATCGCAGAAAGACCAAGCGCGATTGCATAGCTCAACCAGATTTTCATGCGTCAACGAACTCCCTGTCAGGTTGAGTTGGGCCGTCATCGTCTGGTGAATGGAGCCTCATGGCTTCTTTGATGACCTGACAGATTCGGGCAACTGCCTCGCGTGACGAACGTGTCCAGCTGTCATAGGCCTGAAAGACATGCGGCATGTCCTGCCAGACATCGAGGGTGACATCTGCGCCGTTGCTGGTTTGGATTGCCGCAAACTCGGCAATCATGTCATGCAATACCTCACACCCGCCGGCCTGAAGATAAAGCGGCGCCAATCCGGCATAGTCTTGATTGATCGGTGACAAAGCCTCCCGCCCAAAAGCGTCTTTTGGGTCCAGCCATTTGCCAAAACGCAGGGCCATCCAACCCTGCACAAGATCATATCTGTCATTTACCGTCAGGCTGTTGCCGCGCGCACCGATGTCTGTCCAGGGGCACAACCCGATACACAGGGCGGGCTGCGCCAAACCCTTATCCCTGAGGGTTTGCAGCAGCATCAACGCCATATGCCCGCCCGCACTGTCTCCGATAACAACAATCTGCTCTGGCGGGCAGGTCGCCGCAACATAGTGCCAGGCCGCCAAGGCATCCTCGGCTTGCGCAGGATGGGGATGTTCGGGCGTCAATCTGTAATCAGGCGCAAAGAGGCGTGCGCCCGTGTGATGGGCCAGCATCGACGCAAACCTCACACTTACGCCACCGTGAAAGGCATATCCGCCGCCGTGCATATATAGCAACGTGGCCTTGCTGTTCGGGGTTTTGGGGATGTGCCATTGGCCATTTATCGTGGCGCTGTCTTTGACAAGCACAGCGTAGACGTCATCGGTTTCGGTCTGAATGCTGTCAAATATCTGACGCCCTTTCGCGGGATCGGGGTGCGACATCGCGCGGGTGAACTGATGGCGCACGAACCGAATGCCGATCTCTTGTGCTGCGTTCCAGCTTGGCGCCATCCTGCGGCCAAGGGTCTGTTTGGCATAGGTGGACATGGCGATTCCGATTAAGATTGTGAAGCTGCTCACGCGCAAAGCAACCGGACCACTGAACTTGATTCTCGCCATTTCCCTCGCCCGTTTATGGATAAAACAAGCGCAGATGTGCCCGAGCAGGACTTGGTAATATAGAATGATTGCGACACCAATACGCGGCTACAACCGCACCCTAGGTGTTCAGTCCCGGCATCTGGTGGATCGGATCGAGGATGAATCTGTCTGGCTCTGAAGTCCAGATCTTACAGATGTATTCGTAGGGCGTGAGGCCGCTGAGCGTCTTGAGCCTGCGTGCGAAGTTGTAGGCGGCCATGACGTCGGCGAGGTGGCTGTGCAGCTGGTCGTGGCTGTCGTAGTGGAAGCGCTTGACGGTGGCGTCCTTGATCGTGCGGTTCATCCGTTCGACCTGGCCATTCGTCCACGGGTGGTTGGGCTTGGTCAGACGGTGCTCGATCCCGTTGGCTTCGCAGATCATGTCGAAGCGCATCTGCCGGGAATACGCAGTGTTCCGGTTCCTGGGCTGGTCGGCGAACTGGATGCCATTATCGGTGAGAATCGTGTGGATCCGGTAAGGAACTAGCTCCAGGAGGTGTTCCAGGAACTCCCACGCCGTCCGCCTGTCGGCCTTCTCGACCAGTTGGGCGACCGCGAACTTGCTCGTTCGGTCGATGGCAACGAAGAGATAGAGCTTTCCCTCGGCGGTCTGCACCTCGGCGATATCGATGTGAAAGAAGCCGATCGGGTAGCGCTTGAAGCGCTGACGCTTGGGTTTGTCCCCGTCGACATCCGGCAGCCGCGAGATGCCGTGCCGCTGAAGGCAGCGATGCAGCGCTGACCGGGCCAGGTGTGGATTCGAGGGCTGCAGAGCATAGAGACAGTCATCCAGCGGCAGGAGCGTGTGCCGACGGAACGCAACCACCATCGCCTCTTCGGCCTCGCTGAGAACGGTCGAACGCGGGTCCTTCGGACCGGCCTTGCGATCTTCGACCGTTTCCCGCTTGCGCCATTTCGCGACCGTCTTCGGGTTGATGCCGAGTTCCCGGCTCAGCGCCGCGGTCGAAGCTTGCGATCGCTGTATTGCAGCTCTGACGGCGAACGTAGTCGTGGCGCTGCCGTGACGTATCTGTCCCATAGTGCTTCCTTCCATTCCCGCGAATGGATCGCACCATCAAACCGTGGGATCAAACACCTAGGCGTAAAACCGGATGCATCAGTTCGAAGTAAGGGTGTGTCGCTATTCAACACCTTCTTCAAAATCGCTCTCCCAACAGACGGTAACACCAAAACGCCTCATGGGTCCGAATGAGCTGGTTAAGCTGCGCTGGCGAAAATCCGGTTGATCGCCGAACGGCGCGGCCCATATGGGACTGATCGGCAAATCCCGCGTCATTGGCAAGCTCCACGAGGGACAGGTCTGGATCTTCCACCATCCGCCGATGCAAATCCTCCATCGCTGAGAAATGGTCCAATTGTTGCGCCGTTCTACCAGTCCATCGCCTGAGACGCCGTTCGATCGTGCGCACGCTTTTTCCGGGGGCCGTCATGGCGATCCTGCTAAACAGGTGGCGCGACCAATCCGACAAAAGGTCCGACCCTGGCCAATCCGGCATCCCGCCGGCATGTCGTTTGGCCTCCCAAAGAGTTATGAGCGCGCGGCAGATCCTATCCCAGCCGGATACGGGATCATGGTCAGCGGAAAACACTCCAAGAATAGCTTCCAGGTCTTCCGGTGCGATGCCTTCCTTTGAACTTACGCCAAGCTTAACCCATGCATCAGGGTACAACCCCAAGGTGATGGCGTAGACCCCCGCCGGGCTCCAACTGATAGTTGGGCAATCATGTGGGCGCAGTACCGACAAAGATGGCAATGGCCGCGATGAACGTGCTGCTTCAAGGTTTCCGATTGTGTCGACCAATCGCAGTTCGCCTTCAACGATACGTGTGACCGACACCAGCGGGGTAGATGGAAAGCAGTTGAAGCGGTCATCATCCGTTAGCGCTGCACCACGTGTGTCCCTGACAATTGCGGCTGCAATGCAGCTGGACAGTTGTTTGGGTGGCAAAAGAAGAAGGGAGGATGGTTGCACGGGTAGGTCCATATGATATGCAAAAACTCTATACTGCATTGGGGGGGGTGGGCCAGTATGTGCCTTGCTGGATTGCTCATTTTCCTATTGCCCTGCGCGCAGGCAGCGTGGATGGAATATCCGCCGAATTAGCGGGCATCGTCGAACGCGTGATCCGAATCGCGATGAATTGGAACGGCTCGGTTTGCCCAATTTCGACATCCAACGAAGGGGTAGGATTGCGACTCACTTGGTGAATAGTCTTCCCATCGAAGCGCGATTGACCGAGGGAACCAGAATGCCTTAGACGCCCTTATTTGACAGTCTAATTTGAAGACGACAGCCAATCAGTATTGGGCTTCCATTAGGCGACTTATGCTCACAAGACCGATTGGCCGCGCGAAGGACAACAAACCAAAGTAGACATCAAAGACGCAGCGCTGAATTCATGGTTTTTCCCTCCCAACTCGGCCATTGCCTTGTTTTTGCCGGTGACGGCTCTTCGGACTTATGTAGACCTTGCCGCTCAGAAGATCAAAGCCTGCCAAATCCGCGTCTCGATTGTGAAAACAGACCGCAACGAAAGAATGGTTCGGATTTTCCCGCTATGACCCCATCGAACGACCGCTGCCGTGAAATTCGCTGCGTCGACGAATATTGGCTGCCGCAACTGCGAACATCTTTTCCGGCGTTCTGCACTTGTATCCGCTGCGTCGGCATAAGATTGGATTGTCCGCGTCTTGTTTGTCTGGACCGCATGCAGCGAAAGGGCGGTCTTGGTTCCCGCCAGAGCAGCGCCCATGAATGGCTGGAATGACGACACGCGCTGCGTTGCAACAACATAAGTGCCGCAACTGCGAATAAATGCTGCGTCAGCAAAGTGAGAAAGACGAATGACAGCATAGTCCGCGTTGGCGACCTTGGAGCATACCGCAGTGAAAGTCTGCATCCTGTGTCTTCGTGACATCAGACAGACCTTCCCCTAGCCTGGCGCAATGCCGAGCCAAGCGTGGACAGATGCCGAGAATGACCTGATCGTCGCGGACTATTTCGCGATGCTGGCTGACGATGTGGCGGGCCGTCCCTACAACAAGGCCGAGCATCGGCGGCAGCTTCTACCGCGCCTTAACAACCGCTCCGACGGGTCGGTCGAGTTCAAACATCAGAACATCAGCGCTGTTCTCAAGGGTCTCGGTGAAGTCTGGATCACCGGGTACAAACCGGCGTTCAACTTCCAGGGCAGTTTGATCGACGCCGTCGCACGATGGCTGGCTATTAACCCCGGCTGGACGCAGCGCACCCTTTCTTCCCGGCTGATGGAAGGCATGGCCGAGGCGGCGCAAATCTGGGTCGGGCCTGCACCGACCTTGACCAACCAGCCCCCGCCCGACGAGCTCGAGCAGATGCTCCACATCGCCAAGAAATTCGACGTGGCCGCGCGGGATGAACGCAACCGCGCCCTTGGCAAGGCCGGAGAAGAGCGCGTCTTGAAACACGAGCGCGACACGCTGACTGCATCTGGGCGTGAGGATTTGGCGCAGAAAATCCGCTGGGTGTCCGAAGAAGACGGCGATGGCGCGGGCTATGATATTGCCAGTTTCGATGCAGACGGGCGGCAGCGTCTCATCGAGGTGAAGACCACAAACGGGTGGGAACGCACACCGTTCCATGTCTCGCGCAATGAACTTGCAGTGGCAGATGAACGGCGCCAGGAATGGTGCTTGTTTCGCCTTTGGAACTTCGCACGAACGCCTAAAGCGTTTGAGTTGCGCCCGCCGCTTGATGCGCATGTGTCGCTCACGGCGACCAGTTTTCAGGCGACTTTTCATTGAAATTGATCGCGAAAGCGGCCGGCAAGAGACCCATCAATGGAGCGCGAGATAAAAGGGGTGCCGCATTCGGCACGCAACTGGTTGTGGTGACTGACTTTATTCAGCCGCACCCCTTTGCGTGATGCGGCGACTATACGGTTAAGGCCCTGACTTCGCGGGAATAATACAGCGGCAAATTCCCCATGGGCGCTTTTTGCGGCGTCAAATTCAACGCAAAATCGGATATTTAGGTGCCTTTAAGCGGCAAGGGTTGGAGGGTTGCCGTGCGATTTCTTCATCAACATCAGACACCTAGGTACGTGTTGCCGCCCCTCTTTTATCTTGCGCTCCCATTGTTGGGCGCAAGATACCAACTCTTGATGCTCGGAGTCGTCGCCTCCGGAGTAGCTGCCAAGAGCAGGTTTCCTGCATTGTGCATACCAGCGGTCTGAAAACACTGCGAAATTGCAGGAAACCTGCACACGACCGATTTGCATGCACGCGAAAACGCTAGTCACGTCAGTGACTTGCGGCATTCGTGGCAGGCGCTTTTATCTTGCCATTCTTCCTGTTGTCTTCCGCAGCCCTCCGAAACCAGCTCTTGGCGCGCGTCCAAAGTCCCAAACGCGCAGGCTCGGGCGACGCTCCCAGATGCATGAGTCGGGGGCCGGCGCGACCGCCAAGATGCCCCCTTCGGTGCTTCGATATGAGCCGCGCGTTCGGGAGGCTCCCCATCCGATTTGCACGCTGTGACAGGCCGCTTTGCGAGGCGCGTTCGCTTGCCCTGCACAAGAGGCACGCGCCGCCTCATGCTGCTCGACATGGCACCGTCACGCCCATCAGCAACACGCACCGAACCGGCCCCGCCGGTCGATGCCGCGCGGATCGAGGCGGCGTTGGTGAAGGTGGCCGTGCTGGTCACGCAGGACTCGGCCTTCGCGCCCGTCTTCGAGCGGCTGGAAGCGGAACTGGCCGCGACCGTGAAGAAGGAGGAGCAGATGTCGGAGGCGCAGCGCCGGGCGCGGGCGTTGTTGGCTCAGAGGGCGATGCGGGCGACGAGTTCTGCGACGAGCTCCAGCGATGCGCCCTTGCCATACCGCTCACGGTCGAGCCGGTGACCGAAGAGGTCGCGCCTGATCCGGTCGTCGATCCCGGCGGCAAGCATGCGGTCCTCGAAGGCATGGCGCAGGGAGTACATCGAGTGGCGTGGGGTCTCGAGCAGGCCATTCGCGCGTAGGAACTTGTTCACGACCGCACTCAACGTGGCGCGGTTGCGGTATCGGGGGAAGCCATCGGGGTACTGCTGGAAGGCTTCGAGCGAGACACCGGTCAGTGGAATGACACGGCGCGAGTAGTGGCTCTTCAGCTGCCGCCCCTGAGGCTCGATGGAGATGTGCGGAACGTCGCAGTCGAGCCGGATGGTCTCCGCCGTCAGGGCGGCTCCTTCGGATGGCCGGTAGCCCGTGTTGATCATCCCGAGCAGCAGGGCGCCGGCCTGACCGTTCAACCCGTCCAGCGTACCGGGTGCGAGCAACCGCGTCCTGATCCACTCCTCGCTGAACGGCGGGCGGGTCTGCTTCTCGCCCTCCTTGAAGGACAAATCACCCAGCGGCAGCGACAGCCCAAGCCGCTTCATCGTGTTCACGGTCTTCAGCACATCGCCCAGGTGGATCAGGTCCTTGTTGGCCGAGTTGGCGGAGACCTCGCCCGCCTCGATCCGGTCGAGCCAATGCTGGCGGAAATCCAGCATGTCGTCGCGGGTGATGTTGGCGATCTCCTTGTTGCCAACCACCGCGACGAAGTTTTTGACCGCCTTCTTGCGCGGGGCCTGCCAGCGGCGCAGCTGGTCCTCGCTCTTGCCCAGCGTCTTTTCCTTGGCGAGGCCCCAGTAGAGCTCGAGCGTCTTGGTGACCGTGATGCGGGGCCCGGGGACGGTGCCGAGAAGGGCGGCGGCTTCGATGGCGTCGGGTGCCTTCGCCGGGGCCGGGATCGCCTCGACGCGCTCGACGACATCTTCGACAGGCAATTTGGCCACGGCCCCCGCATCCAGATACCGAAAGCCTCTCGCTCGGGCCAGATCCCGCGCGGCCTCATATCGCACCTCGGCATCTTCACTATTCCCGGCCAGACGGGCCTCCCAAGCCTCAATCATCTGGGACCACGCGCGATCCGCCTTGCTGTGGGCGACCGTCTCCGAGTCGGTATGCAGGCTGATCCAGACCGTTTCGCGCGGCTCAACCACGCGATACCGGCGCGGGACGCGGCGGCGGAGATGGTAGAGACGACCTCTTTTTGCGATGCTCATGGCGGAAATCCTCCGCGTTTGTGCAGCAAATTGTGTAGCAAAATGTGCAGCAAATCAAGCGGACCGAACACCGCCATAAGCGCGAAAACGTCGAATTACACCATATTATCAGCGTATTACGAGCCAATGATTTCGAGAAAAATGGCGGAGACGAAGGGATTCGAACCCTCGAGACCCTTCCGGGCCTACTCCCTTAGCAGGGGAGCGCCTTCGACCACTCGGCCACGTCTCCGTTGACCCGTTTAGCTGTGGGGTCTGGGGAGGGCAAGGGGGTTTTTGGCATGATTTTCAGGGAGGGTGCCATGCGTACACCCCCTGTGCACCCCCCGTACACCGGGGGGATGACATTTACGGGGGTGCATCGGGGCGGGAACGCAAGTGTTCCTGACGCTTTTGCCGGTTCAAAAGGCGATTAAAGCACGGCCGCCGGTGACGGCCAGACAGAGGTGCAGGATGATGGTCAGGACGACCACCCAGCGCATGGGGACACCACAGAGGGACAGTGCGCAGATCGCGGCAAAGGTGACATTGCTGCCTTGCGCGGAGATCATCCATGAAAGCAGTGCGGGTAGAACAAGTGTCAGTGTCGTCATCATGTGTCTTAATCCTTGTATCGGTTAAGACTGGCCAGTCAGGGGTCTGTTGACCCCATACAGCCATGATGGAATGATACCGGTGAGGGTGCAGCAAAACGCTCATCCCTTTTGAGCAATTGGATTTTCGATAGTTGTCTAAAGTTGCACAGGCCGTTTTGGATGAGTTTGGCGGGGCCGTGCGCCGCGCCAAATCCTTGAAGGGATGGCAGCTGAAACAACTCTCCGACAAGATGGACGGCAACAGCGGCATTTCCTTTTTGTCCGACATTGAAAAAGGCAAACGCGCCATCAGCCCGCCAACTGTGGGCAAACTGATTGCAGCGCTTGAACTGGATGAGGGGTGGATCGACCGTTTCCTCAGTCCTGAAGAGCCTGACGTCGACGACGAAGTGACGGAGCAGGACCGCCGGACCGATAAGCTTTTGTCAGCGGTGGACAAGGAAGGTGATGCTGGCATTGCCGAAGGGTTGCTGATCACACTCGCCAAGGAATATGCCGAAGGCGAGACCACCGATCTGAACTCTGCCTACAAAGGGTTGCAAATGGCGTTGCAGACGGCGCGGGACATGGCGGCGCGGGCGGCTTTGCCGGACAATGCGGACGCGGGGATGGCGGCGGTGCGGGCCGAGGTGCAGCGGCTGAACGCGGAGGCTGATGTCGAAGGCGCGGGGGCGGCGATTGAGGAAGCACTTGCGCGGCATGATGCGGCCAAGGTGGCCCTGCTGGATTTGGGCGTGCAGCAGGATCGGTTGCGCAATGATCCGGCGGCGGCGGCAGGGCGGTTGGTGGAACAACTTCGGTTGGACGCGGGCGGGTTGTCGTTTGAGGCGCTGCGGGATTTGCAGGATGAATGGTACGTGCGGGGCCGCGATGGCGGGCTGGCGTTTGAGGCAACGGTTGCCATTCACCTTGCGCGGGCCTCGGTTGATCTGGCGCAGGGTGGTGATGATCGGGGAGCGGCGTTGAATGATCTTGGCAATGCGCTGGCAATCCTCGGGGAGCGCGAAACAGGCACCGCGCGGCTGGAGGAGGCTGTCACCGCCTACCGCGACGCGTTGCTGGAATACACCCGCGAGCGCGTACCGCTGCAATGGGCCATGACGCAGAACAACCTTGGGAATGCGCTGGCAACCCTCGGGGAACGCGAAACAGGCACCGCGCGGCTGGACGAGGCGGTCACCGCCTATCGCGACGCGTTGAAGGAACGCACCCGCGAACTTGTGCCGCTGGACTGGGCCATGACGCAGAACAACCTTGGCAATGCGCTGCGAACTCTCGGGGAACGCGAAACGGGCACCGCGCGGCTGGACGAGGCCGTCACCGCCTATCGCGACGCGTTGAAGGAAAGGACCCGCGACCGCGTGCCGCTGCAATGGGCCCGCACGACTTTCAACCTCGGACTGCTAGAGATCGCTTTGTTCGAGAAGAAGGATGTAACTGATCATTTGGACAACGCGGAGGCCGATGTTTCAAACGCAATGGAGGTGTTTCAGCAAGCGGGTGCGACTCAGTACATCGAAATGGCTCAGAACGTCCTCGCCGACATCAAATCCCGCCGCACCTAACCTGCTCAAGTATTAAACAAAAAGTGCAGCACATCCCCGTCCTTCACCACATAGCCCTTGCCCTCGGCCCGCATCTTGCCTGCTTCTTTCGCGGGGCCTTCCCCACCAAGCGAAACAAAATCATCATAGGCAATCGTCTCGGCGCGAATGAAACCTTTTTCGAAATCGCCGTGGATGACGCCTGCGGCTTTGGGCGCGGATGTGCCTGATTTGATGGTCCAGGCCCGGGCCTCTTTCGGGCCGACGGTGAAGTAGGTTTCAAGGTGCAGGAGTTCGTAGCCTGCGCGGATCAGGCGGGAAAGGCCGGCCTCAGAGAGGCCCATTTCGGTCAGGAACATCTCGGCTTCGTCGTCTTCCAGCTTGCTGATTTCTTCCTCGATCTGTGCGGAGATGATGACGTGGGCATTGCCTTGGGCGGCGGCCATGTCGGCGACGGCGGTTGAAAACGCATTGCCTTCGGCGGCTTCGGATTCGCCCACGTTGCAGACGTAGAGGACCGGTTTGGTTGTCAGCAGTTGCAGCATGCGCCATGCTTTGGCATCGTCATCGTCGATCTCAACCGTACGCGCAGGCTTGCCATCCTCGATCGCGGCTTGGGCCATGGCCAGCAGGCGGTCCTGTTGAACTGCGTCCTTGTCATTACCCTTGATCTTGCGCACCAATCCGGCGCGGCGTTTTTCGATGCTTTCGAGGTCGGCCAGCATGAGTTCTGTGTCGATGGTTTCGGCATCGGCAACAGGATCGACGCGCCCTTCGACGTGGGTGACATCGCCATCCTCGAAACAGCGCAGCACATGGGCAATCGCGTCGGTCTCGCGGATATTGGCGAGGAACTGGTTGCCGAGGCCTTCGCCCTTGGACGCACCCTTGACCAGACCCGCGATGTCGACAAACGTCATGCGCGTCGGGATGATGGATTTCGACGATGCGATGGCGGCCAGTTTATCCAACCGCGCGTCCGGTACGGCGACTTCGCCCACATTGGGTTCGATGGTACAGAAGGGAAAGTTCGCGGCCTGTGCGGCGGCGGTGCGGGTGAGCGCGTTAAACAAGGTCGATTTGCCGACGTTCGGCAGACCCACGATACCCATTTTGAAACCCATGATCTTGATCCTTACGACAGCAGATTTTGCGCTGTCCTATGGCCTGACAGGGGGCGGTGCAAGGGTTTGGGGCCGCCCTACCCGCCCCGGGCAGACAAATTTCCGGTTTTCTGCACCGGAATTTTGCAAAATTCCGCCCCCGACACGACAGGTCGCACATTGATTTCCGCCGCAAGCTCCGCCATTGAACGAGGGTACAAACGCAAAGGCCCGCCCCATGACCCGCATCGACGCAAAATTCGCCGACCTCAAAGCGCAAGGCAAGAAGGCCTTTGTCTCATATATCATGGCCGGTGATCCTGATATGGAAACCTCGCTCGAGATCATGCGCGGCCTGCCCGCCGCTGGTGTCGATGTCATCGAACTTGGCCTGCCCTTCACCGATCCGATGGCCGACGGCCCCACCATCCAGCTTGCGGGCCAGCGGGCCCTTGAAGGCGGCATGACCCTGCGCAAGACGCTGGATATGGCGGCCGCGTTTCGCAAGGACGATGATACAACGCCGATTGTCCTGATGGGGTATTACAATCCGATCTATTCAATGGGCGTCGAAACATTCCTGACGGCGGCCAAAGAGGCAGGCATCGACGGGTTGATCATTGTCGATCTGCCCCCCGAAGAAGACAGTGAATTGTGCCTGCCTGCCCAAGCGGCCGGTTTGAATTTTATCCGCCTTGCAACGCCTACAACAGACGACAACCGCCTGCCCCGCGTTGTGCAGAACACTTCGGGTTTCGTGTATTACGTGTCGATTACCGGCATCACCGGGTCTGCCGAAGCAGAGGCCGGCGATGTGGCCCCCGAGGTTGTGCGCATCCGCGAGGCCAGCGGCCTGCCGGTCATCGTGGGCTTTGGCGTGAATACACCGGCCAAGTCACAGGCGATTGCCGAAGTGGCGGACGGCGTCGTTGTAGGATCTGCCATCGTGGCGCGCATCGCGGCGGGTGACAGCGTGGCAGATGTTCTGAGCTTTGTGAAAACGCTATCGGACGGTGCGCACGCCGCCTGACCTGTGGCAAATCCCTGAATTGACCGGCGCAGGCCGAATTGGTAAGCAAAGATGACCAATGTGGAGTCTTCTCATGCCCGTCATCACCAATATCGGCGATCTTAAGCGTATCTATGAGCGTCGCGTCCCGCGGATGTTCTATGACTATTGCGAATCCGGCAGCTGGACGGAGCAAACCTTTCGCGAGAATACATCCGATTTCGACAAATTGCGCCTGCGTCAGCGCGTGGCCGTCGACATGTCAGGGCGCAGCACCGCCAGCCAGATGATCGGGCAAGACGTGGCCATGCCCGTTGCCCTTGCTCCTGTCGGGTTGACCGGCATGCAACACGCGGACGGAGAGATCAAAGCGGCGAAAGCGGCAAAAGCATTCGGCGTGCCCTTTACCCTGTCCACCATGTCCATCAACTCAATCGAGGACGTGGCCGAGGCGACAAATGCGCCCTTCTGGTTCCAGCTCTATACCATGCGCGATACGGATTATGTCAGCCGCCTGATCCAACGTGCCAAGGACGCAAATTGCTCTGCCTTGGTGATCACGCTGGATTTGCAAATTCTGGGGCAACGGCACAAGGACCTGAAAAACGGTCTTTCCGCCCCGCCCAAGCTAACGCCGAAAACCATCGCCAACCTGATGACCAAATGGGCATGGGGCATTGAAATGCTGCAAGCCAAGCGGCGCGAATTCGGCAATATTGTCGGCCATGTCGATGGGATATCGGATGCCTCCAGCCTTGGTGCCTGGACAGCAGAGCAGTTTGACCTGACCCTGGATTGGTCCAAAATCGCCAAGCTGAAAGAGCAATGGGGCGGCAAGGTGATCCTAAAGGGTATTCTGGATGCCGAAGACGCCAAAATGGCGCTTAAGGTCGGGGCGGATGCGATTGTCGTCTCTAATCACGGCGGGCGACAACTTGACGGCGCGGTTAGCTCGATCAGCGCCCTGCCGTCCATTCTGGACGCAGTGGGCGACCAGATCGAAGTGCATCTTGATAGTGGTATCCGCTCGGGTCAGGACGTATTGAAGGCCCTGGCAATGGGGGCCAAGGGCACGATGATCGGGCGGGCCTTTGTCTATGGACTGGGTGCGATGGGACAAAAGGGCGTGCAAACCGCGCTTGAGGTGATTCACAAAGAGCTGGACACAACCATGGCGCTTTGTGGTGAAACCAACGTCGCCAATCTGGGCCGTCACAACCTGCTGATCCCCGAAGATTTCGGCGGGCGCTGGCAGAAAACCTGAGACTGGGCTAGGTCTGGCAGCATGCTTGTATTTCTGCGCCATAAGATCACCTTTCTTGCCACGCCCAAGACCGGCACGACGGCTGTGGAAATGGCGCTGAAGCCGCGTGCCGAGATCGTGTTTTCCAAGAACCGCAAACACATCACGGCCTTGCGCTATGCCAACAAGATTGCACCGTTCCTTGAGGATACATTTGGCGTGCGCCCCGCCTCTGTCGCGGTGATGCGCGAACCGGTAGACCAGATCCGAAGCTGGTACAAATACCGTAGTCAAAAGCGTCTGGACGGCACCAACCTTAGTACCAAGGATATCAGCTTTGACCAGTTCGTGCGCGAGGTGGTGTCGGACAAGCCGCCGGAGCGGGCGCAAATCGGGCGGCAATTCAATTTTCTGACCGACGGCAAAACGCAGGTCATGGCGGATCATATCTTTGCCTACGCGGCGCAAGAGATGTTTCTAATGTTCCTGTCAGAGCATTTGCAGCACCCGGTTGAGATTGCGCCCAAAAATGTGTCGCCGTTGATAGATGCGCCGCTTAGCGATGAAACCATGGCGCTGCTGCGCGAGGTGCGGGCTGAAGATTTCATGCTGTATGATGAAGTGATGGCGCAGGGCGGTCATCTGGCCACTTCGGAAGGCTAGCGCGCGCGGCGCGCCAGGGCAGGAATCAGCACCAAGGCGATCCCGACCAGCAAAGCTGCGATCAGATAGAAGGCGGCCCGCAGGCCAAAACCCTCGGCGACCAGCCCTATCAGTGGCGGGCCGGCAAAGAATGCCCCATACCCAATGACCGACACGCGGCTGATCGCGGCAAGGCGTACGGAGGGGGGGACCACCCTGCCAATCAGCGCCATCGCCAGCGGCACAACTACGGATATCCCCAGCCCGGTGATGGCAAACCCCAGCAAAGCGACGGCCACGGTTGGCGCCATCCCCGCCAAGGCAATACCCGCAGCCGAAATCAACGTTGCCGCCAGCATCAAATGTGTATCGCGTATATGGTGCGACAGCCCGTGGCCGAACATCCGCCCGATCCCCAACATCAGTCCGAGCAGTGCGGGCCCCATTGCCCCCTCGGCTGCGGATCCGCCCAAGGTCCGCTCAAGATGAAGCGCAGACCAGCCTTCGGTCGCCGCTTCGGTCAGGAATGCGGCCAGCACGACGAAGCCGGTGAGCAGCACAAGTGTTGTCGGCGTGTCAGACGCGGTTTTGATTTCCGGGTCATGCACCTTTGGCGGCACATCCCGCGCCGTCGCAGCCAGCATCAGCAGCAGGATAAACAAACCCGACAGGATAACCGGCGGCGTCATCCCCGCACTGCGCAGCACGCCGGTGGCCATAGCCCCGCCTGCATAGGCAAAGGCGTAAAGTGCATGATTGAGGTTCATCAGGCTGCGCCCGCTGTCCTCTTCAATCTCGGACACCCGCGCATTAACCAGCACGTCAACCACGCCCGATCCCATCGCCGCCAACATCATCGCGCAGGTCAGCGCCAACAGCGTGCCCGATACAGCGGCAAAGAACATGCCGAGGCCGACCACAGCGATTCCCAAAGGCATTGCAAAACCGCCAGCCAGCCGCCGGCAAGCCGGGGCCAGCCACATCGCCGAGATGGCACCAAAGGAGGCCACCAGCAGCGCCAGGCCGTATTCCCCGTCGGTTGCCCCCACACTGGCCTTGATCACCGGCATCTGGGCGAAATAAGTTGACCAGCACAGGCCAATGGCCAGATATCCGGCAAGCGGTTTGCGCGAGAGGAAAAGATCGTGTTTCAGGCTCATGCAGTCGCCATCGCACGGGCCTGCCGCAATGCCAAGTCTGCCCAAGCCATTTTGCCCTTTTCACAGGGACCAAAGGCGTCTATATGCGCGGCTTCACGCGGGGATACAGCCTTGGAGGATTCCCGCCCTTACATATTGGAGATTACAAATGGCCGGAGAGATTCCAGATCTTATCGCCCAGGAACGGACGGGGACAGGCAAGGGCGCCGCTCGTCAGGCACGCCGTGATGGCTTGGTACCGGGAATTGTGTTCGGGGGCGATGTTGACCCGCTGCCGATTACCCTTGATTTCAACAAGCTGCTGACCATGCTGCGCAAGGGCCGGTTCAAATCCACCCTGTTCAACCTGAAGGTTGAAGGCCATGACGACGTTCGCGTGATCTGCCGCGACGTCCAGCGCCATGTTGTCAAAGACCTGCCAACGCACGTCGATTTCATGCGCCTCAAGCGCACAACCAAAATCAACCTGTTTATCAACGTCGAAGTCGCCGGCGAAGCCGAATGCGTTGGTCTGAAAAAGGGCGGCACACTGAACGTGCTGCGCCCAGAAATCGAACTGGTTGTGACTGCTGCGGATATTCCCGAAAGCATCGTGATCGACATCAGCGCACTTGAAATCGGTGACAACCTGACAATTTCCGACGTGAAATTGCCAGAAGGTGCCAAGCCGACAATCGACCGTGATTTCGTGATCGCACAGGTTTCTGCACCTTCCGGTCTGGCCTCGGCGGATGACGATGTTGATGCTGACGAAGTACCAACAACAGAAATGGGCCCGCCAGACGGCGAATAAGCCAAATCTTCCCTGCAAGGGATGATTGAAACGGGGTCGCATCTGCGGCCCCGTTTTGCATTTGAGGAAAGGCAATCCCCAACACCCCCCTATTTCGGTCAGCCTGCACTCCTGTTAAGCTGCGCAAAAAGCGAACGGAGCACCCTCATGAAACTGATCGTCGGCCTTGGCAATCCGGGTGGCAAATATGCCCGCAACCGTCACAACATCGGCTTTATGGCACTGGACCGGATTGCGTCGGATCACGGATTTGGCCCGTGGAAGGGCAAGCATCAGGGCAGCGTCAGCGAAGGCCGGTTTGGCTCGGCGCGGGCGATTTTGCTTAAACCGGAAACGTTCATGAATCTCTCGGGGCAATCCGTCCAGGCGGCCATGCGGTTTTACAAACTTGAACCCTCCGACGTAATTGTTCTGCACGACGAAATCGATCTGGCCCCTGCAAAGGTGAAATGCAAGACCGGCGGCGGCCATGCCGGTCACAACGGGCTGCGCTCTATCCATGCCCATATTGGCCCCGATTATGACCGCGTGCGGCTGGGCGTTGGCCACCCCGGCCACAAGGACGCGGTGCCCGGCTATGTGCTGCGGGACTTTCCCAAAGCTGACGAGGCTTGGCTTGACGACGTGCTGCGCGGGATAAGCGACGGTGCCCCTGACCTCGCGGCAGGCGATACCGCCAAGTTCCTGAACACAGTGGCCATGCGCGTGAACCCGCCCCGTTCCGGCACCGGAACCAAGGGACCGAAACCCGCGCCAAAGACGGCAGCGCCCGTCCAGGCCGACCCTGTTGCCGATACTGCAAAAACGCCCATGCAGAAATTGATGGAGCGGTTTAGATGAGCCTGCCTGACGCTTTCAAAGCCCAAGCCGACACCTGCACAAGGATGGGATCGCCCTTTATGGGGCAACTTCTGTCCGTCCTCGCCACCGACTGGCCAACAGACAGCGCTTTGGGCCGCAAGTTCGCTGGTTACAGCGGTGACATCGGCCCCGCCGGCCACTCTCTGCCCTTGCGGGTTGCCGGCGGATTGCACGCGCTGGTGCTTAACAATGCCGCCCCCGAACTTGCCGCCCTTTATCCCCCTCATAGTGCGACGGACGACGCCCTGCGAACCGGCATTCTGGCCGCGCTGGAAACCCATCAGGCGTTCCTCCTGGATTGGACCGATAGCCCCCCCCAGACCAACGAGGTCCGCCGCTCCGCGGCACTGATCGCGGGGGCACATGTGGCGCTACAGCATTTTGACCTGCCGATCCACCTGTCGGAACTGGGTGCCAGCGGCGGGCTGAACCTGCTTTGGGACCAATACGCAGTCGAGATCGACGGGACGCGGTTTGGGGCCGACATGCCCGCAGTATTGCTGTCACCTGAATGGAGCGGCGCAAAGCCTCCCAAGGCGCGACCTGTGATCGCGGAGCGCGCGGGCGTCGATCTCAATCCGCTTGATCCGAGACGGGCTGACCATCTGTTGCGGTTGACGGCCTATCTGTGGGCGGACCAGCCGGATCGCTTGACCATGACCCGCGCGGCTGCGTCACTTGCCCATTCGCCGCCCCAGAAAGGCGACGCTATTGACTGGCTCGGCCCCCGTCTTGCCGCCGCGCCGCAGGATCATCTGCATATGATCCAGCACACTGTGGCTTGGCAATATTTCCCGGAGGCAGCACAGGCCCGCGGCAAAGCGCTGATCGAAGCCGCAGGGGCACAGGCCACCGCAAGCCGTCCGCTGGCATGGCTGTCGATGGAAACCGACGGCGACACAACCGGCAAGGTCGGTGCGGCGCTGACATTGCGGCTTTGGCCGGGTGACGTGTCCCTTGATCTGGGCCGTGCCGATTTTCACGGACGCTGGGTCAAATGGACCTATGGTGGCTAAGCGGCCCCGCCTGTGATTGAGTGCCCCAAAGCAGTTTAGGAAAGTGAACAGATGCGCAAATTTGGGAAGTGGTTGGGGCGAATTTTGCTGGTTCTGGTGCTGGTCGCAGCCGCCGCAGGCCTGTGGAAACGCGAACAAATCACCCGCCTGATGGCAGTCAACTCATTGTTTTCACAAGATAATATCGTGCACAACTTCAGCAACATGAATGCGGCCTTCCTGAACACCCCCGTGGATCGTGGGGATGGTCCAACCAGCGCATTGCCGTATGGTGCAGAATACACGCCCCCCGCTGCTGTCGAAACCTGGATCAAAGACCGCAGCGTCACCGCCCTTGTGGTGCTGAAAGACGGCCAAATTTCCTATGAAAACTATTTTCATGGGACACAACCCGAGGATTTGCGGATCAGCTGGTCGGTCGCCAAAAGCTATCTGTCCGCCTTGGTGGGCATTCTGCTGGATGAGGGCGCAATCGCTTCTATCGACGACCCGGTTACCAAATACGCGCCGCGCCTCGTCGGCACCGCCTATGACGGGGCCAGCCTGCGCCAGGTGTTGAACATGGCCAGCGGCGTCACCTTTGACGAAGATTATCTGGACAAGACGTCAGATATCAATCGCATGGGACGGATTCTGGCACTGGGCGGCAAGATGGATGATTTCACCGCCGCGTTAACCGAAACCTTTGCCGCCCCTGGTGAAGGGTGGAAATATGTCTCGATCGACACCCATGTGGTTGGCATGGTGGTACGCGGGGCGACGGGCAGGTCCATCGCGGACCTCCTCAGCGAAAAGGTCGTGGCCCCTTTGGGGCTTGAGCAGGCCCCCTATTATCTGACCGATGGTGTTGGTACGGCTTTTGTGCTGGGCGGGCTGAACATCACCACACGCGACTATGCGCGGTTCGGCCAGATGTACCTGCAAGCCGGGATGTGGCAGGGCAAACAGATCGTACCGGCGGATTGGGTCCGCGCCTCCACAACGCCCAGCGCCCCGACCGAGGCGGGTGAAATCGGCTATGGTTATCAATGGTGGATCCCTGTGGGGGCTGCAGAAGGCGAATATATGGCCCGCGGCATTTACGGACAGTACATCTATATTGATACCGTGCGAAATGTGGTGATTGCCACCAATGCGGCAGACCGCAAATTCAGCGAAGAGGGGGTATCGCAGCAGAACGTCGATATTTTCCGCCAGATTGCACAAGGCCAGATTGCACAATGATTGTGAGGGATGATGAAACCTGATGAAAGCATAAATGTGCTGGGCGGCCCGCTGGTCATCTGCGGCACCGATCCGGTCACCGGTTTTTTCCGCGACGGCATGTGCAATACCTGCGACGCGGACCAAGGCAGCCACACGGTCTGTTCGGTCATGACAGCGGAATTTCTGGCGTATTCAAAATATGTCGGCAACGACCTGAGCACGCCACGCCCCGAATTCGGCTTTGCCGGGCTAAAAGCGGGTGACACCTGGTGCCTTTGCGCCGGTCGCTTCCTGCAGGCCGCAGACGAGGGATGCGGGCCCGATGTCCATCTTGAAGCGACCCATAAACGTGCGCTGGACTTGGTGCCGCTGGACATGCTGCACAAACACGCCCTTCGCCGGTCTTGAATGGAAAAGGAGGGGCCGGTTTTGCACCCTGCCCCTCCTCTTTTTGGCCTTAAATACTGTTGTGCCCCCCCGGCAGCAAAACCTGCCAGTGGTTTTACGTGACAGCGCCGGTCAAACAGACCTTCTGATCTTCAGGCAAATTCGCCCATCTCAAAACCAAGTGCCCTTGCCACGGTAAAGATATCCTTGTCGCCACGGCCACACATGTTCATGCAGATGATGTGGTCCTTGGGCAACTCCGGCGCGATCTTCATCACATGGGCCAAGGCGTGGCTGGGTTCCAACGCGGGAATGATCCCTTCCAACTCACAAGACACCTGAAACGCGGCCAAAGCTTCGACATCCGTGATCGACACATATTTCGCGCGGCCAATCTCGTGCAGCCATGC
>JBARCL010000061.1:0-5401 GCA_049794055.1 Sulfitobacter sp.
CTCTCGTTGTCGTCACTTTCGTTGTGACCACCGCTGTTTGTCTCACCGTCATCGTTTTCGTCGTCGCTTTCGTTGTGATCACTCTCGTCATCATCGCTTTCGTCGTCATCACTTTCGCTGTCACTGCGCGATGACCTGACTTCGGTGACGCTCAGCGCACCATCACCGTTCCGGTCCTGACGCGACAGCATCCTATCAGCAGAGCGTGCACCAAACGCAGCTGCAATCTCGATCCTTTCGAGTTGCCGGTTGCCGTTGGTATCGACTTGGCTGAAGCTGCGGCTTTCAGCGAATGCCGGCAGGGCGAGGGCCGTACAAAGAGAAGTTGAAAGAAGAAGTTTTGAACGTGTCATTGTATGTCTCCATCGTTGGTTGATAGCCAAGAATGGGACGATCAAGGGCTGAGTCGCATCGGCAGTTCGTCTCCTTGAATGAGTTCAAAAGTCCGATGTTTATCAGACTAAGGTCTGAGTCCTATGACTTTGGCTCCACGATTGACGAAAAAACGCGCAGCAGACATGTCGCTTGCCGCGCGCGAACTCGTCAACAACTACCTCGCATGGTTCATTGTGCGATCAATCTGCGGCGAAACAGTAAAAAAGGCCTGCACCGCCGGTACCGGCCAAATTCTCTTGGCTGCATCCGCGCGATCCGTGCGCCGAGTTCCAGGATGTATTCCCCCCGCCATGCCGGTCATGGTGGCCTACCTGTGCGCTGCCTTCACCACTGCTGGTCCAGTTGGAACAAGTATGGTCATCGGTATCACGCGGAAAATAGGCCATGCCGTCTGCCATCGACCCGGTCAGGATGTCATGCTTGTTTGGGCGTTGCCCCACCCCGCTGATCTGGTTGCCGTTTTCATCAACCGCGGTGCGTTTGATGATGTTTGGGTTCAGATGAAGTTCATCCAGATCGCTGGCAACTAACTCACCCGCCGCGTTGTACCACGGACCGGCACCGATGCGGTAGCGCGCCGAAACGCCGCGTTTGCCTTCTTCCTGGGTACTTAGATAGGCCCGCCAGGTCCGGCCCGTGGTTCCCGCTGCGGTCGCCAGAGCGTCACAATGCGCGTCAGCGCCTTCAACGCCTCCGAGATTTGCACCATCTCCCAGCCCGACGCTAGTGACAAAAAAGCCCATGGGATGATCCTGGGCCTGTGCAACTGTGACCTGGCTGGCCAAGATGAATGGCGCAAGTACGGCAAATTTCCATGTTTGCATTGTGTCGTCCCCCTACTTGATTTGTGCTCCGCGACTTGTTCCGCACCAGGGGCGGAACAACGCGACGCTCTGATAAAGGACGATCGTAGCTGTTTGCGGTAACCGAAGCGATGGACTTTGGTCTGACAATTTATGTACGACACTGTGAACTCTGCATCGGCCAAATTAGGCAGCCCGGATCAAGGCCAAGGGAAACCCCAAAATTGAAAAGGTGGCACAGATCCAACCTGTGAGGCTCTTGCACGCATTTGCATCGGTCTTCAGGCAGTCAAGCCGCCATATGCCTCCAGAAACGGTCTTTGATATTTCTGAACTGTGCAGTTGTTCAAGAACCCTTATACTATCAGATGTCCAGCATGATCACACCTTACATTTGTTTGATTTGATGCGATCCATTTCGAACAATGAAAGAATGTTTCGGAGTTCAGTTCAGACAGACGCCCTGTTCGAAAACGTCACCTGGGTTGTCACATCCTGAGATCACGGAGTTGCGCAGCTTTGGAGAATTGCTATCCAAGTCTAAGCCGTCTCTGGCACTTAAGTGATCGGGCAGCTCTTGAATCCGGCAAGTAAGATCGAAGCTTTCGACAGACAAATTGGTCGCTACTCCCGTACAAAAAATTGCCACCGGTTCTAGGGGGTCTTCATTCATCGCGCTCGCAACTGCGGGGGCTAAACTCAAGAAGCAAGCACAAATAACTACTGGGGTATGTTCTTTGGCGTTCATGTCATGTCTCCAATTTGGTGGTTTTGATTTCAGTTTCGCCGAACCTGGACTTTCGTGAAATCTAACAAGACCGAATGAATGTTCGGGAATTGACTTAGGATTAGGCCGAACAAAGAGACTCGGTCATTCGTCAGGCGGCATTCAGTATTTTGGGTTTTTCTACAATCCGAGTTCCCTCGAGGAGCTTAAGTAAGCGCATCGTAGGCATGAACCTGTTCCATCGGTTGACCTCGCCGAGGGCGGCCATGCCTATGCAATACTTCGAGCATTTCTTTGTCGGGCGCGCATGAATCCGGCGCAAACACTTGTCCGCAAAACCGCGCCCAAGCGCTGACTTGGTCTCAACAATGAAGACGTCACTTGTGGCATCGAGTGTCTTGCCTGGTGTGCTGAAGTGAAGTTTCGCATCAATGGTCATGCGCTCTCCCCCTGATTTCGCCACCAGCGTGATCCGCTGGTACCGCACGTCCAGCGCCTGTTTCAGATCATACTCAAATGCCTTGTTGTATTGCCCGGAATAGGTGGTCCGTGCAAACTCAACGGCCTGCGGTGTGAGAGCGTCCAGATCTTCATGGGCGTAGGGCAGCCTGTGTTTGATCGTCATCCCACGGTTGCCTTTTACTTTGACCTCAAGGAAGCACAGGCCCGCATCAGCATAGCGTCGGACCCGTACCTTGAAGCCTTTGCGCAGGCCCTGATGATGCTCGTAATAGGCGCTGCGTTGCGCATCATCAAAGTAGCGGGTGTCGTAAGTAAATGCGCGGCGTTCATCGATCTCCAGAATATCGAATTCCTTAAGAAGATCAGGGAGAACCCGCTCCATATCCCAGCGATCCACCACATACTTGTTGTCGATCCTTGAGAGCATTTCGGCCTTCTGATTGAGTTGGTCCAGTGTGATGGCGTCGAAACCACCAATGAGCCACTTCAAATCGAGGTTTGGGGTATGTAATGTCATTTCGATGCCTTTCAGTTGCGATAGAAGATGTTGATGCGAGCCATGTCGTTGACGTAGTTCAGTTCGATAATCTGGAAGGTCATCACGTCGACCCCCAACCGTTCAGAAAGCGCAGCGCGCGTGGTTTCTGTGTCGGCCAGGATCGCGGGATCAATCGAATCCAGTGTAAGTTTCGTGCCATGTGCTGATTTCAACATCTTTGGATGGTCAAGGATCCATGCCGCGATCAGAACAAAGCTCGTGACCAGAACCACGAAGGTCAGTCCTGTCCCCTGAACGGAAGAGATCACGGCAAGCGCAATGGCTCCGAAGAAATACGCGATCTCGATCTTTTCGATCTGCTCTGAGCGCAGGCTGAACAGCGCGAGGATCGCAAACAGACCAAATCCGGCAGCGATACTGAATTGAACACTTGAGAGAATGGTAAGGACGGCGAAAGCAAAGATGTTGAACATCGACGCCGTTGTTGCCAGCTCGCGGTCACGATAGCGGCGATAATACATGCCGAAGATGAGCATGAACATCGCCGCGGCATTGATTGCGAAGCGGGCGACAAGCTCCCATATCGGGTCTTCAAGATTGAGCATTTCTATTCCTTTGGGTTGGTTGAAAACCTCGAATGCAATCAGTGGATTCATCGCGGTGTCATAAAACTTTCACATAACTGTCACATTGATTGCCCCCGCTCTTCCGCCCAGGGTCGGGCCAAACGATGGACCATTGTCGTGATTGTCTCAGACGTTAGTCCGAACAGGCACAACCACGATCGCCGGCGGATCGGTGCTGTTCGCCATTGGCACAAACGTGATGGTGTGCAGCCTTTTGTCTTGCCCAATAGCCTGCAAGGCATGCCTCAAACCAATGGAGGACTAAATTTGTCTAAGATTTTTGCACTCGCTGCTTTTCTGTTGGCAAGCACATCTGCTTTTGCGCAAGACTGTGGGCCTAGCGCCGCCTGCGAGATCAGCGACGGCAGTTATCACTTGCGATTGCCGACAGGTGACGGGCCACATCCGGTGCTGATTTGGTTTCATGGCCACCGTGGCAATGGTGCCACGATCCATCGAGATGGCGGCCTGCAGCGGGATTTCCTAGAGGCAGGTTATGCCTTGTTGGCACCCAACGGTTTTCAGTCCAACAACGGGGTGCGATCTTATCCTGCAAGAGATGGCGGACCGCGTGATGACGTTGCTTTCACTCTCGCAGCGCTTGAGGATGCCCAAACCCGCGGGTCGCTCGACATGGGCCGAATATTTGCAGGTGGGTTTTCGGCAGGTGGATCAATGGCATGGTTGTTGGCATGCGAAGCGGGTGATCGATTGGCTGGGATGGTCAGCGTTGCAGGAGCACTACGGCGTCCGAATACCACGGATTGTTCGGGGCTTGTGGGTATTCCGATCATGCAAGTCCATGGCTTTAGCGACGGGCAAGTTCCCTTCGAGGGACGCCAGATACGCGACTGGCATCAAGGGAGCCTGTGGGACGCGCTAGAGCAGGCGCGTAAAGCAAATGGGTGTCGTTCTAATCCGGATACTATAGCCGCCGATGAAAATTATCGCACTAGAGTTTGGAACTTTTCCTGCACAGGAGCTCCGGTGAGATTGGACTTACATGACGGTGGTCATGGCTTGCCAAAGGGATGGACTGCGCGTGCGAGACGCTTTCTGGAAGGAGGTAGTGTGCATGAATGACTGATTTGGAAAGCTTACCCGGCAAAACGGCACAGTTGGAATGAATTGCCTCTCACAGCAGCTCTGATCAATCAAAAACTCAATGGCTCGAACGCTCAGCAAACAGACGACCGGATTAAGCGGAGACCAACAGTTGGGGCCAATTTGTTGAGTGAGTCCTGCGATTCAGCAGAAAGTTTCAAATTTTCGCAACGAATTGTATGAATGACCGGTCTTACTGCTGCGATGCGGGCCCAAATTCCTTGCGACTGCAGCATTTCTCGTGTTGCGAACGCGGACTGCGGACATCTGGCTTTTCCGGCCTTATGTATCAAACGCACCAAGCCACGGCGGGGTGTGAGGCGTGATTAAGGCGCTACTGCTCGCCCTCGCGAATAGCCTGCATCCTGTTGAATACGAAGATCAGACTGTCTTGCACAGTCGGATGGCTGTCTACACGTCCAGAAACGAGAGGGGTTATGATTTCCTCATCGAAGACGTCTCGGTACTTGATAATATACGCAAGGCAGAAAAAGCTCTTTTTCGATTTATGAGCCTCAATATCAGCCGAAAAAGTATGATTGATGGTGTGATTGACGAATCCTCCGGCGGGTATCAGGTGCCCAACGGCCCCAGCGTCGTGGAGGTCACTCCCGTCAGCGGAAGTTATCCTTACTTCGCCAACTGTCTGGGAGTAAACAGAGGTGGTCGCGGGATTTCGGACCAGTAGTTAAGGTGGATCAACTTGTGAAAGAAGTGATCCAAAATGACGAAACGAAAGAACCATTCGCCCGATTTCAAGGCCAAGGTTGCGCTTGAAGCAATC
>JBARCL010000062.1:0-2590 GCA_049794055.1 Sulfitobacter sp.
CGCCTTTTACCGAGACCCAAGGCTATGTGCGCAATATCTCCAAATTCTACAACGAATACCTTGCCGTTGTCGGTGGTGCGGAGGCGCTTGGCACATTGTCATCCTCAGATTTCGCCCTCGCTGAATACGCCAACATCTCGGATGCAGGCGTCTATTATGCGGCAAGCAGCCACGCCACGACGATGCAGGTCATCAACCGCCTGCGCGCGATCATTCTGCAAATCGACGCCCAACCAAATGCGAAAGCCGCGTGGGAACTCAACACCTACGCCAAAGCTGAAATCGCCCGCATCCTAAATCTGCGCGTCAGGCTGATGGCAGCCAATCAACAACGCGAAGCGACCCATGCCCAACATCTGGTCGCGGACCGCCTATCCGAGCGTGAATTCATGCAAATGGGAGTGCCAAATTGAAACAACTTCTTCTTTCCGTCGCGGTGATAACCACCCTCGGTGTATCGTCACCCGCAAAGGCACAAGGTGTTCCAACCTTCGATGGATCGCAACTTGGTCAGCTGGTTGCCCAACTTGAACACATGGCTGAAGATCTCAACGTGCAGCTGCAACAGTTGGCGACGATGCGGTTGGAGCTGGAGACGCAGCTGTCTCAACTGCTGAACTTGGAAGCCCAACTCACATCTCTGATCGAAGGCAGCGGATTGAGCGGCCTCTTCGCATCGATCGAAGAATTCCGGGCCTTGCGGGGTAAGCTCGTCGCACCTTTAAACACGGCACGGGCTTTGGCGGACGGCGATTTCCTGAGCGGCTTCAATCCCGGCGCTGAACTGGAAGCCTCGGTCGAACGGGTTCTATCCGGCAGCGGGTTCACATCAGAGACATTGAGCACCCTTTCTTCCTCGCCGGAACCCGCCGACAATCGCATCGCGACCTCAGCAGGCGCTAGCGCGATGTTGTCAGTCGCGGCTCAAGAAAGCCATGCAGAAGCTGGGCAAAGTCTGGAGCGGCTTGAAACAATGGTTGGCTTGATCGACGATCAGGACGGCTTGAAAGCGGCTGTTGATCTTAACACACGGGTCACGGCGGAACTCGGGATCATCCTCACACAAATCTGGCGTTTGGAAGCGGCGCAAGGTGTCAGCGCTGGACAGCTTGGCGTTGTTGATGCGGCTACACTGGCTGACGAGCGCCGGTTCAGATCAATGGCGGTGGATCCATGATGATGCGCGTCTCACCTGCGTTCAGATTGATCATAACAGCTCTGCTTCTCACGCAGCCTATACCCGCCTTTGCAGAAACACCGGGCACAACATCAGGCGGGCCTAAGCCTTTCAATTCAATGGCCGTCGCACCAGATGCCGAGGAATTCTGCCGCGTTCCACGCCCTCCTGCTGGTCTCGCGGAGACCGCTTATCTGCGTAACGGCTATCGTGCGATATTGCGTATTCTCGTTGCCGAACGGCAGTTGGAAACTGAGACCTGTGATTGTCCCTTGAGCGATTTCACATGGGACATGGCTCTCGCAGAACTGCCGCGCTTTCAGACGACTGACAACCCGCGCCTGCCGTTCAAGGTCCTCGACCTCTATGCCATGGCCGATGCGCTCGAGGCCGAGCACGCAGAGGGTTGTTCATAATAGATGGGCATTATTCGCGATATCCTCGACCAGGTCGATGCAGCTGTCGACAGCGTCGCGCAAGACGGGTTCATCTCATCTGCAGCCGCCGTTGGCGATGTCATCACTGCAGGTGCCATCCTGCTCCTTATCTTGCTCGGCATCAATGTCGTGATGCAGCTCAGACCCATGACCTTTGGCAGCGCGTTTGCGTTTGGGATCAAGATTTCGCTGGTCGCTATCTTTGCGCAGAGTTGGGATAATTTCAGCGTCATCTACGGCATTGCGACACAAGTGCCGGACTCCGTCGGCGCATCCATTCTCGCCCTCACGGGATCTGGCGACGAGGCTGGCGTCTATGAGAGCCTCGACAACATGGTGGCTCGCATCACAGCCTACGGCGACACGATCGGCGACCAAGCTGGTTGGGTCTTCGGTGCTGTGCTTGGCGCGATCTTCTTTGTGCTCTCCGCACTCTTCGCAGCCGTTACCGCTGGGATCATCGCCTTCGCCAAAATCGTCTTTGCGCTGATGATCGTAATTGCCCCTTTCATGATCATCACATCGCTGTTCAAGCCAACCCAATCCCTTTTTGAGGCCTGGAGCCGTGCGACCATCGGCTACGCCTTGATGCCCGTCGCCGCTGCGGGTGCTGCTGGCATCATCGTTGCGATCGCAGAAGCCATCGGCGATGCGTCCGCCGATCCAGTCGATGTCGAAACGGTGAGCCTCATCTTGCCATTCTTGGTCATTCTACTGCTCAGCGCCGGAATTATGGCATCCGTCCCTTACATTGCTTCCAACCTAACCGGCGTGATGGGTATTGCGTCCAACGCTGTCGGCCTGACCGGTCTGGCGCGCCGTGGTATCGTCAACACAAGCGACTATGGCACAGGCAGTGCCACGCGCTTCGCAACGGGCAAATCACCACAAGAACTCCAGCAAGCGGTGAACAGCGGCGTTGTCAAAACGGGCGAAGCGATCCGTCGAACACCGGCAACAGCGCTCAACACCGTCA
>JBARCL010000063.1:0-8833 GCA_049794055.1 Sulfitobacter sp.
CACGAAACCGCGTGCGCAGCTCTGACGATAGTGCTGATGACATGAAACATCCTCCCAATAGGGATGAATCACAAATCAAACCCGATGGGAATCCCGCGATTCAGGTTTCAAGCTCGCCGCTTTAGAGATGGTTCTGAATCACGATATTCGGAGCCTTGGAAAGATATCTCTCTGCTGGACGTCCAGTACCAACGTTTGCGCTCCCACCGGATAGAAACATCAATTGTCCCATCGTTCGACACCAAGCCATCGTACCCGAACAGCCCACGGCTCTCGCTTTCAAGCGCGCCGATGAAGCGTATGCCATCTTCTGTTTGTTCGGATGAGTAGGGACCTGGCAGGAAGGCGCAGCGGGTGCATGTATCGGACCAGAAATGCCCATCGTTGAATCGCAAGGTGTCGTCGAGGTCAGGGTTTTCAGAAGGACCAATCGTTAATTCGAACGACTTCCGGTCGAGTAAGCCATCCGCATAGGCGAAGCTAATAAACAACAGCCCGCTGAGTAAGGCCGACGTAATAATTCGTACGAATGTTCTCACCGCTCCCCCCACGTCTCCTAAGAGATTAATGTAAGCTTTATCTGCCTGCCAAGGAAGCGAAAGAGTTGGGGCAACGATTGAAAACCATATGCCGAGTGTGGATTACGTGACAAACCCGCCTTTTCTTGCTGCGATGAAGCTGATGGCTTCCGACAAATTCGTTGCTGCATCTGCGAGCGTTGGCGCTGAAGCACTTCCGCTCTGGGCTCAGCGCTGCCGTTGTCGGTATCAAACGATCACGACCGCTTCAAAATGACGAACGGCTTCTACCGTTCGTCAGGTTTCTTAGATGTCGATCCGTTCAGCGATACTCAAGGCGTCTTCCAATTCGACCCCCAAATAACGGACTGTGCTATCGACCTTGGTGTGGCCAAGCAAAAGCTGAACGGCCCGCAAGTTACCAGTCTTTCGATAGATTTCCGCCACTTTAGTTCGACGCATAGAATGAGTGCCATAGCCGTTGGGTTCTAGCCCAATTGAGATAACCCAACCCCGAACCAATCGTCCATACTGGCGTGTTGATATGTGCGGACGATCATGAAAACGACTCGGAAACATGAACTGGCATCCGATCATCTCTGGAGAACTGATCCAGTTTGCGACGGTTTCTCGCGTGCTTTCAGCCAGTTCAAACTGCACGGGCTTGTTCGTTTTGCTTTGAACGACCGACGCGCGTTCTCGCACGCGGTCATCCCTGATCAGATCCGTGATCTTGAGCGAGACTAGATCGCAACCGCGCAATTTGCTGTCGATTGCGACGTTAAACAAAGCTAGATCGCGAAGATTTCCAGCGAGTTCTAAGCGCGCGCGGATGGCCCAGACCTGCTTGGGAAGCAAAGGGCGCTTTTGCCCGACAAGGCGCCCTTTATTCCAAGCTCTGCGTTTCGGGGTGACGGCGGGAAGTTGGACTCTTGGCATGATTTGCCCTCCATCCAACCCTCCAGCCCAAACATCAACATAGCGCTGACGAAGTATTATAGCCGAAAAACTAATGTCGGCTTTGCCGCGGGTGCGCCTCTAAAGGTTTCTGCGAAAGCAAAAGGCGGCTACGAGCCCAAAGGAGAAGTGAACATACTTTGTAGCGTGCGCGCGCAGCACGGAAAATGTAGCGTGAGCGTGAAGGCCAGTGCCGCCGTGCAATGGGAGAACCTGCCATTCATTCAGACAGCAGTAAGCATCAGTGGTCGAACTCAAAGACTGCGAAACGAACTTGCCGTTCTGACAATAGAACCAAATGTCTGGTTTTCGTGTTTTTCCAAGCACCCGCACTAACCCTTGCGTAGCTCCGCTTCGAACCCATTACGGTCAAGGAGAATTTTATCGAAAGCTTCGCGCTGCGCATTCGGTCGATCGTCGTGGGCAGCACTCCACGTCACGATCTCCAGAATAATAGGTGCAAGGTCTCGCCCCTTTTGAGTGAGTTGGTAGACGAAACTGCGACGGTTATTTGGGTCGCGACTTTTTTCAACAATCGCGTCATTTTCAAGTTGTTTTAGACGACAGATCAGAATGTTTGAGGCAATGCCTTCATCAGCTTGAAGGAATTCGCTGTAGGTCCGTTTGCCACCCAACATGATATCTCGGATGATGAGCAAAGTCCACTTATCCCCAAAGACATCAAGCCCAAAGGAAACGGGACAGCCAGACGTGCGTTTTTTTGTTTTAGGTTTCATTTCATCTTCTTAAACAAATCGCTTGCAAAGTGCAATACGTGTGGTTACTGACTTACGTATTGCATTTTGCAAGTTAATAGGAGAAATCAAATGCCAATCACACTAACACTGACCGAAGGGGCACTGCCCAAAGGCACCGAAGCCCAGGCGATTGCGCGTATCACGGATGCGTTTCTGGCCGCGCACAAGATGTTGGGCAACACGGTCATGACCCCAAACATAACCGCGCATGTGAGTATCTTGCCGACGGGCACCACTTTCTCCGGCGGCAAGCCGGTTGTCGGAGCCTGGGTTGAAACCAAAACACCCAATTTCGCTTTGGCGGATCATGAGGTACAGACCGATTTTTTCAATAAGGCGGCAGATGTGTTGCAGGAACTGTCAGGTGGCACCCTTGCCAGAGAACGTATCTGGGCCAACGGCGTGCATGCGGTTGACGGCACCTGGAACATCAGCGGCGTCACCATGACAAATGCACAAATCGGTGAGGCCGTTTCGCACGGGTAATCATTGGGGCCCACCGCAGATCAATCAGGTGGGCCCCGAAAAAGCCAAAAGGCAGGTTGCCGATTGGTTTTCCAAACTAACAATTCGTCTGATCAGACGACGGTTCATTGAAAGGAACTAGAAAATGAAAACATTTATGTTGGCGGCCGCTTTGTCGGTGAGCGTTCTGGGACTGAACGTCAGCTCGGCTGCGGCCGCAGAGGGCGTATGCATGCCGGTAGGAGGCACGGCGCTTGGCCAGTTTTTTGACGAGGGCAGCGAAGTGATTGGTGCCATGTCTGGCACGTTCGCAGCAACACGCGGGTCGGTTTTAAGTATGGACAAGACAGAAACCGGTTTCGCATTGGATATGGCCCATGCCTTTAGCACCGCGCGCGGTGGTGTGGTGAGAACTAAGGACAAGATCGTCCTGACAAGGATCGAGGGCATGGAAAACGAATATGCGCTTGATATCACCTACATGGTCGATGAAACATTCGGTCACCTCAAAGGCTACACAGGCTCGTTCAACAGCTTTGGGCGGCTTAACTTAGCCACGGGCGAGGGCTTGGTGCGGTATAGCGGACAAATCTGCAAGTAACCGTTTCAAACGTAGGCGAGCATGCAAATGCTCGCCTACACTTATCACGATCACAAGGATCATGCAGATCCCGGTAATCCCCGCTTGTTAGGTAGCCTGCCGATCCAAAATTCTGTGGTGGGTCCGCCAATCAATATTGTCATTTCACCAAACCCGGAATTCGCATTGTTTGCGAGCGCATTAACGAAGGAAGAGTTATGAAATCCAATTCCCAATCAGCTGAACAGCCATCGCGTATTCTTCACACTATGATCCGCGTCAGCGATCTCGAAAGATCAGTTGCGTTTTATCGGGACGCATTGAGCATGGTTGAAAAACGCCGCGAAGACTATCCTGAGGGGCAGTTCACGTTATCATTTCTTGGATACGGTGACGAAACCCAGGGGGCAGTCCTCGAACTGACCTACAACTACGGTGAGAATGAATATGCCCTCGGGACAGGCTTTGGTCATATTGCTGTCTCTGTGGCCGACATCTATGCCGCCTGCGAGCGGCTGGCTGCGAAGGGTGTGACAATCACCCGACCTCCGGGGCCCATGGCCCATATCGCGACCAATGGCCAGCGAGACATCATCGCTTTCGTCTCAGATCCAGACGGTTACCAGATCGAACTAATCTCGAGCGAAGAACATTGAAGGCAGCTTCTCTAATCGGGCGTTTGGGTCAAGTTTAATTCATCGCCTTTTCTCCACGTTGTGAGGGTTCGGTGTCACTCATCCGGGTCAAGCTTCTCTTCGCAGTCATTATTGGTCCGGTTCGGTTGGACCGCTGCACGCATCTGTCGGATCGGCTGTGGAGCACCCAGCTTAGTCTCGCGCTTCAAGTGGCGCAGTTGCCTTTTTCGGCGTCACCATAGACCTCGTCCGGTAGAGGGACGATCCCATCATTGATTGTTTTAGGGATAGTTAGATCATACAGAACCCTCCAACGATCTTTGATGGAATTCAGTGTTGTCCGCCCACATCCGGTGCATGACGACTGCAAGTTTTCTAGCTACGGCGACAACAGCCTTGCGACGGCCCTTTCGTTTCATCAGTCGCAGGCCCCAACTTTTGATCTCTGATCCAGTGTCTGATGCCATCAAGTTGCGGGACGCTGAACTGCTGTATCTCGAACACGCGCGCGCCAAGTTGAAGGCTACATAGTTTGGCGACACCTACGCTCCTAGCGGCCCAATTATTCCCAACGCGGCTGCCTTGCTGGCGCGCTCAATCTCGCTGGCGGCAGGGCCAGCTCCTACTGCGCGCGCGAGTGTCAGCCCCCCGATAAGTGTCGAAAGAAAAGCCCATGCCTTGGCCTCTTGGTGATGCGCGGGGACGTCCCCCGGTAGATGTTTCGCGATCTCTTTTACAATACGGCTCATCCACGCAGCGTATTCTGACTGCACCTCTGGATCCACTCTGACCACATCCGGTGTCAAACTGGTCATCGCACAGCCGCATTCAAGATCAAGTTGGTGATCCCGTCCAAGGTAGTAGTCCGCAAACGCTTCTGGCCATTGACTACCGTGGGCTTCGCGGAAGTCAGACAATGCGGCAACAACCTCCTCAAGCCCCGCCTTAAGAGCCGAACGAAACGCATCATTTTTAGATTTCAAATGGGCATAAAACGCACCTGACGTCACACCGGCATCTTTCGCAATCGAGTCGACGCCGATCCCGGCGTAACCCGCTCTTCGAAAAGCCTTTCCCGATGATTTCAAGAGTTTTGCCTTAGTGCTCTCAGATTTTTTCACTTTTATCAGCCTCTTATGTTTTTTTATAACGAACGTTATATTTTGATTGACGCGCGATGCTTGCGGAGCTAGCAATATATAGAGATCGTTATATTTCGATACTCAAGCCAAGACAACCACCTACGTATGTGGTGCCAACTCAAAGGAGATGACGACATGATTTCACGTGTGCCCTCGCATGCGCCCGGCGGAGCTGCGCCAATTTCCCGGCGCAATATGACGGCAACCTTAGCCGCCCTCCCGGTCGTCGCGTTGGGGCTTTCTGCCCTCCCCTCACTGGCCGTTACCGCAACCGAGCTTCCCGATACCTCGACATCCAAAACGTCACAATCCAGACAAGAGGAACCGCAATCAATGCATCCCAAAGCCTTCGTTTATACAGAGCTCCAAATTTCTGTCCCCTTCACAGATGTACCTTGGAATGATCTGAATACAGCCATCGCTGCCCAGCCCGGTTTCATCGACAAGACGTGGTTCTCTGGATTGGGCAACAATTCTGTCGGCGGGCTTTATAGCTTTGCCAGCGTCGAAGATGCGCTGCTTTATTGCACAGATTTTTTCCCTGCACTGGCCCATGATTTTGGCGTCGCCCAAACCACCCGCGTCTTTGACAATCTAGCCACCGCCGAGGCCAGCGCGGACATGGATGCACCCCATTTTGGCGGACAGGTCACCACCAAGCCAGGCGCGTTTGTGTACACCGAAGTGCAGGTCGCAGTGCCTTTTGAAAAAGCGCCATGGCGCGACCGCAATCCGGTCCTGCGCAAGCAAAAGGGGCTGCTGTCCAAAATCTGGCTTAGCGGACACAACACAGACACGTTGGGCGGAGTAGACGCATTCGACACCGTCGACAACGCGTTGGACTTTGCCATCAATGACTTCCCAAAAACTGCAGCCGCGATGAACGCTGCCTTTTATACGCGTGTCTTTGACGCCCGTGTCACCGAGGACGCAAGCCGCGGCCTCAAGTCTCCATACTACCTTTAACCCCTCAAACTGATCGGAAATAACATGAAACTGAACTCCTTTTCTGGTGCCATCATGGCCCTTGCGATATCGTCGACTGCTGCGATGGCGGCCGACTGTCTCCAAATTGGCGGAGTCGCCGTCCCCAACTTCTTTGGCGAAGGCGACGGCCAACCAACGATCATTTCTGCCACTCTGACCGGTGCTGTCCAGAATGCTGCCGGCAAGATCACTGCCACCCGTGAAACTGAAACGGGCCTCGAGATGGATATGGAACATTATTTTGGCCGTGACGACGGCGGCGCATTCCTAACAAAAGATCTGGGTATCTTGACTGCTGTGCCGGGCAAACCGGGCCGCTTTATGCTCGAGATCACCTACGACATTCAGCCAGACGTCACACGTGGCACGATGAAGGGCTACTCGGGCCAGTTCAACAGCTACGGTCTTGTCGATTTGCGCGACAATGACAACCTTGTCGGGTTGGTACGCTACGAAGGTGAAATCTGCCGCTAAACTAATAAATCGGGGGCGGTTAGATACCGCCCCCAATCCATTTGACCATTCAGGCGCACAAATATGAACGCTCACATCACATCCCAAATCACCCCGCACGCCATTCTCTATTCGATGGTCCGCGTCAATGATCTCGGCCGCTCTTTGCAGTTCTATTGCGATGCTCTTGGCATGACGGAAATGCGTCGAGAGACTTTTACAGATGCGAAATTTACGTTGGTCTTTGTTGGTTACCCAAAAAGCGACGCGTTGATTGAACTGACGTATAATTGGGGCGACAACGACTATACCCACGGCACAGGCTACGGTCACATCGCGCTTGAAGTTCAAGACATACACCAGACCTGCCACCATTTGAGCGAATTGGGCATCGACATCACCCGCGCCCCCGGCCCAATGAAAATGGCACCCGATGAAACCGGCGAACGCGAAACCATCGCATTCATCAAAGATCCTGACGGCTACAATATCGAACTTATCCAAGCCCCTTAAGGTTTCCAAAACGAGATGAGACGCGGCCGACGCGGCTCACAATCGCTTTGGACACTGCGATAAATGAAACGAGACAATCCATGACAAATAACCAAACTTTTGGAAGACAGCAGGCCCTCAGACTTAGTAAATTTCTGGCAATGGCCTCATATCTAACCGCTGCGATCACCTCACCAACAGCTACCTCAGCGGATGAAATCCACCTGATATCGACTGAAATCACCGAAACCCTGTACATGCTGTCAGGCGACGGCGGGAACATCGGTGTTCTGATCGGAGACGACGGGACCTTCCTAATCGATGATCAAATGGCGCCTGCCTCGCCGGAATTGCTTGCGCTTATTGTCCAATTGGGGGGCGAAACCCCTCGGTTCTTAATCAACACCCATTTCCATTTTGACCACACCGGTGGAAATGAAATTCTTGGCGGAAAAGGCGCAACGATCTTCAGTCACGAAATGGCTCGCACACATCTTGCTAATGGCAGTGATATTCCTCTTTTTGACTTGTCGGTTGCTCCGATGGCACGCAAGGGACTGCCTGTTGTCACATTTAAGGCGTCGATGAATTTCCACTTGAATGGCGACACAATGCGCGCCGTTCATACGCCTCGGGCTCACACGGACGGCGATGTGGTGGTGTTCTTTGAGACGGCGAATGTCGTGCATGCCGGAGACGTATTTTTCAACGGGATCTATCCGGTGATCGATACTCATAATGGCGGCACTTTGCATGGCACCATCGATGCCGTGCAAATGTTACTCGACCACACTGATGAAAATTCGAAAATCATCCCGGGCCATGGTGCGTTGGGATCCCGCGATGACCTCTTGGACTACCTCGCGATGCTCACGCATGCCCGTGATGAACTGAGCAAATTAAAAAGCGACGGGAAAACGCGCCAGCAGGTTATCGATCTAAGACCCTTAGCGCAATTTGATGCCGAATGGGCCGGGGGGTTTTTCTCGACTGATATCTGGACAGGACTGATGTTCGATGCGCTGTAGCAGCACTTTGTTTGGACTATCTTAGACGCGCAATGGATGGAAATTTATCTCAATCAAAACATCACCTTGAGAGCCGCGTTTCAAAGCGAGATGATCAATTAAGAGGAATACAATATGACTGACTTCACCGTGCACACCCAAACGACGGCACCTGATGATAGCAAACCGCTACTTGCCAAATCGCACGCAGCATTCGGAATGATTCCGGGTCTGCACGCTGTAATGGCCGAAGCACCTGGTTTGCTAGAAGCGTATCAACGCGTGCATGACCTCTTTGTGAATTCCAGTTTCGACAACGACGAATTAACCGTAGTCTGGCAATCTATCAACGTAGAGAACGCCTGCCATTACTGCGTTCCTGCCCATACTGGAATGGCCAAGAAAATGGGCGTGGATGATGCTATTACGGACGCGCTTCGCAACACCTCACCTTTGCCAAACGCCAAACTGGAAGCGTTGCGGGAATTCACGCTCGCAGTCGTTAGGGATCGCGGCAACCTCGCTGAAGACACGATTCAAAACTTTCTAGATGCAGGATTCACCAAACGTCAGATCCTCGAAGTTGTTCTGGGATATTCACAAAAGGTGATGTCAAACTACACAAACCATCTTGCCAACACGCCGATTGATAAACCATTCCAGAAATTTGCGTGGCACAATACCCTCTAATAATCCCGACAGGTGCTCTGGCCATGAGCCTCCCCCTTTGCAGTGGTCCGCCCCTATAGTTAGGAAAGCGGAGGACCAAGAATGGCGATTAAGAGACCCAAGCCCGAAGAGATTGTCGTGAAGTTGCGGCAGGTTGAAGTTCTGATGGG
>JBARCL010000064.1:0-5654 GCA_049794055.1 Sulfitobacter sp.
TTCTCGAGCTACTGGTACACCAGCGATTACAACCAGCGCTCCCTTTGACACGCCCGCGTTAACCGCCAGCGCCTCGATTACTGGCAGGCCCGCAATGTTCGCCACCAGTGTTGAGTTCATTGCGCCATGACCCATAGCAGATGGAGGCACAGACCGGATAAAAAAAACAAAGCAGCCCCCAGCGCCTGTCTAGGCTGCAGGCCCTCCCACCCGTCAGGTCCAGTTCCTGGCTGATCGTGAAGTGTGCTTGGTCTACTGTGAAAGTGCTATTTCAACATCCCAATGAGATGATGATATCCACCTTGGCTACCAGTATAGTTTTGAATGCTGGTTAGCGCAGACTTCAGATCTTTCTGCGTAGCCTTGGCTATCTTACCCAACTCTTTATACTGTTTTGCAGCCTTGGGAATAATACGTTTAACATCCGCCGTTAGAGCCTTGATGTCTTTTTGAACCGCAATCATCGCGCGTTCGTTTATGAAAGCCTCGCGAATATCTACTGCCCCGGTGGCAAGAATTTGAAGCGGGCCAAAGGCATTTGGCATCTTGCCTAAGCCATCGGCCATAGTACCTACACCTGAGGCGAGACCAAAGGCTTTCTTAGCTTTGGTGTCCTCGTTCCCCTTCAGCAACTGGCCCAACGCTTGCTCCGTCACAAAAAGGCCAATCCCGCCGACCATAGCTATTCCAGTCCCCAAAGGAACAAGGCAGATACCGATAGCTCCTATACCCGCTCCAAGCATTCCCTTTATCTTGGCATCCCGCGTAGCCCGAATGGCTTTGGCAAGCTTGTCGGATAAAGCGAGGAATTTCTTTTGCAGCAGCTTGAGATCACCGTTTGCGCCTTGAACCAATGCCAAGACAGTTAAGAAACCACCCAGTTTTGCATCGATCGACTTCTTTTCTAGAATCTCTAAAAGGCCATTATATTCTTCCAAGGTGTCAAGCGCATCTAGAAATGTCTGAAGCCGTGACTTCAATGCCTTGAGGTCTTTCGATTTTCCGTCATCGCAGTTGCTAATTTCCAAACCGCAAGCCACGCTGGACCGGCGGAGATCATCAACGCTTCTGGAAAACGACGACTTTGTCGCACTGTCGAGCGCCTTGTAGGTCTTAGAGCGCATAAGCCCTTTAGCGCGGTACAAACATTCTGCACAGGTATCGTAAAGATCATCAAAAATAGTTATAATCTTTGGGTCTATCATAACGTCTGCAGGACTACGAGCGGCCATAAAATTTCTCACCTAAAAATGTTTAACAAATTTGCGCCACGATGGAGGTCTTCGGGGGCAAGGAAATCAGCAGTTTCCGCTATCAAGTCAGCATTTCTTCGATACCAAATCAACGTTTTTCTGTTGTTTTCAGGTCAAGACCCCCTGGTCCTGCGCACTACTGTTTAATCGGCATAAAGCCACCGATCGAGAAAAAAACGGAAAAGCAGGTACCCCCCGACCAGCGCGAGCCAGTCGAGGGTCAATCTCCGAACGCTCGTCTCACCAGCCCGTCGCTAGTGCGTGCATTTGGGCACCCAAGCCAGGACGGTATCAGGGGATGGGCGTGCCATTTCAGGTAGTTCATGCAGGACCTCGTCAATGACCTGCGCACTCAACTGAGCAACTTCGCAAGAGTAGTCAGCGACAGTGCCTCCGGGGTTCAGTTTCTGCCAGTCACGAAAATCCTGGGCTTCAAAGGCGATGGCCATCCCGGATCCTACCACAGGAACGGCCACGAGCGTCCTACGTAAACGTGCCTTCGCGACGGCTTTCGCAAGTTGTTTTCGATGCCTTACAGTAGCGGCTGCCGCGTTGGTGGTCAGGGTCGCAACTTGAAGCGAAAGGTTTAGGGCCCAGACAGCGAATGTCGCCGCACCGAGCGCAAGGCTGGCAGCTAGCCAGAGCAAGAATACTGTGCTCCGGATCAGTTTAAATGGATTGAGCATTGGAGCTCCTTCTTAGGCTAGAGAAACTGAATAATCGCTCAACGCACCTGGCCAGTTCCGCCCTACGATCGTCTGCACTACCAGGGGAGAGCGTTGGCTCTTTCAAACGTGTGTTGGGGATGTCGAACGGGGTATCAGGTACCCAAGGTTGGTTAGTAATTTTGGGGGCATAGAAGCTTGTTTGCGGATGGCGGGTCAGAAATGGCGGTTTGGAACCCAACACAGCAACAACTCTGCATTACAGTGAACATCAGTTTTGGAAGCACTCAAAGGTTTCGCCTTTGCTTAAGTGAGCGGAAGCATGACATGGTTTTGGTATGCTGATCGTTCCGATATGCGACTCCACCAAGCCCGCAGAGAAGGTAAATCTGGGCGTTCAAAGCTCATTGAATGCCAACGGTAGGCTGCACACCCAAGCGGGATGTCGGCCATACTGACTTCATCGCCAAGAATGAATTTTTTTTGTTCCAGATGTCTATCCAGTATAGCCCAAAATTCTGCACACTCTGCAATCGCAGTATCAATGAGTGCCCGATCTCTGTGCACCGCGTCAGTCCTAATCAATTGCCAAAATAATGTTGTCATCGGACGATGCAGTGCCGTTTGATACCAGTCCATCCATTGATTGGCGTGGCCCCGTTTCTGTGCGTTCTCGGGGTACCAAGATCCAGTTCCATATTGGTCACAAAGATATCGCACGATCGCATTGGATTCCCACAGGACATAGTCTCCATCGATCAGTGTCGGTATTTTCCCATTTGGGTTATGGGAGCAATAGGCCGCTTCGTCATTACCACCAAATGCTCCACCAATGTCCGAACGTCTCACCTCAATCTCAAACTCAGCCAAACACCACATGACCTTTTGAACATTTATAGAATTAGATCGCCCAAGTACTTGCATCATGGTTTTTCCGTTTCGCGAAAATCGGGTTTTAAGAACATCTCACGCAGTCTCTGGATTTGGAGAAGGTGTTCCTATCAATTATTTAAATGGAATCGATGAAGCAACCTTCTACTCCGAAAGCTGCCTCTCTGATGATTGAGGCGGAGGGCAGCAAAGTCTCGCTGATGGATCATTCGAAAAAAAAATGAGGCGCGGTCCCCCGGCCAGCGCGAGCCAGCCGAGGGTTTCTTTAGGTGTGCTGGTTCGCGACGTAGTCAGCCAACCACTGCCAGTAGTAGGCCGCATTGATGAACCCTTGATCCTGCGCAGCGACGTCTTCAGCCTCAGCGCGGGTCAACCCACCATCGAACTCAGCAATGGCGGCCCGCTCCTCGAAAGCCTCTATGTCGGGGGGCACCATCATGACGGTAAACGTATCTGGTCGACGATCGACCGTTTCTGGTCGTCCGAAATCCCTGCAGAGTAGATGCTGTAGGTGATCCCGTTCTCCGACCGGGCTGACTGGTGGCCAACCAGAGAAGCGGTCCAATGCTCAGGTACCCCGGTGCGCTCGCATTGTGTGATGAACCACTTACGGGTTGAGTGGAACACCAGCTGATCCAGAGCTAACCAGTCTCTCAGCCGCGTGAACCGCTTGGTCACCTGATTGACGTTCAGCTCAGGGAACAGCGGCCCCTCCGATGGCAGCCGGTCAAGCACAGGTAGTAGGTCTGAATGAACTGGAACCAGCCTTTCAGCAGCGTCAGTCTTCAGCAACCGTCGCTCGTTAGGCCGGACATGGACGAACCAGCCGAGGTTGGCCTTATTCACCAGATCTTCCCGCAAAAGCCCCACCGCTTCACCCGCTCGCATGCCGGTCAGAAAGCAGGTGAGCAGCACAGGCTGGAGCACCGGGTCTTCCTGACCTAGTAACCGACGCACCTCACCATCAGTCGGAACGGCATAGGGCGCTGGCCGGACCTTGGGTTCAAAGCGAACGGATCGGAACGGGTTCGCCTTCAACTGCCCCTCGTAAACCAACCAGTCCACGAAGTGATTGACCTGAGACCAGATGCGACGCTGGGTTCTGGCCGTGATCCGAGCCGACCCCTTCGCTGAAAACTGAACCAGCTGGGTCAACGTCAGCCCCCGTGTTCGATCCGACTTACCGATTACAGGTGACAGTTGGCCAACCAGCCCCAAGAACTCCCGGCCCTGTTCTCGGGTCAACTCGACAACGTCCAGCCGACCATATCGGCTCAGGAACAGCCCCACCGAGTAGCGAACGCTCTTGAACCCACCGGGACGCAACTCGTTACTGCGACGTTCGAGATAGGTGCGCCCTTGGTCGCCGACGAGAACCCTAGTTCGAGTAACCTTGCCCGCGAACGCAACGCCCTCGGAGGCCTCCAGAGTGGCCCGTAGGTGGCCGATAGCCTCAGCTGACGACCGAAGCCATGGCAGGGCGAGTTGATCACCTCTTGGATCTTCCTGGGCCCCTCGCACCAACCCGCCAGTTACAGCCCGAGCCTTTGACACTAACCGTTCGTAGTGCGCGTTCAACTCGGCAGCACGAACCCGCGCTGTCGTTGCGTCTCCGGTCTTCAGCGACTGTTTCAGCGCAGCGCCCCCCAGTGCCAGAGCAACGTCCTGAGGGTAGTTTCGCCGATAGATCCAAGTACGATCTTTCAGATAGGCATACTTTATTGAGGCTGACATGGACCTCCCCTTTCATTTGATTTGTTTTGGTAAACGACCCGGTCGATCAGCTCGTAACCGGGTTCGCCGTAGACCCCCGCCAGAGGGCCGGTAAGTGAGTAGCCGCTGACGCAGTCCTCGAAAGACTCGTCGACCTCGAACAGATGTTCAGGCCAGTCATCGAAGGCCCGGATAACGACCACGTCGCCTTCCTCGAACTTATCCATGGCGGGTCCTCCGGGCGACTGGTCGCAAAAGAAAACCCCCGGTCGATTGACCGAGGGCGCAAAGCGTAATCATGTTTCAACTCCTGTGTTTCTTTATTTAGATACGGGAGGTTCCTCAGTTTTTACGTGGTTGGGCTGCTGGAGTTTAGGCGGAGAGCTGTCATTCGCTGCATTTGCGCGGGCTCTGGCCAATCTCGAGGAAGCTGCCGTTCATATGGCGGTCGAACTCAAAAACGCTGCATTCGATCTAATGGCGGCAGATAGCCCACAGCAGACCATTAGAATCTTCGCTGCGCGCGCTCGCAGCACCAAAAATGCTGCGTCAGCGTGAAAATTGGCGCTGCCGCGCAGCGGGAGAACCAGCCATTCATGCAGAGTACAGCAGGGGTCAGAGGTAAAATTCACAGACTGCGGGACAAAACCGCCGTTACCCTTCTAGGTGTATGCTGACGCAGCATCCGCTCGCAGGTGCGGCATACTCGTCGCTGCGTTGCGGCCGATGTCGTCATTGAAAGCCAGTCTGAGGGGTGAAATCTAATCCACCCTTTCGCTGCAACAAGGATCAACAATCAAGACGCGGATAAAAGGTGAATTCGCTGCGCTTGCACCAACGACCGTATTAGTGAACTCCTTGCGCTCGCACTTGTTATTAATTCTCTTTTCTTAATGCCCTCTGAGCAAGCTTTCACTGAGCACCATGGTCATTGTCTCTTTATCACTTAGCTCAGGGCTTATGGCTCGTCAGGAATAGGTCCGGGCGGCAATTTGTTCGTGGTTGCTGTCTGACGTCAGCACCCGTGGGACAGATTTGAGGATTTGAAGAACGGAGGATTTCTGGTTCATCTTATCGATTAGGAGATCGAGATGACGAAGAAGCCACAAACATCGAAAGAGGCCGCCGAGAA
>JBARCL010000065.1:0-3433 GCA_049794055.1 Sulfitobacter sp.
GATGGGCACCGTTACGGCCTCGTCACCCTCGACGATCCTTGGGAGGTTCCCGAACAGGACCGTCCTAAACTGTGATCAACGCGTGGGGGCTGTCTGTCATTCAATTAGGCCGCCCATGTCGCGCGACCTCTTTACTTGTACGTAATGCTGTACATATAAAGGAGGCGAAAAGGAGATTCGTCATGGATGTTATGACCTACTCAGACGCCCGCGCTCAACTGAAGGGCGTCATGGATCGAGCGATCCACGACAAGCAGGAAGTTGTCGTGACGCGCAAGAAGGGCGAGTCCGTTGTTGTCGTGTCCTTGGACACCTGGAACGCCGTCAACGAGACGCTGCACCTCTTGTCCACACCGAAAAACGCATCCCGCTTGCGCGCGTCGATCGCGCAACTCGATGCCGGAACTGGCGAAGAGCGTGAGCTGACCGAGTGAAGCTGGTTTTTTCCGATCAGGCCTGGGAAGACTATCAATACTGGGTCAGCACCAACGACAAGGTACGTGACCGGATCAACGAGCTGATCAAGCAATGCAAGCGAACCCCCTTCAAAGGAACCGGCAAGCCGGAACCTTTGAAGGGCGATCTGACCGGCTGGTGGTCACGGCGGATTTCTAAGGAAGATCGAATGGTCTACCGGGTTAGTGGAACTGGCGACGGCCAAAGCCTAGAGATTGCACAACTGCGGTTTCATTACTGAATTTCCTGTCTGTTGCTTCATGGAGATGGTTGTGAACAGAGCGAGGGCGTAGCCATAGCTCTATAGCTTCTCGCCAGCTTTGCTTTCGTGCCATTCGCGTATGCGCATGCATAGAAGGCCGACCAACGGTGCTTCTAATAAGGGAATAATCGCATCATCTGGCCTAAACGAAGGTGCTTCGTACTGGTCCATCGACCATGTACCGATAACCTCTCCGTCACGGGTCACGACTGAGCCATCATCGCAGAGATTGATCGGATAGATCAAAGCTCCATCAGACGGGACGCCGTAGCGCTGCCACGCTTCTCGAAGCGAGTCTCCCGTCAGCTGCGTTGGAGGATCAAGGGGCGGCAACTTGGGCTTCGGCTCACGCTTCCCGGTCTTCCTCCGTTGTTTCCCCTGCCGCCAAGGTGGTGAAGGGTTTTCAGCTGCGCGCTCCATTTGCCGACGAAGGTTTCCCTCGTCAAAAGCCCCGCCTGAACTGAGCTGATCCTGAAAGACAGCAGCGTAACCGATAATCTCTGGCATCCGTCCCTCGCTCGCAGGGATGCTTGGGATCGATGTGTTGAACTTCGGGGCGCAGGAACGAATGGCCGTGCTTTCCCTTTCGTGCATCTCGTCAGGTGGGCAGGGTGCCAGAGCGAGAGACCACGGCAGTGAGACGTCAGAAACACGGTGGTAGAAACGGCCCAAGCTATCAATTGGTCGCTCCGTCAGGTCCCATGACTGCCCTATGTAGACAATTTCCTCCGCGCAGCCGATCAAGTAAACGCCGCTTCTCTGCTTGAGCCCAGTGTAAAGAACATCCAGATCTCGATGCGGATTGCGGACAAAGACCTGCCGTCTCCATGCTAGGAATTGTTTATGGTTATTCAGCATCTAAGCCTATTGTCAGTCCGTCTGTGATTATCTTTCGTAATTTGTCTTAATAACTCAATTTCCATTTCCGCCACAAACCCACAAACCCACATTTTTTCATTTATGGGTCACGGTGGGTCTTGCCGGATGGGTAGCCAATGATGGTGCCTATGGCCGGATCAACAATTTTCTCAATGTCTTCTTGCAGGCCTTGCGTTCGGATCATTGCAAAAATACGAATTTCTGCGTCCGGGCAGACAGCCCGAAGGAGTTCCGCGCAAGCAAAGCTTGTCCGCCCCATGGTCAGAACATCATCCACGATGGTGATCTTGTTCGGCACGAAGAACGGTCTCTCCGCCTCGATGCTTTCCAGGTGAATAGGGACAAGTGGTCTTTCCGCCGCCGGTGAATTTGACGAACGCGGTATAGCCCTCGTTCTTCTCAGATAGGTTTGTACATCCTGGCCGAACCCGTGCTCGTGCAACACGTCGCAGATCACCTTGGCGGGCCAAAGAGCCCCATCGGGGAGTGGCGCAGAGCGCGGTACAGGCACCAAGGTGACATCAGGTCCGAGAAAAGGCCGCAGAGCGTCCGCCTTTGGGTCTTGCAAGTGAGGAACAGCCGAGGCAATGACATTGACCCGGCCAGCCTTGATCGCGCCACAAGCTTTTCGGGAGGTTACAGACAGCTCCGTGTTACCGCGTGGGGAATAATTGGCGAAGGTGCCGTACTCATAGCTCGAAGGCACGAACGCCCCCGGCAGTGTAGTTCGGTATATCGAGCAGGATATCGGGCAGGTCTTCACGGCGCAGGATTTGTGCTCCGTACTCGATGAGCTGCTTCGGCCAAGTCAGGTTCGGATTGGTTGCGACGTTCTCAAGCAGGTAGAGATCGCGGCCAAGCCGGATAGCTTCCCATCCCTGGTGGCGTGTCCCGCTCTTTTCGCTTGCCTCGATCACGATGGTGGCATCGCAGATGAGCGCCATCGTCCGGTTGCGGCGCGGGAAGTTCTCACTCTTGCCTGGATAACCTTCGGGAAACTGAGAAATCGCTAGGTGATCACGCTTGATCTCTTCAAGTAGATCGGCATTCTTGGCTGGGTACGCCTTGGATAAGGGTGTACCCAGCACTGCAATAGTGCGCCCGCCCTCTTCTATCGCCGTTCTGTGCGCCACTGTGTCGATGCCTTCGGCTAGGCCGCTGACGACGATGATGCCTTGCTGCACCAGGGCGCGAGTGACAGCCTGTGCTCGTTTGATACCGTCCGGGGTGGCTTTTCTTGAGCCGACAATCGCCACGCGCGAGCCTTCGGTCAAAAGCGCGGTATCACCTGCCGTATACAAAACGTCTGGTGCGTTCTTTTCTTCGACCGGGCCGAATGGCCCAAGGGCTTCTCTGGTTCTCAGCTCTGCATGCATTCTCATCATGCGGTGACGTTTCTTGCGCCGCCGCCCTCCCCTTTGTTTTTAGCCACAAATCCCACTTGTACAATATTTCGCACAAACCCACATTTGTGCTTTTGCTCATTTGCGGGTTATACCCGCGTCCTCTTCCAATTCTTGCGTACGCTGCTCAATGAAGGCTTGGAGTTCACCGACCATTTTCCGATCCGTCGCACTGCACGCCGTCTTGAACCGCGTGTGCAGGCTCGCCGGAAGATCCAAGCTCAGGCGCTTGGTCGGCTCATCCGGCACGGTCTTGACGACCGGCTTGTCTGCCCGTGTTGTGTCATGCCCTGCCCCGCCACGTTCAAACGCGAGGATTTGGTCATCCGTTGGCTGCTGCTTCGGCTTCGGAGCCGCCGAAAATGTCTTCTTCGACATACCGCTCAATCTCTTTCGTTAGTTGGTTGATCTCGCGGGCCGCATTGCTATCACC
>JBARCL010000066.1:0-27713 GCA_049794055.1 Sulfitobacter sp.
CTTGCGCATATCCGTGACACCGCAGGCCAGATACACACGCACACCGGTGCCCGGGCCGATCATGCAGCGTCAACCACACGGATCAGCGCCGACAGCGCAGCAGGATCAATCGTGCTTTCAAAATGCAAACTGCGCCCGCCACGCAGGCGCAATTCAACAGCAACTGGAGGCGGCAGCTCAGCGACCGGGGCCTGCGCCACCGGCACTCCTGCAGTCACGGGCATGTCCAGCGGCAAGAAAAGCGCCCCGGCATCGGGCGACCACAAGCCTTTCTTCTTCAGCTCATGCCGCCACGCGTAAATTTGCTGTCGCTTAATCTCATGGCGCTGTGCAACCTGAGTCACGCTCGCCCCGGCAACCCCGACCGATGCCACAATCTCAAGCTTATCGTCATCATGCCAGAAGCGCCGACGCTCCGCCCCAAGAATTTCACCACGCATCTCAGACCCCGTATAAGAGACGTCGCTAATGACGTCATTAGCGACGTCTCTTAGATCATTGCCAAAGCGTCAGGCAGGCGGTCCCAATGGCGCGGTTACCAACTTTGTCCGCTCTATTCGCGTTTTCGATGTCTTTATCGATGACGACGGAGACGACGGAGATTGTAGTAGATATGCGCGCGTTCGCCTCGGGAGCTACGGGATTCAAGGGGATTTTAGCTGGCAACGATCCAACCGAAGCGCTATCCCGCCTGCGTTTGGACCTACTCGAAATGGTTGCTCTCTACGAGCGAGAGCAGTGTTCGTCGAATGGCGGGATTACTCAGGAAACTATGGATACGAACGCGTCGACTATTGATGTCTGTTAAAGTCAATTTCGTGATTTTTTGAATTTTCCTGCCGAGGTCAGATACGACTTACGGCTTTCCAAAAATGCCATCGCAGCCGAAACGTACCTTTCCAAATCGGCGTCTTCAACTCGCAAGCTTGAAGCCCTTAGCCCGACTCTATCAGATACTGCCTGCATGGGAGCATCCTAATGAGCCCAGAACTCCGAGTTCAATTGCTTCAGACTGGACCTGTCACGGTTTGATGCCGCTCCTATGATAGCATTTACTGCACCAAAGGAGACTTACTATGGGACTGTGTCTGACGTCAGCACCCTTGGGACAGATTTGAGGATTTGAATAAAGGAGGATTTCTGGTTCATCTCATCGATTAGGAGATCGAGATGACAAAGAAACCGCAGACATCGAAAGACGCCGCCGAGAAGGTGGTCAAAAACATCCGCCGCAAGACGCGCCAAACTTATTCAGCCGAGGAGAAGATCCGGATTGTCTTGGCGGGCCTGCGTGGCGAGGAAAGCATCTCAGTGCTGTGTCGCCGCGAAGGCATAGCTGAAAGCCTCTACTATAGTTGGTCCAAGGAGTTCCTTGAAGCTGGCAAGCGCCGGTTATCGGGCGATACGGCGCGGCAGGCCACGTCGCCTGAGGTAAAGGATTTACGTTCTGAGTCCTTGGCCCTGAAAGAATGCGTCGCTGATCTGACCCTTGAAAACCGTCTGCTCAAAAAAAGCATGACAGGGGCTGGGGAGTTCGAGGAATGAGATACCCTGCGTCCGAGAAACTGGAGATCATCCGCACCGTAGAGGGATCGCATCTGCCAGTTAAGCAGACCCTCGACATGCTGGGCATCCCGCGTACGACATTTTATCGATGGTATGATCTTTATGTCGACGACGGCCTGGATGGGCTGGCTGACAGATCCCCACGCCCAAGATCGGTCTGGAACCGCATCCCTGATGCCCGTCGTGATGACCTGATTGAGTTTGCGCTAGAACATGAGGCCCTGACCACACGAGAACTGGCCGTCAAATACACTGATGAGAAGCGGTATTTTATTTCTGAATCATCGGCTTACCGCATTCTCAAAGCTGCTGATCTGATCACTGCCCCTGATTATGTCGTCATCAAAGCGGCGGAGGAGTTCAAAGATAAAACCACAGCCATCAACGAGATGTGGCAGACAGACTTCACCTACTTCAAGATCATTGGCTGGGGCTGGTATTATCTGAGCACGATCCTCGATGATTACAGCCGCTACATCATTGCGTGGAAGCTTTGCACAAACATGCGGGCAGAGGACGTGACTGACACGATCGAACTGGCGCTAACGGCGTCGGGTTGCGACCAAGCCGTCGTGCGCCACAAGCCACGTCTGCTCAGCGACAACGGCTCATGCTACATCTCAGGCGATCTGGCTGAATGGCTGGAAGGTCAAAAAATGACGCATGTCCGCGGCGCGCCATTCCACCCGCAGACCCAAGGCAAGATCGAGCGCTGGCACCAGACCATGAAGAACAGGGTTCTGCTGGAGAACTACTACCTACCCGGTGATCTTGAACGCCAAATCGGAGCCTTCGTCGAATACTACAACAATCAGCGTTACCACGAGAGCCTGAACAACGTCACACCAGCTGACGTCTACTTCGGTCGCGACAAAGCCATTCTCAGGGAAAGGGTGAAGATCAAGAAACAGACAATCCGCCAACGCCGCTTGCAACATCAAAAACAGGCAGCATAATCAATCAGACAAACGAGCCAGAGCCTCCAATGCTCAAACCGCTCTGATGTTCCATTTTATATGACGACGGACAGCTTGGCGTGACGGACTTGCCGCTAAATCTTGGAAACTTCCCGTTGAACGTTTGGTCTCCGGTTGCCAGAGCTCTCGCCCCTTCAGCAATCTCAATCTTTTCATCGATCTTGGTGCGAAATTCTGAGCTCATCAGCAATAAATCAGCCGAGACCGAACCTTGTGCAAACAGATGGCTCAAAGATGAGGATCCAAGCTTTCGTTTGACATGAATGAATGCGCCATCAATGGTCAACAGATCACATGCTTCAATGGCGCTTGTCTGACTTGTGAGTTTGACCATCTTCTTATCCATCAGCAAATAGTTGACTGAGCTGTTTGCTGCTTGCTCATTATATTCACCCTCAGGTGGATCTTGTACTGCCGTTGGAAAGGCTAACTCCGTAGAATTAATTGTATCGATGAAGGCATCAAGCTTGCTAATGAAGTCTGAAGCTACCCGGAAGAATTCACCCTCCGCCATGACATATGTCTTAGCATCAAACTCAAATTGGCCTGACAAGCAACGGAGCAGCGGCCAACCGTGCACCAAATCATTCGCTTGATCAAAGGCATTAAGCTTCCACTTTCTTAGGCTCGCTAGTGTAATCGCCTTGGGTTTTTCAAGTTTCTCGAGTGATACCTTCAGGTCAAAGTCTTCTGGATCAAGGAATTTTTGCTCTGGTAAGCAAGTCACGGCGAAGTGCGCAACGTCGTCCCATTCGATGATCTCCGGTACCGCAAAGCTTAGCTCGTTTGAGCTTACGAGAACATCGACAGCCTTATCAAATAGCTTCGCCTTCAAGCCCGAATCATCGACTGGTTGGAGCGTTTCGGTCCATAAAAAATCATCGGGAGTGCCCACGGCATGGGTCAGAAAGACCTTCTTGCAGAAGTTCCCAAGATCGCTGAAATCCACCTCCGGATTGGCGGACAATCCATGACCGCCAGAGAGCCTAGACCCCAGAAACCTGAATCGCCCGGTCGGCCAACAATGCTACGTAGAAAATCCTGGCGCGTATCAACTAAAAAGGAATCGAAGCTTGTGCGACGATCGGCTTGTCGCCTGGTATTGAAGACATTCTGATCGATTGACTTGGAGTCGACGCTGCGTATGTGGTCTCTATCATCGGCGTTTCGATACATTGCGTTTAGGGCAACGCCTAGCCCGTGCGAAGGCAAGATCGCTTCCGGCTTCAACAAATGACGGCCTTGCCCAAAGGAAAACGCAAAGATTGGCGATTTTCCAGCAACAGTCACTTGTACCAACAGTAGTCCATCTACACGTCTTACCTCAGGTATCTTTGGATCTGAAAAGTCATCGTCGAACAATGCAGCCCAAGTCGGTTTTTCATACTTTGAGACCTTCAGTATCAATTGAGCTTCAAAATCGATATCGTCAGGCTTTGCCGGATCGTGAAGCTTTGTGCCCTTCACATCTCGAATGACGTTTTGGAAATCGCTTGGATTGCCATCAACAGTGTCTCGCAATCGATAAAGTGATAAATTCCAGCGGTTTGCCATTTTTAACTTCTCAATTAATTTGTCTTACTTAAATAAGTCGCTTGGCCGAATGGAGCCTTGTTGATTTGTGTTCAATACGAATAACCGTTTGCAAGATGCGCGTTAAGGTGTTTCGTCAACTCAAGGGTGATTGTGCTCTTCAGAAAAGTCAAAATAGACGGTCCCAATAATTTCACCGATTTGGTTCTTGAGCTCGTGATGACCGTCTTGCCATTGATCCGCTTCCAAGCGATCGGCGACCGAGCGCAAAGCGAAAGCTGTTCTATCGGTCGCAACACGATCCGTTGGCGCTTTCACATTGAGTTCGACATCGCATTGGATGCATGACGTGACACCCGGTTCACCACAACCATCTGGGCCGGGCCAATCCTCTGGCCGGTAACCTGCTTTGTAGGCGCTCAATAGCCGCAGGACGCTGACGCTTGGCTCTCGGCTTCCGTTCTCAAGTTCCGAAATTCTCGCGACCGAACCATAGCCCAGCAAAATCGTCATTTGGGCTTGTGTCAAACCAAGTTCGCTGCGTGTGGTTCGAATATCTTCAGGTGTCATTTTGACTCTCGATCTCTTGCATGGCTCTGCATTAATTAACGCTATGCGTAACTAAATTTCAATATAAAATATACGCTGTGCGTATTATTGTTCATTGGTATTGGATACAGAGGGAAATTCACCAGCAACTTGAATGGATAGGAGGGCAGCAAGCCGAGGGAAAATCGGTACATCCCCGACGGGAACGGCGCGCGAGTTGTGACTTATGACAATGGGTCCTGGGGCTGTGTGGGCCTATGAGCTGAGATTTGTCAAACTAACTTCAATGGCTCGCCTTGACGAAGATAGTTCTGCGACTCCATCCTCTACCAACGGGGCGGTCACATTGCCGCCTAAAAAAACACAAAGAGCAGCCAGGAGATCGAGATATGTCCCATGTAAATGAACTCAATGTCCTGAAGAACAACGTGGTTACCAACATGTTCGTCGATCCAGCTGACGAAAACTATGTGATGGCGCGCATCGCTTACCACAGTGGTCTGTATCAAGATTTCTTCTGGAATGCAGCACAGGCAGCTGAGAAATATCTCAAGGCATCCCTACTGCTGAACGGTGAAACACTGCTCAAGAACAACGGTCACAATAAGTTTGGTCATAACCTTGTCAGGCTCCATCGAAAGGTCGATAGCTACGCTGGTGAGTTCTTTCCCGCGCGCTTGTTGCAACCTGTTGAACTTGAAAGTCTGCAATGGCGTGAAGAGACCCCACACGCATACATCGAACGCCTCAATCAAGCTGGTGATCCCAGCTCAAGATACAACGTTTACGGATATTCTCAACGCTGGGAGGATCTCTGCCACCTTGACCAGTTTTTGTTTGCAGCTCGGAGGGTCGCATTCCGTCTTGATATGACTATCACGCCAAAACGCTCGCGGTCGAACCCTGATTTGCCGCAGACGGTCGCAGACCACCTCCGGAAGTCAGCAGTATATACGCCGCGCAACGTGACGTCGCGCCTAGCAAAATTGACTGGGCCGCGAAGCCGCACGGAGTTGCGCGATCTCTTCTTCAAAGGCAATTTCCCGTTTGCGCCCGACGACTTTGACCACGGATCGATCAGACATGGCAGCTCGGCATCCAATCCCGTACTTTATCGACGCATTTTCGCGTACGTCCAAGGTGACGGCAATGTGGCCGAGCAACCTGTCGTCGCGGACTTAGCGGATTGGGCGGCGTCAAACATCTACCTCGGACAAGCCGTGGCAGATGACCTGCGTTCGGCAGCAAGTCAACTGCGCGGTCAAAACTAGGATCGCCTTCAATTCCTGCTACCGACGTTCAAGTGCCGGACCTATCGTAACTCCAAGCACATTGACTCAGATTTAATCGAAGAGTGGATTTGGCGTTTCATGTAGCATCGCTTTTCGCCCCGGGATGATCCGATGAAGAAGAGTGAACATTCGCAAAAAGAGATAATCTCGCAGGCGACGATCAGTTCCAAGATCATGCTTGTTTGTCTCATGGTGCCGGATGCGCCACATGTTACCAATACCGGTAAGGGTTAGCATTTCTGCTTCGAAAAGTGCCTGCTCTTCGGAGGATTGTGCAACTGCGATGATGAGCGCCTGCGCTGAAGATTTTTTGTTGGTGGGGTCAATATGTGTTTTCAAGCGCTCAAACGCATCCCAGAGTGCTTCTATCGATCGTTGCGCTGCGTCAGGATCTCTATCGAAGAAGCGTGTTCGAGCAAGTTCAAGGAGGCGATCTGTCTCTGGGTCACCACTGTCAAAATGAGTGAGGCGAAGTTGATCGGCCACCGGCCCTTCTAAGATGCGAGAGATGAAGCCGTCGGTGCCCATTTCATAAGCCAAACCGTTCCGGGCCAATACTTCATTCACAGCACTGCGGAAAGCCGCCAGACCAATCACTCGGTCCCAGCTTTTGTGGTAGTGCTGGAAGAAGCTATGATAATCACCTTCCTTTGGTTCACCGGCATGCTTTGCATGCCATTCAAGTGCGTCCAGAATTGCCATTGTTGGTATAGACGGCTCTATCGAACGGTTATCGGTTACCTTACGCCACCATTGGGCCATTTCAGGAACCATACCAACACGGGCAGCCTCCAGCATGTCTTCAGATGTACCAAAGGGTCGGCCATTATCGGGGCAAATTGCTGGAAAATCGATTCCAAAAAAATCACGATCTTGGTAACTTTGAACTAAGCTCTGTAGAGCTGCTTCCACCGCGGCCGATATCTCGGTTTCTGTTCTGGGTCGCGGACCGTTAGCCCGATCCGAATAAAGTTGCGACATTTAGCTATTACCTTTTCATTTGAAATAAATACGGAACAGGCCCTTTACCTCCTCCACCATCCGTACATCTCCCAATTCGTCCAAATAGTTGAGGTTGGTCGTGTCTTGGGTCTCTAACGTCACTCTAATCGCTGAACACTTTTCATCACCAAGCAGCTTTCCAAGTTTCTCGTTCAGAGATTCCTGGTGAGTGCCAGCGGTCACGACGAACATGACCGCAAGAAGAACAACTCGGTCGGTGTTTGTGGCCAAGCCAGTTGCAAGTTGCTGAACTCGCTCGTCACTGGCGTTTTCAATTAGAAGGAGAACTAGCCAACAAGCGACAGTCGGACTGACAACTGCGATTCTCTCATTTTCGATGAGGTCAATTTGTCTGTTTTCTACATGCTTGCGTTCAAAAAAAAGCGCCTTTGCCGAAAGGCTCTGATAAGTTGGGCGTCCTTCGCCAACGGCAATTTTCACTATTTTGTCACGACGGGCCGGAGAGCCATGTCGCACCATGGTTTGCAGCAAAGTCAGTCGAACGTTGTTGTTGTCAGTTTTCCTAAGCGAACTGATCACCTTCTTATACTGATCATCGGTGAGATCGGGTTGGTCGAGAAGGAGGTCAGCCGCTTTGTCTGCAAAAGGATAACTCACCGTGTACCCATGATGGTGTTGATCAGGCGTCCATGTATCAAATGTTAGGTCGATCAAAACGTCAGAATGGTCACCATGGGGTGTTTCCTCAAGCATTTCCACAAGTCGCTTCCGGACCAGACTGCTGTTATCACGCCTCAGTTCCAATAGGTCTTGCGGTAGTGGAGAAGATGAGGCCACAAAAACCGCGTTCATTGCCACGACACGACAACGCGCAAATTCATGCCCCAATCCTATGTAAATCAATGATTGATCATTCAACTGAACTGCCAGCTCCATTGCCTGGCCGACAAGTTCAATATTCTCTTCGGTGACATCATAAGTGGTCGTCAGGATATTACGAAGCCGCGAAGACATTTCTTCGGCGTTGCCGAACAGGGCCTTGGAAACTGCCAGATTCAGATCGATACGAGCAGATTCATCTACGGATTGAAGCACTCTTTTTGCGTCAGGTGACAGTTCGGAATCATCGGATTCGACAAGCTGGCAGATTGCCCGTGAAACGTCAGGGGGACACTGAGATGTGATTCTATGAATGAGTGTCCGCTGTTCAGGGACAGGTATTTCGTCAAATTCCAACGCCGCTTTGATGTCCAACGCAATCTCAAGGCTGCGTTCCACAGAAAGTCCGGACGATGGTGACAAAAGTTCATCAATGAGTCGGGGCATATGGTTCAGCGCCACTCGTATCGCACTTGTTCGGACGTCTCGATCTCCAGAGCCTTCACGCAATCGTACTTCCAATTGGTCGGTCAAAGATCTCTTGAACTGCTGATCTGCCAGGTCCCAAAAATGATTTTCATGGCGATGATTCAGAGCTGCGGTGCCGATCACCATGAGCTCTGCTTCTGTAGCATCGCTCTCGTCGCGGCGCACACAGTTAATCCACTCCCAAACAAATGAGGCGCACCTAGGATGGTTGGCCAAGGATAGCCAATCTCCAGTTGCACGGCGAGCATCTACGTAGGCTTTTAGAACTTCGCCAGCGGTGTGACCATCCTCGCCTGCCTGCTCCCAATAGTGCTCGATCGCGTGATCGTCGTAGTCGCGATTGTACATCGCAAGCCAGAATTTGCGATCATGTGATTTGATCGACTTGTCACTACATTCTGCTGCTTCCAGTACCACGGTCTCAAATCCGCTGATGTCGACGATCGCACCGTCAATCAGAGTCTCCGCATTCGGATTGTATCCATGCCCGATGATCGCGCTCACGCCGGCCCTGAACGCAGGTCTGAGATCTGGTGAAAGCTGTGCTATTGCGGTGTGAAATTCACCGCGAAATGAGCCATTCCTGAACCCTACAATTCGCTCAATGAATGCGACGCAAATAGCGTGCGTGTGTGGTTCGGTTGAAACCCAATCGTACCACTCCTGAGATCGCTCTGGTTCCTTCCAGGAACTCATGTTGAACCATTCTCGATCAACAGGGCTGTCGTCCAGCCATCTCGCTAATTCAGCTACCGCACATTTCTGGGAGCCTGCCTTGACTGCAAGTGTGATATCGTCGCGGAAAGTGGTTTCTAAAGCGCCTAATCTCGAAGTTAGCCATGAATCGATTTTCTGTTGGGAAGCAGGAGTTATCCGCAATCTGAGCTTTTCCATACCAGAGGTAAACGCACGTATTTGGACCGCCGTTTCAAGACCCCAGTCGGTGCCAGTGACGTTATCAAGATCGATCAGCGCTTCTATGAGACACCCAAGAATGCGCGACGCTTTACTCGGTTTCTCTAGAACGGCTGCTTCCAGCCCTGCTTCCACACGCGGGTGCGCGCAGCTGATCTCCGTTACATCTTGTTTGAAGTTACCGCCTGCAACAAGAAACCCTACCAACGGCAGAAGTTTATCCTCAAGCGCCGGTAGCCTTTCGTAGAGTTCTGGTTCCAAATCCTCAAGCGCACCAAACGTAATGCGTTTGCGCGCTTTTAAGAGCGCCCAAATTACAGCAGCCTGCTCCCAATCGTCACGGCCTTTGATGCCCGAAATCAGAGACGTTTCGATAAACTCCTGTTTGGCCTGATCAATGCAACGGTGCATGAATGTCGCTTCGTTTTCGTCATCTTCCTCATTGGGGCCAAGAGCAGCTGTTCCAAAAAATCGGTCGATTTCGAGTGGTAGAAGAAGCTGCTTTACGACAGTGTCTTTGTACTTCAGTGCAGAAACTTGTTCGCTGCGGGGCAGCGTTACCAACCTGTTGTCAAACAATATGCCACGATCGGCCGCACGATAATGGCCATGCGACAACTCAGCTGTATATCGTCTATTCAAATTCCTCAGGTCTGCAGCAGCAAGCACGTCTGACCGACTCGTAATGACGAATTTTCGGTCAGGGGTCGCGGAACTCAAAATCGCGTTTATTTCATCATTCCACGGTAGCGCCGTTGGTTCTGCCCGGTATTTCCCCCAAGGATCTTCAATTTCGTAGATGACCGATCCTGATGTCGTGTCTGCACGAATGGATTCTGGGCCTCCACTGATCTTGGCATGCCTCATATGCGGGTTGGCGTCTCGAAGCTTTGCAATGAGTGCTTTTGCCGTCGTTGTTTTCCCAGTGCCAGAGGGGCCTGTTAGGACAATGGCGCTCATACTATTCAGCTGGCTCTGAAGCTCATCCCAATTTGTTGGAGGAACGAATGTCAGGAGGTCTTTGGATACACCGTCATAGCCATCATGATCCATGATTATCCGGATGACATCATCGCGCGTCCAAACGCCGGCACCGGCACCTCTCATACGCGCCAGAGCTCCTTCCTCCAGTTTGGCCATGCAATCAGCGATCTTACTGGCGGGGACCCTGAAACGATCAGTCAGAATATCCTTGATCCGATATTCTACCGTTTCTGTGTCTAACCTGTTCCAGACCGCCACGCGGCCATCGGCCTTTTCTGGAAGACTTTTCGATATTGTTACGGGCATCTTCTTTAGATGCTGCCATTGCCCTGCTCCGCTAACTGCCAAGTTTCGCGCGTCCCCGAACAGATCAGCCGAGGTCACAAGAAGGTAGCTTACATTGGGGTCCTCTAACCGCTCTTTCGCAGATTTTCGCCTTGTTCCATGTGCCAGAAGAGATGCAATATCCTTGATTTTCCATGGCCCCGTGCTGCGCAATTTGCATTGCACAACCAGCTGTCTCGTCTTGAGTGGCATAGTCTGAGCCAACGCACCTGGTTCATCTTGAATGTCAGCTTCGAGATCCTCCTCACTGATGGGCTCCAAAACGATTTGGTCGGTCAGCTGCTTATGAGCCAGCAAGTCTAGAGCAAACAGAATTGAGACCTTGAGCTGATACCAATAGCCATCCAAGGCGGTATGGGCACTTGTTGGGTCCTGCGCACTCGCGTCCGGTGTGTTCATGAAGTGGCCTTACTCAATTCAAAAGCTTCTCGAGTTGGCCAGTTTGCTGTTTGTGCTTTTCTGGGTCTTTTTCGATGAGGCGATTCAGATTGAGCAACTTCCAACGAACCGCTGGAAGTTCAGACGCTGCTGAAAGCCCTAATAATTCAAAGTCCGGTTTGCCTGCCTGAAGACCGACTAGGAATTCTGCGATTGACCCGCCTAACCTGCTCTGAATGTCTTTAATCAGATGGCTTCGCGCGGCATGAAGTTCGTCGAGTTCAACAGATCGCCTAGTCATGCCGACAAATTCATCTTTGTAGGCATCTGTCATGTCGAAGTGATTTGGATCAAGCAGTTCGTGTGGGGGTCGCGGAGAACTCGCGAGATAGACCATGAAGGTGCGAAGAAGTGCGTCTGTCAGCCCCTCGTTTTCATAGAGTTCGGCAATATCAAACAGATCACGCGGGTGTTGCCGGTCCAGAGCTGCATGAATCTTGCCACCATAGAGATCTTCGAATGACACGACTTCCGTTTCTGCAAATCCAAACTCTTCGGCAACGAGATCACAAACGGCCATGGTCTGAGTTCCACCAACGATACCACGGGTGACCGGCGAAGTTTCAATCTTGACAAGTGTTCTGCCATCGCCAGCAGAAATGCGGGTCGCTCCTCCGCCGCCTCCTGCAATTCGCTTGGCTATTAGGCCAGACACTTTGTTTATGTCTTCCATAATGGAAGTTAGTGTTTCATCGATCTGTGTCAGTGATGCTTGGCGCTCTTGCACCGGCAAATAGGTCAGATCAATATCCACCGAGAGACGTGGCAGATCACGATAAAAAAGATTGATTGCTGTCCCACCTTTCAAGGCAAACACATCTTTTTTTTCATAGATGATGGGCAAAAGACGCACGAGTAGAGCGACCTGTGCAGCATAAGGTTCACGGGCCATCGGTGTCCATTTCAGTATCTGTGAGAACGAATTCTTTTGGAACGTAGATGCGATACTTTGGGTGTAGTTTGCCGCCCTTGACGAGTGCTCTTGGACCAGCACCAAGATCGAAATCATCAACTTGGATGTGTTTGCGCCATGCGTGTTTATGCCTGTCGGCAAAGACGAAGAAAAGGCGTTTGACCTTCACGCTTCGACAGTCCTTCAAGAGCTTCGCAAGTAGTTTTGGCCGAAGCGTCGCCAACCCTTCGAAGACCATGTCAACTGAATGAAATGTTGTCTTATCAGGCAGCTCATTGAGCCATTCCAGTATTGCCCGTTCGGGCTTTGATTGGATCAGAGTGCGTGGTTGTGATGCTGATGTGTCGTTAAGCCTTTCATCGCCACTTCGACCGGATAGCCCGAGCGTTTCACTTTGAAAGAGTGAATTTGTACGGATCTGATAGAGCTCAGATGTTGGTAAGCGCTTCAACCATTTCGGCGTCGAACCATATAGAAATATCGAGCGGGCACCCTGAAAGCTCACATAGTGCTCGAATCCGGCAATATCCAATGCTGTTTTGCCCCCAACATGGCAAGACCATTGCATCAAATGTTGGAGTGATAAAACCGTACGTTCCCAATCCTCCGCGCTGTCAGTGCTGAAAACATCATTGCTCGGACGACGGTAAACGCCGCGTACAACCTTCTCCAACCATCCTTGGCGCTCGTAGTTGAAGATGGATTTGCGATCGATGTTGCGCGCAACAAGCCATGCAGCATCGACAAAATAGCCGGCGGGCAAGTCCTGCAGCAAGGGTTTTAACTTTTTCTCATTTTGTTGGCTTTTTGCCATTCTTTGTGCAAGTCCTTGAAATCCGCTGAGCGAAGATTTTCAGACAATGCCTCAAAACACGGCTGATTACCAATAAAAAACGCTTTTTTCAAAATTCCCGCTATGAGAATGCGCCCAAGCGCCTTACTCTCCTTAAAAAGGCGTGGACGAAAGGTTGATATTTAACAACAATTAGTAATCTTGATTTTCCCAAACATCTGCGTGAACCAATTAAACCAACGCGCATCGCCCCATATGATTCAGGAGCTAAGCATTGAGACCGGTCCGCGGGTGTACAACATCCACTCAAACATCACTATTTCTAACAAGTGCAGGTCAGTCGCTAATACAAAAAGAAAGAATTTGAAGGTAAATGAGCGGAAATAATTTCAAACTTAACTTTGCGCCGACCCGGGTCACCGGGGAAACGATAGTCCGCGTAGGCTTTCGCCCCTTTGAAAGGGGCATACTGAATGATCTTCGTCGGGAGTTCGCCGAAACACACATTTTCCGAACAGACCGGCAAGACGACACCATCATTGATATTCCTGTCGTATCAGATGCCGAGCCGCTCAGCGATAAAGCGATGGAGATAGATCTCAAGGAAACATTTTGGCATTGGCCTGCTTTGATGAATGCAGCCCTAGTGAGAGCATTCTCAGGAAAACGCGAAATAACACGCGACTACCCTGTTGAAGTCCTTGGGAGCGCACAGAGAAACTTCATTGGCCACGATAGCCTGCCTGAGTGGGTTCAAAAGCGCTCTTTGCTGGAGTTCACACCAAGAACAATCTATGGGTCCAACAGCAAGCCACAATTTGGTCTTTTGTGCGATGCGAAGATTCGGAACCTTCTTCTCGCCACATGTGACCAGCTGATCGAAGCTGGGCTTTCACCGCTCGGCCGTTACGTACTCGTGGATCACCCGCCAAATGATCCTCGACTTACATTGCGCCCCCAAATTGTCGGGAGAGTAGCATCGATATCAGATGGACAGCTGCTACTGGAAGATCATCGCGAAGGCTTCGAAAAAGTCGCGGCCACGAAAGCCCGCCTATCCGGAAGCAAAGCTGACTTTGACTGGTGTGTACGGGGCCTTCTTGGCAATAGTGCAGAGCGGGTCCTGAACGAGGCAAATCTCGCAGCGAGCCAACTTCACTCCGGCCCAGGGCGACTAAAGACAATTGAAGAGACACTGGGGTTTTTGCGGGATCAATCCTTGGAGGCCGTTCCCGGGGTTCGGTTCGAGATTTCAGAGTTACTCAATTCAAGTTCACCATCGTTCCCAACACGCGAGCTGATAAAGAAGCCTTCGCTTGTTTTTGACCCGTCAGGAACACGCACGGACGACTGGAATGAGCGTGGAATCAAGGCAAATGGCCCTTACGACCAACGAACATTCACACCAAAGAGGCTCAACATCGCCGTCATTTGCCAAGACCGGTATGAAGGACAAGTAGAGACGTTCGTTGCCAAATTTCTTGAGGGCATGCCTGACGTCAAAACAGGGCAGCGTGGTCGAGAGCAGGCCCGCTACGGCGACGGTTTTTTGCGACGTTTCCAACTCGAAAAAGCGAACGTCCAAACATTTACATCCTTATCGCCAACGCTTGAGGGTTACGAAAAGGCATGTACCAAAGCACTAGAACATGCTGCTGACACCGGAATCCAATGGGATTTGGCACTGGTTCAGGTCGAGGAAGGTTTCAAAGCCCTTCCCGGTAACCAAAACCCCTATTTTGGGACGAAAGCGGTACTGTTGAAGAACCATGTTGCGGTTCAGAGCTTCCGATCAGAAACAATGCAACAGCCAGCGTCAGGGTTGGTTTTTACAATGAACCAGATGAGCCTCGCATCCTATGCAAAGCTCGGGGGCCGTCCGTGGCTCTTGGGGGCCGAACAAACCGTAGGCCATGAACTTGTGATCGGTGTGGGTTCACATGTCGCGACGAACAGCAGGATCGGCGGCGGTACGAGACAGGTCGGTATCACTACGGTCTTTTCGAGTGACGGCGGATATCACTTGAGTGAGCGAACAAACGTTGTTCCGTTTGACAAATATGCCGACGCTCTAACGGATACGCTGAAGCGGACAATTGTGCGGGTCAGAGATCAAGACAACTGGAAGAATACAGATCGGGTTCGTCTAGTCTTTCACATGTTCAAACCAGCGAAGGATGTTGAAGCGCAGGCAATCAAGGCGGCGGTCGAAGGCCTCGATCTCGACAACGTGACATATGCCTTTGTCCATGTCGCACCGACCAACCCTTTCGTAGTTTTTGACATGAACCAACAAGGCCAACCTTCTTGGGCGCAACAGAAGAAGGGTATTTTGGGTCCTTCTAGGGGTATGCATCTCAAACTTGGTAACTATGAGTCGCTCGTTGTGTTTGCTGGTGCTTCGGAACTTAAACAAGTCACAGACGGAATGCCGCGCGCTTGCCTGCTCAAATTGCACCGCAACTCCACGTTTCGAGACATGACCTATCTGGCAAGGCAAGCGTTTGACTTTACTGCGCACTCCTGGCGGATCATGTCTCCCGAACCATTCCCAATTACGATCAAGTATTCAGACTTGATTGCCGAGCGGTTGACTGGGCTAAAGCAAATTGAAAGCTGGGATGATGATGCCGTGAAGTTCCGTGATATCGGCAGAACACCTTGGTTTTTGTGATGCATTTATCCGAGGTCAAATCCGAACTTCATATCACTGGAGATGAGTACAGCCGCTTGCCAAACCATGTCGCAGGGTTTTGCGCCCTTATGATAGCGCAAGATCGCGAGAGGCTGGCCTCTCTGGTGAGTGTCGATGGCGACCAAACTGATGACGTTGCCGCGTATCCGATGGTGGCATGTTTAGGCTATGCGATCGCAGCAGACATGGCGACAGAGGACGACCTTGCCCGATTCAGGCGGGGAATTCAGCATTTGTCTGGTCGAACCTTCTTTGCTGAGGGACGGGTCCCAAGATTTGAGATCGATGGTTTTGCATTACTCGGCGTGTCGTTAGGCGTTGAGCGGGCTAATGTTCCACTGCTTGAGCGAGATTGGATTGTCCATCTATTGGAAAAATCAGCAACCGTCGTGCCGCGCAACAACTGGGAGCACGGGCTTATCAAAGCCGCACAGGCTGTCTTGGGCATTGTCGACTGGGCAACCATTCCAGATGCGCTATGTAGAGTAGCGGTAAAAACGGCGCTAAGTGTTGAAACTGATCCCGGTGAAATGCAGCTTGCCTGGGCAAATACTGTGGAATTGATCGGGGAGAAAACGCAACCAAGGCGCGCGGCCGGTCGAGCTATTTTTGACTCTTGTATGGGGGCGCTTTCAAGACTGCCAATCCATGGTGCCGGCTTGCCGGAATTGATCACTCTGCTCGACGAAGTTCGGGATGCCATGTCGCATTGGACTTATGAAACCAAAACGCGCGTAAAAAGTGTTGTCCCGCAACAGTGGGAAATCGATCATGAGTATCACGTGCAGAATCTCCTTTGGACCCTCCTGCGGCCCGTATTCAAGGATTTGGTTGATGAGCAATCACTTCCTAAGGTGGGACACACCACCCCACGCTATGATCTCGGCGTTCCCTCGCTTCGAACGATCATCGAGGTCAAATTCATGCGGCGCGCCGGAACTGCTGAGTGCCGCAAGATTACACAGGAGATTGCTGCAGATCGCTCGCTCTATCTTGGCAATCGGACCGGCTATGACAAGCTCATCGCGTTCATTTGGGATGAATGCAGACAGACTGAAGAGTATGCAACGCTTAAACAAGGTCTAGAAGGCCTCGAAGGGATTGAGAAGGTGATTATCCTCCCGCGGCCATCAAGAATGGACCGGTCAAAGATTCCCGAGTAGTTCGATATCTGACGACTGTTACTGATCTTGGCCGGCTAGGTCCTCACGGCAAGAAGCTGGACTCAGATCAGACAAAAGTCAGGGTTCGGTAAGACGCAGACGCTGAAACGCTCCTTCTGGAAAAAGGACGTCGAAAGCGCGGCCTGCCAAGTTTTCGATGGTAGATTGACCGTGCAAAACTGCAAGATTACGTTCAAGCTTTTTAGCTACTGACGGTGCTTTTAGGAGTTCCAATTTATGTACCGCCGCTAGTGTCTTGAAAGCATTAGACCAAACACGACGTCCTTTAGGTTCCAGCAATAACGAATTCACGAGGTGGGGCAGATTGGCAAGGTCGATCTTTGTTTGAACGGAAATCTCGTTTCGGCGCACCGTAGCAAGCACGCCAAGAGAACGCACTGTGTCATAGGGATCCCCGAGTGCACTCCAAGGCGCGCCGCCGACGATCGCAACGATTTCATCCCAATGACGGCCAACCTGTTCATGGTCACATTCGGTCAGAGCAGCATATACATGTTCCCGCGACCGCTTGAGCTCTTCGTCGCGCTCAATCAGGCTGTCGAGATAGTTATCATAGCTGCCTCTAGCTGACTGGGGTCGATCACCTGGTCGCCCCCAATTGATGTCATCAGGATCAACAATTCGCTCCCGCCAAATAGGGGCGAAGCCGTCGCGGACGGGACCGGGCAACAACCTCATCAACCTAAAACGAGGAGCGGCAGCGACTTTGGCTGCAGTAAGCACTTCATCATCAACGGATAGAATTTGTCCATCGTTGCGAAGATAGATGTCCTTAAATGCCCGGCGGTCTAGCTGACCGACATCACCGGAAACGATCCAACACAACCGGATTTCGTTTTGCTCATAGAAATCTTCGCGACGGGTGATGGTTGGCAATTGTGTGGTTGCTAGCTGAATTTCAAAGGCCGCTGCGCCGCCCTGCCACGATGAAGCAAATACATCCGGAAAAGCATACCCCCCATCGGCCCCCTTCGTGTAACGCTCCGGTATGATGCCCGCGTTAGCCGCATCAACATCAAAGGAAAGAATTTCACAGATCATCGCTTTGAGGGCTTTATGGCGTTCGCCTTCTTGATTTCCCTTAAACTTTGAAGCGTCGATCGAACGAAAGTTTGTCGCGTTAGCCGTCGCCCATCGGCAATCCTTGATGTCCGTTCCAAAGTGATAGCAATGACGTCGACCAACCGTTGACTCACGTCCATAGACTGGGCCACGGCAGTCACCGCACAATAGAACTGGATCGCCACTTCGCCTTGAACGAGTCGCTTCGGCGCGCAGCTCGGTCCATTCGGTGTCCGACAGCGCCTGCAAATACGTTTCAGCATGAACAGGTTCCCCAAAACCGGGAACAAAGATAGCCTCAATACTTAGACGAGCACTACTCATAAAGCGTCACTCAGTTCCAACTCCGGCAAATCCCGCAATGTCTGCAAATCAAACGCCGTCAGGAACATCTCAGTCGTCACAAAGGTATGCGGCGCACCAGGCCGGGGCGCTCTCGGACCGCTGGCGATCAGATCCTTGAACCGCAACCGTGCCAGCAGATCGCGGCTCACGTCTTTGCCAAAGATGTCCTTCAGTCCCGCCCGGTCAATTGGCTGATGATAAGCAATGGCGCAGAGCACACCCATCTCCATCTCAGTGAAGGCCATCGACTGGTCGCCAAGGTCTGCCGCCGCCTTGATCGCGTCCGCGAACTGCGTCTTTGTCCGGAACACCCACCCACCAGCGACCTCCATCAATTCATATGGACGGCCTGCCAGCTCCCCTTGAATGTCTTCGATCAGCATCTCGACCGAAGCCCCCTGCCCGACCACGCGCGCCAGGTCGTCGCGGCCAACCGGCGTGGCGCTGGCAAACAGCACCGCCTCAATCCGCCCCATCCATTCGCGCCAACGCAACTCTTGCGGCAGGTCCTCCAGCTCTCGATCAAAGACGCCTTCGCGTCCGGCCTCCTTCGGTTTTGCATGCTTTCGTTTGGCATTGGAGGTCACGGCGGTGCGGGTCATGGCCCGATCCCGTAAAGCCGAAAGGTCGACCGCCCAGTGAGCTCACGCGCGACGCCCAGTTCAACAAGCCGATCACAGAACCGGCGCGCAGCGCGATCGGTCATCGGGATCGTCGTGCCTTGAATTGTCGGCGACAACATCATTGAAGGACCAACCGCATCCTCAGACAGGAACAGGTCGGCCGCGGCCTTCGACCCCTTCGCGCGGAGCTTTGGAGTGACAGCTCGGAGCGCAGCTGCTCGGGTCGCAAGATCTCGCACCAACCGGATTGTACCTTCGATGAACCCAAAAAGGCACTGCTGCACTTTCAACTCTGCCCCCTGCCCGTCCGTGACCAGATCGCGCAACATAACTTTCGTGAGGTGGTGTGCTGTGACAGGCAGAACTGACGTCCAGCCCAACGCCTGCGCAAGAACGATATCCGAGAGCGTGCACGCGATCCGTTCGGCCCGATCATCCGCCTCGAGAACCGCACGCATCACTGCAACACAGCCTGCCAACGGTCCCTCGGTTTTTGCGCGGGTCGCACCAGACGCTATCAACCTCAAGACATCTTCGGCAAACGCCGCACCCACCAAACCTTGGACTGGATCGTGCCAATCACGCCCTGTCAGTCGAAGTTGTGCGGCATCGCGCCAAAACGCCAGAAGATCGCCATCTGGGCCACGGGCCGCGCCCTCTGGTGTCAGAAGATAAGCGTCGCGAATGTCGGCTTCTCGTGCCAGCCGTCCTTCGAGTTTCGACGTTCCCGTTGCCGCTTGTAGTGCAAGCTGGTTGGCGAGCAGTTTAAGGGGCACACCTTGGGACGGATCGCTTACCAGTTGATCAAGCACCGTCAATGCTGCCCCCGACTGAAAAGCCACAGACTCGAAGGTTTCTGCACGTCCCGAGGTGACCCAGCCCGGCAGCTTGGGTAGAGTGTTCAAGTCGTCAGAGACGGTGGCAGGCTGATAAGTCATGCCACGAACCTAACTCACGACGGCGGTTATATCCAGATAATAGCGCAATAACCGCCCCACCTTGCAGCTCTCCGCTACGTCCAATAAGTTTGCCTTATCGGACACAAAAAGATATGCTCCGCGACATGTCAGAAAACCACGAGAAATCGAGCTCAGCAGCGCCAAACGGGTCTTCCACCAACGAGGCCAACGAGAGAGATCGCCTTGACAGCGAGGCGTTGAGCCTGCCTTCCTTTGTGGCCGGCTCCGGCACCCTCGATCGCCTGGTCGACACCGCCCGCGACTATGCCCGCGCGGCGGCCTCCGACAACACGCTGAAGGCCTATGCGAAAGACTGGGCGCACTTCGCACGCTGGTGCCGGATGAAGGGCACGGACCCCCTGCCCCCGTCGCCAGACATGATCGGACTCTATCTGGCCGATCTTGCCGCGCCCACGGGTAATGTCTCTGCCTTATCCGTTAGTACAATTGACCGCCGCCTGTCAGGTCTCGCGTGGAACTACACGCAACGTGGCTTCAGCCTCGATCGCAAGAACCGTCACATCGCCACCGTGCTGGCCGGGATCAAACGCAAACATGCGCGCCCACCAGTGCAGAAGGAAGCAATCCTGCGCGACGACATCCTCGCGATGGTAGCCACCTTGCCCTACGACCTACGCGGGTTACGGGATCGGGCCATCTTGCTGCTAGGATATGCAGGCGGGTTGCGACGATCTGAGATTGTGAGCCTTGATGTGCACAAAGACGACACCCTGGAGTCTGGTGGTTGGATCGAGATCATGGACGGCAAGGATGGCGGCGGCGCCCTGCTCACGCTGAACGCCAAAACCGGCTGGCGCGAGGTAGAAATTGGCCGCGGATCATCCGACCAGACCTGTCCGGTGCGTGCGCTGGAACAATGGCTGCACTTCGCCAAAATCGACTTTGGACCTGTGTTCGTGCGAACCTCACGCGATGGCGTGAAGGCACTGGCAGCACGGCTCAACGACAAACACGTCGCTCGCCTGATCAAGTCAACAATCCTGAAATCTGGCATTCGATCTGAGCTTCCCGAGAAAGAACGCCTCGCCTTGTTCTCCGGCCACTCCCTGCGTGCCGGTCTTGCCAGTTCCGCTGAAGTTGATGAGCGGTATGTCCAAAAACATCTTGGCCACGCCTCAGCCGAGATGACCCGCCGCTATCAACGTCGACGCGATCGGTTTCGGGTGAACCTGACCAAGGCTGCGGGTCTCTGACCTCCCGCACCATCATGCCGCCTGCCCGCTGAGCCTGCCGTAGAAACTACGCTCAAGATGCAACTCCCCTGCTCCGGCCTTTTCGACCATACCGCGCAGATAGCCGCCCGGTGAAGCCACTTCGCCGGATGTGTGTTTCTCAAACACCAAGACGAGCGCCGCCGTCGCGACCTGTTTGCCCAAACGGTCTTGCGCCACGTGCCAGGCATGCTCTGATATCCCGATCATCGGCCTCAATTGCCCGGCGACGCGGTACAAATCACCCCAATCCTTGAGATACCCGCCCATATTGTGCGCCCAGGATGCGAATTCTGGACAAGCCTGCATGACCGTTTGCAGATCAACGGCTGCGCCGCGCTTCTTGCGCGTTTCAGCCACCCATTCTTCCAACTCCCTATCAATTTGCTCTTCCGGTGGGGCATTTGGCACGACATCCGCCGCGTTCTCTTTTTCTGAGGACTTACTAATTACAGGATTAAGTTGTTTTGTAATTAGTATGTGAGGTTCGTTAATGACCCCCGTGGGGTTCATATTATGAGTCTTGTCAGTCACTTCTACAGTGTCTATTGCCGCCTTATCCACAACTTCAACGACCTCTGTTTCCTTGAGAAAAGTGCGCTCTACGCGGCTTTGAAGGTCTTTGAACCAAGCCAAGAGTCGTTCCAGCGCCTCAGACGCTGTGAGGCGACGAGGCAGTTTGTTCAGTAGGCTTTCGAACATATCCGCAAGCTGCGTCCATGGCCCGGAAAAGCCGCCCGTGAGGGCTGTTTCGATCTGCGCACGGATCATGCGCCGCGAAACGGTGATCTGGCGCTTCAGGCGCTGGCAGAACTCACGCTCGGCCTGGAGTTCGATATGCAGTTGTTCGAATTCTTCGACGCGAGCTGACAATGGTGAAAGATCGAAGCCATAGGCCTCGACAATGACCCCGTCAGCATCCCTACGGCCCCAGCGTTTGCCATTGGGGCTATCCCTAAAGGCGATGATGCCGGCCTCAGCGAGGCGCCGCGCATGCCGTTTGAGCGCAGAGAGCGAAAACCCTGTCTGTTCCATCAGATAAGCGTTGGACGCCCAGACGATCGGCCGCCTGCCCTCTTCCCAGTCCTGAGCTTGGGTAAATGCCCCGAGCGTGTCCAGGAGCATCATATCACTGGCCTTCAGCCCGATATGCGCACCTACGCGCTTCACGGCCACAAAGGCCTTTGATTTGGGTACACTTACCCGTTCACCGGCTTGAGCAAGTTGCGTCGCAACCCCAAGACCCGGTGTCGGCTTGCGCCAACCTGTATGTTTCATAATTTCTTCTTCGCCTCCTCTGCTTGATTGGAGACAAAAGAAATCCATTCACCGAATCGGTGTTTCGTTGACAACGATTTGCGTGGAGTGCTAACTATCAGTTGCAACACAGATAGAATGGCTCTCTTACCGCAAGGTGGAGGGCTTTTCTTTTGCCGTTAAATCACTTCATACATGATCCTGTTTCTTACCTCGTTTGGGATCGAAGAGTACCGTCTTCGCGGCTCCTGCCTCTTACTTCGATCCATGTTTATTTAAGTACTCTGCGATGACGTCCCCCAAGCCATTGAGGACATCTTCGTCCAATGCGAGGCCAGTCGCGGCGACCGACAATCGGCCCCCCTGTCCTGTCACACTCAACTTTCGTGACCCAATTCTACGTTGGACGATGAACTTCTTGGCCTTCGCGGGCTTTTTCTTTGCTGTCCCATCAGCTTTGCCAGACAGTCCAACTAAGACCTTTTCAAGGTCGCGATGGCTTAGATCATAGGCGTTTTTGCACGTGTGCAAAATCTGGTCTTTGACGGAAAATACAGCCCTACCCCGCGATACGGCACTGTTGTGAACACCAACTCGTTTTGAAAACTCAGTGGCTGAAAGCCTCTTTTCTTGTGTGGTGTCCTGCAGCTGTTCGAACATCTCACCAATAGAAACCAGGCGCTCAAATGCACTGAGGTTTTCTCGCTCTTCGTTTTCGCGGAAGCGCATGAACAACATCTCAAACTGCTCTTCTTTCGTGCCACGCTGCGATTGAGGCACAAGCAACGCACGCACCGGCAGACCAAGTTCCTCCAAGATGGCATGCCGACGGCGGCCAACAATTAGGTGAAACTTTACGCCTTCAACATCCTCCGGCTCACGCTCATCGGGGTGCCAATTGGGATCCGCGGGCCAAACATGGATTGGAGTATCCTGACCATTCTTGGCGATGCTCTCTTTGAGGGCTTTAAAGGCTTCTTGATCCCGCCAATCATCCCGCCGATCTGTCCCAATCACGTCGTTGATCTGCGAAGGGTCAATACGCAATTCGTGTCGGCCTGACAGGATCCGATCGACCACCTGCTTACGTTCGGTTTGCAAAATTTGTTCTGCATCCGACAAAGCCCCCGCTTTCCAAGCGCTCCCGGAGCCGCCTAAACGAGGCTTCACACCAGCAACAACTGGCGACATGGCCTCCACAGTGTCTTCAGTTGGGATATCTACCTCGTCCTCAATCGAAGTGTCATCTACCTTTTTTTTCTTGAGGACCGAACTGCTCAACGTTCTCTTCATTCAGTTTCCTCCTCAAAGTTATAAAAATTTTGCATCCATGCGTCCGCATATCCACGCTCAAGACCCGGCCACAAACGAGAGACAATCGCGTCATTCACAGCATCTGCGTTCTCAATAAAGCGGTTGATGCCTTTCTTCTTGCCCGGAGTATCCGGTTCATACTCATAGACAGACTGGTAGACGTCCGAAGCATTTGAGATTGCATCGGAGCGTAAATAAAAGACTGGGAGAACTTCGTCGGGGCAATTTTCAAGCAAATTCCCGACTTGCGTTAGGTCTTGTTCGTTGGTGCGCTGCACAATGGTTGGCAAGAGCATGTGCGCCGCACCCCCCATATCGATGCGATCGGTCGCGAATATATGCCGCAACATGGTTAGCAAGCCAGTTACAAAGGTCGACAATGTCGCGATGTCGAACCCCTTCATGGTCTGCGGGATTATCAACGAAGTAGAAGCCATGACGTTGTTAAGCTGAAATAGTGTCAGAGCTGGTTGATAGTCGATGATTATGCAGTCCAAAGTTTCATTTAGGGCCTTATCAAACTTGGCCTTATCGACTCTATTACTGCTCACCAATTCATTGGGTCGAGTGACAGGAACATGGCCTTCCTTCCACCGATCAATTGAGTCACGCAAAAAACGATAAAATCGCTTCTCCGGAGTGCCTGCGCGCAGTAGGCGAGCAATTTGAATTTCACCTTCAGACGTTTCCCCATGTGCAGGTACGAGCCTTACACCCGGCCAAGAGGTCTTCTTGAAGAAGCCGTCCAACGTTTCGGCATCATAATCGGTATAAGGGATGGTTTCATCTGTCTGAAACAACCCAGCGAAATCGACCATAGTCGGCGTTTCGGCATCGGGCAGGGTCGGCATTTCTTCACCGCCAACGAAATAGAGCGTGATGGTGCTCTGTGGGTCAGCGTCCATGACACCAACACGCATGCCGTAGTTTAAACTCAAATACTGGGCAAAATGCGCTGCGCTAAGCGACTTGGCGGTGCCACCCTTTTGGCTCGCAAAAGAAATTACCGGCAAAGGATCGTCAGGCTTGCGCCAAGCCAGAAAGTGCTCTGGCCGTTTCGCTGTAGCTGCCATAAGTGCGCGGATATGCATTAACTCAGTGAGCGTGAAAACACGTTCACGCCCAACATGTTTACCTGCTGGAAAATCTTCGTTGTCCTTGGCAAATTTAGTCAGGTGCTGATGACTGATATTGAGGAAACGAGCACACTGGCGCATAGACCAAGAGCGCTTGATGCGCTCTCGCATTGTCAACTCTTTGTTCACCGAGACCATGGTCCGACCAAGGCCTCGTTCGAGTTCCTGAAGAAATTGTTCTATGCTGCCGCTCATAACACCGTCCTCGTTTGATTCTCTTTCGGAATCAATTTCAGAGGTTAATAGCACGGTTCAGAGCGTTTTGTATAGATATTGTACGCCTACCCAGTATCCGGCGCACAATATGGGCCATACCACCAGAAAAGAGAACCTCAAGGGGTACCTACTCACGCGTTTTGCACGCGTGCAAAACGCGTGGAACCGGAGAGTTGCCCGGCGGAAGACGGCTCAGTAACGAGGCTTACATTACCTCTTTCGAACCCCAGGGGATAAAACCCCTAAAGGACCTCTCAACACGACTCGCCGCCCTGTCAGACTCGACGTTGAAAACGTGATGTCGGGCGGCAAGGGTGGAGTCACCAGAGTCAGTGTCTTTGTCTTGGTTCTTCCAAATGCCACTCCATTCAACCATTTGTCGCGAGATGGGTGGCCAAGGACATCACGCGTCTATGCTGGCCAGAATGTAGTTCATCGATTTTCGTGGTGCGTGAAAAATCTAGGCACGCCTCGCAGATCCGGGGGCGCAACCTTTGCAGTTCATGCTTTCTCGAAATCGTCTAATCATCGCCGCTGTTCACCTTGGCTAAAGGCAATGCTGGGATCGGAGGAATGCTCGACATCTTCGCCGCAGATATCTACCCAGCCGTGTTTGCGGTGCTCGTAGACGGAAAACCGCGGGGCAGGGAAGGTGGTATCGGCGAATGCTCCAACAGGGATGGCGATGACACCAGGCCAACCCTCGATGACATAGGCGAGGGTTGAACCGCATTCAGGGCAGAACTGATAGGTCGCCTTGTGGCCGCTGTCTGCAATGCGTTCCCATGTTTTGAACTGGCCGCTGATTGTCACATCGCCGTCCCGCCACCGGGCCTGGATGGCAAAGGCGCTTCCAGATCTTTTCTGACATTCAAGGCAGTGACAAACGGATACCCGCGCCGGTTCACCCTCACAGGTGGCAGATAGCTGGCCGCACCTGCATGTCGCTGTTCTTTCCATGGAATTTCCCGCTCGCCTACACCACCCATTCAAAAGCATAACCCGCCATAAGAGAACCCGATACCGCCAGCGCCAAGTAGAGCAGAAACGGTTTCAACCTGAGAACCGGGAAAATCGCCATTGCGCCCCAGATGCTGACGACACCACCCGAGACGAGGAATGCCATTGCAGCACCTGGCGACATGCCGTGATCCATCAAACCACGGGTCAGGGGCAGGGCGGCGTATCCATCGAGATAAGAGGGAGCGCCGACAAAGACCGCAAAAAGGATCGCCCCCCAAGCGTCTTTGCCATCATAGACCGCCAGTGATTGCGGCTCGAGCGCGGCGTTCAGCGCGTATTCGGCGGCAAAGGCTGGGATAAGGCAGATCTGGATCAGGCGCGCGGTGGCGACGGTGTTCTGGCGAAAGATATCGCGGCGTTGTTGGTCGCTCCAAACACGCGCGTCAAAGAGCAGGGGAGTCGTACATCCTCCGCAATTTGACAGGTCGCCGACAATTCCATTGCTGCGGAGCGCAGCAGTGGCCCAGCTTTTGGATGCAAAGGCCGAGGTAATAGCGCCGCCCCAGATGCCAAGACCAAAAGCCGCCATCGTTTTGCCAACCGCAAACCCAAGCCCAAGCGTAGCAGCCGTTGTCGCCAGCATAGCCGGATCGGTGACGGGGGAGGACAACCAGAACGCCATCACCGGTGCCAGAGGAATGCCTGCGGCCAGTAATCCGGCCATGAGGGGTAAGACCGTGACCCCGCAGACAGGTGTGACCGCGCCAATCGCAGAGGCTACTATCACCGCATAGATAACGCGCCCTTCAAAAGCGCGGGCAATATGCGCATCGGCCCCGCTGGCCATGATCCATGCCGCAAGCAGTATGCCGGGGATGACAAGTGGTGCGACGGTAATCAGCCCTGTGATGACGAACCAAGCCATGCCCGCCGCCTGATCTGGCCAGAGCACACAGGCGGCCACCACTAACGCAAGTCCAACAGCGAGCAGGGCGGGTTTAAGGCCCGAGCGGCTTTCTTGATAGTTTTAGTTAGCCACTGGAGCCTCCTTCAAAGTGTTTGTTGGATTATGATGTTCGTGCAGATATATGTAAAACGGGTAAATCGTAAATCAGACATGAGCTTTTCGAATGGATCAGCTGAACAGTGACCTACTCCGTACGTTTCTGGCGATTGCCGAGGCTGGCAGCGTCACGGACGGGGCCGCACGTATTCACCGCTCACAATCCGCCGCCAGCCTTCAAATCAAGCGGCTCGAAGATATTGTGGGGCAGGCTGTGTTCGTCCGGCACGGGCGAGGGGTGATCTTGACGGCTGCGGGTGAGAAGCTACTGCCTGTCGCGCGCGACATTGCGCGCACCTTGGATAGCACGCTGCGTGAGATGAAGTCCGACGATGTACAAGGTAAACTGCGCATTGGCATCCCCGACGACCAGAGCAAGGACACGCTTGCCCGGATCGTAGCGGAATTTGTACAATCACATCCGCGCGTCGAGCTTGAAGTCACATGCGCGATCAGCACAGGATTTGAAGCCGCGTTGAGCAGCTGTTCGCTGGACCTGGCCATCTATGAAGTGGCCCAGCCAAGGCCAGACGTAGAAATTTTGCGCAAAGAGCAGACACAATGGATGCTGTCGCGCCATCATGATTTACTGTCACGTCATCCCATCCCGGTCGCGTTATTTGATCGTGATTGCTGGTGGCGGGATGCAGCACTCACTTCGCTCGAAGCAATGGGTCGCCCGTATCGGATTACCTATTCCAGTCAGAGCGTGGCCGGCGTCGCAGCTGCGATCGAAGCAGGCGTAGCGATTGGGTTGTTGGGCGAGGAAAGCCAGACAGCGGAATTGGAGCGGATCGGCGCCGACTATGGGTTTGGCGAAACGCCAGAATCCCATTTAGTCTTGGGAAGAGCAGGGGACGCTAGGACACCTGCTCTAGAAGCGATGCAAGTTGCCGTTCGAAATGCTTTTGCCTGATGTCCGTCACGCATCATCCGACGCGTCAGAGTTGACGAACAGTGTCGACGAAAACGTCCAACCCATAGGCTGACGGTAGGTCCAATCAAAGGGGAATACCGTCACGAACCGG
>JBARCL010000067.1:0-1740 GCA_049794055.1 Sulfitobacter sp.
CACCAGAGGGCAGTTCGACCGCTTTTTTACCAATACGAGACATCTTGCACTCCTTAGAATACGGTGCAAAGCACTTCGCCGCCAACATTGGCAGACCGTGCAGCAGCATCCGACATCACACCCTGTGGGGTGGAGACAATCGACACACCCAGACCCTGACGGACCTGCGGAATGTCATTGGCGCCCATGTAAACGCGGCGACCGGGCTTTGAGACCCGCTTCAACTCGCGAATGACAGGTTCACCCTCGTAGTACTTGAGGCTGATCTCGATGGCAGGATGACCGTCGGCCCCTGTCACCTTTTCGTAGCCGCGAATGTAGCCTTCGTCGGCCAGCACATCCAGCACCCATGCACGCAGCTTTGACGCTGGTGTCATGACCGTGGACTTGCCGCGCATCTGGCTGTTGCGGATGCGTGTCAGCATATCTGCGATAGGATCGTTCATCTGATGCGCTCCTTACCAGCTCGACTTGACCATGCCGGGGATCTGGCCGGCAGAGCCAAGATCACGCAGCGCGATACGCGAGATTTTCAGTTTACGGTAATAGGCGTGAGGACGACCCGTCAGCTGGCAGCGGTTGTGCAGACGCACAGCCGAAGAGTTGCGGGGCAGCTTCGCCAGCTTCAGGGAGGCGCGGAAACGCTCTTCCATCGGCTTGCTCTCATCGCTTACGATTGCTTTCAAGTCGGCACGCTTTGCGGCGTACTTCTTGACCAGTGCTTCACGCTTCTTTTCGCGTGCGATCATGGATTTCTTAGCCATATCTAAGTCCTTCCCGCGCTTATTTCGTGAAAGGCATGTTGAAACCAGTCAACAATGCTTTCGCTTCTGCGTCGGTTTTCGCCGTGGTGGCGATGACGATGTCCATACCCCAGTTTTCATCAATCTTGTCGAAATTGATTTCCGGGAACACGAGGTGCTCTTTGAGACCCATTGCATAGTTGCCGCGCCCGTCGAAAGACTTGGGCGAAATACCGCGGAAGTCGCGGATACGGGGCATTGCGATGGTGATCAGACGGTCCATGAATTCGTACATCCGTGCACCGCGCAGAGTGACTTTCGCACCCAGCGGCATGTCTTCACGGACGCGGAAACCCGCGATGGACTTCTTGGCCATCGTGGTCATCGCCTTCTGACCGGCGATCAGCGTCAGGTCTTCCTGCGCCGATTTGGCCTTCTTGCTGTCCCGCACGGCTTCGGCACCGCACCCGATGTTCAGCACGACCTTGTCCAGGCGCGGGATCATCATGTCGTTCTTGTAGCCGAACTCTTCGCGCATCTTGGCGCGAATTTCGTCGCGGTAGACGGTCAGAAGACGGGGTGTGTAGGTTGCAGTATCAAGCATCGATCACGTCCCCCGTGGTTTTTGCGAAACGGACTTTCTTGTCGCCCTCGATTTTGAAACCCACGCGTGTCGCCTTGCCGTTGGCATCGACGATGGCGAGGTTGCTCAGGTCGATCGGCATCGCCTTGGGGATGCGACCGCCCTGGTTTTCCTGGGACTGACGTGTGGCGCGGATCGAGATGTTGATCCCTTCCACGATGGCCTTGTTGGCAGCAGGCATCACGGACGTGATCTTGCCCGTCTTGCCCTTGTCCTTGCCAGCCAGCACGATGACCTTGTCACCTTTGCGAAGTTTAGCAGCCATTACAGCACCTCCGGCGCGAGCGAGATAATCTTCATGAAGTTCTTGGCGCGCAGTTCGCGAACGACCGGGCCAAAGATACGTGTACCTAC
>JBARCL010000068.1:0-1699 GCA_049794055.1 Sulfitobacter sp.
GCTCAGGATGGTGCGATCGCATTCGTCTGTATGGACTGGCGGCATATGCAGGAGATGCTGACTGCCGGCCAAGCTGCGTTCACTGAGCTGAAAAACCTATGCGTCTGGAACAAGACAAATGCAGGCATGGGTACTTTTTACAGATCAAAGCACGAGTTGGTATTTGTTTACAAGATTGGGACGGCTCCTCATACCAACAGTTTTGGTCTCGGCGACACAGGACGCTACCGAACAAACGTCTGGGATTATGCTGGGGCAAATGTGGTTGGCGCGGATCGTGACAGCGATCTTGCCATGCATCCAACCGTCAAGCCCGTCGCTATGGTCCGCGATGCAATACAGGACTGCAGTAAGCGAGGTGAGACTGTGCTGGATGTATTCGGCGGATCCGGAACCACGCTCATTGCTGCAGAGCTTTGTGGGCGCAAAGCGCGCATCCTTGAGTTTGACCCGGCCTACTGCGACACGATCATTCGTCGATTTGAGGCGCAGTCTGGGGTCACGGCCTTACACGTTGAAACCGGAAGATCATTCTCTGAACTTGAAAAAGCCTTGAATGACAAGGAGCTCAGCTAATGCCTAAGAAAGCGAAAACAAACCCTAATGCAGCGGATGGAACATCAGCGCGCATGTCGACGTTCGATCAAATCGTGGAAAAAACCGCATCATCTGTAAAGACCGTTCGAAAAGACGGCGAACCTAAAGAAATGACTATGGAGGAGATCATATTTGAAAAATTGACGCAGACAGCGCTTTCAGGCAGTCCTCATGCCTTGCGGCAGTGGATTGAACACAATCAAGTTGCAGATGAAAAGCGAGCGGCGAAGATTGCAGAAGACGTCAAAATTTGGAGCGCTTACAAGCGAACGAAATACGCTGAATTGGAAGCCCATCGCAAAGCGGAATTACCAGAGCCGATAATCATCCCGCATCCAGATGACGTCACTATTGACGACGAGACAGGAGTGACATTTGACGGCCCATTGATCAGAGCAGACTACGACTTGGCAATCCAAACCAGATGCGTAATCGATGCGACATTGCTTCAAGAGGCGCTTGATCGGCGAAAAGCCAAAAAGAAAAGTTGGCCGGCACCCGTCGCAGGTGATCCTATGACGACGGTTCTGATCTTCAACAAAATGTTGGGGAAACGCATGTCATACTCTCAAAACCAACTGATTGATCGCCGTATGGGATTGGCAAGTCTGTCCATTCGAGATCTTGAAAAAATGACGTTTCAGGCTTGGAAGAAGGCCGGACTTCCACGCCCCCGAGGTTCGGCAGGCTTCGCACCGAGGCTCATGTCGGGCATCTTGCAGATGTCTGTTGAAGCCGCAAAGATCGCTTGCAATGAAGATCTAAGCAAAGATGAAAAAGACGCCGAAATCGATCAACTGGTACATCGTATCTTCGGGTGATGGGGCAGGGGCATCTGTTCGCAACTTACCTCATAGGGGAGGCTGTCGATTGTGCCCTGCGGTGGGTTGCTTGACGGCAATACCTCCCGAATGTTGGGAAACAACAAGGGGGCGTTTGAAGGTAATTCGATTTGAGCGCCTGTTCGAGCGCAACGCAGCATGAGGCGCTAACACAGTCGCTGCAGTGGTCGCGAGTGGCCGGTACGGGCAACACCGCCATTCGCTGCGGCGTGCCCGAACTGATAAAACGCGGACAAAACCGAGCTTGCCCATTTCTGAAC
>JBARCL010000069.1:0-28026 GCA_049794055.1 Sulfitobacter sp.
GTTCGACAACCTGTTGACCGAAGCCCTTGCGACTGCGGACGTAGAAGCCCGCCGCGCGATTATGGCAAAGGGTCAGGCGTTGATGCAGGAAGATGGCGTTACGATCCAACCCTACTGGCGTTCGCTATATAACCACACCAAAGAAGGCCTGGTTGGCGCCGAACACCACATCGGGTTTGAATACCATCCTGCCCGGATGGCCTGGACCTAAATCAGCTTTGATATTGCTACGAAGGGCTGCGCATCGCGCGGCCCTTTTCGTTCGGGATAGTAAAACCTGGGACCGTTGGTGATCTCAAAACCAGGCGGTTTGCCCGTCGCGCGGGAAATGAATGGCACGGTGCAACAGACGCACTATCCTGTCCCTGTCTGTCCCGCCCGCTCGCAGCTTTTCACAGATCGGGCGCAATGCCTCATGCATCGCGGCCACCAGAGCTTCGTCTGACCGCTCGGAGCGAGTGACTTTACCAAACCACGCCTCTTCAAGGATCAAATCCTCGATCAGCGGATCAATCACCGCCCCGCCGCCACCGGGGTAACGGTAATAGCCTACACCGCCGCCCTTGCCCATCCGCCCCTCCGCGACCATGCGGGGCAGAATCGGAACAGAACGCTGGGGCGCACGTGACAGTACCTTCTCCAACCCCAGCAAATCCTGCGCTTCGCAAGGGCCCATGTCGTACCCCCACGCGCAGAGCGCTTCGTCCAGTTCCCATGGATTGGTGTGGTGAAAGAGCAGGTGGTCACCGGCCTGCCAGAACGCGTCCTGCAGGGCCTGCACCGCCTCTGCCCCGGTCATCGGCCGGTTTCAAGGAACTGATGTTTGGCGACTGCCGCAAGCAGGGTATTCAGTGATGACCCCACCGTGCGGTTAGCCGTATCAACCTGTGCTTCAGCCCGCGCATAGAGCGGCGAGCGTGCCTGCAACAGGTCCTTGAGATGCGCCATTGCAGCGGGGTTCCCCTGCATCGGACGATGATCCCCCTGCCCACGCACACGTTGCATATGTTCGGCGGGGCTGGTCTTGATCCAGACGGTATGAAATCGTTCCAGCAGATGAGCAAAGGTGTTTTCTTCAGCCACGATCCCGCCGGCAACGGCCATGATCATCCGGTCATGACGGGAGCTGACCCGCTCAAGCGCTTCGGCCTCAAGCTTGCGATAACCCGCTTCACCGTAAAACGCCATCACCTCGGTCAGAGGCATGTCAGCGGCTTCTTCGACTTCGCGGTTCAATTCGACAAAGGGGATTCCCAGTGCCTGCCCAGCCCGGGCGCCCAGCGTTGATTTGCCCGCCCCGCGCAGGCCGATCAAACATATCCGCCCGGCCCGCAACAGGCGCGGGTTTTGCGGGGCCAACATGCTGCAGACACGTTGCTGTACCTCTTCGGGCGCCTGATGATACAAGGCCGCAACCCGTAGGACGTCATGGTCCAGCGGCGCCTGTTCAGTCAGTAACGCCTCTATCCTGACATCCAGCGCCCCGGCCACGCGTTGCAAAAGCAGCACCGAGATATTGCCCTCACCGGCCTCCAACTGTGCCAGATAGCGCGGTGACACGCCTGACATCTCCGATAACACCCGCCGCGAAAATCCACGTTGCTTGCGCAGTGTCGCAACCTTGGTGGCAAGCGTCTGGATCATCTTTGTCCCGGCATCCAAAGGCTCTGCTGGGGGCACATTGATCTTGGCTTCAGGCTGGGTCATTACGCAGTTCGCCTTCGCGTCCAGTCCGCCGGCTTACACCGCACGGATCAAGGGTTCGATCACCCGGCGCATGTAGTCAGGCGCACACTGGCTTTTGAACTGATCCGCAATTGTGAAAACGCAGGTGAAACTACCTTCGAAACACAGGACCCCGTCTTGCGACGCGTTGACCGCAAAGGTGATCGACTTGTTTCCCAGTTTGGTTGGAAAAGTATCGCACATCAAAGTGTGGCGCGGTGTGACGGGGCTGCGAAAGTTCAGTTCCATCCGCACGAAAGGCGTGCCGACATTGCGGTCGATCTCCATCTGGAACCAACCCTCTCCGTCGAAATGTTTTTCCCACCACGCGTTGATCGCATCCAGCGCGAAATAGGGCAACCGCGCCGTATAGGCGATGCGCGCGGGATCGCAATCACCCCATGTTACATTGATGGGATGGATAAAGGGCGTGCTCATCTAATAGGTCTCCACGTGATAGCGTCCGTCTTCGCGCATGGCGTCGCGCAGGGCTGTCCACTGCTGGCCCATGCTTTCCGCGATTGAAGTCATGGCAAGTTCTACGCCTTCTTCCATCCCGCGCAGGCCACAAATGTAAATATGGGTTTTTTCATCTTGCAGGATTTCCGCGATCCCTTCCTGTTCGGCGATCATCCGGTCCTGCACATATTCCTTTTCTTGATCCGGCAAACGGCTGAACACCAGATGCTTTTTCAACAGACTGTCGGGGATTTTCTTGAGCGGCCCGAAATAAGGCAGGCTTTCGGGTGTGCGGGCGCCAAAAAACATTGTCATGCCGCCTGTTGCGCCACTGCGCTGGCGTTGCATGGTAAAGGCGCGCATCGGGGCCGATCCGGTGCCGGTACAGATCAACAACAAATGCGCGTCAGGGGTGCTGGGCAACAGAAATGTCGCGCCAAAGGGTCCCGTGACTTCGACTGTCTCGCCCAGTTTCAGATCACAGAGAAAGTTCGACGCAAGCCCCTTATCCTCGCGTTTTACCGTAAGTGAGATGTTGTGATAGCCGGGCCGCTCGCCGTCACGCGGGCTTGAGACGGAATACAGGCGCGGCAGATGGGCGTTGCCTTCGGCGTCAGTGCCGGGCGGTATGATGCCCACCGATTGCCCTTCAAGCACGGGAAACGGCAGGGCACCAGGGTCAAGAATGATGTGGCGTACATCGTGATCGGGATCGTCGGTCAGGCGGTAGTTGCCCTGCACCTTCATGGTTGCCGGTTTGCCAAGGTTGTACATGTTGATCGCAGGTTTTGCCGCCGACGCCGGGGCGCGTGCCTTGCCGCCAGCCCCTTTATGGGCCTCCGCCAAGATCGCCGCGATGGGATCGCTTGCATCATTTGCGGGCGCAACTTCGATATCATCCTGCTCTGGCAGTTCGTCCATTTCGTATTGCTGGGCCAATGTATAAGGCTTTGCCACCACGCGCCATTCGTCGATAGAACCGGTGGGGCAGACGGGGATACAATCCATACAGAAGTTACAGATGTCTGCGTTTACCACGACATTATTGTCGTCATGTTCAATCGCCCCGATAGGGCAGGTCATTTCGCAGGTGTAGCACCGGATGCAAATTTCCGGGTCAATCAGGTGTTGTTTGACGGGCTCGTTCATCCAGCGGTTCCTTTATGCCAAAGGCGGGGTAACCCCCGCCCTTCATGTTCTCCGTTCGGCGGGGAACCCCGCCACCATGCTCAAGCCATGTGTAGCTTAACATACTCATAATCACCCGGCTTGTTGTCGATCCCCACCTTGGGCGCGGCAATCCACGAAGCATATTTCCCGGGTTCATAACAAGGCACCATCAACGACTGAATGTAATCGCCATCCGCTTTGGTCGGCAACCACGCATCACGTTGCTGGTGCCACTCATCCGCCGAAATCACATCACCATCGGGATTTACAGGCACGGTCGAGAAGACGCCAATCTGACGGTGGAATCCTTCATGTGGCAGCTTGAGTTCAAATTCGATGCCAGACTTCGCGATCTGCTTGTTCCAGCGGCCAACACCACCGGCAGCGTCACGCACATAGTCGTCGCGTAGTCGCATGTTGATCGCGGTCAACGCAGGCACATCTTCGGTCAGGATTTTGCCGTCCTTGATCGACGTCACTGCATAGGTATCGTTCTTGAGCTGGTGATCGTCATCAATTCGCTGCTCCATATAGCGCCCTTTGATGCCGTAGTTGAAAGCATTAGCCGCATTGGTCGATACTTCCTGTCCAAAAAGATCAAGGCTCAGCGTATAATGCAGGTTCAGCTTTTTCTGGATGGTGGGCAGGTCAATTACCCCCAGATCGCGAACCTTGTTCACATCATAGGGATCGGTGATGCCCGCCTTGTTCATCGCCTCAAGCGTCGCCTGAATGGTGCGACCCACGCCGGTTTCACCGACAAACATATGGTGCGCTTCTTCGGTCAGCATAAAACGGCAGGTGCGTGACAGCGGGTCGAAACCGGATTGCGCAAGGCTTTCCAGCTGCATCTTGCCATCACGGTCGGTGAAATAGGTAAACATGAAGAAAGAAAGCCAATCCGGCGTTTCCTCGTTAAAAGCACCCAGCATCCGCGGTGCGTCCTCGGAACCGGAAGAACGGACAAGTAGTTCGTTCGCCTCTTCGCGGCCATCTCGTCCAAAGTACTTTTGTAGTAGATAGACCATCGCCCAAAGATGACGCCCTTCCTCCACGTTGACCTGAAACAGGTTGCGCATGTCGTAAAGTGACGGTGCGGTCAGACCCAGGAAGCGTTGCTGTTCAACCGAACCGGGTTCCGTGTCACCCTGAATGACAATCAACCGCTTGAGCATATTGCGATATTCGCCTGGCACTTCCTGCCAAGCGGGTTCGCCCAGATGCTCGCCCATCGGAATTTTACGGTCTTCGACAGCCGGAGCAAGCAAGACACCCCAACGGTATTCAGGCATTTTGACATAGTCGAATTTTGCCCACCCTTTCGGGTCCACGCTGACGGCAGTACGCAGATAGACCATCGATTCCTGAAAGTTTTGCGGGATCAGGTCATTCCACCAGTTGATGTAACCGGGGTGCCATTTTTCCAGCGCTTTCAGCACCTTCTTGTCCTCGGACAGGCCGACGTTATTCGGGATTTGCGTGTCATAGCTGACGTTGATCAGATCGAGCATTGGTTTCCTCCTTCGGGGACAAAATCTTTTGAAGATTTTGGGACGGATTTTTCGAAAAAATCCGGTCCCTTTTACACACGTTCCATATTGTATTTGCCGCGTACGCCCGTGCCGTAGCGTTGCAATGCGCCTTCTTCACCCACCGCGTTGGGGCGCTGGAAAATCCAGTTCTGCCAGGCGGTCAGACGCCCGAAGATGCGGGTTTCCATGGTTTCCGGCCCTGCGAAGCGCAAGTTCGCTTCCATCCCTGTCATGGCATCGGGGCTAAAGCTGGCGCGTTCTTCCATAAACAGGCGGACCTCGTCCTCCCAATCGATGTCATCATAAGCGTAGGTGACCAATCCAAGCGTCTCGGCGGCATCGGCTTCTAGCGCCGCACCAACCGACGACTTCAGCTTTTCCACCTGCTCTGGCGTGCCCAGAAAGCGGGTTTCAAGGCGGGTCAGGTCATTGCTCATCTTATAAGTGCCAAAATTGCCGTCCGTCATCGTGACCGTCGCCAAATGCCGATTATCACCGTCAAACTCTTCCAGCATCATATAGCTTCGATCGACGGCCCACAGCAGTTCCGCCAGGGGCCCCGCAAAACATGAACCATGTTCGACAATCGCAACGAGACTGCGGGACGTCATGTCGATACGTTTCAACAATCGCTTCCAATATTGCAGCACTTCATTGGCCAACCAATGTTCGCGGTTTCCCAACAGCAGGGCTTCGTGGGCGATCAGGGTTTCCGGGTCGCCCTGCGTCTGAAATTCGATCAGCCCCAGTTCCTTTTCGTTGTTGCGCAGATGCAGGATGGCATCGTCCAACTCACGCGCAGAGCGCAGCATCCAAGCATCGGCTCCAAGGGCTTCGAACGCTTCCATGTCGGCAGGCGCAGCGGTATCCGGTCCCTTGATCGTGACAGTCGCGCGCATCTCTTTACGGTGCAAAGCAACTTCGACTGTTGTGTAACTGATGCCATCCTCGGCAAAGCTGCGGGTGATCGGGGTCAGCTCAATGCCCTTGGCAACATCCGCCTTGGCAGAATCCTCGGCCAGCTGCTTGGCCCGTTCTGCGACCTTTTCATCAAAAGTAGAGTTCGGGAAAACTTCGTCCACCAGCCGCCATTCCACTGCGCGTTTGCCTTTGACGCCCTCTTCGATGGAACAAAATACATCTGCCAGATCGCGCCGCACTTTGCGCTTGTCGGTCACGCGGGTCAGACCGCCCGTGCCAGGCAGCACCGCCAGCAACGGAACCTCGGGCAGCGCCACGGACGACGTGGAATCATCTGTCAGCATCAAGTGGTTACAGGCCAACGCCAACTCATAGCCGCCACCGGCACAGGCCCCTTTGATGGCGCAGATATAGTTCTGTCCGCTGTCCGCCAAAGCCGCCTCATAAGTATTGCGCGTCTCGTTGGTAAACTTGCAAAAGTTGACCTTATGGGCATGGGCCGCGCCCCCCAGCATGCGGATATTCGCCCCTGCGCAAAACACCTTTTCCTTGGCAGAGCGCATGACCACCACTTTGACCTCGGGGTGTTCAAACCGCATCCGCTGGACCACGTCGGCCAATTCGATATCAACGCCAAGATCATAGCTGTTCAGCTTGAGCTCATAGCCGTCGAACAGACCGCCCTTTTCATCCACATCCATCGACAGCCACGCGATAGGGCCGTCATAGTCGACCTTCCAATGCCGGTATTTTGACGGATTTGTCTGAAAATCGATAACCTTGGTCATGTAGCGGCCCCTGTTGGTCACGGATGAATTTTGCGTATTATAATTCATCCATCCAGAAGGCCAATAAGCCCTTGCCAGCTTAGTTACCGGATAATGTGCAATATAATGCCATTACTTATCTTGAAGACGCTGACGTAGTTTTTCGACCCGCGCCGAAACTGATTCAGGCTTTAGCCCAAGAATCGGCTGCGCCCCGTCGCAATTTTGTAGATGGCCCTCCACCATGTCGCACAAGCGCTTTGCGGCGCGAGGCCGACCCATCAGGACTTTCAGGTGCGCATTTGCAAGCTGGATCAGCGCCTGTACCAGTTCTCGTTCGGGTGTCCCTTTCGGGGTTCGCAACCAAACCGCTTCCAGAACCTCGTGGCATTCCCAGAAAAACCCCGATTCAAGATAGATCAGCCCGGCACGAAAGGCCTCGGTATGTTGCAAATCGGCCAGCGGCAGATCTGGGTCTACACTGCGCTTTATCGCGTCAAACAAATCCTCGGGATGACGCCTGTTCTGCCCCGGGATATAGGCGTGCGGCGGCAACGGGACCGGCACGGGCTGATCAGGCAAGCGCAACTTCCTGCTGTTCCAACCGCCACAGACGGTCGCAGAATTCACTGATCGCTGCCAATGTTGCGTCTGGATTTTCCAGATGCGGCGCATGGCCGCAATCATCCAGAATCAAGGTCTCGAGCGGTGAATATATCCGGGTCGCTATTTCGTTGATCTGCGCCAAGGTACCGTAGGGATCATCACGCCCCTGAACTGCCAGAACCGGAATGCGCAGATGGTCAATCACATCCGCAACGTTCCACTTGGCAAAGGCCGGATCGGTCCATGCATCATGCCAGCCGCAAAAGGCCGCATCGACATTTTTATGGTACTTGGCCAGTTTCGCCCGCAAGTCACCGGTGTGATACACCTTGCCCGCCGCGCGGATCTCCTCCAGCCCGCCAGCTTCGGCAAAGAAATGCGGCGCAATCAGGATCAGCCCGCGTACCCGCATGTCAGACACCGAACCGGCATAGATCGCGGCGATTGTCGCCCCGTCCGAATGGCCCAGCAGCACCGCCTGTTGAATGCCCGCCGCATCCATCACCGCGCCCAATGTATCCTCGGCCTCTCGGGTCATGTACTCCCGCGGACGTGGCACGCTGATCGTGTCAGACGCCCCGTACCCCGCACGCGAATAGGCGAAGACCCCAAAGCCCGTTGCATCGACCAATGCCTGCGGCAGGCCCTTCCACTGCGCGACAGAGCCAAGCCCTTCGTGCAGCAAGACCAAAGTTGGCGCCTCATCCGGCGCGGGGCCCCAGCAGCCGTATTCAAGCGCTGTACCGTTCACCAGCAGCCGCTCTTGCGGGGGCTCTGACCAGACGATCGCCATTACATATCCTCGCGCAATTTGAAGCGCTGGATTTTGCCCGTCGCGGTTTTGGGCAGTTCCGTCACCCCCTCGATCCAGCGGGGGTATTTCCACAAGCCGATCTTTTCTTTCACATGGGCTTTCAGCTCATCCATCAAGACCTGATCCACCTCCCCCGTTTGCACCACGATATAGGCTTTGGGCTTTTCCAGGCCGTTGTCATCGCGCTGTGCAACCACTGCCGCCTCCAGCACGCGGGGGTGATCGACCAAGGCGCTTTCAACTTCAAACGGGGACAGCCAGATGCCCGATACCTTGAACATGTCATCGGTACGCCCGCAATAAACCAGCCGTCCGTCGGCACGGCGTTCGTATTTGTCACCCGTGCGGGTCCAAACCCCTTCAAATGTGCTGCGGCTTTTGTCGCGCTGGTTCCAATAGCAATTCGCCGCTGACGCGCCGTTGACCAGCAATTCACCAATCTCGCCGGTGCCCACCTCTGCGCCTTGTTCGTCCACAAGGCGCAACTCATATCCCGGCACCGCAACGCCGGACGTGCCATGAACAATGTCGCCCGAACGGTTGCTCAGGAAGATATGTAACATCTCGGTAGAACCGACCCCGTCCAGAATGCTGACACCCGTGTGGCTTTCCCAGCGTTTGCTGACATCTTCGGGCAGAGCCTCGCCCGCCGAAATACAAATCCGCAGCGGCGATTGAGGGGGGCCGCTTTCGTCCATCTGGGCAACCATTGCCGCAAACAGCGTCGGGACACCGCAAAAGATCGTCGGCTCATGACGGCTGATGGTCTCGATCATGCCGAGGGGCGTTGGACGGCCGGTAAACAGAATGCTCGTAGCACCGACCGACAGTGGAAAAGTCATTTCATTACCCAGGCCATAGGCGAAAAAGAACTTGGCAGCAGAGAGCACAACATCATCCTCGCGGATACCCAGAACCTGCGCACCATAGGTGTCAGCGGTGGCCTGGAGCGCTGAGTGAATATGCGCGACGCCTTTCGGCTGGCCGGTGGAACCGGAAGAATAGAGCCAGAATGCAACCTCGTCACTGCTGACAGCGGTTGTCTCGAGTGTAGGGGCGTCTTTAACAAACGTATCAAAATTCACCGTGCCCTCCGGCGCATCCCCGATCACAACTACCTGCCGGATATAGGGATTGTCGGCTACCGCAGGAGCGACGACATCCCAAAGGGGGGCCGAGACGAACAGGATGGCGGCGCGGCAGTCACGCAAGATCACATCATAGACAGGGGTGGCGAGCAGCGTGTTTAGCGGCACCGGCACCACGCCACATTTCAAGGCGCCCCAGAAGATTTGCGGAAACTCGATCTGATCCAGCACCAGAACCGCCGCGCGTTCTTCCGGGCGGATCCCTGCGCCCAAGAGGGCACCTGCTACCTGCCCTGCGCCCTGTGCCATTTGCGCGTAGCTCAGCGTACGGCCGGTCTCGGCTTCTACATAGGCGGCCTTGGCCCCGCGCCCTTCCGTGATGTGGCGATCCACAAAATAGTGCGCCGCATTGGCGTGAATGGTCAGCATCAAACCCCTCCTGTTTGCGCAACATTGTGCAGCTTGGGGGCGTCGAGGCAACGGCGAAGCCGCACCGTTGCATTTTAATGCCGTGTGGTACCCCGATTAATCGGGCAGAAGGAACAAAGTGATCGCGGGAAACGCCACAAGGATCACAACGCGTACAATGTCCGACCCGACAAAGTACATCACTGCGCGATAGGTCTGCGTCATCGGTGTTTCGCGATCCATCGAATTGATGATGAAAAGGTTCATTCCCACCGGCGGCGTGATCAATCCAACTTCAACCACGATCAGCACCAGAATACCGAACCAGATCGCCACATGTTCCGGCGTCAGACCAAAATCCATTGCCATGATAACAGGAAAGAAGATGGGCACCGTCAGCAGGATCATTGACAGGCTGTCCATCAGACATCCGAAAATCAGGTAAAACCCAAGGATCACGCAAAGCACCAGCAGCGGCGAGTACCCTTGTTCGACCACCCAGCCCGCCATGAACTGCGGCACGCCGGAAAGGGCAAGAAACCCGTTATAGAAACCCGCGCCCAATACGATAAAAAAGATCATGCCGGTGGTTCGCGCCGTACCCAGCAGGCTTTCGCCCAGATCCTTCCAGTTGAGACTGCCCGACAGCAAAGCCGCCAGCCCGGTGCCCGCGGCACCAATGGCGGATCCTTCTGTGGGCGTAAACCAGCCTGCATAAATACCACCAACAACAACGATAAAGATGGTCAGAACCGGCCAGCAATCGGCCAATGCGCGGAACCGTTCACCCATTGGGATGGGATCGCGGGTGCCTGCCGCATCCGGGTGCAAGCGCACATAGAAAGAGATGGTCAGCATATAACCAATGGCGGCCAAAATTCCGGGCACGAAAGCAGCAAGGAACAATTTGGCGATATTTTGTTCGGTCAGGATGGCATAAATCACAAGAATGACCGAAGGCGGGATCAGGATACCAAGCGTACCACCTGCGGCCAGTGTCGCCGTAGAAAAACCGCCGGAATATCCATAACGTTTCAGCTCCGGCAGGGCCACTTTGGACATGGTCGCAGCGGTTGCCAGCGACGAACCACAGATCGCGCCAAAGCCCGCGCAAGCGCCAACTGCCGCCATCGCAACACCGCCACGGCGGTGGCCGAGAAACCCCTCAGCGGCCTTGAACAGCGCTTGGGACATGCCGGACAGGGTTGCAAATTGCCCCATCAGCAGGAACATCGGAATAATGCTGAGTGAATAGCTGGAAAAGGTTGTGTAGGTCTCGGATTTCATCTTGGCCAAAAGCGGCGTAGGATTGCCACCCATGGCAAAAAACCAGCCGCCAAAGCCGCACAGCAGCATCGCAAGGCCAATCGGCGCGCGCAAAAACACCATCAGCAGCAAAACAGGGAAGGAATAAAAGCCTAGTTCAAGGTTGCTCATGTCAATGTTCCCCATGCTCGGACGGCAGAATGTCACGATCGCCCAGCGCTTCGCTTATGCGTACACCCGCGCAATACACCGCGACAACGCAAGCGACGACACCGGCCGCAAGACTGGCAGCATAAGCCCACCAAACCGGAAACTGCAGGAACAACGTGGTTTCGCCATTGCCATGGTAACGCAGCATGCCTTCATACAAGCGCCAGACCACCAACACGATGGTTGCGGTCAGCACCACCTCCCAAAACGCAGCAATCCACCGGTTCACGCTGCGCGCCAACAAAGAAGTAAAGACATCCACCGTCGCATGAGCTCCATAGAACTGACAAACCGGCAGGAAAGAGAAAATCGCAAAGGCGACGCCCGCTTCGAGAACTTCGTAACTGCCGTTGATCTCGCCCACCCCCAGATCAAGAAGCCATTGTGACGACCCCGTGAAGGTCTGGTCAAAAAAGCCATTGTGCAGGAATTTGTTAATCGCCCGCCCCACAATCGACAAGGACGTCAGAACGATCAGCGCGATCAGAACGAAGCCCCCGGCCAAGGCGGTTACACGGGCAAGGGTTTGAACGGCGCGGTGCATAAAGAACTCACTTGTCATAGAAAAACCTGCGCCAGCTCATGGCCGACGCAGGTTATTTTGCTGGATCAAAGCTTATTTGTCGTAAGCATCCATCAGGCTGCGTGCTTCGTCGATCAATGCCTGACCGTCGATGCCTTTGCCCTTCATATCAGCAATCCATTCATCATAGATCGGCTGGGCGACATCGCGCCATGCCTGAATGTCATCACCGCTGACGGTCACGATGTTATTGCCACGATCCACTGCCGCCTGACGGGCGGGGCCGTCGCTGTCAGACTGTGTACCACCGGCAAAAATCGAGAACTCCAGACCAGAGTTGTCATCAATCACCTTTTGCAGATCCGCTGGCAGGCCCTCGTAGCGGTCCTTGTTCATCGCCAGAACAAAGGTCAGCACATAAAGTGCGTTGCCTTCGAATTCGGTGTGGTTTGTCACCAGTTCCGGCACCTTCAACGCGCCGGTTACTTCCCATGGGATCGTTGTACCGTCGATAACACCTTTGGACAGACCTTCAGGCACGGCAGGCACAGGCATACCAACAGGCGTAGAGCCCATTTTCTCCAACAGCTGGTTTACCAGCCGTGAACCGCCACGAATTTTCAGACCTTCCATGTCGGCTGGAGTTTTCACTTCTTTGTTGACGTGAATCATGCCGGGGCCATGGACCCATGTCCCAAGGATATGAACATCCTTGAACTCGGTGTCTTTCATGTGCTTTTCGAACATCTGCCAATAGGCCGACGACATCGCACGGGCGTTTGTCATCATGAACGGCAATTCGAAAACTTCGGTCGACGGATAGCGGCCCGGCGTATATCCCACCACGGTCCACACAATATCTGCAACGCCGTCAATCGCCTGATCCATCAATTCTGGCGGCTTGCCACCCAGTTGCATGGACGGATAGCGCTCGATTTTGATACGCCCCTCGCTTGCGGCTTCGACCTTGTCAGCCCAAACATCCAGCACCAGCTTTGGCACATTGGCCTGTGGTGGCAGGAACTGGTGCATGCGAAGCGTTACTTCCTGCGCCATGGCGGTTGTCGCCATCAAGGTCGCAGCGACAGCAGCGCCGGCAATCCCCATAAGAGTTCTACGTAAAATCATCGACTTCTCCCATTTGTCGGTGTGCCACCCTATTCTGTTGGGTGGTCATGTTCGTCATCCTCAAGCAACCAGACAGCAGTTGCCGCCCGCCGTCAATCAAAGCCAAGTTGATAAACAGCGCGGTCAATCTGCATCAAACCAGCAAAAATTGTAACCATCAAGGGTCTTTAGGAAGCAAATCAACAGGCGGCCCGTCATCTGAGAGCGGATGTCCAGGGGGGGCTGTTGCCTGTTGCGCAACAGGCGATTTCACCAATCCATCGGGAAAATAGGGCGGAAAGTGGTGGCGTTACCTGGATTTGAACCAGGGACCTAACGATTATGAGTCGTTCGCTCTAACCAACTGAGCTATAACGCCGTCGGGTCGCGGACTAAGCCAGCCCTTCGATGCCGTCAAGCCTAAAACCTCTGCAAGCGTGGTGGCATTTTGCTTTTGTCCCCCGAAGGCGAGCAACCTTTGCATCCAAATGCCCCGGCATTGCCCCAATCTGGCCCGAAATTTCAAGTCTAAACCTCGGGAACCGACTGCGCACCCAACCCAAGGACCGCCGATGCCCACAGATATTTCACCGGATTTTTCGGAAATTTCTTCGGCTCAACCGCCAGCCAGTGGAAAAAACAAATCACAGCCGCTGGCACAGCCGGAACAATTGCTGATCGCGCTGACCCTTGGTATCGGTCTGCTGGCTTTCGCTCTTGCGCAAACCGCAGGACAAGCTGTCGCATGGAACGCGTTTCTGATCAGTTTTGCCCCAAGCCTCGGTCTGATCCTGCTGGGCGGTTTCGTACGCGTCAAACGCAACATGCCCCGTGCGGCCATGGCGGCAATTGGCACCGGTGTCTACATCGGCTTTTCCGGTGTCATCGCCATACTGATTTATCTGCGCTTTCCTTTCGATACCCCCATGATTGACAGCCAGCTGATGGCGGTGGATTCGGCCCTGTTCGGCTATAGCTGGCAAGGGTTCACAAGTGCCATGGCCGCCTATCCCACGATCGGCAAAGTCATTGGGGCCATCTATGGCACGTCGCTGGCGCAACTGTTTTTGGTCATCTTTATCCTCAGCTTTTTGGGACGGGCGGTCGATTTGCACCGGCTGTTGATCACTGGCACCCTGTCTCTGCTGCTGGCCGTCGGGTTTTGGTGGGTTTGGCCCAGCATCGGCCCATCGGCCTATGTCGCACTGTCTTACGAAGTTGAAACAGCATTGGGACTTGTCCATGGCCAGGCCGAAGGCGACCGCCTGATGCAGATCGCAACCACTGGCGTGCCGATGATCTCGCCTGAAGTCATCATGGGTACCATTGCCTTTCCATCCTACCACACGGTCATGCTGTGCCTCTCTATCGGTTTCGTTTGGGGGACATGGATTTTCTGGCCGCTGGTTGTCGTGAACCTCGGCATGTTGCCGGCAATCCTGTCACACGGCGGCCATCACCTTAGTGACATGTTGGGCGGATTTGCGGCCTTTGCAGTCGCACTTTGGATTGCGGTCAAACTGGTTCCGCGCCGGGCTTAATGCGCCGGGGCGCTGACCACATCAAGCAGGCTGCGCCCGCCATCTACCACCAGCACCTCACCCGTCATAAAGCTGGAACTGTCGGCGGCCAGATATTGTACGGTATCGCACAGCTCGTTCGGGGCGGCGATCCGGCCAAGCGGCGTATGGCTGCGGATGTCTTTGCGCCATTCCTGATTTTCCGCCAACGAAACCCTGAGTGAGCCGCTCATTACTGAACCGAAAGAAATCGCATTCACACGAATGCGGTGCGGTGCCAGTGTCAGCGCCATTGAACGGGTCATCTGCTGAACCGCGCCGGCGGCGATCGAATAGCCCATCAGCTCGGGCTGGATATGGTTTGCCGCGATCGAACTGAAGTTGATGATGGAACCAACCTGCCCTTCTTCTTGCGTCTCGGCCTGTTTTATCATGCGTTTGGCCACGTATTGGGTCAGATTCAGCGCCGTCAGCAGGTTCTGGTCCAGCAAGGTTTGCAATGATGTATCTTCAACGTCCAGCGCATCGGTCGGCAGAATCTGGCGCGACGCATTGACCAGAACATCGACCTGTTCAAAGGCGTCAATGGTCGCGGACACCAGGTTCGCGATCGTCAGACGTTGGCGTAAATCACCGGCAAATGTGCGGATATTCCCGTCTTCGGGCGCCGTGCCAAACTCTTCTATCAGCTTTTTTTCATGAGCGTCAGCGCACATCACGTTCGCGCCCTTATCCGCCATATGACGCGCAACGGCCAAACCAATCCCGTTGGCAGCCCCCGTTACGATTACCGTTTTACCTTTTACCGAGAAAGACATCGACCTGCCCCCTTATCCCCTGCGCCGGACCCTGAGGGGCCGCGTTGCGTGAAACAGCTTGAAGCGCGCATCGCCGCCAATTTCAGTAACCTGGGCAAAACGCGTCTTCAGCTCTGCCTCATAAGGCAGATGGCGATTCGCAACCATCCATAGCCCGCCACTTGGTGACAAGATACGTGCGGCGGCAGCCACAAAAGCCTGCCCGATCTGGGGTTCTGCTGCACGTCCCTGATGAAAAGGGGGGTTCATCACCACCGCATCCACCCTGTTGGGTGGCTGCCATTCGGTTGCATCAGCCCAGTGGAATTCGGCGCGTTCATCCGTGACATTGCGCCGTGCACATTCCAGCGCCAGGTGGCCGGCTTCGACCAGATGCACATGGCTCACGGCAGGGCGGGTCAATATGTGTGCCGCTAGAAAACCCCAACCTGCGCCCAGATCAACAACGGTGCCGCTCAACTTTTCAGGCAAGGCATCAACCAGCAAAGCGGATGCCAGATCCACATCATCGGCGGAGAAAACACCCGGACCGGTCCAAAAGCCCCCTGCGGTTTGCGACGGCGCCTCTGCCCAGTCTGCAAAGAAATCCGCAGCAGGTTCGGAAATCCAGAACATCTTACCATGGGCCTTGGAAACCGGTCCATTCACCGTCACCCGCCCGCGCATCTGCTTAAGAAACGAATCCGACCCGTCGGTCTTTTGCCCGTCAATAATGATCACGCCATCCGTCACCGCACAGGCCTGCGCAATCAGGGTACGGGCCTCGGCCTTGGCGCGGGGCAGACAGACGATGGCCGCTGCGTAGGGGCCGTTATCTGGGGCGTGCAAAACCGTATAACCGCGGGCCGCCCAACTGTCGTAGAAAGGTTTGAAATCGTGGATAATGTCGCAGCGGTCGGTCATCAGCCCCTTCAGATCAGCATCAACCGGCGGGCGAAAGACCACGATGCGCCCTTCGTCCGGCAGGTCAAGTCCTCCACCGTTCAGCGCCACTTGCAAACGAGCGTCAATCACGCGTTATTCTTCTTTTTCCATGGTGCATTGCAGCGGGTGTTGATGACGCCGTGCGAAATCCATCACCTGTGCCACTTTGGTTTCTGCAATTTCATGGCTAAAGACACCCACAACCGCCAGCCCCTTTTTATGCACCGTCAGCATGATTTCAAATGCTTGCATGTGGTTCAGCCCGAAAAAACGCTCCAGTACCAGCACGACAAACTCCATCGGCGTGAAATCGTCGTTGAGCAGCATCACCTTGTACAAAGGCGGACGCGCTGTCTTGGGTTTGGTTTTGGTCAGCAGTCCGGTATCGTTTTCGTCGTCCGAACGGTCTGCCATCATGAAATCATCAAGGCGCATTGCTGCTCCGGCGGGTTTGAGTGAACGATGGTGAGTCGCGACAGCCGTTATATAACCCGATAACCGATTTATGAAAGAGGTATGCAGCAAATGAGCGTTACACTGACCACGATCGGGCTGGATGCCGATGATACGCTTTGGCACAATGAACGGTTCTTTGCCCTGACACAAAGCCATTTTGCCGACCTGCTGCGCGATCATGCTGACAAAGACAATCTGATGGCGCGTCTCCTCGCTGCAGAGCGTCGCAACCTGCCGCATTACGGCTTTGGGATCAAAGGGTTCACCCTATCGATGATTGAAACAGCGATTGAAGTAACCGACGGCAAAGTACCCGCAGCGGTGATCGGTGAACTTCTGGATGCGGGGCGCGATATGTTGTCCCATCCGGTTGAACTCCTGCCCGATGTCGAAGCGACGTTGAAAGCGCTTAAACATGAATTCAAATTGCTGATGATCACCAAGGGCGACCTTCTGGATCAGGAACGCAAGCTGGCGCAATCTGGCCTGCGCGATCATTTTGACGCAATCGAGATCGTGTCGGACAAGACCCCCGCCGCTTATCACGACATCTTTGCCCGGCACGGCACTGGTGCGGATCAGGGGCTTATGGCGGGTAATTCCATGGCATCTGATGTGGTGCCGATGGTCACGGCGGGGGGCTGGGGCGTGCATATCCCGCACGCGCTAACCTCGGCAATCGAACAGGCCGAAACACCCCGAAATACCCCGCGTTTCGGCCAAATCGACGGCTTGGGTCGCTTACCAGACTTTATCCGCGGTCTGTCCAAAAACAGGGCGACATGAACCGGCAAAGGAATCTGGGCAACCCGGCCCAAATCCTGCCACATTCCCGCCACAATCCCCCCCATGGTAGGGCGCATCCCTGCTGCCCCCAAATGTTGACATTCGAGAACAACTTTTTCCCGCAATTCCCTTAAATCATAGGGTTTATCGAGATAGCGAGCTGTGTTAGCTTTAACCCATAAAAATATGGCCAGTCGAATAATCGGCGGTCTCGAGGCAGAAAAAGGCAGTAATCATGAGAGCGCGACGCGTTTCCTCAGCCCGTTTGGGGTTGTATTTCATCACGGCTTTTTGGTTGATCGTGGTCGTGCCGCTTAGCGCCATGGCGGCCCCCTATGCCGCCTATGTGATGGATGCACGGACCGGCAAAGTGATCCATTCCCAAAATGCCGATACCCGGTTGCACCCCGCCTCACTGACAAAAATGATGACCCTCTATATCGCATTCGAGGCGATCAAGCGTGGTGAAATCTCGCTTGACAGTAAAGTCACAATTTCCAAAAAAGCCGCCTCGGAACCGCCCAGCAAACTGGGCCTGCGCCCCGGTCAACGCATCGCCCTGCGCTATCTGATCCGCGCCGCCGCGGTGAAATCGGCAAATGATGCCGCCACCGCAATTGGCGAAGCTGTGGGTGGGTCCGAAGCCAGCTTTGCCCGCCGGATGAACCGGACGGCCAAGGCGCTTGGGATGAATCGGACGACCTTCAAGAACATGCACGGGCTGACTGAATCAGGCCACCTGTCCACGGCCCACGACATGTCGGTTCTGGGTCGGCATTTGCTCTATGACTTTCCTGAATACTACAATCTGTTTTCGCGGGTCTCGGCGGATGCAGGCGTGCGCCAGGTCAGCCATACCAACCGCCGTTTCCTGAATTCCTACAAAGGAGCCGACGGGATCAAAACCGGTTATACACGTGCCGCCGGTTTTAACCTGACCGCCTCGGCGGAACGCGGGTCAGAGCGGATCATCGTGACCGTGTTCGGCGGCAAATCCACAACCTCTCGCAACGCGGAAGTGGCGAAACTGATGGACTTGGGCTTTCGGCGCGCCCCGTCTCGTGCGCCGCTGCGCAAACCGGCCAAACCCGTCTATGCCGATGTCGAAACCGCCCCGAGCACCCCCAGCACAAACCCCGGATCAGTCGCTGGCGGTGCCGGCAAGACAATTCGCCTGGTCGGTGCTGTGAAAAATTCAAAACGGCCCAAATTGCGCCCTGACGCAGAAGCGCCCGTGCTGGTTGCTGCCATTCAACAACCCGATGTGACAAACGAAGATATCACCGCTGCATTGCGCGAAGCGGTCAAAACACCTGCACCGAAGGCCGCACTGGCGCCCGGTGTAACCCTCGCGGCGGCCAGCGGCGCCGTGCTGCGTCCGGAATTGCGACCCGGCTCAACGCCCCAACCGGCAGCCAAGCGTCAAAAACGGGTGGTAGAGCAAGAGATCGTTACCCGCGTTTCAACATCAGGCGGGCGTCATTGGGGCGTCAACGTAGGGCGCTTCCCCAGCCGGTTTGCTGCTGAGAAGGTGCTTTTGAAAACGGCCTTGGCCGAAATGTCTACACTGGACGGCTCCTTGCGCAAGGTTGTGCGCCGCCCTCAAGGCTATGACGCTAATTTTCTGGGCATGACCCGTGAAACAGCTGATCTGGCCTGCCGCAGGTTGGCGGCCCGCAACATCAGCTGCTTTATGATCGGCCCGGGTTAACGACCGACGTCGATGCCGCCTCGCGGCGCAACCAGCTGGTAAAGGCTTTGACCCATTTCCGCTGAACACCCGGACGGGTGACGATGTGATACCCATCAGCGGACTGATCCTCGACATGTAATTCACGCAAGCGTCCAGCGGCCACATCGCGGGCGACAAACTCGCGCACAGTGACCACGACACCCTGTCCGTCCCGCGCCCCGTCCAGCATCAGGTTGCCCGGCACCTGCATCATGCCCAGCTTGGTCCTTGGCAGACCAAACCGTCTGAACCAGTTGGTCGCTTCGGAGGTGCAAAACTCCTCAAGCCACGGAAAATCGGACAGAGCCTTCAGATCTTCGAACGGTTTGCTCCCCACCAAAGACGGCGCCGCCACCACCACCATCGGTGATTGCAACAACATCTCGGCCTCGACCCCCGGCCAGCCCCCCGCGCCATAGCGGATCGCCACATCAATCCCGCTGCCCGACAAGTTTACGACAAGCGGCGATGGATCAATCATCAAATCAATTTCGGGATACGCCTCGCGGAATGTCGGCAGGCGCGGCATCAGCCACGACGCGGCAAAGGTGGGGGTGGTCGAAATATGAAGGGGGCGGGTTTCCTGCTGCCCGGTGATTTCCTCGACCACCTCGATCATACCGGCGAAACCAATGCGCAACGCACCTGCAAGCCGCTCCCCCGCGATGGTCAGTGCAAGGCTGCGCCCGGTACGATCCAGCAAGGCAACATCCAGATGGACCTCCAAGGCGCGCAATTGTTGGCTGATCGCCGCGTGGCTGACCCCCAATGCTGCGCCGGCGGCAACCACATTGCGGGTCTCTGCAAAAGCGGAAAACGCACGCAGCGCCGAAAGGGAGGGAAGGTTACGCCATTCCATATTAAATCTCACCTTACATTACATGATTTTAGATGACTCGCTAATTATCCGTATTCCCACATAACTACAGGTATCAAGTCAACGCAGAAAGGAAGAAACATGTTAAATATTTATGCTCAGTCCATGATGACCGCAACCCGCATCGGCTGCGTCCAACTGCACGAGGTCCCCTCGGCCAATCCCGCAAAACGCCGCCGCTGGTTTTCTCCTCGCAAGGTAATCTGCCTTGACCTTGCAAAACTATGAGTCGCGCCGTGCCCTCACAAAAGGCCCTTATTCTGATCGACATCCAGAACGACTATTTCACCGGCGGGCTTTGGCCGGTGGATAACATGGCGCAAGTGGCAGAAGCCGCACGCGCTGTTCTGGATGCCGCGCGGGCGGCGGGCGATCTGGTACTGCATGTCCGTCACGAGGCGACCAGTGCTGACGCACCATTCTTTCGCCCCGGCACTGCTGGAGCGGAAATTCACCCCGGCGTGGCCCCGTTGAACAGCGAGGCGGTCATCCTCAAACATCGCCCCAACAGTTTCCACCAGACGAACCTGAACGACCACCTGACAGCCGCCGGCATTCGCGACGTCACCATCATTGGCGCCATGACGCAGATGTGCATCGACGCCACCGCCCGCGCCGCAGGTGACCTCGGGTTCAACGTCACGCTGGTCGCGGATGCTTGCGGTGCAAAATCGCAAAGCTTTGGCGATGTTTCTTTGACGTCGACGCAGGTGCAAGCCGCATTCCTCGGTCCCTTGGAGATGTCTTATGCAAAAGTCATTTGAACCCACCATCCCTACACTCTCGATGCGGCGTAGGATTTCCTTCAACCGTGAAAAGGGTGTTCTGGCCCTGAAATGGGCGGCCTCTATCGTGCAGATCCTTGGCTATACCGCCACGGCTTTTGGCATGACGCCGCTAAACATCTATCTGTTTCTGGTCGGTCTGTTCGGCTGGTTCACCGTTGGCCTCATGTGGAATGACAAGGCAATCATGTTGATCCACGTTGTCGCCCTTGGCGCCATGATTGCCGGATTGATCAGCGGCTAGGCTTGGTCAGACAGGGCGCGATACAAATGCCACGTGGCATGCCCCAATACGGGCATGACCACAAACAACCCCAGAAACATCGGTGCCATCGCCAGCAATGTCAGCACAGCGATCAAAGCCCCCCAGCACAGGTATGGCACCGGGGCGGCCCGCACCGCCGAAATTGACCGCAGCAGCGCAGTGATAAAATCGACATCCCGATCCAGCAGCATGGGCATGCCCATCACACTGATGGAAAAAACAAACAGCGCAAAAACAGCGCCGACCGCCGTGCCAAACCCCAACATCATCAGGCCTTCGGTAGTCAGGAAAATACCCAGCGATGTGGATACATTGGTCATCGGCGACAGGCCCAGAAACAAGGCAAATATCATATGACCCAAGAAAAACCAGAACAGAAATGCGACGATGATAATCGCCGCCAGCCAAGGCAATTGTTCGCCACGGTGAAACCATACCACTGATGCAACCTGCGACAGGCCCAACGGCTCTCCTGCGGTGCGGCGGCGGCTGACCTCGTAAAATCCCAGTGCAGCCAAGGCGCCCAACAGCGGAAATCCCATCACCGCAAGGATCAACCAGAAGGTCGTGCCAGTGGCATAGGTAATGACCGCCATCACAAGACCCGCAACCACAAAGAAGCTGGCAAAGAACAGGTCCGGCACCGGCGCGGCTAGAAAGTCCCGCATGCCGGCGACAAGGCTCTGGCGTAGATCGGTAAAGGTCGGGGGCCGCAGCTGGGGCGCGCCATGGGGTCTGGTGTTCATCCGGTCAGTATTGCGCTAGGAATGCTACTGGGGAATTGATCTGGATCAACCGCACGTCAACTCAGGTTGCCGCCTGCAAAAGGCTGCGGGTATATTCCGACTGCGGCCGTTCATACAGGTCTGCCGCGGACCCGTATTCAACCACATCACCCCGTTTCATTACCATGACCTTGTGCGACATCGCCCGCACCACTTTGAGGTCGTGACTGATGAACAGATAGGCCAGCCCGTATTTCACCTGTAGATCACGCAGCAGTTCCACAATTTGCACCTGAACGGTCATATCAAGTGCACTGGTCGGCTCATCCAGAACCAGCAGTTTCGGGCGCAAGACCATGGCGCGGGCAATCGCAATCCGCTGGCGCTGGCCGCCCGAGAATTCATGCGGATAACGGTCCATCGTAGCGGGGTCGAGGCCGACTTCGACCATCACCTCATGCACCAGCGTTCGCTGGTCGCGGCTTTGGTCAACGCCGTGTATGCTTAACCCTTCGGCGATGATCTGAAAGCAGGTCATGCGGGGCGACAACGATCCAAAAGGGTCCTGAAAAACAATCTGCATGTCCGAACGCAGCTTGCGCAACTCGCGCGTGCTCCATCGCCTCACGTCCTGACCCATAAATGTGATTCCCCCCTCAGAGGCGATCAGCCGCATGATGGCCAAGGCCATCGTCGTCTTGCCTGAACCGCTTTCACCAACGATGCCAAGGGTTTCACCTGCCCGCACAGCGATACTGGCGTCATTCACCGCTTTGACATGGCCAACGGTCCGGCGCAGCAGCCCCTTTTGAATTGGGAACCACACCTTAAGGTGCTCTGTGCTGACGATCTCCTTTGCACCACTTGGAACCGGCTCCGGCTGGCCCGTTGGCTCCGCACTCAGCAACTTGATCGTGTAGGGGTGTTTCGGCTTGTCAAAAATCTCTTTGGTTGGCCCCTGCTCCACAATCTCGCCATGCTGCATCACACAGACACGGTCTGCGATACGGCGCACAATGCCCAGATCATGGGTAATGAACAAAAGCCCCATGCCCATCCGGTCTTTGAGGTCTTTCAGAAGGTCGAGAATCTGCGCCTGAATGGTCACGTCCAGTGCCGTTGTCGGCTCATCCGCGATCAGCACGTCGGGCTTGTTGGCCAATGCCATGGCGATCATCACACGCTGGCGCTGCCCGCCCGACAACTGGTGCGGATAGGCCCCAAGACGGCTTTCGGCATCGTTGATCCCGACCTGTTCCAGCAGCTCCAGAATACGGTTGCGGGCCGCGGCACCGACAAGGCTTTGATGCAGGGCAAGGCTTTCCGCCAGTTGCTTTTCAATCGTATGCAGCGGATTCAACGATGTCATCGGCTCTTGGAAAATAAAGCTGATGTCGTTGCCGCGCACCTTGCGCAGCAACGCATCATCGGCGCCAATCATCTGTTGCCCGTCATAGGTAACGCTGCCGGAAATTTCGGCGCTGTCGCCCAGCAAAGAAACCGTTGAAAGCGCCGAAACGGATTTACCCGAACCGGATTCGCCCACCAGTGCGACAGTCTCGCCGCGCTCCAAATGAAAGCTGACGCCTTTAACAGCCTCGGTCAGCTTGCCATCCTGACGGAAACCCACGCACAGATCTTTGACTTCAAGCAGGGCCATCAGGAAAACGTCTTTCGGGGATCGAAGGCATCACGGATGCCCTCAAAAATGAACACCAAGAGCGATAGCATGATCGCAAAGGTAAAAAAGGCGGTAAAGGCCAGCCACGGCGCTTGCAGGTTCTGTTTCGCCTGCAACGTCAACTCGCCCAGCGAAGGGGCGGAGGACGGCAACCCAAACCCGAGGAAGTCGAGGATCGCCAGCGTGCTGATCGTGCCGGTGATGATGAACGGCAACATCGTCAGCATCGCCACCATCGCGTTGGGCAGCATGTGGCGAAACATGATTGTAACGTTGCTAACACCCAATGCCCGCGCCGCGCGAACATATTCAAGGTTACGCGCCCGCAGGAATTCCGCACGGACGACACCGACAAGGGATGTCCAGCTGAACAGCACCAAAAGAAACACCAACAACCAGAAACTGCGCCCCAGAATGGCGAACATGATGATGATCACATAAAGCGACGGAGTGGAGGACCAGATCTCGATCACCCGCTGGAAAATCAGATCGGTCCAGCCGCCAAAGAACCCCTGCACCGCGCCTGCAATAACGCCGATAAGCGAGGCAAGGCCAGTCACGATCAAGGTAAACATGATCGACAGCCGAAAGCCGTGAATGACCCGCGCCATGACATCGCGTTTGGTGCCATCCGTACCCAGCCAGTTCTGCGCGTTGGGCGGCAAAGGCGCGGCACCGGGTCGGTCCACGGCGGTATTGAAGGAATAGGGGATGATCGGCCAGATCGACCACCCCTTGCTGATCGCTTCGCCTTCGATCACACCATCCTGCGCGTCGTCGATATATCCTTCTGGGTCATCGAAACACAGGTCCAAACCGCCGGTCGCGATCAGGCATTTTACCTCGGGATCGCGGTACACCGCTTCGGTCTGGAAATCGCCGCCAAACGCTGTCTCGGGATAGAAGTTGAAGATCGGCATGTAGTATTCGCCGCGATAATTCACGAGGATCGGTTTATCGTTGGCCACAAATTCCGCGAACAACGAAATGCCGAACAGGAGGGCGAAAATCCACAGCGACCACAGCGCGCGTTTGTTGCGTTTGAAATTGCGCCAACGGCGCTGGTTCAGCGGTGACAGAGCCATCAGCCTTCCCTCCGCTCGAAATCAATCCGCGGATCGACCAGCACATACATCAGGTCCGACAGGATACCGACAACCAGACCGATCAGGCCAAAGATGAACAGCGTACCAAAGACAATGGGATAATCGCGCGCTACCGCCGCCTCAAAGCCCAACCGGCCAAGGCCATCAAGGCTGAAAATGGTTTCGATGATCAGCGACCCGCCAAAGAAAACACCGATGAACACCGCTGGAAAACCGGCAATGACGATCAACATGGCGTTGCGAAACACATGACCATACAGCACCGCGCGTTCCGACAGGCCCTTGGCACGGGCGGTCATGACATAGTGTTTCTTGATCTCGTCCAGAAAGCTGTTTTTGGTCAGCAACGTCAGCGTCGCAAAGGCACTGATGGTCGAGGCAAGCACAGGCAGGGTGATGTGCCAGAAGTAGTCACCGATTTTGCCCAGCAGGCTTAACTCTTCGAAGTTGTCGGAGGTCAGGCCGCGCAGCGGGAAGACCTGCCAATACGACCCGCCAGCGAACATCACCAGCAACAGGATCGCAAACAGGAAACCAGGGATCGCATAGGCCGCAATGATCGCGCCCGAGGTCCATGTATCAAACCGTGACCCGTCCTTGACCGCCTTGCGAATGCCCAGCGGGATCGACACGAGATAGGCAATCAGCGTCGACCAAAGCCCCAGCGTGATCGACACCGGCAGCTTTTCCTTGATCAGATCGATCACTGAAATAGAGCGGAAATAGCTTTCACCGAAATCAAAGCGCATATAGTTCCACATCATGTTGAAGAACCGCTCGACCGGCGGCTTATCAAAACCGAACTCCTTTTCCAATTCCGCGATAAATTCGGGCGGCAAGCCACGGGCACCAATGTAATTGTCACTCGTCTCCAGCTCCGCATTGCCAGCATCATTGCCACCGCCGGCAAACCCGCCAAAGACATCCCCGCCGCCTTGGATACGCGCAATTGCCTGTTCAACCGGACCGCCGGGCACAAATTGCACCAGCGCAAAGTTGATCAGCATGATCCCTACCAATGTTGGTATGATCAAAAAGAGACGTCGAAGGATATAGGCGCCCATGGGTGCAGCTTACCTCAATGCGCCGGCGGCCCGCAGTGCGGCACCTTTATCAGCGTTGTACCACCAGAAATCCAAATAACCCAAAGCATAAGGCGGGATGGTTTCGGGATGCTCGTATTGATCGTAATAGGCTGTCCAATGCACGTCATTGTACCAGACGGGGATCATGAAAAATTCGTGACGCAAGGCGCGGTCCAGCGCGATCAGTGTCGTATCGGTTTCCTGTTTCGTGGTGACACGTTGCGAGGCTTCGATGATTGCATCAACCAAAGGACTGGCCAATCCGGCAGGGTTGAAAAGCGAATAGGACGCCGCTTCGGATCCATAAACCTGCTGCAAGCCGCCGCCGGTGCTGAGGAAAGGGATATAGCTGTCATAGACCATGTCGTAATCACGATCCCGCTCGCGCAGTGTGTATTGCGAGGCGTCAACGCGTTCGAGAACAGCTTCGATGCCCATGCTGGTCAGGTTCGACATAAAGTTCTCAACCACCGCCGACAGGGTCGCGGACCCGGCAGAGTTCAACAGAAAGGTCAGGCGCAGGGGGTCGCCTGCCGCATTGCGTCGCTTGCCGTCATTATCCACGGCCCAACCTGCGTCATCCAGCAGCTTCATTGCTGCGCGCGCGTTGCGTCGGTCCAACAGGCGCTTGGCATCTGAGGTATGGGGCATACGCACAGCACTGTTCAGCATCTCCGGCGGGACCAGATCACCAAGGGTCTGAAGAAATGCCAGTTCGGCACCTTCAGGCTTGCCCGAGGCCATCAACGGCGTGTCCTGATTGAACGAGGCACGCTGTTTGAACAGGCCGTATTGCAGCGATTCGTTGGTCCATTCAAAGTTGAAACCCAGCGCCACCGCCTCGCGAACCCGCCGGTCCTTTAGGTTCTCGCGACCCAGGTTAAAGACGATACCGGACGGTGTTGGCGGTGCACCATCCGGAATGGCTTCTTTGACGATATAGCCGTTCTGTACCTTGGGAAAATCATAGGCTGTCGCCCATTGTTTTGAATTGCCCTCATTGCGGAAAGTAAATTCACCCGCCTTGAAGGCTTCGAAGGCAGAATTCTCATCCCCGAAATATTCGATACGGATTTCATCAAAGTTGTTGCGCCCGGCATTGAACGGCAAGTCGTTGCCCCAATAATCCGGGTTGCGTTTGTAAACGATACGCCGGTTCACGTCGACTTCATGAACCATATATGGCCCCGACCCCGGCGAGATTTCCAGACGGCTTTCATCCAGCCGCGCTCCGGTTTCCTCGTACCACTTCTTGGACCAGACCGACATGCCACCGACCACTTCGATCAGGCTGCGTCGAGAGACTTCCGGGTTGAAGATGTATTTGATCGTGTGATCGTCAATCACGTCGATCTCGGTAATCCGTTTGCTGACCGCATCAGCATAGGATTTCAGCCCCTGATCCAGAATCAACTGCTGGCTAAAGGCAACATCATGGGCCGTGACCGGTGTTCCATCCGAAAAACGGGCCTCTGGGCGCATGTAAAAAATGACCCAGTTCTTGCCCGCGTCATACTCAAGACTTTCGCACAGCAGGCAATACAATTCGGAATAGACGTCCGCTGGGGCCTGCCCGTTCACGCCTTCGCCCAGCAGGCTTTCGTACATCACTGACGACAGGGCCCCGCCGCGGCCTTTGCGCGTGTAGGGGTTCATGGAATCAAACGTGCCCAAAGTTGCGATCGATATCTCGCCGCCTTTGGGTGCCTCGGGATTCACATAGTCGAAATGCCTATAGTCGGGGCCATATTTCAGGTCACCAAAGAAGGAATAACCGTGACTTTTGATCGTCTCCTCGGCCCGCGCAGCGCCGCCCACTACCAAGGCGGTGACAAAAACCGTCAGCGCAATGGCATGCCCCCACCCTTTGGCTACCGAGGATTGGGATTCGGCACGGGTCAGGGTCTTGGTCATCAGGCATATCCTTTGTATCGGAAGTCATCGTCGGTTGTGATGTAAGCTAACGGTGCAGCGTGCCAAGAGACAAGTTGCGAATATGTTATCTGTTGCGTCACATACAAAAAAGCCGCCCACAAAGGACGGCTTCTAATCGCTGTTTTCGCGGAACCTACGGGAGGCTGCTCAGATACGCGATCAAATCCGCGCGATCCGTAGGCTTTTTCAAACCGGCAAAGCCCATGGTCGTCCCCGGCGCATACCCTTTGGGGCTTTCAAGAAAGCCCATCAACGCTTCTGGCGTCCAGTTGCCGTCAAGACCGCCCAGCGCACCGGAATACCCAAACCCGCCAACCGATGCGATATCACGATCCACAACACCGTTCAGATGCGGGCCGACACCATCCGTGCCATCCACCTTGTGACAGGCGGAACACTTGCGAAATACTTTTGATCCACTGTCCACATCGGCACTGGCCATCAGCGCGGCCATGTCGATTTCTTCGGCAGGATCATCCCCTTCGGAACCGGCAACTTCGATCACATAGGACTGTTCGCCATGGGCGTCAGCATGATAAAGCTCTTCGCCGGCCCATTTGCCAAGCAGCAAGATTAACCATGCGCCACACAGGCCAGCGGCGATTTTTGTAAGTGTCATTGTGTCGAACATAGGTTTGGGTCCGTATCTGTCATTTGATGCGTTTCAGCCGCGTATCTATTGCTTTCCCTTATCGCAGGCAAGGTGTAGTTACCGCGACCAATCGCCCGAGGGGT
>JBARCL010000070.1:0-61866 GCA_049794055.1 Sulfitobacter sp.
ACGTTACGGCCTTTAGGGCCGAGGGTAACTTTTACCGCATTCGCAAGGATGTTCACACCCTTGAGGATTTTGTTGCGGGCATCGGTGTCAAATTTGACGTCCTTAGCTGCCATGTGTCTTCTCCATAAAAAATTGAATTAAGCGTCGAACCGTAGGGCGGGGTTCAACCCGCCATCCCCTGAATCAAATCAGGAGATGATCCCCATGATGTCGCTCTCTTTCATCATCAGCATCTCTTCACCGTCTACGGTGACTTCTGTACCAGACCATTTGCCGAACAGAATTTTGTCACCGGCTTTAACGGCTGGTGCAATCAGCTCTCCGTTGTCTTTGCGGGCGCCATCACCAACAGATACAACTTCACCCTCAGAGGGTTTCTCTTTGGCTGACTCAGGAATGATCAATCCACCAGAGGTTTTTTCTTCGCTTTCGGTACGCTTTACCAGCACGCGGTCGTGAAGCGGTTTCAATGCCATCTTTGCAGCTCCTTCAGGCTCAAAGTTTATTCCTAGCCTGCGGCCCCTTTGTGGAACCCTCAGGCGTTAGCACTCATCATGGTCGAGTGATAACGATGCATAGCTAGGCTTGCAGCAAAGGTGAGTCAACCAGTCGTTTGCTAAAAATTTTCGGCGCCGTAAGGCACAGCGTTACCTTGCAGGTATGGTCCAACCTTCAAGGGTTACTGCCTCCCATTGAATAATGCCGCAATGCGTCTAATGTTCCGGTATGATTACCTTGGCCAATAGCAACGCGCGCATTCTCGAACCAGTCCAGAACTTGGATTATTTCGATACACAAAGCGCTGACCTAAGCGAAGAAATCACGCCTCTTGAAGCTTGGAACCTCATCATGCAGGAGCCGCAACCGATCTTAAAGCAGGCCTTCAGGGTCCGTGACGCGGTGTCTTCTTTGTTTGGCGTCAAGAAGATAGCAGGCTTCAGCGGCAAGATAGCGCAGGCAGTAGCTGTCGGAGATTATTTGGATTTCTTCTTGGTGGAATTCAGCACACCAGAGGTTCTGGTCCTGACAGAAAGAGACCGGCACCTTGACGTGATGACCTGCATTTCGACCAGCGGTTCAGTCATTTCGATCACGTCTTCGGTACGGGTGCATAATTGGTTCGGGCATCTCTATATGTTGCCCGTTGGGATTGCTCACAAATGGATTGTCCGCAGCATGCTTCGCCGTATCCGAACTAAACTTCAAAAATGATATAGCGGGCAACACAGCATCTTGGCACTGGCGCCGACACCTTAGGTATCAACAACTCCTTCGCTGACATTGCCTCATCAAAGACATCACGACAGGTGAATCCCAGCGGAATGGAAAACGTCAATCCCCGCCCAGAATCCGCGGCGACGTTGCAACCGCGTCCGCCCCGCTTTGGGTCAGCCCGTAGATCCCCTTGTCGACCTTTTCGAACCAACCGTAATGGTTGTCCCGCATCATCCGCGTCGCATGTTGGACGCCGGTTTCCTTTGCCACATCCGCGCCCCTGCAGGCCCCGACTTCGAACAGATATACCGCCAACTTTAACGCATCCTGTCGGTACGCCGTCACCAACCCTGCCCGCGTCTGCCCGCCATCATTCGGATCGCCCTGCCGGCGCGCGAATTCGCGCAGCAACTGCGCCTGCCGTTTGGCTGACTTGCGTGGCGCATAGGGGCCGGGATCGCAATGCACCTCAACCAAACCGTCCTTAAGCCGCACAGTGATCAGCCCCAGCCCCAACCGCCGCGCCATCGCCGTATTCGCCTTCACCGCCTTATAAAACAGCTTGCCCGACTTATGCGCGACGGCCATGTAAACATCATCGCTGACCTTCAGCCGCTCAACACATTGGTGAAACAACGCCAGCGAAAACCCCAACTTCAGTTCGACAACCACCGGTGGCTCGGCCCCGCGCATCGCAACCACATCCGCCGCTCCGACCTCGGATTTCACGACATACCCCTGATCCTCCAAAAAGGATTTGATCGGAGGATAAAGATCGGTTTCGCGTGCAGTGTTCATATCCGCAGATTGACCCATTTGCACCGCCAGTCCAACCCGCTAGTCTGCTCAAATGACCCGTGATGAGCTAAACCAGTTTTGCGCCTCCCTGCCTCATGCCACCCATGTTGTCCAATGGGGGAATTCAGACGTCTACAGAATCGGTGACAAACTGTTTGCCGTGATCGGGATGAGCGGGATCAACAATGCCGTCACGTTCAAAGCCTCAGAGATGGCGTTTGAAATACTCTCCGATAGCCCCGGTCTGCGCCCCGCGCCCTATATGGCCTCACGCGGACTCAAATGGATACAGCACTACGACGAACCAGGCCTGTCAGACGACAGCTTGCGCGATCATATCCGCGCGTCTTACGATATGGTCGTGGCCGGACTGACCCGCAAGAAGCGTGCGGCACTGGGCCTCTGAGACGGGGTCGTGACAAGCCTGCCAGCGGCCCATATAAGGCGGTCAAATCGACATCATCCAAGCAAGGATCCCCTCCATGACAACGCTCGTATTTGGCCATAAATCCCCTGACACAGACAGCACCGGCAGCCCGATCATCTGGGCTTGGTACCTGAGCGAAATTATGGGCGTGGCCGCCAAACCGGTCCTGCTGGGAGAACCCAACACCGAAGCGCTGTTTATGCTGGAGCACTGGAACATCGACAAACCCGAGATCGTCAGCGAGGTCGCCGCCGGCACCTCCGTCGTCATCGTCGACACCAACAACCCCGCAGAATTGCCCGCAGGTATCAACGATTGTGACATCAAAGCCATCATCGACCACCACCGTCTTGTCGGCGGGATCGAAACCAAGGGCCCGATCCACATGGTGATCCAGCCGCTCGCCTGCACCGCGACCATCATGTACAATACAATCGGCAAAGACTGGGCAAAGGCGCCCAAGGCCGTGAAGGGTGCAGCGCTGTCCTGTATCCTGTCTGATACATTGGAGTTCCGCAGCCCGACCACGACTGACACGGACAAGGAAGTCGCGCTCTCCATCGCCGCCGAACTGGATGTTGATGTCACGGCCTACGCAGCAGAAATGTTCGCCGCCAAGTCCGACGTCTCCGCCTTCTCCGAAGAAGCCCTGTTGCGCATGGACAGCAAGGAATTCGACCTGAACGGCACCAACCTGCGCGTCTCTGTCCTTGAAACCACCTCGCCTGCCCCGCTGATGGCGCGCAAAGACGCATTGATGGCTGCGATGCCCGCTGTGGCCACCGCTGACGACGCTGCCGAAGTGCTGCTTTTCATCGTGGATATCCTGAAAGAAGAAGCGACGCTGCTGGTGCCCAACGACACGGTCAAATCCATCGCCGAAAACAGCTTCGGCGTGACAGTCGTCAGCGATCACGTGGTCCTCCCCGGCATCATGAGCCGCAAAAAGCAGATCATCCCGAACCTGAAGATGTAAGTTGGTGATGCAGCCGAAAGGGTGCATCGGGGGTGTACGGGGGGTGTACGCCCGGTGCCCCCCTGTTTTCGACGCTCCACCTCCCCTAGAATGAAGGCCCCCCATATGACCAGAATCGTCGAAACACTCGCTGAAATTTCCGCACAATATGATGCGCTTTTCGTCGATCTTTGGGGCTGTGTGCACAACGGCGTCCACGCCCTGCCCGAGGCTGTAGCCGCCCTGCAAACCTATCGCAAGTCCGGTGGCAAGGTGGTGCTTGTCACCAATGCGCCCCGCCCTTTCGACAGCGTTGCCAGACAGTTAGACCGTTTCGGCGTCGCCACCGACAGCTGGGACGCCATCGCCACTTCAGGCGATTCCGCACGTTCGGCCATGTTTCGCGGCACTGCAGGCAGCAAGGTCTGGTTCATCGGCCAGCCCCACGACCAGAACTTCTTTGAACCACTCGAACTGCTCGACGATCCCGTCGACATCATCCAAGTTCCGCTGGAAGACGCCGAAGGTATCATCTGCACCGGCCCCACTGACCCGATGGCCGATCCTGAGGTGATGCGTCCGCAATTCCTTTATGCCAAGCAAAAGGGTTTGAAACTGCTCTGCGCCAATCCTGACATCGTTGTAGATCGCGGTGAGAAACGGGAATGGTGCGCCGGTGCCCTTGCCGCTCTCTATACCGAGATGGGCGGCGAAAGCCTATATTTCGGCAAACCGCATCCGCCGATCTATGATTTGGCCCGCCGCCGTCTCGCGGCCCTTGGCACAGCGGTTCCCGATGACCGGATTCTTTGCATCGGGGATGGCGTTCTAACCGATATCAAAGGTGCCATGGGTGAAGATATCGATTCTCTTTTCATCTCAGGAGGGTTGGCTGCCGCAGAAACAAAAACCGTGTCCCAACCCGACGCAAACGCCCTAACCACTTATTTAGAAAAAGAAATGTCAAATCCGACCTATACAATCGGCTTTCTTAGGTAATCATTTTTCCCTTGCGTTTCTGCGCCTGCAAAGTAATTAAGTTACAACTTTCAAGCACCAAACGGCACTTTATTACTCAAGGGATGGCACATGTTGGACAATCTTCCTCGCGGCACGATCTGTATTGAAGACATCGAAATCGGCATGATGCGGTATCTGCGCAAGGTCGTAACCGATGAAGATATCGAGATGTTCGCGCAAATATCGACCGATCATAACCCTGTGCATCTGGACGATGATTATGCCCGCGACACAATCTTCGAGGGGCGCATCGCCCATGGCATGCTGACAGCCGGTCTGATTTCCGCTGTGATTGGTGAACAATTGCCTGGCCATGGCACTGTATATTTAGGCCAGTCGCTGAAATTCCTGGCACCCGTCCGCCCCGGTGATATGGTTTATGCCGAGGTCAAGGTGACAGACATCGAATTCTCCAAGCGTCGTGTGAAAATGGACTGCCACTGCTCGGTCGACGGCAAGAAAGTCCTAATCGGTGAAGCAATCGTGCTGGCCCCATCACGCAAGTTCGACTAGCGAAACTCACCTTAGGGTTGACTAATCGCCAAGCAACAACTCTCTTGAGGGTATCTCAAATGGAGTTGAATGATAATGAAGAACAAATTTCTATTTTTGCTGATCCCGTTTTTTGCAGCCTGTTCAGTTACCGTGGATCAGGTTGACCCTGTGGTGACTCAATTTAACGGCGACAGTGTGAGCATCCAATTGAACAATGGTCTTTTAAGTATGGCCACAGAACAAGTGCGACAGGCGGCGTTTGACAAGGCGGATGTGCAAGCCGCAAGAATTTGCCGAAAGGGCCCGAAGAAACGTGCCGAATTCACCAGCACGCGGACTTTTGCGACAGGTCAGTACTCATCCGCAATAGAGAGACTGTATCTCTGTCTAAACTAGCGCAGCAACTATATTGCCGTCAGCGCAAGGAGCCGCTAGGCAAGGCCCATGCGGATCATACATGACTATCAAATTGTAAGCGAAACCGATCGTGGAGCCACCGCCGCGATCGGGAACTTTGACGGCGTACATAAAGGTCACCTATCCGTCATTGATATGGCCCGCGCGGCGCTCCCCGACGCGCCCCTTGGGATCGTCACTTTCGAACCCCATCCGCGTGAATATTTCGCACCAGATGCCCCGCCCTTCCGCCTGATGTCCGCCGAGGCGCGTGCGCACCGGCTCGAAAAGCTTGGTGTGGAACGGCTTTATCAGTTAAGCTTCAACAAGGACCTTGCGTCACTCAGCCCGCTTGAATTCACCCGTGACGTGATCAAACAAGGACTAGGCCTGCGCCATGTGGTTGTGGGTGCCGATTTCTGCTTTGGCAAAGGACGGGCTGGCAAAGCAGAGGACCTGATCCGCTTTGGTAAGGAACTAGGTTTTGGCGTAACCATCGCGCCGCTTATGGCGCAGGATGCGCAAACCGTTTCCTCTACTGCAATCCGAACTGCGCTTAGCGCCGGTGATATGGCCGCCGCTGCAACAATGCTCGGTCATTGGCACCGCATCGACGGCCCTGTCATCACCGGCGAACAACGCGGCCGCGAGCTGGGTTATCCCACCGCGAACATGTCAATCGACGGGCTGCACCAGCCAGCATTTGGCGTCTATGCGGTGCTGGTCGATGTGTTGGAGGGCCCGCACAAAGGCACTTACAACGGCGTTGCCAGCCTTGGTGTTCGCCCGATGTTTGGTGAGAATAAGGCGAACCTGGAAAGCTTTCTCTTCGATTTCAAAGGTGATTTGTACGGCACGCAGCTTTCGGTCGCCTTGGTCCAACACCTGCGCGGCGAAGAAAACTTCGACAGCCTTGAAGCGCTCATCACCCAAATGAACGCAGACAGCCTGCAAGCCCGTGCAATTCTGGCCGCGCTATGAGCGATCTGATCACCCGTGCAGGTCTAGCCCCGCGTTTCTGGGAAAAAAAACCACTCAAGAAAATGTCCCCGACGGAATGGGAAGCGTTGTGTGATGGTTGTGGCAAATGTTGCCTGAACAAGCTCGAAGACGAAGACACCGAAGAAGTCGCCCTGACGCGTGTCGCCTGCCGCCTGCTGGACGATTCCACCTGCCTGTGTACCCATTACGAAAACCGCCACCAGTTCGTGCCAGATTGCATCGTTCTAAAGCCTGAGAACCTGGATACCCACGCGTATTGGATGCCGCAAACCTGCGCCTATCGTTTGTTGTGGCAAGGAAAGCCTCTGCCCGGTTGGCACCCGCTGATCAGCGGCACCCAGGATACAGTGCATAGCGCGGGTATTTCCGTGCAGGGACAAACCGTCTCGGAGTTCGATACGCCATTCGAAGAATGGGAAGACTACATAATTGAGGAACCGATCTGATGTTTTTTGCTTCTGACAACGCAGGCCCAGTGCACCCCAAAGTGATGGAGCGCCTAGTGGCCGCGAATACCGCGCACGAGATGCCCTATGGCAAAGACACTATTATGGACGAGGTCCGGACGCGCATCCGCGAGGTCTTCGAGGCGCCGGAAGCGGCTGTCTATTTGGTCGCCACCGGCACCGCCGCAAACGCCCTGGCGCTGGCCTGCTACATACAGCCATGGCAAACACTGTTTTGTTCAAAAGTCGCCCATATCGAGGCAGACGAATGCAATGCGCCAGAATTCTATACCGGTGCGGCCAAGCTGACCTTGATCGACACCGAAGACAAAATGACACCACAGGCGCTGGACGCTGCGATAGCGCGGCAAACCGTTGGCAACGTCCACGGTGCACAACCTGGACCGGTCTCAATTACTCAAGTGACCGAACGTGGGTCCGTCCATTCACTGGACGAAATCAAAGCCCTCACCGCCGTTGCAAAGGCCCATAACCTGCCTGTGCATCTGGATGGGGCCCGCTTTGCCAATGCCATGGTTGCTCTGGGCTGTTCTGCAGCGGAGATGTCGTGGAAATCCGGTGTTGACGTGGTCAGCTTCGGCGGCACCAAAAACGGGTGTATGGGCGTCGAAGCCGTTGTCTTTTTTGATCCGTCCAAAGCTTGGGAGTTCGAACTGCGCCGCAAACGGGGCGCACATCTGTTCTCCAAGCACCGGTTCCTTTCAGCACAGATGGCCGGCTACCTGCATGACAACGCCTTTGTTGAAATTGCTCAGGCCGCGAACGCCAATGCGGCCTACCTCGTGGATGGTCTTCGCAAAGCCGGGGCGACATTCCTGCATGAACCCCAAGCAAACATGATTTTTGCGCGCTGGCCCCGCGCCATCCACCAAAAAATGCATGACGCAGGCGCAAGGTACTATATGTGGGACGGACCGCTTGAAGGTCCATCAGACGAATTGGTCGCCGCCCGGCTGGTTTGCGACTGGTCGATTGGCCGCGATCAAATCGATACGTTTCTCAGCCACTTCTAATCCAGCAGCCAAAAAAACTAGCTGCGCGCCAGCAATGGCCCCATCACCTTTGCAAGCTCAAGCGGATGCGTGATCGGGGCCATGTGGCCCGCGCCGTCAATGACCACCGAGGTTGCATTCGGCATTCGCTCCGTCAATCCGTTATTGGCGGCCGTGATTGCAGGGTGTGCGGCTGAACCACGTACCACCAGTGTAGGAACAGTGCAGGCATCCAGCGCACCCGCGTTCAACAAACCTTCCGTATCTTCAAAAAGAAAATCTTGCGTATCGGGCACGACATGGACGGCGCGGGTCATCGCCGCACGGGTCCGTTCGGGTAAACTGTCCCAACGGGGGCCGTCATCACTCCACATGCGGTTAAACCTGCGTGCCGCTGTTTCGCGATCTCCTGCTTCCATCGCGTCTGTAAAGGGTCTGGCCTTGACGGCATGCTCAGTCAAGGTATCCGGCGCATCTGCCTTTGCAACAGCAAAAAACACCGGTTCGATAACTGTCAGGCTGCGCACCCTTTCAGGCGCATCAACCGCAATCCGCAGGGCAATCATCGCCCCAAAGGAATGTCCGATCAGATCCATCGGCATGTCATCCATCGCGGCCAAACTTGCCTGAAAAACGGTTTCGCCAAAACTGCTCGTCTCGTCCCAATCAGGGCTTTGCCCGTGGCTGGGCATATCCGGCGCAACAAGTGTTAGCGCCGGCAATGCCTTGGCAAATCCAGCCCATGCACCGCCAAATGCCATCGTACAATGTAGCGCGAGAGCGCGGCGCGAACCGTTCCCAATGGTCGTTACAAATGGCGCAAAGCCTTGCTGCGCGGTCACAGATCGCCTGCCAGAAAGGCGTCTATATCCGCGATCCGATCCTGCCCCCAAAAGCGCTGACCATCGACAATAAAGAAGGGTGCGCCAAAAACGCCGCTTTCGACTGCATCTTCCAGATTGCGCGCATAGGTTTCGGCCCCTTCCAGCAAACCACTATTGGCCAGTTCCGGATCAAATCCGGCCTCGCTCAGACAGGCCCGCACCACTGCGTCCTCGGCAATGTCTTTTTCATCCGCCCAGACCGAACGGAAAATTACATGTGCCAGCTTGCCCAAATCGCCGCCACCTGCATTTTGAGCTGCGATGAACGCATAGGCGGCAGGAGCCCCGTTCGTCGGCCAATGGGCAGGTTTCAGATTAAGCGGCAACCCTAGCTTTTTGGCTTGCCGCGGCAGTTCCTGTGCGCGGTATTCCATTCGGCTGATATGGCGGTCCTTTGGTGGTGTGCCGCCGGTCCGGGCAAAAGCCGCGACGATGTCAAAGGGTTTGTAATTGATGCTCGCACCATATTTTGCAGCGACTTCTTCCAGCCGCTGCCCGGCAAGGTAGCAATAGGGTGATAGTGTTGCGAAAAAATAGTCAATCTGGGTCATTTGGACCTCCGTAAGGTTTGCCGTACCCTAGCCCCGTGTTAAGCGGTGTTCAACGACCTCGATTCTGCCCTTTTCCCGCTGCCACGGAGCCCCCATGCCACGAACATCTGAGCCGAAACTTATCTCGGGCAATGCCAACATGCCTTTGGCCAAAGCAATCGCACGACGGATGTCGCTACATCGGGGTGTCAACGTCGGGCTGGTGGAAGCGCGGGTCGAACGGTTCAACGACGGTGAGATCTTTGTCGAAGTCTTCGAGAACGTGCGCGGCGAGGATATGTTTATCATCCAGCCTACCTCGAACCCTGCCAATGACAACCTGATGGAGCTGCTGATCATGGCAGACGCCTTACGTCGCTCATCCGCGGCACGGGTCACCGCTGTCCTGCCCTATTTCGGTTATGCCCGTCAGGACCGCCGCACCAAGGCCCGCACACCGATCACCGCCAAGATGGTCGCGAATATGCTGGTCGGCACAGGCATTGAGCGGGTTCTGACGATGGATTTGCACGCTGCGCAAATTCAAGGGTTCTTTGATATCCCCGTAGACAACCTTTATGCCTCGCCCGTCTTTGCCTTGGATATCAAACACACGTTCAAAGACCGTATGGACGAATTGATGATTGTATCGCCCGACGTGGGCGGCGTGGCCCGTGCGCGGGAATTGGCCAAACGGATCAACTCCCCCCTCGCCATCGTAGACAAGCGCCGTGAAAAGCCAGGCGAAATTGCGGAAATGACCGTAATTGGTGACGTGAAAGGCAAGACTTGCCTGATCGTTGACGACATCTGCGATACCGCTGGCACGCTATGCAAAGCGGCCGAAGTACTGTTGGAAAACGGTGCCAATGAAGTGCATTCCTACATCAGCCACGGCGTCATGTCCGGCCCCGCAGTGGAGCGTGTGACAAATTCAGTGATGAAATCACTGGTTATTACCGACAGCATTCAGCCAACTTCCGCGATCAAAAACGCTGCCAACATCCGTATCGTGCCAACTGCGCCAATCTTTGCGCAGGCGATTTTGAACATATGGAACGGCACGTCCGTTTCTTCGTTGTTCGAAGCAGATACGCTTGGCCCCATCTATGACGGGATGTACGCGCCATAGTCCGGCGCTAGATCACATCCCAGTCATCAAGTTCCGACATTTCACCAACCGCCATCCACGCGATGCGGATACGTGCGATACGTGTGTCACCCCAGGTGCGGAACACCATGTCAAAACCGGATTTTGTGACAGATTCCGCCTGGATATCGGCCCGCATGATGGTTGACGCGTCCAGATCCCACAGGGACGGCGTGAGTTGAACCGTCGGAGCAGTCTTGTACTTCTCGGAGAACCTGATGTGACGACGCCGCTCTCGTTGGCCACGACCGGTCCACATTTCGCCGCCGTCTTCGTAGTCCGTAAACAAAATCACATCGCCACTGTCGATTCCTACGGTATGGCTACGGAGTTTCTTCATATTGGACGGCCTGGATAAATGAGAGTAATGCTTGCAAGATAACGAACACTGCCGATAGCTTAAAGGGGCCGCGGCACAATCTGCGCGGGCAGTTTTACGGGCTGACGGAAACACCGCGATCTTTGGCAAATTTCCGGCAATACCGGGCCCAGTCGCGAAAGTCCTGCGAAAAGAACACAGCACTTCCCTTAGCCTCCCATTTTTCTGTCTTGCCGTCGATTTTTTGCCAGATCGCATCCGAGGTGACAGGATTTCCCTCTGAGTAAGATTGTGCAACTGCAGCATCCGCCCATTGGATCGCAGCAAACATCATTTTGTCGGCGCTTTCATCTGTCCTGACCCACTGCGCTGCATTTTGATAGACCGACGCGCAATCTATCATGCTTTCACTATAGGGCTGTGCTCCCGCACTTGAAGGGGCCATCAGCATCATGACCAACAACAGTTTTCGCATGGTTGAATCTCATAAGTTCGTGACTTCAGCACAACCATACGGGCCGAGAAGGGCACGACTGCGTCGGAAAGAAGACAACAAAAGGAAACCGGAAAACGAGAAAAGGCCCCGCTTGATGCAGGGCCTCTCTAATTGTGTAGACTTCAATGTCGCTTACTGCTTTGCAGTCAACCCCATGTGATCCCCCATTGCGACCATGTCAGACAGCAGCTTGGCTGCGTCATCGACCGGACCGGGCTCATTCGCAAACGCCTCTTTCGCGTTTGAATACATGGTTCTGGCTTCTTCCATCATCTCGTCAAGGTGCGCTTGGGTCATGTCACCTTTGGCAACTGCCCGTTCAGCCAGCACCGACACACCTTTTGCAGTGATCTCGGCAAAGCCACCGGTCACCACAAAGTCCGCCGTGCCTTCCGGTCCATCAACCGACAGCACACCAGGGCGCAGGGTGGTGATGGTGGGTGCATGCCCCTCCATCGCCGTCATGTCGCCGTCAGCGCCGGGGATCTGGACGGATGTGACCTGCAAAGAGGCCAGCCGCCGCTCGGGCGACACCAGATCGAATTGCATCGTGTCTGCCATTGCTCAAAGCTCCCTTAGGCTGCGTCTGCTGCCATTTTTTCGGCTTTCGCCTTCACGTCATCGATGCCGCCAACCATATAGAAGGCGCCTTCGGGCAGGTGGTCATACTCACCGGCAACAACCGCTTTGAATGACGCGATCGTGTCATCCAAAGGCACCTGAATGCCATCAGAACCGGTAAAGACCTTTGCCACGTCAAACGGCTGTGACAGGAAACGTTCAATCTTACGCGCACGGGACACGGCCAGTTTGTCGTCTTCTGACAGTTCGTCCATGCCGAGGATCGCGATGATGTCCTGAAGCGATTTGTAGCGCTGAAGGATCTGCTGAACGTCGGTCGCTACCTTGTAGTGCTCTTCACCAATGATCTGCGGATCGAGCAGACGGGATGTGGAGCCAAGCGGGTCAACCGCAGGGTAGATGCCTTTTTCCGAAATCGCACGATCCAGAACCGTTGTCGCGTCGAGGTGCGCAAAGGATGTAGCTGGTGCAGGGTCGGTCAAGTCATCCGCAGGGACGTATACGGCCTGAACCGATGTAATCGAACCGTTCTTGGTTGATGAAATACGTTCCTGCATCGCACCCATGTCTGTCGCCAGTGTTGGCTGGTAGCCCACGGCAGAAGGAATACGACCCAGCAAGGCTGAAACTTCGGAACCGGCTTGGGTAAAGCGGAAGATGTTGTCCACAAAGAACAGAACGTCGGAACCGGATTCGTCGCGGAACTGCTCGGCCAGTGTCAGACCGGACAGCGCCACACGCATACGCGCACCTGGAGGCTCGTTCATCTGGCCGTAGACCAGTGCAATCTTGGAATCGACCAGGTTTTCAGGCACAATAACGCCGGATTCGATCATCTCGTGGTAAAGGTCGTTACCTTCACGGGTCCGCTCACCAACACCCGCAAACACGGACACACCGGAGTGTACCTTTGCGATGTTGTTGATCAATTCCATGATCAAAACCGTCTTACCTACGCCGGCGCCGCCGAACAGACCAATTTTACCACCCTTGGTGTAGGGGGCCAGCAGGTCGATAACCTTGATGCCTGTGGTCAGGATTTCGGTCTCGGTGGACTGTTCTGAGAACGCGGGTGCATCGCCGTGGATGCCGCGAGTTTCTTTGGTCTCTACCGGGCCCTTTTCGTCAACGGGGTCGCCCGTCACGTTCAGGATGCGGCCCAATGTGGCCTTGCCGACTGGCACCTGAATAGGTGCACCAGTGTCTTCAACCTTCGCGCCGCGCACCAAACCTTCGGTCGCATCCATCGCGATGGTACGCACTGTGTTTTCGCCAAGATGCTGGGCCACTTCGAGGACCAGCTTGTTGCCGTTGTTGTCTGTGGTCAGAGCGTTCAGAATCTCTGGCAGGTTATCTTCGAACTGCACGTCAACGACGGCGCCGATGACCTGAGTAATTTTGCCGACTGCATTTGCCATGTCGTTTCTCCGGTTTTGCTTACAGCGCTTCCGCGCCGGAAATGATTTCGATCAGCTCGTTTGTGATAACGGCCTGACGGGAACGGTTGTATTGGATGGTCAGACTATCGATCATATCGCCCGCGTTACGCGTCGCGTTATCCATCGCTGACATCCTTGCGCCTTGTTCGGACGCTGCATTCTCAAGAAGACCCGAGAAGATCGCCGTAGCGACACCTCGAGGCAGCAAATCAGCAAGGATTGCTTCTTCTGAAGGCTCGTAATCGAACAGTGTTGTTGCACCGTCATCCGTGCCCGCATCTTCAAACTTTGCAGGAATGATCTGCTGGGCCTGTGGGATTTGGGTAACCACGTTAACAAACGTCGCATAAAACAGCATTGCCACATCAAATTCACCAGCATCGAAACGGCTCAGCACGTCTTTGGCAACGCCTTGCGCATCACTATAGCTCAGGCGCTTGACGTCTGTCATATCAACGTGGCCGATCAGATGCTCAGCGTATTCACGCTTGAGCTGGTCACGCCCCTTCTTGCCAACAGTAAGGATTTTGACTTCCTTACCCTCGGCCAAAAGCTTTTGCGCGTGCACTTTGGCTTTCTTCACGATGTTGGTGTTGAAACCACCGCAAAGGCCCCGCTCTGACGTCATGACAACCAGCAGGTTGACCTTGTCCGACCCGGTGCCAGAAAGCAGCTTGGGTGCGGAGTCAGACCCGCCGACCGACGCCGCCAGCCCTGCCATCACAGCGTTAAAACGCTCTGCGTAAGGACGGGAGGCTTCGGCAGCTTCCTGCGCGCGGCGAAGTTTCGCCGCGGCAACCATTTGCATGGCTTTCGTGATCTTGCGCGTCGATTTGACACTCGCGATCCGGTTTTTAAGGACTTTGAGATTTGCCATTGGCTATCTCTCCTTAAGCGAAGTCAGCGGCGTAAGAATCGAGCGCTGCTTTGATTTTGTCTTCCAGCTCGTCTTTCACCTTGCGATCGTTATCGGTGATGTCCTTGAGTAGGTCGGCGTGTTTGCCGCGCAGATGTGCCAGCAAGCCGTTTTCCCAACGACCGACTTCAGCGACGGGCAGCTTGTCCAGGTAGCCTTTGGTGCCCGCGTAGATAACGCAGACGATTTCGGCGTTGGACAACGGTGCATACTGTTGTTGCTTCATCAGCTCGGTCAGACGGGCGCCACGGTTCAGCAACTGCTGTGTGGCGGCGTCCAGATCGGAACCAAACTGCGCAAAGGCCGCCATTTCGCGGTACTGAGCGAGGGACAGCTTCACCGGACCAGCGACAGAAGACATCGCTTTGGTCTGAGCAGAGGAACCAACCCGCGAAACCGACAGACCGGTGTTCACAGCAGGACGGATGCCTTGGTAGAACAATTCAGTCTCAAGGAAGATCTGACCATCGGTGATCGAGATCACGTTGGTTGGAATAAACGCGGAAACGTCACCACCCTGGGTCTCGATGATCGGCAGAGCAGTCAATGAACCGTTGCCCGCATCATCACCCAGCTTCGCAGAACGCTCAAGCAGACGGGAGTGAAGATAGAAAACGTCACCTGGGTAAGCTTCGCGGCCTGGTGGGCGACGCAGCAGAAGGGACATTTGACGATAGGAAACGGCCTGCTTGGACAGGTCATCATAGATGATCAAAGCATGGCGGCCATTGTCGCGGAAAAATTCTGCCATGGCGGTCGCGGCGTAAGGTGCCAGAAACTGCATCGGTGCAGGCTCGGACGCGGTGGCGGCAACAACGATGCAATATTCCATCGCACCGGCTTCTTCGAGCTTCTTAACCAGCTGCGCAACAGTTGAACGCTTCTGGCCAATCGCGACGTACACGCAGTACATCTTTTTGCCTTCGTCGCCTTCGGCTGCGGCGTTAACCTGCGCTTGGTTCAGCATGGCGTCCAGAGCAACGGCAGTTTTACCGGTCTGACGGTCACCAATGATCAATTCGCGCTGGCCACGGCCAATCGGGATCATCGCGTCAACTGACTTGAGCCCGGTAGACATCGGCTCATGAACAGATTTACGCGGAATGATACCTGGCGCCTTGACGTCAGCAATGCCACGCTCGGTGGATTCAATCGGGCCCTTGCCGTCGATCGGGTTGCCCAGACCGTCCACAACACGTCCCAACAAGCCGTTGCCAATTGGCACGTCCACGATGGAATTGGTCCGCTTGACGGTATCACCTTCTTTGATGTCACGGTCATTACCGAAGATAACAACACCTACGTTGTCCGCTTCGAGGTTCAGAGCCATGCCCTGAATGCCGCCGGGAAATTCGACCATTTCGCCAGCCTGAACATTGTCCAGACCGTAAACCCGCGCAATACCGTCACCGACGGAAAGCACACGGCCAACTTCGGCAACTTCGGCTTCTTGACCGAAATTCTTGATCTGGTCCTTCAGGATTGCAGAAATTTCTGCTGCTTGGATACCCATTTATCCGACCTCTTTCATTACGTTCTGGAGGGAATTGAGCTTCGCGCGGATCGACGTGTCGATCATCTTGGAGCCCACTTTGACAATAAGACCGCCGATGAGAGTTTCATCGACGGACGTTTGAAGTGTTACGGTTTTGCCAGTGCTCGCTTTAAGCGTCTTGGCAAGCTTGTCTGATTGCGCCTTCGTCAGGGCCTTGGCTGACGTAACTTCGGCGGTAACTTCGCCTTTGTCTTCTGCAATCGCCTCGCGCAACGTGTTAACCAGCTGCGGCAGCACGAAAAGACGACGCTTGGATGCCATAAGCGCCAAGGTGTTCGTCATCGTTGAGGAAATTTTCATCTTTTTCGCCAATGCTGAAATGGCGTCACCCTGCTCTGTGCGGGTGTAAATCGGCGATTGGATTAGATTGCGAAAATCATCGCTGTCCGACATTGCACCTTGCAGGGCGTCAAGATCGGCTTCAATCGCTTTGATCTGTTTGCCCTCTTTGGCAATATCAAAGACAGCGGAAGCGTAGCGCTGTGCGATGCCGGTGGAGATCGAAGCTGTTTCGGACACGTCCATCCTCTCATTCTGTCAAATCGGATATGCGAACAGGTCGCGTCACCGGTTAGTTGGCGCGGCTTGAATCGGATCAAGACGTCTAAATCAGGGGCGATGTAGCAGAGCGTACCAAAGGCCGCAACACAGTAACGTGCGCCAATGTGTCCCCCTGAAAATTTATTTGCCCTTGTCAGCCCAATAATTTTCACACCGGTCAATCGCCGTTATCTGGCCGGTGATCCGCGAAGGTTAATACGATTCTCTTCACTTTGTCGCGGCGTTTCACCGCGCTGAGGCAAATTTTTCCTCAAAACATCTAAATATGCGCCGAGACAGCTTTCATTTTTGCACATGTCTACAACAGTCTAGGTGCAAGTTTTGGATGCTTGGGCAACTGCCGCATTTCACAAGATGCGAAGTGGTGGCTATCGCAAAGATCGCTTGAGACACCAGCGTGCAATCTGTGCCACAGCCTAATGATCCAACCATGCTTAACCTGAAATTAACACACATGCCCCATGCGTTGTTGCCAATCTTCAAAGGCGAAACCCATGTTGGATTTGATGCTCGTGCCCCTGATCGCAGTGGGTATGCTGGTCCTCCCCTTCGGCAGGGTCGGCCCGCAGGCACTTTCAAGCGGCAGGTCGACTTTCTCGACCAAAGCCTCCTCCATGCTTGAAATCCTGCCAGATGGACAAGGCCGCACCGATAGGCAGTCCCAGCGGGTCAGGATCAAAATCCCCCAAGATTACGTCGTCCCTGTGTCCCCCGCCCCGCTGGTCAGCTACCGAATTGACCTCAGCAATCCCGGTGACAGCTTGTTCATCGACGTTTCTGAACAGATCCTTGGAAACCTGCACCGCATCGTGATTCAGGAAGATTCAGGTGGGGAAATGCTCAATAAACGTGGTCTGTTTACACTGATCGTTCTAAGCGATCCGGAGGTGAGAAGGTTAACGTTTGAACAGGCCTGCGACATCGCATGGGGCGAGGAAACGGATATCAAAGTAGCCAAATTGGTATTAGTTAATCAGGGCAGAAAAGATGCAATGGAACGTTTCAGGGCTAGTGAACACAGCTGTCCGCATCGAAACGACCTGAACGTAAACGCAGTCATCACCGCGAATCGCGAATTTGCCAGCCAGTCGCGCGTTTTTCTTTAACCTCTAACGATCCTGTCCCAACCTGGTACACTTGAGACTGCGCATCAGGTTTGGGCAAACCGGATAGCCCCCCGCGCCAAGAGGCCCCAGATCCGCAATAAAGCGGACCAACCACGCCTACGCCATATACAGGTCTTTGAACTGATCCCGCAGCGCTTTTTTCTGCACTTTCCCCATCGTGTTACGTGGCAGTTCCGGCAACACAATCAGCCGTTGTGGATGCTTAAACCGTGCCAACGAGACGCAGATATCGGCCCTTATCGTATCCAGATCCAGCGTCGCACCACCCTTTGCCACCAAAATTCCTACGACGGTCTCGCCAAAATCCGGATGCGGCACACCAATAACAGCACTTTCAAGCACGTTTTCCGCATCATCAAGCAACAGCTCGATTTCCTTGGGGTAAATGTTGTACCCCCCCGAAATGATCAGGTCCTTGTTGCGTCCCACGATGCTGATGTACCCGTCCGCATCCATTTGCCCCAGGTCGCCGGTGATAAAAAAACCATTCTCGCGCAGCTCTTCAGCCGTCTTTTCAGGCATCTGCCAATAGCCCTTGAACACATTCGGGCCGCGCACTTCGATCTCGCCAATTTCTCCCTGCGACAGGGTTTCACCGGTCTTGCTGTCAGTAATCTTGACCTCGATACCGGGCAAAGCAAAACCGACTGTCCCTGCCCGCCGCTCGCCGTCATAAGGGTTGGAAGTATTCATATTGGTCTCTGTCATTCCGTAACGCTCCAGAATGCGCAGGCCGGTGCGGTTTTCGAACTGAACATGCGTTTCCGCCAAAAGCGGCGCACTGCCAGAAACAAACAAGCGCATGTGTTCAACCAACGGCTTGGTGAATCCTGCGTCGCCCAGCAGGCGTGTATAAAACGTCGGCACCCCCATCATCGTCGTCGCTTTGGGTAACTGCTCGATCACCTGATCTAGCTTGAAGCTTGGCAGAAAGATCATCTGCCCCCCCGCCAACAGAATAATATTCGAAGCGACAAACAACCCGTGTGTATGAAAGATTGGCAAGGCGTGCAGCAGCACATCGTCAGAAGTAAATCGCCATTCCTCTACCAAAATCCGCGCATTCGACAACAGGTTCTCTTGGGTCAACATCGCCCCTTTGGAGCGACCCGTTGTCCCCGAAGTGTAAAGGAATGCAGCCAGATCATCTGCGCGGCGCTCGACCGTCTTAAAGTGAGAGGGCAGCGCCGCAGCCTTTTCACTGAAAGTGCCAGAACCATCCTCGTTCAGGGTTTCCAACGCCGCACCGCATGTCTTGGCGACAGGTTTCAACGCTTCAGCATTGGTGTCGTCACACAGCAAGACGCCTGCGCCACTATTATCGACGAAATAGCTGACCTCCTCCGCAGTGTAGGCCGTATTCAACGGTAGAAAAACGATACCTGCCTGCGCACAGGCCGCATAAACCGCTAGCGCTTGTGGTGATTTGGCGATCTGAACAGCAAGGCGATCTCCGGGCTTCAATCCAAGTTCACAAAGCAGCCCGGCGTATTGCGCCGCCATTTCCAAAAACCCAGCATAAGTGATCGACACACCATCCGGCAATTGCAGGAACACTGCATGATTACCGGCATGCTTTCCAAAAAGCGTGTCAAAAAGCGGGTTCGCCATTTCTGTGTTCCTTCAGGCCTTTGGTTCTATCGTCGCGCTTAGGGCACGAACCTCTGACGAGGCAATAACCGTTTTATCTGTGACGAAGCGTTCATGGTTCGACGTAATCTGCGCCAGATCATAAAGATAATTTACCATCGCACCACCGGATTGAGCCATGCCGTTTTCCGAAATATCAGCATCGCCGTGCACCGCCTGCAAAGCCGCCCCATTGCCAAGATGGAAGCGCGCGACAGGATCAACAGGCATGCCGTCGGGGCGTTTTGCCTCCAACAGGTAATGCGCTGCCAAAGCGCGCCTGTTCTCTTTGGTTGCGAGGGGCACGCCTGCTGTTGCAAGCCATTTGTTCATCCCCGGAATCGGTGACAAGGTGACAAAGTTTTTCAGCGTCGGCAAATCGCGCGAAAGGTCTGCCGCGACTTGCTTGATCAGCGAATTGCCAAATGACACCCCCGCCAGACCGGCCTGACAGTTCGAGATCGAATAGAACACAGCCGTGTCGGCCTCCTCGGCCTCAATCGCCTCGCGACCGTCGGCCAGCAGGTCCTGTACGGAATTCGGGATACCTTTGGTCAACGCCACCTCAACAAAAATCAGGGGTTCACCTGCCATGGCAAGGTGAAAAAAGCCGAAACACCGTCTGTCACTTGGTTGCAGGCGGCGACGCAGGTCATCCCAGCTGTCAATGGCGTGCACGGCCTCATAGGCGATGATTTTCTCGAGTATATCCGCAGGACTGCCCCAATTGATCGGGCTCAACACCAGAAAACCACGGTTGAACCATGACGCGAACAGATGTTGGAAATCCACATCCAGCGGTTCAAGCGCCGGTTGCTCGTGCAGTATCGCCAAGAGATCCTGACGCATCGCCACCAATCGGGCAGTGGCACCGGGCACTTGATTCATTCGCCGGATCAATTCTTGCCGTCTGGGTTCGCAGGCCGCCGCAAAAGCGCGGTAACTCCGCTTGGACGGTTCATCGCGATAAGTTTGCAAAGTGTCCTTCACCGCCTGAGTATCAATCTCAAGCCCGTGGGTCATGAATTCAAAAAATCCGCGTTTTTCATCTGTTGTCATTGCGCCATAGCGATCAAGGATCAGCCGCGCCAAGGTGCCGCCTGACACTTCACCGTGGCTGCCCAGCAGGTCCTGGGCCAACTCCTCTGGGTTGCGACCCGCGGCGTCTGCCGACTGCGCCCCGCGATAGCGCCGTTCAAACACGGTTGAGAACAGCCCCCCGAAGAAGCTCATACTGCGGCTCCCATAACCGCATCGGGCAACCAAGTGGCAAGATCCGGAAATAGGCACAGCAGGATAATGGCCAAAACCATGCACCCGACAAAGGGCATGGATCCTGTGAGGATGGTTTTCAGCGAAATATCCGGTGCGATGCCGTTAATAACATAAAGGTTCAATCCCACAGGTGGAGAGATCAGACCGATTTCCATGTTGATCGTCAGCACAACGGCAAACCAGATCGGATCAAAGCCTGCGGTTGTAATGATGGGCAGCAAGATCGGTGCCGCCATCAGGATGACCGCAACGGGCGGCAGAAAGAAGCCCGCGATCAACAGGAAAACATTGACCGCCCCCATAAGCACCCAAGGATTCACGTCTAACGTGCCGATCCAGTTGGCGATGGATTGGGTAATATACAGGCTTGAGAGCATATAGGAGAACACGCCCGCCGCCGCGATGATGAACAGGATCATCACGCTTTCCTTGGTGCTGTCTCGCAGGACAACCCACAGGTCGCGGGGGTTCCACAGTTTGTAGATTACCATCGCGATGACCAGGCATAGCAAGGCACCAACAGCCGCGGTTTCAGATGGTGTGGCAACACCGCCGTACATCGCATAAAGCACCCCGATAATGATCAGCAAAAAGGGGATCACCCGTGGCAGGATTTCGAATTTTTCTTTCCATGTGTAGCGGGTCGCATTCAGCAATTCCTGATCGCCCGACCGCCAAGTAGCATAAAGCGACCATGCCATGAACAATGTCACCAGCAGGATACCGGGGATCACACCGGCAAGGAACAGACGGCCTATCGAGGTTTCGGTCGCGATGCCATAGACGATCATGGTAACCGATGGCGGAATGAGGATACCAAGCGTACCGCCCGCAGCGATGGACCCGGCCGCAACCCCGTCGGGATAGCCACGCTTGCGCATCTCGGGGATACCCATTTTGCCGATTGCAGCACAGGTGGCCGGGCTGGAGCCGGACATGGCGGCAAACAACGCACAAGCGCCAAGGTTCGAAATGACAAGTCCGCCAGGTACACGGGTCAACCAGCGTTCAAGGGCTTCGTAAAGGTCCGCACCTGCACGGGTCGAGGCGATGGAAGACCCCATGATGATGAACATCGGGATCGACAGCAGGGCAAAGTTATCAAGTTTGCCGAACAGGATTTCCGGCAGCAGTTCAAGCGACCGCATCCCGTCAAAGACCATCAGAAAACCGGTTGAAACGATCAACAAGCCAAGGGCAACCGACACGCCCGAAAACAGCACGAGAATGGTGGCAAGGGCAACAATGCCGCCAAGGGTGAGCGGGTCCATTATATGTCCTCCAAACCGAACGGTGTGTCGACTTTCAAGATTACGGCGACCAGGTCGGCGATCAGCTGCAAGAGGAAAAGGCCAAACCCGATGGGCATCGCCGCATAGGGAATCCAAAGGCGTACACCCCAGACCGTGTCGGACTTCCAGTTGCGTTCATAGGTGAGGTGCCAGAATTCAAATCCGTACCACAACATGATCGCGACCATGGCAATCGACAGCGACAGGGTACACAACGCCATGACATATCGCGCGTTTTCGCCCAGCATCAACGGGATCAGATCAACGTTCACATGCCCCCGCAGCCGCTGCACATAAGGCAGCCCTATCAGGGTCGCTCCGATGGCAAGGTAAATCACGGCTTCGGTTTGCCAAACAGTCGATCCATTCAGCACAAAGCGGACAAAAATCATCTGGCAGGTAATCGCTACCGCCGACACGATCATCGCGGCAGAACACCATCCAGCAAAGGTTGAGAGAGCAGCCACAACGCGCAGGAACAGATTGTTGCCCGTCTGCGCCGCGACGGCTGAGCTTGAGCCCGCCATATCATTTCCTTGAGGTCTTCAGAATAATGAGACGGAAGGCTACGGCTGCAGCCTTCCGAAAACCGGTTTATTCGACGGCCAAAGCCATATCGAGCAGCTGCTGGCCATCCGGCACATCCGCCACGAAGGCCTTGTAAGATGTTTCCTGCGCAAGCGCGCGCCAAGCGTCAAAATCCGCTGCGGACATTTGGGCAATTTCGACACCTGCATCACGGAAAACCTTTTCAGATTCCGCATCCTGTTTTTTGGCTTCTTCCAGATAGTATGCCTCGGCCTTGGCCGAAGCGTCCATCAGGGCCTTCTGCTGATCAGCGTTCAGACCATCAAACTTGGATTTGTTCATCAAAAGCGGCTGGTACATAAACCATAAGGCCACGTCACCCGCAGGGGTATAGCATTTTACCTGCTCGTAAATCCGGTAGGATACGAAAGACGAGGACGATGTATTGGCCGCCGTCAACACGCCGGTTTGCATGGCATTATAAATCTCGGAAGACGCCATCGAAGCGATAGAGGCGCCAGCACCGGCCAACATCTGTTCAAACGCCTTGCCCGCCGCGCGGGTTTGCAGGCCTTTCACGTCATCCGGCCCCGTAATACATTTGTCTTTGCCAACAAACCCACCCGCCAGATAGCCGTGAACCAGTACCATCACATCATCATCGGCCATCTTTTCCTCTAGCGCTTCCATGAAAGGTGATGCGCTCAGACGGGCCGCGTGGTCGTGGTTTTTTACCATGCCCGGCATGAGGGTCAGGTTATAAGCCGGCTGCTGGCCGCCGGCATAGCTGAGCGGCAGGACCGTCATGTCCAGCTGACCACGGCTCAACGGGCGATATTGCTCGCGCGGCTTGAAAAGGGATTTGGAGCCGAAGATCTGGATTTCCAGATCGACACCCGCTGCCGCGACTTCATCCGCAACAATCTGCGCAACCTGATGGCGCACGTCCTTGTTGGACCACTGGTGCGACAGGCGCAGCGTTTCTGATTGTGCAACTGTGCCAAGCGTCAAGCAGGCCAAGGCGGCGGCGGATGTGAAAAACTTCGACTTCATAGTTCCCTCCCAGGATGTAACCGGAGTGCCTAGCTCCAATACGACTGTATGGGTTTTTCCACATGTTGCATTCCAAGTCAAATTTATTGTATACAATAAATGCCCTCTCGCATTTCCCCTTACAACGTTATAAATTCGCCTCATGGACATCAGACGCGCTGACAAGATTGCAGAAACGCTGGAGCAACTGGTATTTTCCGGCGCTTACCGCGATGGTGAACGTCTTGACGAACTGAAACTTGCCGAGCAGTTCAAGGTCTCCCGCACCCCTATTCGCGAAGCCTTACAAGTGCTTGTTTCCTCGGGCATGGCTGAACAAATTCCGCGTCGCGGTGTTTTTGTACGCCAGCCCGGCCCGGTCGAATTGATGGAAATGTTTGAGACCATGGCCGAACTGGAAGCCGCCTGTGGCAGGTTGGCCGCAACGCGGATAACCGAAAACGGGCTGGCGCAACTGGTGCAGGCAAATGTGAACTGCCAGCAGGCCGTGGAAAATCTGAACCACGATCTTTACTATGACGAAAACGAGAGATTTCATCAAATTATCTATCGCGGTTCCGCCAACAGATATCTGGAAAAACAGGCGCTTCAGCTGCAAAACCGGCTCAAAGCCTATCGCAAAATGCAGTTACGGTTTCGCGGACGGCTGGATCAATCCATGGCCGAGCATCTTGAAATTGTCTCTGCTTTGCAAAGCGAAGATGCAGACCGCGCCGCAGCAGCTCTGAGAAGCCATGTCGCGGTACAAGGTGAAAAATTCCACCGGCTAATGGCCAGCTTGAAAAACTAGCTGCCCTTTCAAGTCCTGCGCGCGCCGCTCACTGCCGGCTCGGACAGCCCGTTCAAAACGCTGACCCGCTTGCGCTCCCTTACCGATATGCCTTTGGGTGGATAGACCAGTTTGGTTGCCTCAACCATAAAGGCGCCTCCGCCCACAATGGCCGGCATGTGCCGCCCAACCCGTTCAAAAAGCCCTGCCGATTTCATCCAAATGCGCTGGTGTGACGGGAATTGGAACAAGGCACCCAACTGGCGTTCAGGCAAAAACTGGTGCTTTTTCAATTGCATGTCCAGCTGCCCCGGTGAATAGGGCTGCCCGAAACCGAATGGCGTCTTGTCACGTCGTGCCCAAAGCCCCGCACGGTTCGGCACAATGAACAAAGCCCGCCCGCCTGGACCCAGAACCCGCCAACATTCCTCAAGCAGGTCGGAGGGGCGTTCGCAAGTCTCAAGCCCGTGCAACAAAACGAGCTTGTCCACATGCCCTGTTTCAATCGGCCATAGCGTTTCTTCGGTGAGGACAGCGGTGTTCGGCATTCCGGCGGGCCAGGGCATCACGCCTTGCGGCCCGGGCATCAGGGTAACCACCCGCTTCGCGTCCTTGAGATAGGGGCGTAACAAGGGGGCGGCAAAGCCAAATCCCACGACCGTCTGCCCCTTGGCTTCGGGCCAGAGTTCCAGCATGCGATCGCGCAAGCTTTTCTGCGCTGCACGCCCCAATGCATTGCGATAATAAAAGTTGCGCAGATCTTGAACGTCGAGGTGCATTGCGAAGCTGCCTTTGCGGTGTCACTCTAACCAAATAATAGCAACAGATAAGAAATCCACCATGCCCTTTGACCTGATCACCATCCCCTGCCTGTCCGACAACTATGCCTATCTGCTGCGAGACGGTGAAACAGGCGCTGTCGCGGTGATCGACGTGCCGGATGCGGCGCCGATCAAGGCGGAGCTGTTGGCACGGGGATGGACCTTGAGTCAGGTTTGGTTGACCCATCACCACTGGGACCATGTGGACGGTCTTGCTGATTTGCTGGCAGACCACCCAGCACAGGTTGTCGGGGCCAAGGCTGATGCCCACCGCCTGCCCGCGCTGGATATCGCCGTATCAGAGGGTGACACAGTTCAGCTCGGCGGGTTGGAAGCCGAAATTCTTGATGTCTCGGGCCATACAATAAACCATATCGCATTCTATGTGGTTGCAGCGCAGGCCTGCTTCACTGCGGACAGCCTGATGGCGCTTGGCTGCGGCCGCCTGTTTGAAGGCACACCGGCGCAGATGTGGGACTCAATGCAAAAACTGATGGCGCTGCCTCCCGAAACCACACTCTGCTCAGGCCATGAATACACTGCGTCCAACGCCAAATTTGCCCTGACGGTTGATCCGGGAAATACCGCGCTTATATCTAGATCAAACGAAATCATGACAGCGCGGGCCAAGGGGCAACCCACGGTACCAACATCCCTTGCAACCGAACTTGAGACAAATCCCTTCCTACGTCCCGATGATCCGGGCATTCGCGCGACTTTGGGGATGCCAACCGCTTCTGATACTGAGGTATTTACCGAGATCCGCAGACGAAAAGATGTTTTCTGACCGCTGTGAACGAGGCGATACTACAAAATATGGTGATTTGTGAGCAAATTTTACAAGAAAATGCTTGAAGACGCGCCACGATCAACCAAACTCTAACACTAAGAGGCCATGGTCGGCGCGGGGACCTGTTATACTGCAGCATCCCCACCGGCCCACAGGATAAGGAGCACGCAGGTGCCTTCATTCTCAAATACACTTGAGCAGGCAATCCATTCCGCATTGGCACTAGCCAACGCAAGGCGACATGAATTCGCCACGCTGGAACATCTGCTATTGTCGCTGATCGACGAACCCGACGCGGCTCAGGTCATGAAGGCCTGTTCGGTTGATGTGGACGAATTGCGCGACACCCTCGTTGAATTCGTTGACGAGGACCTGAGCAATCTGGTGACCGACGTTGACGGATCCGAAGCGGTGCCAACCGCCGCTTTCCAAAGGGTCATCCAGCGGGCTGCCATCCACGTGCAATCGTCCGGCCGGACTGAAGTAACCGGTGCTAACGTATTGGTTGCCATCTTTGCCGAGCGCGAAAGCAACGCTGCCTATTTCCTGCAAGAACAGGAAATGACACGCTATGACGCGGTCAACTACATCGCCCACGGTGTTGCCAAAGACCCCGCCTACGGCGAAGCACGCCCTGTCGCTGGTGCCCCTGATCACGAAGAGGAAACCCAAGGCGTGACCGAGGGTGAAAAAAAGGAATCCGCGCTGGACAAATACTGCGTAGATTTGAACGCCAAGTCGCGCGAAGGCGATATCGACCCGCTGATCGGCCGCGAAAGCGAAGTCGAACGCTGTATTCAGGTGCTCTGCCGCCGGCGCAAAAACAACCCGCTGCTGGTCGGCGATCCGGGTGTCGGTAAAACAGCCATCGCTGAAGGTCTTGCGCGGAAAATCGTCGCCGGTGAAACGCCCGAAGTATTGGAAAACACTACCATCTTCTCCCTCGACATGGGCGCCCTGCTGGCCGGTACCCGCTACCGTGGAGACTTTGAGGAACGCCTGAAAGCCGTTGTAACCGAATTGGAAGACCACGACGATGCCGTGCTTTTCATTGATGAAATCCACACGGTAATCGGTGCCGGTGCGACTTCTGGCGGTGCCATGGATGCCTCCAATCTGCTGAAACCCGCGCTGGCCGGCGGCAAGCTGCGGACCATGGGCTCCACCACCTACAAGGAATTCCGCCAGCACTTTGAAAAAGACCGCGCTCTGGCCCGTCGTTTCCAAAAGATCGACGTAAACGAGCCGTCGGTTGATGATGCCGTGAAAATCCTGAAAGGTCTCAAACCCTATTTCGAGGATCACCATTCGGTCAAATACACCTCCGATGCGATCAGAACATCTGTGGAATTGGCCGCGCGTTATATCAACGATCGCAAGCTGCCGGACTCGGCCATCGACGTGATTGACGAAGCGGGGGCCGCTCAGCATTTGATTACCGCCTCCAAACGTCGCAAAACAATCGGCACCAAAGAGGTTGAAGCCGTGGTCGCCAAGATCGCCCGGATTCCGCCCAAAACCGTCAGTAAAGACGATGTCGTGGTGCTGAAAGACCTTGAGGCATCGCTGAAACGCGTCGTCTTTGGTCAGGATACGGCAATCGAAGCACTTGCATCCGCGATTAAACTGTCCCGCGCGGGTCTGCGCGAACCGGAAAAGCCCATCGGCAACTACTTGTTTGCGGGTCCGACAGGCGTCGGGAAAACCGAAGTCGCCAAGCAATTGGCCGATACGCTGGGTGTGGAACTGCTACGCTTTGACATGTCGGAATATATGGAAAAACACGCGGTTTCCCGTTTGATCGGTGCCCCTCCTGGCTATGTCGGCTTTGATCAGGGCGGCATGTTAACAGATGGCGTAGACCAGCATCCACATTGTGTCCTGCTTCTCGACGAGATGGAAAAAGCGCATCCTGATGTCTACAATATCCTGCTGCAGGTCATGGATCACGGCAAGCTGACCGACCATAATGGCCGCACCGTGGATTTCCGCAATGTCGTGATCATCATGACCTCGAACGCGGGTGCATCCGAGCAGGCGAAAGAGGCCGTTGGTTTTGGCCGCGACCGTCGTACCGGCGAGGATACCGCCGCCATCGAACGCACCTTCACGCCAGAATTCCGCAACCGTCTGGATGCGGTCATCTCCTTCGCGGCCCTGCCCAAAGAGGTGATCCTGCAGGTCGTCGAGAAATTCGTGCTGCAACTCGAAGCCCAGCTGATGGACCGCAACGTGACGTTCGAATTGTCCAGAAAAGCTGCGGAGTGGCTTGCCGACAAGGGCTATGACGACAAGATGGGCGCGCGTCCACTGGGCCGTGTCATTCAAGAACACATCAAGAAACCACTGGCCGAAGAACTATTGTTTGGCAAACTCGCCAAAGGCGGCGTTGTCAAAGTGGGTGTCAAAAAAGGCGAGCTTGAGCTGACCATTCTCGATCACGAAAAACGCCAACTGTCAGGCGACAAGCCACCACTGTTGACCGCAGAATGATCAAACGGGGCCTTTGGGCCCTGTCCCTGCCCTTCGCCACTGCCGCTGCGGCGGAGGGGTTTACCCTGCAGTTACCTGTGGACTGCACCCTGGGCGACTCCTGCTATATCCAACAATATATGGATCGTGATCCCGGCGAAGGGTTTCGTGACTATCAATGCGCGGACCTCAGTTACGAAGGGCACAAGGGTACCGACTTTGCCGTGCCAACGCGTGCCGACATGATGGCGGGTGTCAATGTATTTGCTGCAGCAGATGGACGGGTGCGGGGCTTTCGCGACGGGATGCCCGACACCGGCTATTCAAAAGAAACCGCAGCCGAGGTAGACGGAAAGGAATGCGGCAATGGTGTGTTGCTGGTGCATCCCGGCGGATGGGAAACCCAGTATTGTCATTTAAAACAAGGCTCTGTCGCGATCAGAAATGACCAGACGGTCAAAGCCGGCGATATTCTGGGGCAGATTGGACAATCCGGCCGCGCCGAATTTCCGCACCTGCATCTCTCCGTACGCCAGGGTGGCAAACCTGTTGACCCTTTTGATCCCGACGGCGTTATCAACTGCGCCAGCCCTGGTGACAGTACCTTGTGGGCAGACACGCCGCCCTACCAGCCGGGCGGCATCGTGGAAGTGGGGTTAAGCGATGCCCTGCCCGAATATGCGGACGTCAAAAAGGGCATCGAAAAGATAAAATCGTTACCCCTCACAGCCCCTGCTCTTGTCGTTTATGGATTCAGCTTTGGAACCCGAAAAGGCGATACTGTCCGCTTGGAGGTCATCGGCCCCGAGGGCAAGGTCATCGCAGAAGACAGGAAGCTCTCCCGCCGCCATGCGCAAGCGTTTCGCGCAGCTGGCATTCCCCTGCGCGGGCGCAAGGCTTGGCCGACAGGCACCTATATCGCAACAGCAACTTTGCTGCGAGACGGCGTTGAAGTCAGCAGGAAGAACACTGAAGTTACTCTGAAATAGCGGATATTCGACGTTACTTTTCGGTGAACTTCAGCTCGATGCGGCGATTCTGGGCGCGGGCCACCTCACTGTCCCCTGTTGCAACCGGCTGATATTGGCCAAAACCATTCGCCGCCAGACGCTCGGGTGGGATGCCTAGAAAACCGATCATGTATTTCACCACCGACAACGCTCGGGCTTGGCTTAGCTCCCAGTTATCGGCGAACTCTCCGAAACCTGACAGCGGTTCATTATCGGTGTGGCCGTCAACCCGAATAACCCAATCAATCTCGGCCGGAATGTCCCCCGCAACCGAACGCAGAATATTCGCAACTTTCGCTATTTCACCGCGGCCTTCATCCGACAACACGGCACCCCCGGGCGGGAATAGAACCTCTGACGAGAAAACAAACCGGTCCCCTTCGATCCGAACACCTTCTTGCGTACCCAGTACATCACGCAGCCGACCAAAGAACTCGGACCGATATTGTTCCAGGTCCTTGGTTTCTGCCTTGAGAACCTCCGCTTCGGCCTCAAGCCGCGCTCGTTCCGCTGCTTCCAAATCCGCGCGTCGGCTTTGCTCGGCTGCAACGCGGGCCAAGGCCGTGTTCAATTCAGTACCCAGCGACTGCAATTCGACCTCTTTGGCGATGTCGCGGGCCTTGGCATCATCAAGTAAAGACTGCAGGTTCCCCAATTGCGTCCGCAAGGCGGCAACCTGTTGATTCAGCAGCTCGGTCTGACGTTGTGCGGCCGCGCTCGCCGCCTCCTCTTTTGAAAGCGCCGACTGCGCGGCGGCCAAAAGTGCAGCGCGTGTATCAGCCTGAATGCCTTGTTCTTGCGCGGCGCTCTCTGCTGCAAGACGGGCCGCCACTGCGGCCGCCAATCGCGCGCGCAATGCCTCGCGATCCGTGCCCAGCTTTGCTGCTGCGGTTTCTTGCGCGGCAACGGCTGCCCGCAGTTGCGCCAGCTCTTGCTCTGCAGCAGTCAATTCGTTTTGAACCTTTGCGCCAGATTGCACGGCCCTTTCTGCCGCCGCCTGGCCCGCCGCCACCTCGCCTTGCAAATCAATGACCATTTCACGCTGCTTAACCGCTTCGTCTCGCAGCCGGGTGATTTCAGCATTCGCCGCTGCCAGGTCCGTTTGCGCCACCACCGCTCTTTCGGCCCCCTGCTCTGCGGATTGAAGGCGGATCAGGGTTTCGGCAAGCATCTTGTCCAAATCGCCCTGCGCCGCCCGCGCCGCTGCCAGCAAGGTTAACGTCTCCTCGGCTTCTTTGCGCTGCGCCTCCAACGCCAATGTCATCGCCGTCAACTCGGTGTCGGCATCCGACAAACGGGCACGCAGCGCTTCGGCTGCTGCGGCCTCGACAAGACGGGCGGCTTCCTCGGCGCTGAGGGCGTCCGCCGCTGCTTCAACCTGTCCTTGCAACTGCGCGACCTGCGTTTCGGTCCGGGCATTCCGCGACCTAAGATCAGCGACAAGCGCGTCCAACGCCTCACGGCGGGCTGCTGCCAAACGCGCGGCTTCGGACTGCGCGTCAATTTCAGTGCGTGCAGAGGCCAACGCCAAATTCAATGCTTCCTGATCGCTCACCAGCTGCGCTTCACGGTCCCTCAAATCCGAAAGTGTCGTCTGGTCACGTTCTTGGCTGGCCAACAGCCCCGCCACCTGCGCCTCGAACGCAGTAATTTGAACCGCCGCCGCATCCAGTTCGCCGTTTTGCCTGTCCAGCTCTGCCGTCAAGGAGGCGATAAGCGCATCTTGCTGTGACGCCTGATCCTGCGCCGTTTGTAAGGATGCGTTTAGTGCGCCCAACCGCGCCTCAAGCTGGGCATTGTCGCGTTCTTCAAGACCCAAGGCCCTTGCAAGGGCTGCAACCTCACCTGCCAAAGTATCCAGCTCGTTTTCCTGTCCGGTGATCCGTTCGGTCAAGACAAACTGAACCACCATAAAGATCGTCAGTACAAACATCAGCACCAGCAACAGACCTGTCATCGCATCGACAAAGCCAGGCCAGATCGAGCTTTGAAAGCGCGCACCCGTGCGACGCGACAGAGCCATCTAGCGCTCTCCTCCGCCCGGTGCCTCAGGCGTGCGCACCCGACGTGGCGGGGTTGCTGCGCGCGGGCCGGACATGGCTTTGGCAAGCAGCGTGATATCTTGCCGCAGCTCGGCCATTGTTTCCTGACGTCCCGCTGAAATCTCTTCCAGAATTCGCAACATCTGCACATCGATGGAACGCAGCCGCATCCGGCTTTCCGCATCCATTCCGTCGCTGCTATGCGCCTCAAGTGTTGTTATCAGACGTTCCTGACCACCCGCGATCCTGTTCAGCGCAGCCGCAGCGGCATCATCCCGCTGCATCCGTTCTGTCATCCGGTCAACGGCATCGGCCAGTTTGCCGAGCTTTTCATCAACCATTGCACGACCCGCTTCGGACTTTGCAAAAAGCCCTTGAAGGCTGTCCATCTGATTGACCATTTGCTCCGACATATGGTCCAATACACCCGCCATTGCCGCCTGTTCACCACTTGCATCTTCACCAGCGCTGAACCCGACACGTGTGATGGAGCTGAGCCAATCTTCAAGCTCCTGGTAGAAACGGTTCTGTCCATGACCGGCAAAAAGCTCCAGCAGACCCACAACCAGCGATCCGGCCAGGCCCAGCAGGGATGATCCGAATGCCACGCCCATACCACCCAATTGCGCCTCAAGACCGGTCATCAGCTTGCCAAAGACATCAACACTGTCTTCACCCTCGGCAGGGGCAAGGCTGCGGATCGTGTCGACAACCGCTGGAACCGTCGTGGCAAGCCCATAGAAAGTTCCCAACAGACCAAGGAAAATCAGCATGTTGACAATATATCGGGTGATTTCGCGGGCTTCATCGATACGGGTCGAAACGGAATCAAGGATCGACCGTGTCGAGGTGGCCGATACCTGCATCCGCGCGCCCCTTGTGCGCAGCAGAGATGCGAGCGGGGCCAGAAGCTGCGGCGCGACTGTTTCCGGGTCAGGTGCATCAGATGCGAAGTTTTCGATCCACCGGACTGACCCAATAAGTTGAAATACTTGGTAAAAACACGCCATCACACCAATGAAAAACACCAGAATGATTACCCCGTTCAAATAGGGGTTGGCTGCAAAAATGGGATAAACCGACGGGAGCGCCAGAAAGGCCCCGAAACCGGTCAGGCCCAGCACGATCAACATCAGCGAGATCTGACGGATGGGCTGGGAAAACTGTGGTCGCTCTGCGCGTTCTGATTGCGCCATTAGGTCGTTTCTCCTGACCCGATTTTACTGCTCTGTACAGAGAATACACTGAAAACGCGCGGCTTTGCCAAGGTTTTATGCCTCAAGTGCTTTAACGCGGGAGTGAAGCCAGTTGAGTTCCGCATCCTCTAGGCCAACGGCGCATAAATGATCCGCCGTATTGTACAGATATTCCGTATTTGGCCCCCGTCCGCCAACTGCCTGAGCAATAATCCGGGCCTGTTCTTCCAACGGCAGGCCACCACAATACTGCTCGTGGCTTTCATCGATCACATAAACCACCGCCATAACAACGCGCCCATCCGCAAGGGTCACGTCCAACATCTTTTCAAGGTAGGCCGAAGAAATAAGTTCACGTTCCCGCAAATAGGCCAACGTCGCGTCCTCAAGCCCGTCTGTCACGCGCAACGCCATGCCCGAACAGGCCTTTTGTGGTTGTTCATCCAGCGCCAGCACCAAGCCCGGATCCTCGATCGTGCCACGGTGGTGGATCGAGCGCATACAAAAAGATCGCGCATAGCCCGGCAAGGTGGCGATCACGCTTTCCGTAAACTCAAACCCCGGGTTCCATAAAAGCGATCCATAACCGAATACCCATAATGCCATCGTGCTGGTCCTTTTTTGTCTGGATCGGTAAACCGCATCTGAGCGTTAAGTTAAAGGGGTATCGCAAGTGCGCAGGCTGGTTTGGTTTTTCTTGTCGGGTGCTGTGCTTTGGGGTGTCTGGTGGATGCTTGTTTCAACGGCTGTCGAAACCGGTTTGAACGGGTGGCTCGATGACCGCCGCGCTGTGGGTTGGCAGGCCGATATTGACGGGATGCATGCGACCGGTTTCCCAGGGCGCATTGATTTGGATTTGGGCACGATCAACTTGGATGATCCTGAAACCGGCGTGGCCTTGACCGCCGACGACCTGCGCATAACAGCGCTGTCCTATTGGCCCGGCGACGTCACAGTACTTTTTCCGCAAACGCCAATTGGCATTTCCACCCCGGATGTCGCGCTGAACCTGACGGCATCCAACGCCCAAGCCTCCCTGCGACTGCACCCGGGGACAACGCTGCAGCTGGACCATTTGAACGCGACAAGCGGGCCTTGGCAAATCGACTTCCCCCACGGCAAACTACTGAACGCACAGGGTTTCAGTGCCGAGATGACCCAAGGCGACCTGGCTGAAACCTACCGCTTTGCGATAGAGGCATCACAGCTGGTCCCAGGTGGATTAGTCCGCACTGCCCTGTCGCTTCCGCCGGATTGGCCGCTGGCTGTTGAGGCCATGATGGCAGACGTCACCATCACATTCGACACTCCGCTCGACCGTTTCACTTTGGAAGACCGTCGTCCGCAGCCCCGCGAAGTTCTGGTTGAACGGGTTTCGCTTATTTGGGGGCCATTGAAAACGAGCCTGAAGGGACGCGTCCGTATTGATGACGCAGGTGTTCCCGACGGCCAGCTTGATCTGTTGGTTGAAAACTGGCGCGTTGCGTTTGATCTGGCCCAAAAATCTGGTGCTCTTGCTCCAAACATGCGCCAACAGGCAGAGATCATGTTGAATGCACTGGCAAATCTGGGCGACGATCCCGCGCAGTTGGACCTCAAATTGCGTTTTGTAGAGGGACGCGTGTTTTTGGGGCCGGTCCTTATTGGACCTGCCCCGCGCCTGTTGTTGCCCTGATTATTTGCAGTAACTGCCGGAACGATACCGCGCAGTGTCGAAATGGAAGTGATCAAGGTGAAACCGGTTCGCCTTGGGGCCCAGAACCGTGCCAAACGGCCCGCAAGCACCCTTGTGCATCCGGCGCATCGCTTTGGAATAGCGCTGTGCGTTCCACCCGTTCAAGACGCTAATCTCGGACCCGTCAGCCAGTTTGAACCCTGAAATGTCAATCGCGCGGCCCTTGCCATGCTCGGACAGTTTCGCACCCTTCTGATTATTACGGGACCGGCAGGCATAATGCGCCGCAACGCGAATACTGCTAAGCCCGCCCCCCTGTTTCGACAGTGCGGGTTTAGCCGCACCATCCAACCAGACCTTGAGGGCATCCGCCGTCTTGCAATCCATCACGGCCCGTTGGCTCAGTCCGACCCCAGACACAGAGCGCACCCGTACCGCGTTCTCAATACCACAGCCCTGTAGTTTGCCGGTGACGCGGCCCAATTGCTCGCCTTGAATCGCCGTATCGCCACAGACGGCGCCTTTTGCCAGGAGCTGCTTTCGCACACGCCCTTCCTTGGCAGCTTTCTTGCTACGAAACAGCGGACGGAGCGATGAAAACAGGCCACTGCGTTGCTTGATGGCTTCCTGCTGGGGGCTTTGCTCAGGCTGTGCGATCGCGCCCGATTGCTCAAGTGTGACGGGTTGCTGGACCGGATTTCCACCCCGCGGCATCGGACGCAAAGAGGCCGCCGGGTCAGCGGCAAAAGCCAGTTGCGCAGAGACCAGAACAAAACCGAGCGCCCAAACCCTGATCACTTGCTGCGCCCTCGTCCCCGCCCGAAATTAGGGGCATCGGTGTCCTGACCCGCTTCGATGATACCGCGCCGAATGGCCCGCGTACGCGTGAAATAGTCGTGCAGATGTGCGCCATCGCCTTGCCGGATGGCACGTTGCAAGGCAAATAGCTCTTCGGTGAAACGTCCCAGAATTTCCAGTGTCGCATCCTTGTTGGACAAAAACACATCGCGCCACATGGTCGGATCTGAAGCCGCAATACGTGTAAAGTCACGAAACCCGGCGGCGGAATATTTGATCACTTCGGTGTCGGTTACACGGCGCAGATCATCCGCAACCCCGACCATCGTATAGGCAATCAGATGCGGCGCATGGCTGGTGACAGCCAATACCAGATCGTGATGTTCTGCATCCATTTCCTCAACGTTGGCGCCCATGCCTTCCCAAAGAGTACGCAAGCGCGCCGTGGCGGCAGGGTCTGTTCCCTCGCTCGGCACGATCAGCAGCCAGCGGTTGTCAAAGAGTTCTGCAAAGCCGGATGCCGGCCCCGAATGTTCGGTCCCGGCGAGGGGGTGCGCGGGCACGAAATGTACATTGTCGGGCAGATGTGGCGCCACCTGCGCGATCACATCTGCCTTCACCGAACCCACGTCTGAAACCGTTGCCCCCGCCTTGAGATGCGGCGCGATCTCTGCCGCGACTGCGCCCATGACGCCGACGGGAACGCATAGCACTACCAAGTCGGCCCCTTCGACGGCCTCGGCCAGACTGTCGCAAACCATGTCACATAGACCGATCTGGCGCGCGGTTTCGCGGGTTTCTGCCGAGCGGGCATAGCCCACCACTTCGCCTGCCAAACCGCCACGCTTCATCGCCCAAAACATTGAGGATGCAATCAGACCAAGCCCGATCAAGGCCACACGTTCATACACTTGCGGCATCATCAGCCCCCTCTTTGAACTGACGGATAGCATGTACCACACGACGGCAACTTGCCTCGTCCCCGACGGTGATCCGCAGGCAGTGCGGCAGCTTGTAACTCCCCACCGGACGCACCAGCAACCCTTGGCTGGCCAGATAGGCATTGCAGGCATCGGCATCTTCCGCGCTCGCCATCCGTGCCAGCACAAAATTGGCACAGGACACATCCGATGGCACGCCGATCTCGGCCAAGGCATCGGCCATCCAGGTGCGCCACCGCGCGTTCTCGGTGCGGCAATGATCCAGATAAGCGCGGTCCCTTACGGCCGCTTCGGCAGCACTCAGCGCCGCTTGGCTGACGTTGAACGGGCCACGCACCCGGTTAAGGACATCCAGCACATGTTGCGGGCCATAGCCCCAACCGATGCGCAACCCGCCAAGTCCATAAATCTTGGAAAACGTACGTGTCATCACAACGTTGTCGCGACTGTCGACAAGCGACGCTCCACCGTCATACCCCTCGACATACTCCGCATAGGCGCCGTCCAGAACCAGCAGCGCTTTGGGTGGCAACCCGTCTGCAAGCCGCGCAATTTCCGACGCACCAATCATCGTTCCCGTCGGATTGTTAGGGTTGGCCATGAAAACCAGCCGTGTCTTGTCGGTACATCCCTCAAGTAGGGCATCTACATCCGTGACCCGCTCGCGCTCTGCCACCTCGACCGGTGTGGCACCGGCAGCCAGCGCGTTGATACGGTACATGCCAAACCCGTGTTCCGTATGCAATACCTCTGTATCCGGCCCGGCATAGGCTTGGCACAGAAAAGCGATAATTTCGTCCGAACCGGCCCCGCAAATGATGCGATCCGCGTCAATGTCATGGGTTTCCGCGATTGCGGCCCGCAAGGGTGCATGATCCGTAGAAGGGTAACGGTGCAGCGTAAAAGACGCACGGCGAAACGCATCGATTGCGGCCTGTGAAGGGCCCAGCGGGTTTTCATTTGACGATAATTTGACCACATTTTCAAGGCCGGCCACCGATGCGGCGCCACCTTGGTAAAGCGTGATCTCCATAATACCGGGCTGCGGTGCGATCTGCGTCATCTGCGCGTCCTGTCTTTGGTTTCAAGCCGTTCTAGCCGTGCGGCAGTGTCGCGACCAGTACCAAAAGCAAAGGGCCGCGGCGGTTTCCCGTCGCAGCCCCTGTGATTGGCTTGGAATGAAATGCGAAGATTAGTTCTTCGCGTAGAATTCCACGACGAGGTTTGGTTCCATAACGACCGGATACGGTACATCGCCCAAAGTTGGGGTGCGCGTGAATGTCGCAGTCATCTTGGAGTGATCCGCCTCGATATAGTCAGGCACGTCACGCTCTGCCAGCTGAGTGGCTTCAAGCAATGCAACCATCTGCTTGGAACGGTCACGTACTTCGATCACGTCACCTTCTTTTACACGGTAAGACGGAATGTTCACTTTCTTGCCGTTAACACGGACGTGACCGTGGTTCACGAACTGGCGTGCCGCAAATACGGTCGCGACGAACTTGGCGCGGTACACAACCGCGTCCAGACGACGCTCCAGCAGACCAATCAGGTTTTCACCTGTATCGCCTTTAACACGCTCGGCTTCGCCGTAAATGCGGCGGAACTGCTTTTCGGTCAGGTCGCCGTAGTAGCCCTTGAGCTTCTGCTTGGCGCGCAGCTGAATACCGAAGTCGGAAATTTTGCCCTTACGGCGCTGACCGTGCTGGCCGGGGCCATATTCGCGGCGATTCACTGGGGATTTCGGACGACCCCAGATGTTTTCGCCCATGCGGCGGTCTAGTTTATGCTTGGCAGACGTACGCTTGGTCACGACTGTTCTCCTTTATATAGCCCCGGCAGGATTGCGAAGGGGCGGTAAAGGGCGTTGTCCTTTGGGCGAACCCCGACAGGCATCCCCTTGCGAGGGCCACCAACACCAATGAAGCCGCGCTTATACGGGTGAAGTTGGGGGAGTCAATGGAGGAGTGATGTGGCAGAGGGAAATGTTTGCGTGAAGACCAGTTTGATCACATGGGTTCAGGCAGGTGGGTCCAGATTTCTGCATCTGGTTCGTGATCAGCACGCGCGCCATCCGTCGTCGCTCCGAGACGCTTCGCAACCGCTTGCGAACGGTGGTTCTTACAATCAATATAGCTAACCAACTGGTTGAAACCATGAGCTTGATACGCCCAGCGACGAACCGCTTGCCCAGCTTCGGTTGCGTATCCTTTGCCCTCGGCGCCGTCAAAAAGATGCCACGCCAACTCAACTGCGGGCCAGTTTGAGTGTTTAAGCAGCCCGACGCGACCTAACGGAAGGTTCCGTCCACGCTCAACGAGCGTAAAAAACCCAAATCCGTGCCAATGCCAGTGACCAATACCGATCAAGAAGCCAAACCAAGCCTGTTCAGTGCTGCCTGTTTCTCCCTGAGCTTGCATTCTCGGCGAAAGCGTCATGAACCGGGTAAACTCGGATAGGTCGCTTTTTAGCGGTCCGCGTAGGCTGAGGCGTTCCGTTTCCAGGACTGGCACGGATGTCAAAGGTTCGGTCATATCGGATTCCGTTCGGAAATTCAGCAAATCAACTCACACGCGTGCCAACCCTGCGCAGGCCTCCCTCTGGGGACAGGTCACCAGATGATCATTGATCAATCCACATGCCTGCATCCATGCATAAACAATTGTGGGGCCGCAAAACTTGAACCCCTCTTTCTTCAGGTCCTTCGAAATCCGCTCTGACAGGGCCGTCTTGGGCGGCACATCGGCCAGCGTGGGCCAGCCATTTTGCAAGGGTATCCCGCCGACATAATCCCACATAAACCGGTCAAACCCGACGCGCTGTTCGACCTTCTGCCATGCACGGGCGTTGGTGATTGTCGCTTCAATCTTGCCACGATGGCGGATGATACCTTCGTTTCCCAGCAGGCGCAGCACCTCGGGTTCTCCCCATTCAGCGATCACATTCGGGTCAAACCCCTCGAATGCGGCGCGAAAGTTGTCACGTTTTTTCAGGATGGTGATCCAGCTCAACCCCGCCTGAAACCCGTCCAGTATCAGTTTTTCCCACAGGGCCCGGCTGTCATATTCCGGCACCCCCCACTCAGCGTCGTGATAGTCTTTGTAAATCTGTTCTGTTCCCGCCCAGCCGCAACGCTCCATACCATCCTCCGTTGCCCCTGAAAAAGGCTTGCTAAAATTCAATCCAAATCGGCGCTTTAACATGCCCTTAGAATTTGAGCGCCATGGTCTGCCAATCACTGATGAAAGTAGATTACCGTGGTCAGCCGTTTCAACCGCAGTTTTGCCGATACGCCTGATGGGGCAGACAATCCGCTTAATTATGCGGTGTCACAACGGGACAAGACCACCATTGATATGGTGGCCGAGGCCATTGCCCACAAACAAACCCTGCTGGCCTACCAGCCGGTCATGCGGGCCAGCAACCACAGCAAGATCGCTTTTTACGAAGGGTTAATTCGCGTACTTGACGCCACCGGTCGCGTTATTCCTGCCGGTGAATTCATGCCCACAATCGAAACCACGGAACTGGGCCGCGAAATTGATGTACTGGCCTTACGGATGGGACTGCAGGCGCTTGGGGCCAACCCGGGATTGCGCCTGTCGATCAATATGTCTGCCCGCTCCATCGGATATGGCGGCTGGATCAAGATGCTGAACCGGCATTTACGTCAGGACAAAACATTGGGTGAACGGCTGATCCTCGAGATCACCGAAAGCTCCGCCATGTTGGTGCCGGAGCTTGTCATTGATTTTATGGATGAACTACAGCCCAAAGGGGTCTGCTTTGCCCTTGATGACTTCGGTGCAGGCTATACAGCGATCCGTTATTTCAGCGACTTCTACTTTGATATCGTCAAGATCGATGGCCAGTTCATAAACGGCATCACAAAGAACCCTGAAAACAGGGTCATCACAACCGCTCTTCTGTCAATCGCCCAACATTTTGACATGCTTACTGTCGCCGAATACGTCGAAAATGCCGAGGACGCGGCCCTCCTGACCCAATTGGGCTTCGACTGCTTGCAGGGATATCATTTTAGCGCCCCAACGACCCGCCCCGCCTGGTTACAAACCCGAAAGCAACGCGCGGGCTAAAACCGCCCCTGCCTTATTCGGCATATGCGCCCCTAAACAGGCCGAGTTGCGGCACCGTTTTCCATGCTGTATTGCTTTCTCCAGAAGGTGGGGGAGTCGTTCTGAGCGGGAATTGCCCAGAATGTCACTTTTTCCTCTGCCATTTGAAGAGGAACGCAATTAATGACCAATGTCGTCATCGCATCTGCCACACGTACCGCTGTGGGCAGCTTCGGAGGGGCCTTTGCCAATTCTCCCGCCCATGATTTGGGCGCTGCCGTCTTGAAAGAACTCGTGGCCCGTGCCGGTGTGGATGCATCGGATGTCTCCGAGACGATTTTGGGTCAGGTGTTGACCGCCGCTCAAGGCCAGAACCCTGCCCGTCAGGCCCATATCAACGCCGGTTTCCCGCAGGAATCCTCGGCTTGGTCGATCAATCAGGTTTGCGGTTCCGGCCTGCGAGCCGTGGCCCTTGGCGCACAGCACATTCAACTGGGTGATGCGTCGATCGTTGCCGCCGGCGGTCAGGAAAACATGACAATGTCCCCCCACGCCCAAGCCATGCGCGCCGGCCAAAAAATGGGCGACATGAAGCTGATCGACACCATGATCAAGGATGGTCTCTGGGATGCGTTCAACGGCTATCACATGGGACAGACCGCTGAAAACGTTGCGGAAAAATGGCAGATCAGCCGCGAACAGCAGGACGAATTCGCTGTTGCCTCGCAGAACAAGGCCGAAGCCGCCCAGAAAGCCGGTAAATTCGCGGACGAGATCATGGCCTATACAGTGCCGGGTCGCCGCGGCGATACAATTGTAGATGCCGACGAATACATTCGTCACGGTGCCACAATGGACGCCATGCAAAAGCTGCGCCCTGCTTTCACCAAAGACGGTTCAGTCACTGCCGCCAACGCATCCGGCCTGAATGATGGTGCTGCTGGTGCCCTGCTGATGTCTGCGGATGAGGCAGAAAAGCGCGGGATTGAACCGCTGGCACGCATTGCCTCTTACGCGACCGCAGGTCTGGACCCGTCTATCATGGGTGTTGGCCCGATCTATGCGTCCCGCAAGGCGTTGGAAAAGGCCGGCTGGAAGGCCGAAGATCTGGATTTGGTCGAAGCCAACGAAGCCTTTGCCGCACAGGCTTGTGCCGTTAACAAGGACATGGGTTGGGATCCGGCTATCGTCAACGTCAACGGCGGCGCCATTGCCATCGGCCACCCCATCGGCGCATCCGGCGCACGTATCTTGAACACCCTCCTGTTCGAGATGAAACGCCGCGGCGCGAAAAAAGGTTTGGCTACTTTGTGCATTGGGGGCGGCATGGGTGTTGCCATGTGTCTAGAACGGCCTTAACCATTAATCGGGCGCGCAAGAAAATTGCGCGCCCGATACTGAAAAAACAATAACGTTACCCAACGGAGGAAACTTATGTCCCGCGTCGCACTTGTTACCGGAGGTAGCCGAGGTATCGGTGCCGCCATTTCCAAAGAACTTAAAGAAGCAGGCTATACCGTTGCGGCGACCTATGCCGGCAATGACGAAGCCGCTGCTGCGTTCACAGCAGAGACCGGCATCAAGACCTATAAATGGAATGTGGCGGACTATGAAAGCTCCAAAGCGGGTATCGAACAGGTCGAAGCGGATCTTGGCCCAGTGGAGATCGTGGTCGCCAATGCCGGGATCACCCGCGACGCACCGTTCCACAAAATGACGCCACAGCAATGGCACGAGGTGATCGACACCAACCTGACAGGCGTGTTCAATACCGTACACCCGATCTGGCCTGGCATGCGGGAGCGCAAGTTCGGTCGTATTGTTGTCATCTCTTCGATCAACGGTCAGAAAGGGCAGTTCGCACAGGTTAACTATGCTGCGACGAAAGCCGGCGATCTGGGTATCGTGAAATCACTGGCCCAAGAAGGCGCGCGCGCAAACATCACTGCCAACGCAATTTGCCCGGGTTACATCGGGACGGATATGGTTATGGCCGTTCCCGAAAAGGTCCGCGAGAGCATCATCGCACAAATTCCCGCCGGTCGCTTGGGCGAACCCGAAGAGATCGCACGCGCGGTCAAATTCCTTGTGGCGGATGATGCTGGCTTTATCAACGGGTCGACAATTTCTGCCAATGGCGCACAGTTCTTTGTCTGATTGACGCGCATATTGATACAACGAAAGGGCGGCCCATCACGAGCCGCCCTTTCTTTATCCCGTAAGACACCCTGCAGTGCGTCAGCGGGAAGACCTGAAAAGCCACGCCCATACAGACGACATTGCCTCGCCGCGTGCGGTATGGGCTTTTTGCATGGCAGCACGGGCAGCGGGATTTGTCGTCGCTTCAATCATCGGGTGGCTCCTTGTTTGTGTCAGATCAATGTTTCTAAGTTGCCTTCAATATGTGCCGTTACCTGCAAGCTGACAAACGAGACTTTCCAACGCTTCGCTTAAGCTGTACTTAACTGAACATGCGAGCACCTCTTCCGCCTCTCACCGCTTTGCGTGCCTTTGATGCCGCCGCCCGCCACATGTCGTTTGCCCAAGCGGCGGAGGAATTGAACGTCACGCCTGCCGCGCTTTCGTTTCAAATAAAATCGCTAGAAGAGCACCTGGGCGCGCCGCTGTTCAAACGCTTGAACCGCTCCGTAGAACTGACCGATGCAGGTCGCGCGATGGCCCCCGACGCAAAAGCCGCTTTCGAAACCCTGACAAATGGCTGGCGTGCGGCACTGCGCACCCAAGATCATCAATCGCTTACAGTGACGGCAGGGCCGGCGTTTACAGCGAAATGGCTCGCCCCTCGACTTTTTGAATTCGCTCAAGAACACCCCGAAATCGAGTTACGCTTCTCTGCCTCGCTCCGGCTTATGGATTTTGTCCGCGATGATATTGACGTTGCAATTCGGTTTGGATTCGAGGCCGATCCAGGGCTCTATTCGGTGCCCCTGGCCGAAGAATGGGTAACGCCGGTGATGTTGCCTGAACTCGCATCTCGCTATCCGACCCCCGCAGATCTGGTCAAGGCAGTGCTGATCGTCGACGAATCCATTAATTTTATTGACCCTCCAACCGATTGGGCGGCGTGGTCCACAGCCATGGGGCTGGCGCCACTCGTCCCGACCGGCCCGCGCTTTTCTCAGGGTGATCACGCTTTGGACGCAGCGCTGGCGGGGATTGGCGTGGCCTTGGGCAGGCGGGCGCTGGTGATCAAGGACCTCGCCGAAGGGCGTTTGGTTGCGCCTTACGGCACCGTGTTGAGTACCGGCGCGCGTTTCCGGTTTCTGTGCCAGAAGGGTGCCGAAAAGCGGCCTCAGGTTGATGCATTTATGCATTGGATACTGCGCGAGATTGACAAGACCGCTGCGGTTGCTGACGCGATGACATTTTTGGAAAGGCCAGCACTCAAATGACACGTATGCGGGCGACTTCCGTTGGGTTCGTCGCCGTTCTTTTATGGGCACTGCTGGCGTTGTTTACTGTTGGGTCTTCGCCTGTACCCCCGCTACAACTCAACACGCTCTGCTTTGCGATAGGCGGTACGTTTGGGCTGATTTGGGCGACCATCACGGGTGCCTTGACCGGGTTACGCGCTGTGCCTTTCAAAATTTACCTCTTTGGGACATTTGGACTTTTTGGTTATCACGCGCTTTACTTTTCCGCGTTGCGAATGGCACCCGCCGCTGAGGCAGGACTGATTGCCTATCTTTGGCCGTTGCTGATTGTGATTTTTTCCGGCTTGCTGCCCGGAGAACGCTTGAAAGCAGGTCATGTGATCGGGGCAGTTATCGGCTTTTCGGGGGCCGCTCTGATCATAATGGGCAGCGGTGCGGGTTTCTCTATCGCGCATATTACCGGCTACGGGCTGGCTTTGCTCTGCGCCCTGATGTGGTCGGGCTATTCCGTCTTGTCGCGTTTGATCGGAAGGGCCCCAACGGCAACGGTCGCGGTGTTCTGTCTGGCGACGGCGGCCCTATCGCTTCCCCTTCATCTGGCGTTTGAAGAAACAGTCTGGCCAACGACCGGCCTTGGATGGGCGTCGATCATTGGCTTGGGTTTGGGCCCGGTCGGACTGGCGTTCTTTGTTTGGGACATTGGTGTGAAACAAGGGGACATCCAACTCTTGGGCACCAGTTCTTATGCTGCCCCGCTGCTGTCTACGCTTGTATTGGTCGGTGCCGGTGTGGCCGCCCCAAGTTTTACACTGCTTTGGGCGGCCTTGTTGGTTACAGGCGGAGCGCTTATCGCCGCACGCGCCAGTTTCAAAATCTAGGTCAGCTCGATAACCGGGTGATTTCCTCTTTTAACCGCAATTTTTCTTTCTTCATCGTCGCAACTTTCAGATCATCACTACCGGGTGCGCGTTGCGCGGTCTCTACCGCGTCGCTCATCGCCTGATGTTTCCGCTTAAGGGTCTCCAAATGTGCGTTAAGGGCCATATAATCCTCCTTGATGAATGTTGAGCCTTGAGTGAATCACAGATTCGCGGTTCTGTCACGCCGCCCTGCAGCATAACCCCAAGTTGGGTAAACAACCGCTTAATGGCGCCTAGAAAACCAGCGCCGCACCGTCCCGCAGCACGGATTTCACAGCGGGTACATAGCTTTCACCGTCTTTTTCGTGATGGTCCCCACAGTGTAGGATCAGCGGTGCGTGCAAGGTGAACGGACCGCGCCCGTTCTTGCGGGCCCGTAGAATAAATCGGTCCGGCGCACGCCCGGTCCGCGCCGCGAGGGGCAGAACTTCGATACTTCCCATTTCATGCGGTAAAGCGGCTAGAATGTCCGGCAGGCATTCCGTCAAGTGGATAAAGTGCAGATAACCCTTTGGCACCAAGCGTTTTGCGGCGGTCTTCACCCATTTTGCAAGCGGCGTTTGAGCCCCATGCGCCGCCTCTCGCGCCGGATGTTCAGACGCAACAGAGGCACGGCGATCATAGTAAGGCGGATTGGCGAGAACATGGTCAAATTGCCGCTGACGCAACGACAGCGGCAGGTCCGCCAAATCGGCCTCTACCAGCTCAAGCGCGTCGCCGCCATTGCGTCGGGCCAGGGCGGCAAAGCGTGGATCCCGTTCGATCCCGGTCAGTTGCAACCCAGCGACACGGCTGCCCAAACACAAGATCGCCGCTCCGGCACCGCAACCCAGCTCCAACACGCGCTGATCTTTTTTCGCCTGAACACATGCACTTAACATTACCGCATCAAGGCCGGCCCGATATCCGTGACGGGGCTGGAACAGATGCAGCCGCCCGCCTAAAAAGGCGTCTCGCGTCACTTCGGCATCGTCGGAGCCAGACACAGGGTCGCTCACAGCCCGAGAGGGATGTCGTTGTCCAGCAACACCCGTTGGGCCGCACCGTGATTGTCGGGATGAACCATCAATCGGCGCGGGAAAATTCCGATGCCGCCTTCAAGGACGCTCATGTTTACGTCCATCGCGAAGCAGGCTATATCCTCCCCCTCAAGAAGGGCTTGGGCAAAGGCGATAACCGTCATGTCTGTGGTACGTAAAAGTTCCTTCATATCAAAGGTGTGGGCCAGTTCGGCCAGATTGTCGAGCCTCTTTGGAAGGCTGTAAATAGGATCGTCTTGATGAACGTTGATGCAAGTGCAAAGCCACACGAACGGTTGGCTGCCTATCTGACCGATGACATGGCCGCCGTCGGAACCCTTATTCGCGAGCGGATGGCCTCGAAACATGCCCCCAGAATCTCCGAAGTCACCGCGCATCTGGTTGAAGCGGGCGGTAAACGCCTGCGCCCGATGTTGACCCTGGCAGCTGCGCGGATGTGTGGCTATGACGGGCCCTATCACGTGCATCTGGCTGCGACGGTTGAGTTTATTCACACAGCAACGCTGTTGCACGACGATGTCGTGGATGAAAGCAAGCAGCGTCGCGGCCGACCCACAGCGAATCTTTTGTGGGACAACCAGTCATCCGTGCTGGTGGGGGACTATCTGTTCGCACGTTCCTTTCAGTTGATGACCGAACCCGGCTCGATGCAGGTGATGCAAATCCTTTCGAACGCCGCTGCAACGATTGCGGAGGGTGAAGTTCTGCAGCTCACTGCGGCACAAAATTTGGCCACCGATGAAAATACCTATCTGCAAGTAGTGCGCGGCAAAACGGCGGCGCTGTTTTCAGCGGCCACACAGGTCGGCGGTGTCATTGCCGACGCACCGGACACCCAAGTTCAGGCCTTGTATGACTATGGTGACGCCTTGGGCGTGGCGTTTCAAATTGTAGATGATCTGCTGGACTATCAAGGGGATGCCAACGCAACAGGCAAGAACATCGGCGATGATTTCCGGGAGCGCAAACTGACCTTGCCCGTCATCAAAGCAGTGGCCAAGGCCAATGAAACAGAACGCGCATTCTGGGTTCGCACAATTGAAAAAGGCCGTCAGGAAGACGGTGATCTTGAAAATGCACTGGCGTTACTGAACAAGCACGAAACATTGGCCGCAACCAAGACGGATGCGCTGGCTTGGGCAAAAACAGCCAAAGGTGCGCTGGCCGTTCTGCCAGAACACGAAGTGAAGGACATGCTGTCCGAAATAGCGGATTACGTGGTTAGCCGGATCAACTAGAACCGCCAAAAACACAGGATTTTACCCACCATTCGGGGTGTTCACGTGCAATGATCTGCGCGGCATCATTCGCTTGGGCGACCGTTTCAAAAAGCCCGAAACAGGTAGAGCCGGAGCCAGACATCCGCGCCAAACCCAAGCCGTCACAGGCTGCAAGCGCTTCCAACGTTGCCGATACCTCAGGTACCTGTGATTCACAGGTCGTTTGCAGATCGTTGCGCATTTCGTGCAGCCACGTGATCAACTGAGGATAACTCTGGAACCTTGGCAAGACCTTAGGCATCGCAGAATTCTTTCGGTTTTCCAGTTGCTTGAAGATATCAGGCGTTGCGACACCGACCCCTGGCCATACAAGAACCGCTCGGCATGGTGGCACGTTCTCGACGACATCAAGTTGCGCGCCAATACCTCGCATCCGGGTGGGTACGGATCTAACGCAGACCGGCACATCAGCGCCCAACCTTGCCGCGTCGGCCTGTCCGCCCAAGGCCTTCAACGTGGCGGCGGCATCCGTCGATCCTCCGCCAATTCCGGCCCCGTGCGGCAGGTTTTTCTCCAATGTAATCCGACCTGTCCAGCCAGCCAGGTCAGCCGCCTGCCAGACCAGATTGCCCCGGTCCATCGGAACACCTTGCGCGAAAGGCCCTGTTACCTTTAGCGACAGCTCCTTTCCCCGTTCAAACCAAAGCCGGTCGCCGACATCCGCAAAAACGACAAGAGAATCAAGCAGGTGGTATCCGTCGGTTCGTCGACCGGTGACATGTAGCGTCAGGTTGATTTTGGCCGGCGCAAAGACCTCAGAGGTCATTGGCGACCTTTAGCGGGGGCGCCCCTTCTTCGGACAGTACCTTGTCCAGACCCACTTCCAACTTACGCCGGATACGGGCTGGATCAGCCTCTCCGTCCGTCTCTTTTTCATCGATAAAGGACAAGGCGCGGCTCCATTGAAATTCCGCCTCGCGTTGACGGCCCACTGCCCAATAGACATCGCCCAGATGGTCATTGACCACAGGATCAACGGCCAGCAATTCCACAGCCCGTTCCATATGGGCCACTGCTTCTGCGTAGCGGTCCATCCGGTACAAGACCCAACCCAGAGAATCGACGATATAGCCCGACTGCGGGCTGGCCGCGACGGCCCGTTCGATCATTTCCAGCGCTTCTTCAAGGTTGCGATTCTGCTCGACCATTGAATAGCCCAGATAGTTCAGCACCTGTGGTTGCTCGGGGTTGATGGCCAAGGCTGCGCGGAAATCAGCTTCCGATCCCGCCTCGTGACCCATGCGTTCATAGGCGATCCCGCGCGAATAATAGAGAACCCAACGCACCCGTGCCGTTTCCGACGTGCGCTCTATTGCGCGATCATAAGCGGCGATGGCACCGGCATAATTATCCTGTCCACGCAACACATCGCCAAGCGTTGAATGCACCACTGCAAGGTCACCGTGGCTGCGGGCAAGCTGCTCCAGAACCTCGACGGCCTGATCATCCTTGCCGGCTCTTCGCAACGTATCCGCACGGCCCAACTCCGCCACATGAAATGCCGGATCATCGGCAGGCACCGCCTTGTATTCCTCAATGGCCAAATCATCCTGGCCGAGGTTTTCCAACAACCCGGCAGTCAGCAACAAAGCATCCACATGATCGGGGCGCAAAAACCGCGCCACACGGGAATAAAGCAGAACGTAATAATCGCCGGCCGTCTCACTTTTCAATACAGCAGCAAAGGTAAAGAAAACTTCTGCAATCCCCGATTTAGCGTCGCGCACAAGAGTGAAGGGCAGAGGTTCTTTTGCTTCCAGCGCGGCGATCATCTGATCCAGTTCTGGGTCCGTGGCCTCACCAAAACTGGTGCGCAGAACGGTCAAGGCTTCGGCGTGACGCTCCAGTTGTGCCAAAACCACCGCGTGCGCCATCACCCCGCGCCGTGTCTGACCTGCCGCACCCGCTGCGGCCTCGCCGAAAATAGCCTCCGCGCCCTCGAAATCACCGACAGACGCCAGCGCCAGTGCCTTATGATACATGACAAAACCTTGCATCCCGGCTTCTTTGCTCAGGGCGTCAAAAGCGGCCATTGCCGATGTGACGTCTCCCTTGCCCACTTGCGACCACGCCTTGACCAGGCCATCAACCCAAGGGCCAATCCCTTCGCTGTCAGCCTCGCGTGCCAGCAACGCTGTGTAATCCTCGCGTTGCGCCAAATCTGCGGTGATCACCATCCGCGCAACCTGTGAATTTTGGTTCTTTTGTTCCAGAACGCGGGCCAGTGGCACGGCCTGTTCAACGTTTCCAAGCGACAGATAGGACAGCACTGTGCTTTCGATCAATTCGACATTGTTGCTGTCACGCGCCAGCGCCTCGGCATAGTATCGCGCAGCCTCGCGGTAGTCTGATTGCACGGCGGCATGGCGCCCCGCCAAATAAGCGCCGGCCACGGATTGCGCATAAGCCTGCGGGACGAAAGCGCCGCTTAAAAACAGGGCGGCTGCGCCGGTAAGAACATTCCTGAACATTTCTCGACTGCCTCTTTTCATTTGTAAACAAAGCTATCAGGTCTGCATGTAAGCGCAATGGCGGGCCACACAACATGACAGATCTGTGAGGCGGTATTCAGCCAAAAAAGGCGGGGAATACCCCGCCTTTTGATCTCGACCCTGCCAGACACCTGACGGCACCAGATTACATATTTGGATAGTTCGGCCCGTCGCCACCCTGCGGAGTGGTCCAGACAATATTCTGGCTGGGGTCCTTGATGTCGCAGGTTTTGCAATGCACGCAGTTCTGGAAGTTGATCTGGAACTTTGTATCCGCGCCCTCTCCGACAAATTCATACACACCTGCGGGACAATAGCGCGCAGAGGGGCCTGCAAACTTCACAAGGTTCACTTCAACAGGAACCGACGCGTCTTTCAGAGTTAGATGAGCAGGCTGGCTTTCCTCGTGATTGGTAAAGGAAAACGCCACATTGGTCAGGCGGTCAAAGCTGAGTTTGCCATCCGGTTTCGGATAGTCGATGACCTTGTGCTGCGATGCAGGTTCGGTCGATTCAGCATCGGACTTTCCGTGTTTCAATGTACCAAGCAACGAGAAACCCAAAGTGTTACACCACATGTCAAAGCCACCAATTGCCAGACCACCCAACAGGCCAAACCGGCCGTTCAGCGGGGCAACATTGCGGACTTTTTTAAGATCCTTGCCAACCGCGCCGCTGCGCAACTCGGCATCATAATCATCCAACACATCGCCGCTTCGGTCAGCCTTTATCGCTTTGAACGCCGCCTCGGCGGCGGCGATACCAGACAGCATCGCGTTGTGATTGCCCTTGATGCGCGGCAGGTTCACCAAACCAGCAGAGCAGCCCAGCAAAGCGCCCCCCGGAAAGGCGGATTTCGGAATCGACTGGATACCACCTTTGGTCACTGCACGCGCGCCATAAGCCACACGTTTGCCGCCCTCGAGCAGCTTGGAAACCATCGGGTGATGTTTGAAGCGCTGGAATTCCATATAGGGATAGAGATGCGGATTCTTATAGTTCAAATCGACGATCATGCCGACGTAAACCTGATTATTCTCAAGGTGATAGATAAAAGTCCCACCGGTGTTCTTTGTGCCCAAGGGCCAGCCCATCGTGTGCGTTACTTCACCTTCGTTGTGTTTGTCTGGATCAATTTCCCAAATCTCTTTCATGCCAAGGCCGAACTTCGGCACATCGCAATCTGCATCAAGGTTGTATTTCGCGATCACCTGTTTGCTCAGGTTTCCACGCACACCTTCAGAGAAGAAAACGTACTTTCCGTGCAACTCCATGCCTGGTTCATAGCTGTCACCTTGGCTGCCGTCGGCGTTCTTGCCAAACTCGCCCGCAACCACGCCTTTGACCGCGCCGCTGTCACTGTAAACGATTTCTGAACATGACATTCCCGGAAAAATCTCGACGCCCAGCTCTTCGGCCTGCTCGGCCATCCAGCGGCAAACATTGCCCATCGACACGATGTAATTGCCGTGATTGTTCATCAACGGTGGCATGATGAAATTAGGCAGGCGGATCTTGCCCGCTTCGCCAAGGGCATAAAAGTTGTCTTCTTTCACCGGCACATTCAACGGCGCGCCTTTTGCTTTCCAGTCGGGGATCAGTTTGTCCAAACCGCAAGGGTCGAGAACGGCGCCAGACAGGATATGCGCCCCAACTTCGGAGCCCTTTTCAAGAACAACCACGTTACAATCGGCATCAAGTTGCTTCAGCCGTATCGCCGCAGACAGACCCGCAGGTCCCGCACCAACGATGACGACATCATATTCCATTGCTTCACGCTCGATCTCGGCCATGGCTTGGGCTCCTTTGGACTAAACAGTTTGGAATTCGCTAAACTACGCCGGACATCAATGCAATCAGGACGAGGCGTAAAATCAACGCTTTTGCAACCAAGAACTGGTGCTTTGCACAGGTTTATCGCTAACCTTCCGGCGTATCCCCCATCAGGTAGCGCGGCCCGTTTCCCTTTTGTGCTGCGCGATCCTTGGGATTGTAGAGCGCGCAGACCTCCAAACTCAGACAGCCACACCCGATGCACCCGTCCAGATTGTCACGCAACTTGGTCAAGGTTGTAATCCGCGCATCAAGTACGGCGCGAAACCCTGTGCTGATCCTAGCCCAATCGCTTTTGGTGGGTGCAGACCCGTGGGGGAGTTGATCCAGCTGCTCCTTGATTTGCGGCAAGGTGAACCCGAACTGCTGGGCAATCATTACGAAACTCAACCGCCTCAGATCTGCCCTCTCAAACCGCCTTTGTCCTCCGGCGTTGCGCCATGGTCTGATCAGCCCCTGCGCCTCGTAATAGCGGATGGCCGACACCGCAAGTCCGGTGCGTGTCGCCAACGCCCCAATAGATAGCCCGTCTTTAACAGCCATAAATCCTCTCAAAAAATCCCTTGACCTCAAGTTAGGTTTAGAAATTACAACGGACCTATCGCAACCACAACACCAAGGAGACACCCTATGATAGCCACGCTGGAACACGCCAATTTCACCGTCACCAACCCACAAGCAACGGCCCGTTGGATGGAACAGCTTTTCGGCTGGCACATTCGCTGGCAAGGAGACGCGATGGCAGGCGGCCATACCGTACACGTGGGAAGCGACACTCAATATGTCGCCCTCTACACCCCCGGCGAAGAGGTGATCACCAAAGGGGTAAACTATACCCAAGTTGGCTGCTTGAACCACATCGCAGTGATCGTCGACGACCTAGATGCGATGGAAACGGCAGTCAAAGCGCACGGTTTCAAGACCAGCAACCATGCCGATTATGAGCCGGGGCGGCGCTTTTATTTCCATGATTCGGACGGGATCGAGTACGAAGTGGTAGAATACTGATATCAGCTCAAGCCTGCGCATCCCTCTGATGGGCCTTGCAATTCCACACCACATTGGGTCAGGTATTCAACGACCTGACCTTTTAACGGCCGCTCACCCGCAAACCAGCGGTGCGCGGCCCTCTGTACGTGGACAACGCCCATGGAAAAGATTCCAATGACCCGCGCGGGGCATACCGCCCTTGAGACGGAACTCAAACTGCTCAAGACCGTCGAGCGCCCGGCCATCATCAAAGCGATTGCCGAAGCACGCGAACATGGCGACCTGTCCGAAAACGCAGAATACCATTCCGCCAAGGAAAAGCAGTCTTTCATCGAGGGCCGTGTGAAAGAGCTGGAAGGCGCCATTTCACTGGCCGATGTGATTGACCCTGCCAAACTGTCCGGCTCCATCAAATTCGGTGCCCGTGTTACGCTCGTGGATGAAGACACGGACGACGAAAAAACCTATCAGATTGTAGGAGAATACGAGGCCAAGATCGAAGATGGGCTGCTGAACATCAAATCCCCCATTGCGCGCGCCCTGATTGGCAAGGAAGAGGGCGATAGCGTAGAGGTACGCACCCCGGGGGGTGTCAGATCTTATGAGGTGCTCAAGATCGTTTATGCCTGAATTGGAACGCGCGGATGTCTGACACAGCCCAAACAGATCCGGCCCCTTCCGGAAACGAGCCTGCGCATTCCGCCACTGTAAAGGTGACGGGCATTTCAGCACGGCCCACTTCCTTGGGCATCTATGACAAGCCGCGCCATGAAACGATCACTTCGATCGAGATTATCGCACTGGCGCTCAGCGGCGTTTGGCTTCTGGGGGCTGCTTTCTTTTTCCTTATCCTGCGCGAGGAAGGCACCTCAGACGACGGGGCGGAAAGCCTGCGTTTTCTGATGACTATGCTGGCAATTTTCATGCCGGTAGCAATGATCTGGGTCGCGGCCACCGCAGCCAAAGCCAGTCGCGTAATGCGCGAAGAAAGCCAACGGTTACAGTCTTCTATCGATGCGATCCGTCAGGCCTATATTGCCCAGCAGCAGGGCCAGAACATGCGTGCAGAACCCTCCGTGACCCGCAAGCTTGACGAAATCGCCGCTGCCGCCCGCAAGACCGAAACCGCGCTCGCTACCTTCCAGTCCCGCCGCGATGACTCGGGCCGCCCGAAAGCCCAGCCTGAACCGGTCAGGGGCGACGACCAGCCGACGCTGGAATTGGGGACACAGGCCATCGATATGGCGCCTCTGCTGTCCAACGATGATTTCGTGCGCGCCCTGAACTTTCCCGAAACCGCCGAAGATGAAGCCGGCTTTGCCTCGCTGCGCCGCGCTTTGAAAGACCGCTCCACCTCGCAACTCGTGCAGGCCTCGCAGGATGTGCTGACATTGATGAGTCAGGACGGCATTTACATGGACGACCTGCGCCCCGACCGCGCCCGCCCAGAAGTCTGGCGTCATTTTGCCCAAGGCACCCGTGGCCGCGCGATCGCACCTTTGGGCGGCATTCGCGACAGGTCGTCGCTGGCGCTGACCAACGCCCGCATGAAGCAAGACCCGATTTTTCGCGACGCGGCGCATCATTTCCTGCGCCGGTTTGATCAGACCTTTGCCATTTTCGAAAAAGGCGCATCCGACAGCGAAATTTCAGCGCTATCCGACACCCGCACCGCCCGCGCATTTATGCTGCTCGGGCGGTGTGCCGGAACGTTTGACTAAAGATCACAACCCGAAACTGCCGTAGGGGATATAGCGCACCAGATCGCCGGATTTGATTGTGGCGGCGGGCTCTGGCAGTTCCACCAACCCTTCGGCCCAAGATAGCCCGCTGATCCGCCCTGACCCTTCAGAGACAAAAACCTCGGCCTGCCCATCCCGCAACCGTGCCCGCAAATACTCGCGACGACCGGCCTTCTTGGATTTGGTAAAAGCTGCGGGCACGGAAAACCCCTGCGGCTCGGACCACGTGGCCCCCGCCAGAACATCCATCGCAGGCCGCGCGAAAATCAGCGTGCATACCATTGCCGCCACAGGGTTTCCCGGCAAGCCAAAGACCGGGACGCTATCCCACATTCCCAGCGCCAGCGGCCTGCCGGGTTTCATCGCAATCCGCCAGAGCGCCATCGCTCCGGCCTCTTGCAACAGGGCCGACATGTGGTCCTCGTCGCCCGCCGACGCGCCGCCGCTGGTCAATATGACATCTACCTTGCCCTTTGCCGCGTCCAACTCTTTGCGCAATGCGTCGCGATCATCCGGTGCCCGTCCCAGATCAACACTGACATGGCCAAACGCCGTGACCAGCGCCTTCAACATCGGACGGTTCGCATCGTGGATTTGCCCGGCAGCAGCGGTTTCCCCTGCCTCTACCAATTCATCGCCGGTCGACAGGATGCCAACCCGCAATGCCTGGCGCAGCTGGATGTCACGCACGCCAGCCGCCGCCATAAGTGCCAGATCAGCCGGAGTAACTCGCCGCCCTGCCGCAAGTATTTCTTGCCCTGCACTGACATCTTCGCCCGCCATTCGGGTGTTGGTGCCTGCCTTTACGGGACCGGAAAACCGGACGAACCCATCGTTCAACGCTACATCTTCTTGCAGTACCACCGTATCGACACCCCGTGGCAAAGCGGCCCCGGTGAGTACACGAACGGCATAGCCTTCCGCCAGATCCGCTGGCGGATCACCTGCCGCAGCACGCCCTTTTGCCAGTGGCAGGACATGTGGGCCTGCGCCACGGCCACCGGCAAAACCATAGCCATCAACCGCAGTATTGGGCAGGGGAGGATTTGATCGAGACGCCGCGACAGGTGCTGCCAGAATGCGCCCCAAAGACTGCGTAGCGGGTAAAGTTTCCGTGCCCGTTACCGGCGCCAGCCGATCCTTTAGCAAAGTCAGTGCTTCGTTCACCGGCGTCCAGTGCACCCCTGCCGGCAAGGCAAAGCAATCGTTGCGAAGCGGCGGCGTGTTCAGCTCCGCTTCAAATCCAAGGCCGAAAATCCAACCCTCCTCCGGGGCATGTACCTCTAGGATTTCGGTCAGGCGTGACATTTCAAGAGCAGCGATTTGACGCGCGACTTCTAGAACTTGCCATGCGTCTTTTATCTGTCCCTGCGGAGGTGAAGCAACCGTAAGGGATGGCCAGATCTCAACAAATGCTATGGCAGTATCAAGCGGCTGGAACGGCCAGACGGCCACATCGAACTGCCGTCTAAGCCGCGCCAAAACAGGCAGACCTGTCATCACCTGTCCGCCAACAGCACCTGCGCCCCCCATCTGCCAACAGGTAAACGCACCTTTGGCTTGCGCTTCACATTGCCGCCGGTCAGCAAATGGGTTTGCATAGCCGTCTTTGGTTCGTCCAAGCGCTTGGATCTCGCGCCGCAATCCATTAAACCAGAACGGGCCCTTGCCATGGCCAATTTCAATGTTGATCGCACCGGCCAGATCAAACCGGTTGTTCACCTTCGGGCTATCCTTGATCCGTTTTTCCAGCCAATCCCACACAGCCAGTGGTTCAGCAGACCCGGTCAGTGCCTTGGCAAAACCGCCGGGATACCCAAACGGAAAGTCGAAACCGGCCAAGACCCGTCGTCCCGCAGCCTGTTCCGCGGCAAACAACCCAGCAAGCCAGTCCTCGGCCAACTGCCTGTTGCGTATATAGACCGGTTCATCTGCCTGACCGTTCCGGTTCACGGCGACCCAAATCGCATCCTTGCAAGGGTTCGTACCAGTATCGTTTCCACTGGACCAATCGACCGCAACGATTGTGTCAAAGCCTAGCACAACCCGACCTCGGACAGAACAAAATCAGCGATCTGGACTGTGCTATTCAAGTCAAACACCTGGATATCCAGATCAAGAGGGGTGTCGCTGGCTACGGCGCGGATCGTGGGATCCTCAGGCGCAATCAAGGCGTTTCCGGTGACGCTGCGGTGCGCTTCGATCTTGGGATGAGCGTCGCGCTTGTAACCTTCGATCAACACCAGATCAACCGGGCTTAACCGCGTCAGAAGCTCAGTCAAAGTTGGTTCCGCCTCGTCGCGCAGCTCATGCATCAGGGCGAAACGGTTGCGTGACGCCAACAGTACCTCGGTCGCCCCAGCAGTGCGATGACGAAAGCTGTCCTTGCCCGCGTGATCGACATCAAAGGTATGATGCGCGTGTTTGACGGTTGAAACCGTAATTCCACGGCCTGTAATTTCAGTTACCAGACGCTCCATCAGCCCCGTCTTGCCTGCATTCTTCCACCCGACGATCCCGTATAGCTTCATAACATTGCCTCCGCTTGCGCCAAATCTTCGGGGGTATTCACATTGAAAAACGCCTGCTCTTGCGGGAACAGTGCCTCGCGTCCATCATGGGTTTCGGTCCACAAGACCACTTTGCGCAAGCCCCCTTTCAGGGCCGCACGCAAGTCGTCGCGCAGCGCCACGGGCCACAGCCCGAACGTTGGGTGCCGCGCAGTGCCGCGCTTTGCATCAGGCGTCGCGGCCAACACCAAAGGATGTGTCATGCCTTCGCTTTGCAGCAACAATTGAGGCACCAGATCACAGGGGAAAAACGGCGTATCAGCGGCGGCGGTCACGATGGTTTCGCCCCCCCGCATTGCAGCCCAGTCCAGACCTGCCAGAACCCCGGCGAGGGGCCCCGCAAAACCGTCGATGGAATCAGCCAAGACTGGCAAATCAAATGCACTGAACCGCGCTGGATCACCGTTGGCGTTCAACGCCACCTCGGCCACCTGAGGCGCCAGCCGGTCCATCACATGATCCAGCAATGTTTGCCCGCCAAGCCGCAACAACCCCTTGTCACCGCCACCCATACGGGTGGCTTGCCCGCCAGCAAGGATTACACCAAGTGGCTGCTTCATACCGCCCCCTTGCGACCCGAGCGCTTGGGTTCGTCGCCAATCAATGCAGGGTCTGCATCGCGGATCAGACGGTCTTCACCACTGAGACAGACAAACCTTTTGCCTTTCATACGGCCAATCAACGTCAACCCCACCTGCTGCGCAATTTCAACACCCCACGCCGTAAACCCCGAGCGCGAAGCCAGTACCGGAATACCCATCATCGCCGTCTTGATGACCATTTCCGATGTCAGCCTGCCTGTGGTATAAAGAATTTTGTTCCGTGCAGAGACACCTTCAGACAGCATCCAGCCCGCGATCTTGTCCACAGCGTTATGCCGCCCCACATCTTCCATATAGACCAGTGGCTTATCGCCCTCACACAGAACTGTTCCATGTATGGCTCCCGCCTCCAGGTACAGCGAGGGCGTACGATTGATCCGCGCTGACAGCGCGTAAAGCCATGAGGTGCGGACAGGAGTTTGCGGTAAAACCACGCCTTCCAGCCCTTCCATCATATCGCCAAAGACGGTGCCCACAGCACAGCCGGAAGTCCGTGTCTTGCGCTTCATCTTGTCTTCGTAATCTGTGGCCCGTGCCGTGCGGACAACCACGGTTTCCAGCTCTTCGTCATATTCGACACGGGTGATGTCTTCGTCGGTGCGCAGCATCCCCTGATTGCGCAAAAACCCCAGCGCAAGGTATTCGGGATAGTCGCCGATTGTCATCGCGGTCACGATTTCCTGCGCGTTCAGGAAAATCGTCAGAGGGCGTTCCTCAACCACATTCAGGGTGATTTCCCGCCCCTCGTGGTCAACACCGCGTACGGCACGGGTCAAACGCGCGGCAGATGGATCCGGAGCAATTAGATAATCGGTGATATCAGGGTCTTGGGCCAATTGTATCCCCCACTGGTTGTCGCTAGGCATGAAAGTAATCTAGGGGCTTCGTATGACCACCACCACCGTGAAATCTGCCTTTCTCAAAGGCTGCGCCGACGGATCACCGTTTATTCTGGTGATCATCCCCTTTGCATCCCTGTTTGGCCTGATCGCCACCGAAGCGGGGCTGAGTGTCTTGGAATCACTGGTGTTTTCATTGGTGGTCATTGCAGGCGCGGCACAATTCACCGCCCTACAACTGCTGCAAGAAGAAGCGCCGACCGTGATTGTGTTGACCTCAGCGCTGGCCGTGAACCTGCGTATGGCGATGTATTCCGCCTCGCTGACGCCCTATATCGGGTCTGCCCCATTATGGCAGCGGGCCTTTGCGGCCTACCTGACTGTCGATCAATCCTATGTCGTGTCCATTGCCGAGTTCGAGAAACGGCCCGAAATGACTGTGCCTCAAAGGGTCGCCTATTTCTTTGGCGCCGTCGCGCCTGTCGCCCCCTTGTGGTATATCTTTACAGTCGTGGGGGCCGTGTTGGGTACGCAGGTCCCAGACAGCTGGGCGCTTGATTTTGCGATTCCCATTACATTTCTGGCGATGATTGCTCCGATGTTCCGCACCCTGCCGCATGTTCTGGCCGCCTTTGTTGCGGTGGTGGTCAGCCTGCTGGCGGCGGGTGTGCCCTATTCTATGGGCGTCATCATCGGCGGGCTTGCGGGCATGCTCGCCGGGGCTGCCCTTGAAAAACACCTCGCGCAGAAAGGGGACGGGAATGATTGATAAGACCACCCTTTGGATTGTGATCATCGGCCTGGGCGTCGGCAGCTTCCTGCTGCGTTTTGCCTTTACCGGTTTTGTAGGGGATCGCCAGATGCCTGCATGGTTGCTGCGTCATTTGCGCTATACAGCAGTGGCCGTTCTGCCCGCACTCGTGGCCCCGCAGGTGCTTTGGCCAACTGCAACGGGCGGTGAACCCGACCCCGCGCGGCTTGCGGCAGCGGCAGCGGCGCTTACCGTCGGGTTGATCACGAAAAATGTCTTGGGTGCCATGCTCGCCGGCGGCATCACCCTTTACGGGATGCTTTATCTACTGGGATAGGGCCGCATCGCGCACGGCGCCAAGCAGATCGTCCGGATCATCTTCGAACAGTTTGCTTGTTGTAACATTTGGAAAGCTCTCGATCTGAGCCATCAATTTGGTCGGGTAAAACGTGCTCGACACTTTTGGCAGACCGTCAATCTGCGCCAGAATTGCCGAGGTCGCATTTGCGCAAAAAATGCCGGGCACGCCGCCATTTCCCTTTACCAGCCGCAAGGCCTGTTCGGCTTGCGCGGCAGTAACCGGTATTTCCTGTGAGACCACATGAAAGGTCGATCGGGCGTGGGCGGATTTATAGGCCTGCACCCATCCCGGTGTCATGCCATAAAGCACATCACCACGTTCAACCACACGGTCATCGCGGAACGACCCCGCCGGATCAAATATCACCCGCTCTGAACCGCTGACCATCAGCGAACTATGCCCGCCGCCGCCGGTTCTGTTGTTTACCATGGTAAAAAGCGTCAGCGAAGGTTGCCCGCCTGCGCGATAGGTCACGGCAGCAATCTCCTCGAACGAACTGTCGCCACCCGTGTTGGCCGCACATCCCGAAACAAATCCAACAAGTGCCAGACTGACAAATAGGCGTTTCACAAGAAAATTCCCCTGCTTGATTCGACAGGGGACCTGTAAAAGGGAGGCCCCGCGCGTGCGTACATCGCACCGTCAAATTGATACATCACACGCCAGTCTTACGCCGCGCCGTCTAGGGCGCGGTTGTGACAGTGGCGGAACTTCACGATCTGTGGTCTCAGGTCGCGAAAATCGCCATCAACACCAGTACGACAATGATCGTTACGACTGTTTTTGTGACAAAGGACATGAATCCGTCGAACATTTTCTGCTGTTCGCTGTAATCCATTGAGCCATGTTCATGATCGGCCATCTGTTTGTTCCTTCAGATATTTGGTTTGCGGCTGGTTACCTTATTTGAGACGCCCTGTCACGCAGTCAAAATGCCTCAATTGGTTGTGTTTCAGCTGACGTCGTCCTGAGATTTCTCCAGGTCCTCGACCAGCCGGAAACCGATCCGGTTGGGTTCACCACCCTTTACCGCCTTGGGCAAAGCGCGCAGCATCACGTTCAACTGGCTGACATGTTGAACCAGCTGTGTGCGCCCGCCTGCAGGGTCGGACCCGTAAAACGTCACGATATCGGGGTCGAAATACCCCATCCCTTCGATACGCAGCACCCCGGCATCGCCACCGGTGAACCCCATGGCGATCTCGTGTTCGTTGTCCAATTGCTCTTCGAAGTTTTTTAGATAAAGCACCGTACGTTCATACGCCCATTGCGCCACGCTCTTTTGGGCAATCGGTTCGGCTTTGACAGATTTGGGCAGGTTTTCAGAACTGGCTTTGGGTTGATCGGGGTTGGAATGCACCTCGTGACACCGGGGTAAAGCATCGCTTTCAACCGCTTCGGCGGCTGTTTTGATCTGGTTATCCATTACGCATCACCCCTTGCTTTTATACACCCACGCGCCATCTTCCGCGCGCAGGGCACGGGTGGCAAGACCGCTTTGATAAAGGTGGCTCAAATGCGCAACCGCTTCAACCAGTGCCAGGCCGTATTCGGCCTCACCGATTTTACGCTTGAACAAGGGTGAGAAACATTCCGACGCGGATTTTGGCGTGTCGATAAAGGCGCCCAACCGTTTCAGCGCCCCGTGGTGATTATCGATCAACTGTTCCATGCGTTTGGGCAAACCTGTAAACGGCAGCTTGTGCCCGCCCAATACCAGATGATTATCACGTGCCAGCGGGGCCAGCCGTTCACAAGCCTCAAGCCATTCGCCAATCGGATCGGCCATCGGCTCGGTTGGATAAACTCCGACATTGGGGCTGATTGAAGACAGAATCTGATCACCCGAAATCACCAGATTGTCATCTCTGCTCCAGAAGGTCGCATGTTCCGGCGCGTGGCCATTTCCCATGTGGACATCCCATGTGCGTCCGCCGATCTGAAGGGTGTCGTCTTGTTTGATCCGCGTGAACCCCAGCGGCAAAGGCGCAACAATGTCGCAAAAGTTAAAGGGCCGGTCCGCGCGCCGTTTCTCCAGCATCGCAGGGTCCATCCCCGAGAGCTTATAATACGCAAGCGTCTCTTCCGGTGACACTTCTTGTTCGTCCAGTGTCAGCATACGCGCCGTCAGCCAGGCCGTGCGGGTTGTAACCAGTTCGGCCCCGTGCTCCGTCTGAAACCAACCGGCAAGCCCGATGTGGTCGGGATGGTGATGAGTGACAACAACACGGCTGACCGGCTTGCCACCCATTGGGCCAGCCAGCATTTCAGTCCAGATTGCCTTGGATTTCTTTGATGCAAATCCGGTGTCAATTATTGTCCAGCTGTCGCCCTCGTCAAAAGCGTAGATATTCACATGATCCAGCTTCATCGGCAGGGGCATGCGCAGCCACAAGACACCGGGCGCGACTTTGATCGCTTCGGTTCCAGGGGCAGGCGGCGTGTCATGCGGGTAACGCAGACCGGCGGGTGCAATATCCGCCATCAGGACGCCAGCGCATCGGGGGTCACGGCGAACAGATCCGTTTCGCCGGCCTGCGCATGTACCAGCAGGCCTGCATGTTCGGGCAACATCCGCAGAATGTAGAACCGCGCCAGCTTTTCACGTGGGCCGCCTTTATCGGCCATCGCGGCTTTGAGGTGCAGTTGCGCACCCAGCACCCGCGCAAAGGCCCGCAGATAGGGCACGGCCCCGGCGAAACGGTTGTTCATGTTGTCTTGTGCCACCAACCATTCGGTAGCCTCGCGCATGCTTTCACAGGCCTGCCAGACCGCGTCGGCCATATTGGGGAAATCAGGACGCGCCGCTTCGATGTCCTCTTCCATTTCATCCAGCAACAGGCCCGCCGCCTCGCCACCGTCCATCATCTTACGCGCCACAAGGTCCATTGCCTGAATGCCATTGGTGCCCTCGTAAATCGTGGTCACACGCACATCACGGCTGAATTGCGCGGCTGCGGTTTCTTCGATCACGCCCATGCCACCGTGTACCTGCACGCCAATATCGGCCACAGTACAGCCGGTATCGGTGCCAAACGCCTTGGCAATCGGCGTCAATAAAGCCGCCCTTGCGCGCCACACAGAATCACCCGTGGCATTGGCCATATCCAGCGCATAGGCGCAGCTGAGGGCAATCGCGCGGGCCGCAAATACATCCGCTTTCATGACCGCCAACATCCGGCGCACATCGGCGTGCTCCACAATGCTGCCGGTGCCGTCGGTCCCCGTGCGCCCCTGTTTGCGCTCCAATGCATAGCCCAGCGCATGTTGAAACGCCGCTTCGGCTACGCCAATTCCTTGCCCGCCAACACCCAATCGCGCATTGTTCATCATCGTGAACATGGCCGCCATGCCGCCCT
>JBARCL010000071.1:0-13131 GCA_049794055.1 Sulfitobacter sp.
CCGTAACTACCCGTGCGTAAATTTTCGGCGTTGGGCGGCGGGTGGTAGAGCGGCCTCGCTTCGATATCGAGGTGCTTTTTCAAACGCCCCGCGACATTGCCGGAGTTGGCGTAGATCGGATGGGGGCTGCTGGCAAACGCGGCGCGGTCTTCCTCTGTGATGAGGGCCCGCAGAGCTTCGCCTTGCGGATCATCCAACAGGTCGGAGGTGCCCAGATCCCATTGGTCGTAAGCTTGGCGGTGTTGGTGCAGCACCCAGAACATCCGGTTGGGATGGTTGGCAAGGTAGGCGGGAAACTTGAGGCCAATCGTCAGGTCTACCGGCACGGCTTCGACTTCGGAAACGTCGATCAGCTTGGCTGCCATGATGTGATCGGCCAGCACCTCGCCCGGATACCATTTGAAGGGCAGTGTGATTTCGCAAGCCTCATGACCGCGCTGGTTCAGGGCGTGCACAAGGTTAGCCGCATGACGCTCGGCACCACCGGTGACAAAGGGCACTTGGGTTCTGAGGACTCCGATGCGCATGGCTTAGGTGTCCTTTGGTTTGGTGCCAAGAATGGCAAGATCTTGGGGGCCGAACATCAAAAAGGCGAGTTCGTCGTTGAAATCGGGTTTGCCAAGGAATTCGTTGAAACGCGCGTGCGGGTTGAGGCCGCGAATGTCGACGGGATCAAACCCTGCGGTTTCAAACAGCACGCCCATGACCTGTTCGGGCATCGGTTTAAGATGCGTGGGATCGGTGTGAAAGGTTGTCGCCCCGACCAGCACATTGCGGGTGTTTGGCGTCTCGAACAGCAGCAACCCGCCGGGGGCAAGGACACGGCCCGCCTCGCGGGTGATCCATGCGACGGCGTCAAACGGCAGGTGTTCGATGAGGTGGTGGGCGGTGATGACGCTGAGGCTGTTGTCCTCCTGATCGGCCAGTGCTTGCAGCGCGTCACCAAGGCGGACGTCAAGGCCGGCCTCTTTGGCTTCTTCGATCTGCACGGCGTTGGTATCGATCCCAAACCCTGCAATGCCGTGAGCCTTGAGCAGGCCGAGCCATTCCCCGCGCCCGCAGCCGATGTCCATCGCGTGCAGCTTGCCCGTGCGCAGCCATGCGGCTTCGACGTCGGGCAGGTAAACGCGCAAACGACGGGCAATTTCTTCGGGCGCGCCACGGAACTGGTTTTCAAGGCGATGATAGAAACTGTCCTTGAACAGATCAAAGCCGTCGGTGGAGGGGAGTGTTATAGAATTTGAGGGTTTGGTAGGTGGTGTGGATTTGCCGCCCTGCCCTTTTGGTGCGGCATCTAAACGACGTGACAGGTCCGAAAACATCCGTGCCAACAGAGCGGTATCGGACTGACCGGTACGTTTGAGGATCGTGCTTTCACGGCGATAATCAGCGACGAGGTCTTCAGCCAAGCTTTCATGGCGCCCGATCCAATCGAACAGCCGGCGCGTGCGGCCATCGGCATCTTCCAAATGGGCGTCCAGGCTGGTCTGCATGGCGGCGAGATCACGCTCGATCTGGTTGGTATTGTTTTCCAGATGATCAACGCGCGGGTGAATTTGTTCCACACCACGGTGGGCGTCTTTGGCCAGACCTTTGATCCGACCCAGCGTGAAAATAGCTGATAAATAGCGCTCAAACCGTTTGAGGGGTTTCATGGGTAGATCTCCTTCTCAGCCCTTTCCCTAAACATCATATCCGATGATGCAACCTCACGAAAACGGATGCTGTTCAAATATTTGCTGTCAGGGCGGTCACGGACGGCCTCTTTTCTCGAACCAGCTTTCACAAAACTTGATGTAATGTTTGGTCGGATGCTTCGGCTCGATCTCTTCCTGACCACACCAGCGCCGCCATTCTTCTTCCAGATGCCGAGTGTCCCACCCAGGAGCCGCGTCCCGGGCTACGTCATAGGCGTCCGGTTCAAGACGTCCTTCGAATACGTCTTCGTGCCGTGTTGGAACGGAGCCGCGTGAGTAGAAAACCGCCTGTGATCCCTCTAGCCGAAGACTGTAATCCGGAATGTGATCATGGGCGGTATCCTCGGCAACAATTTTGGAAACCAGGCGTTTGAACTCCTTGTCAGTGGAGTAGGAACCGCATTTCTCCTTTAGCTTCGTGAGGCTGATAACCCAGCGCTTCTTGAAGCCGCAGTGCTTACGCGCAATCTCATATAACCGCCGCTCTAACGGTTTTCTCAAGCGGAAGTAGTTCCGACTTAACGTGAGAACTTCACGCGCATTGATCGCATTGAAAACCCAATCTGATAGTTTGACTTCGATCTCTTGCATCCGGCCATCACGGGTTTCACGCACGATGCGGTAGCGATCTATCAAACCAAAGCCATCCAACACCTCTGTGTCCGCCGTGGTGATGTTTGTGGCAATGCGAGTCCCTGAAAGCCGTTCAAACGCAGCCCTGAGTTGTTCGTACCCGCGCCCATCAGTGCCCCTGTTCGTTGAGGTAAGAAGGTCAAAAGCCTTGAACCTTACGGTCTGGTTGACCTCGCGGCCTTCGTTTAAGGCCGCGATAACCTGCGAGATGCAGAAAATCAGGATGTCACGATCATAGACCGTCGCCAGCCCTTTAACTGAAGGAACAACTTCGACAAAGACATCGCCGTTCTCGTACCGGCGGATTTTCCTGTCCGGCTTTGTCGAGATCGAGAATACAGGATGTTCCATTGACGCCATGTCGCCCTTGGGCGCGGCATCAAAGATATCACAGACGAAGAAATCGCCTTGTTGCATTCGATCCGACATTAGAGAGGATCGTATTTTCGTATCATTACCCACCATGCGTTCTAATTTCGTGTTATTGCACACCGCGTCAAGTGATTTCATGTTATCACACTGGGCCCGGAAGATGCAGCCACTTGATTGCAAAGTTTGCAATCTAAAGCTTGTAATTACACTTAAAAATTTACCCGCGAAAGCCTCAGGGGAACGCACCGCTGAGTGTCAATATAGCATTACAGACTGTGCCCTCTGTCACGGTCCACGTCACGTGATATCTCCTTTTCTCCTTCATCCAACTCCAGATCTCGATCATCTTCAAAACCCAGCTTTTCTCGGGGCTTGTTTAGCACTTCATCAAGGCGTTCCTTCACAGATGGCTTGCGTTCTTCCTTCTCAGACCGTCCCCCATTCTGCTCCAGCTCGCTATACCCGTCCAGCTGTGGACCCTGCACGGCGTCGCGTTCCAGAATGGACTTCAGCCGCTCACGGGCATAATTGCCCGCTCCGGCCTGCGGTTCCGGCGTGTCGTCCCGGTGCCGCGATCTATCCATGATCTGTGCCAACCGTTCCCGCACATTCTCCGGGTTATGCTCTGCACTACGGTTCTTCGCTGTTGCAGCCCTGAGAGCCGCCAGACCGGCAGACACACGCCCCTGCCCTTCCTCGCGGGCTGCGCCATATGTTTCCTGCGCCACGTCCAGCCGCTGCCGCATCTCCTGGAATGCCATCCGCGCCTGACGGGCCGCATGGACCACGGCTCCACGCTCCGTGATAGGCACATACTCCCGCCCATCACGTTCTGCCGCTTGCTTTTCGCGCCGCTCCATTGAGTTTGCTGCTGGTCCCAACTTCAACTCTGGATCGCGGTTCAGCTCCTCGGCTTTCAAATCATCCCCACGCTCGTGTGCCGTCTCCCGCTGCTTCTCAAGGGACCGATGGTCGACGCGTTCCACCTCCCCTGCCCGCTCCAATGCGCGGTTCTGCAATTCGGCCCAGACACCCCGCATCTGCTCGATCTCGGCCCCGCCGGTTTTGGCGGAATCGAGAACGCGGGTCTTGGTCGTGAACCCGTCCGGTTCAAGCTGCCGGGTGGTGGTCAAGACATGGGCGTGATGGTTACGCTGGTCGCCCTCGCGGTTCGGCGCATGAATTGCCACATCCACCGCGACGCCATAACGGCTGACGAGCTCTTCGGCGAACACGCGGGTGATCTGTGACCGGTCCTCGGCGCTGATCTCTGACGGCAAGGACAATTCCCATTCGCGGGCGGTAACGGCATTGCGCCGGGTCTCGCTTTCCTCGGCGGCGTTCCAAAGTGCCGCACGATCCTGCGCCCAAGACGGGGCAGTTTTGGGGGCGATGATAAACGTCTCCTCGATGCCCTGCTTGCGGGTATAGTCGTGAATGCGACCCTCGCGCTGGCACTCGATGCGCTCGCCTGCACGGTAGGCTCCTGCCGCCGTTGCGGTGCGACCAGCGCTGCGTTTGATCGTCTTCACAGAGAGGTGGTAGCTGGCCATCAGCGCACCGCCGAACAGAGATGCAAACGCCGCTGTAACGCGCCGCTGCTGACCCCAGCCAATGCCCCGACATTGGCTGTCCGGTCAGCCGTCTTTTCCCCGTAGGCCCGCGCCCCACAACGCTGGGGTCGGAGGGGGAAAGACAGCCCCGTCGAAGGGGTGTGCAGCACCTCTGAGAACGGAGCTTGCAGAGAACACCCCACAGCCTGCCCAGCCTTATGATGGGGTAAGCGAGCTTCTTGCAAATGGCCCGGGGGACCATTTGGTTCGTGCAACGGATGTGGGGTGTTCTCTGCGGTTTGCGACAAGCAAACCCGGCTCGTGTTGGCACCGGCGGGTCCGACGACACAAGGCTCCCGAAACTTCGAGTCCATCGTCAAACCGGCCCCCACCGTGGGGCATCGGTCGAAACGCTGGTGCGAGGTTTCGAGATGCGCTCCAACCGCCAAGGTTGGTCTGGGAAGGTTTGGAAGGGGCAACGCGCCCTTCCATGTCGCGGCGGTACGCAGCGAAGGGGTTGGCCATCGGCTGGGGGTTTCCCCCAAGAGGATAGCACGCAAATCTCGAAACCGCAGGTGTAGAGTTTGCATAAGTGCGCCCTTCTCTGTTTCTCAGCTCAGGGTTTGCACACAACGGCATCCGTTCAAGTACAGACCTCTCCCCCTGCTCTTTCTTGCAATCCTCCGCCAAAAACAGATCTTCAATCCGCCGTGTTCCGCCGACAGATGAATGTGAATTGAAATGCCACTTGTGATCTTACACGGATGATGGCTGTTTCAATCATAGCGAGAATCATGTCACGGGATGGACTCTCAGAATGGCGGACACAGAACTCGAACGCGCAGAGAAACGATTTGCCCAGGCCAAGGCGCGGCTACAGGGCATCCGCAATCGGGAAGCCACCAAACAGCGTAAGATGGATACACGGCGCAAGGTGATCTTGGGCGGCGCTCTGATTGATCTGGCGGGACGGGATAACAACGCTGCGGCCATGCTGGATCGGCTGGTTCGGAACCTGCCCCGGCAACAGGATCAGAAGGCGTTTTTGAATTGGGATGGACCGGTGTCTGATACCTCCCCTGCCCCTCCTGAAGCTGACTCGGACACGTCGTCTTGATGCGGGCCATGATCTCCATCTTCGGGAGCCTGTTTTTTGTTTTGCAGCGGGTGATCTTCACGCCGTTTCTGCTCGGCTGGATGATCCTTTGGGTATGTCTCGGCGCAGGGATCGGGATGCTGATCGCTACGCCGTTCATCTTCGCCTTCTTCGATCAAGAACCCGGAGCAAGCGGGTGGCACTGGCTGGTCTTCGTGCCCCTCATGTTCGTGGGAGCGGTCTTCGGATCTCGGGATTGGCTCATGCGCTCCGGCGCGGAGACATTCTTCGGGCTGAACCGCGACAGCCACGGGTCGGCTCGCTTCGCTAACCGCAAGGAGCTTAGAAAGCTGGAAGGCACGGATGGTCTGCTGATCGGGCGAAACCCCCATACCGGGCGGTTGCTGCGCTATGGCGGCCCCGCCCATCTGATCACCCTTGCACCGACGCGGGCGGGTAAGGGTGTCGGAACCGTGATCCCCAACTTACTGACGGCGGAACGCTCGGTGCTGGTGATTGATCCTAAGGGTGAGAATGCAAGGATCGCCGGAGAAGCGCGGCGGCGGTTTGGGAACCTACATGTCCTCGATCCGTTTGAGGTCTCTGGCATATCGTCATCGGCCTATAATCCACTGGATAGGCTCACACCGGACAGCCTTGATCTGGGCGAGGATGCCGCCTCCCTGACAGAGGCGCTGGTGATGGACCCGCCGGGACAAATCTCGGAAGCGCATTGGAACGAAGAAGCCAAGGCCATCCTAGGTGGGCTGATCATGTTCTGCGTCTGCCACGAGGAACGAGACCGCCGGACCCTTGCGACCGTTCGAGAGTATCTCACCCTGCCCCCGTATCGGTTGCGGGCGCTTCTGGAGCTGATGCAAGATAGCGACGAGGCAGGCGGTTTGATTGCCCGCGCCGCCAATCGGTTCCTTGGCAAGGCGGATCGTGAAGCCGCCTCGGTCATGTCGAACGCACAGCGCCATACCCACTTTCTGGACAGTCCTAGGATTGCCAAAGTGCTGTCGCGCTCAGATTTCCACTTCTCGGACCTGCGCCATCGGATCACGTCGGTATTTCTGGTACTGCCACCGAACCGGATGGACGCTTACAGCCGCTGGCTACGTCTTCTGGTCTCTCAGGCGCTCCAGGACATTGCTCGGGACGCTGAGGTGTCAGCGACACTGGCGGCCCCTTTGGGCGCTCAGGTGTCCTCTCAGCGCCTCAAGGCCCCTGCCCTCTTCCTGCTGGATGAGTTTGCAGCTCTGGGCCGTCTTGAGGCTGTAGAACGCGCAATGGGGCTGATGGCGGGGTACGGTCTTCAGCTTTGGCCGATTTTACAGGATATGAGCCAACTCAAAGACCTTTACGGCGAACGGGCCGGAACCTTCATTGCCAATGCCGGGGTGCAACAGGTCTTTGGGGTGAACGATTTTGAAACAGCCAAATGGCTGAGCCAGATGATGGGTCAGGAAACCACTGGCTATCAAACCGACAGCTACAAGCCGGGTGACGCCCCCAGCTTCAGCAACAATCTCACCGGGCGCGATTTGTTGACCCCTGATGAGATTATGCAGCTCCGTCCCGAAAATCAGCTCCTGCGGGTTCAAGGGCAGGCCACGGCGGTTGCGCAAAAGCTACGCTACTACGCTGACCCTGAATTTGCGGGGCTGTTTGTCCCACAAGGTCACTGATCCGGAAAGGAACCCGAAGATGACAAATACGCCCCCTACCCTTCCAGACGATGAACTGCGTGAAACGCTTGATTTGCTTTCTACGGTCATGGCCAGCGTGTCGGATCGCGTGGATGCTAACACCCAAGTACTGGACCGGCTCAACAAAACGGCGACGGAAGCGCGACAAGCGGCGTTTGCGGCCAAGGCGCAGACCGATCCGAAAGCCTACGGTGAGCTGGTGGGCGAAACCATCACCGGAAAGGTGACCGAGCCTTTGAGACTGATGATCCAAGTCGCTAGCCTGTTGGATCAGAAAACAACCCAGACTCTCGGTGTTCTAAAGGAGGCTGAAAAGGACAAGTGGGATGTGATCAACGCTATCCGCGCCCGTGAGGTTAAAGTGGGATGGTTCATGGATCGTCGCAGATGGTTTGTTCTGGGCGCATTCGTTCTGGCTTTGGCAATGACGGTGCTGCTTCCTCGCTTCTTAGCTAGCAACGCTTCATCCTGCGCTGTCCTTGGTGCTTCTTGGACAACGACTACAACAGGTTTTGATGCCTGCGTGTTTTACGTGGAGTGATATTTTCGGTGTGTTCCGTCCATCTGAGAGAGTTAAATAGAGTTATAATAGAGTTACAGGATTTTACGTTTCCCGTAAGAAGTTGAAAATTCAGGTAAATTTGACCTGAAAATTGGAATTTGGTGTGTGAAGTGACGAAAGATGGTGTGTGAAGTGACGAAAGATGGTGTGTGAAGTGACGAAACTTGACGACAGGTGTGTGAAGTGACGATAGTGGGTCGTGGTGTGTGAAATGACGAATCTATTTTTGAAAGGCGGTGTGTGAAATGACGAAAGAGTTTTTGCCTTCTCAGCGTTCGCCGTTGCTTCCAGACAGACACCCCCAGCGTGACCTTTTTGTGTGCGATATCGTCGATGCGGTCCCCAAAGGGGATATGTCCTCGATGGAAAATCCAGTCTTCACGCTTTCAACAAAACCCGACATGCGCACACGTCGCTATGAGCGGGGTGAAAACTGGATACAGATTGCGCCGTCCCGCACGGGGCTGGCTACGGTCCATGACCGCGATGTGCTGATCTACTGCATTAGCCAATGCATGGCTGCGCTCAATGATGGACGAGCCGTGCAGCGGCGTATGCGTTTCAAAGCCTATGACTTGCTTGTGGCCACCAATCGACAGACTTCTGGGCGTGGATACGAGCTGTTGAAAGATGCCCTGCGTCGCCTGCAAGGCACTCAGATCGAAACCAATCTGCGCCAGGGCGGCAAGGAATACTTCAAGGTTTTCGGCTTGATCGACTCCGCCGAGATTGTGAAGGAAACCCGCGACGGGCGCATGCTTGATGTCGAAGTCACACTGTCAGACTGGGTATTTGACGCGATTGAAAACAATCACGTCCTGACACTGAACCGGCAGTATTTCAAACTGCGGAAACCGCTCGAACGGCGGCTGTACGAAATTGCGCGCAAGCATTGCGGGGGGCAAAGCGTATGGAAAGTCGGGGCAGAACTACTCAGGGATAAATGTGGGTCAAGTTCCACGCTCAAGGAGTTTCGTCGCCTGCTTGGCAAGGTCATTGAGGATGATGTAGCACATGATCACATGCCGGATTATGCCTTTGCCATAGAGGGCGATATCGTGATCGTGCGCCCCAAAAAGGGCATCGAGGAAACGGCCCTTCCTTTCTCGTTGTTCGAGCTGCGGCTTGCCCCGGACACACATGAGGAAGCACGCCACTTCGCGCCGGGGTGGGACATGCACCATCTGGAAAATGAGTGGCGTTCTTGGGTGTTAGACAAAGGCATACCGGTGAAAAATGCGAACAAACACTTTTTGAGCTTTTGCAAGAAACGCGGTGCGCACAAATGCTAACGTACTTTTGGATGACCGGTGTGTGATCTTACAAAGCATCTGATGGCATGACCCGATGACGGCTCACCTATCTGATTTTTGCGCAGCCTTATAAAGCGCCCAGGCCTCCTCGATCAGAACCCCTTGCTGGACCCCGCGTGCCGCGGCCTCGTGGGAGATTTCCTTGGCCACATTCGGCATCACCTTGGCGTGGACCTGTCCCGTGCGCGGGCTTGGCTTGCGGCCTCTGCGCTTTTTCGGAGTGCGCTCGACAAACCCATGTTTTTCAGCGGCCTCATCTGACTTGGCGACAGTTTGCGGGCTGGCATCTTTCGGTTTACTGCGCAGTTTTCCGGGGCTGAGCGAGATGCTGAAAGGATTGGAATCTGCCATCTTAAATCTCCCCTGTCAGACGTTTGTAGACCTGCATGGCAAAGGCTCGTGCATTGTCACGCGCCCCAGCCATATTGCCCTGCGGCGGCATTGAATGGAGATCTCCACCAAAGGCAAAAAGCCCCGAGTAGGCGGCCCGTTCCATCAAGGGCGGATCGATAACATCCACGCCCTGCTCTTTCAGAGAAAGGGCAATACCTTTGTGCTGACGGGATTGGATGGCCTTGGTCATTGTAAAGACAACGGCGTGGGGAATGGTGCGATCCAGCGCCTCTTCTTCTTCGGCAATCAGCTGTAGGGCGCGCCCGCCAATTGTGGCGTCCAGCGTCGTGGCCCGCATCGGGGTCAAAACCAGATCTGCCTGACTGATGGCCCGCGAAACAAGTCGCGATGCGACTCCTTCAAGATCCACGATGACCACTTGCCCATCGGTGTCATGGGCTTTGATTGTGCGTACAATATCGGCCTCTGAAACATCGGATAAAACCGATATCCCTGCCGGCAATTCCGCCTTGCTGGCCCAGAGGGTGAGAGACCGGTTCGGGTCACAATCCAACATGGTGACGGGAATGCCCCCGCTGGCCAGCTCCGTGCCCAAAAGCACCGCTGTTGTAGATTTTCCGGCCCCCCCCTTGGGAGAGGCAACGACGATGGTGGGCATAGAGGTTCCTACCTGATCAATACTTACCGGATTAATAGTCTAACCGGATAAATGTATTTATCCAGTCTAAAATTAATCAGATAATTTGAATTATCTGATTTTTATTTTTATCCAATAACTATAAATACCGGGTAATTTATAATATCCGGTAATAACTATGAATCTGAAGGTGTAACAGTCTTACAATTGCCGAGGTTCGGCTGGAATTTTGCCATAAAAGCGGTGCGGAGGAGTAAAAAGGATGTTGCGAATGCGCCACATCACAGAAAAGCGGCGATGAAAAGCATAGTAAAATCAAATGACTACGCATCTTCCCTTCGATGGTATGTAAGTTGCTGTACAAGGGTATGTGTTTCGCTATACATTTATCCTTGTCGAATGGGAATCGACGCTATAGAAGCCTATCCTAGTTGACCCTGTCGGTACTGCCGGGAGAAAAGCGCAATTTTCGCCCCAACGCATGTGTAGTTGGACGGTTAGGGACAGCAAGCAACGTTGACAGGGCCTATCAATCAGGTGCCCTAAATTATTAGAGGAAGAACAGCTATGACCATCTCTTTGAGTTCGCTGACTGCTGAGCAGGCAATCACAGCGGTCTACATTGGTTACTATGATCGCGCGGCAGATTCAGCAGGCCTGAATTTTTGGGAAAATGCATTGGCGAACACCAGCCTCGGGCTGAATGACATCGCAACAGATTTCTCCACTCAGACAGAAACATTGGGTGTGCACCCGTTTTTCTCTGACCCAAGTTCGGTTAGCGCTGCTGCTTTCATCACAAGCGTATATCTGAACCTGTTCAACCGTGAGCCCGATGCCGCCGGTTTGGAATTCTGGTCTGGTGAGCTGGCAAACGGCACGACACCTGTTGGCGAGATTATCCTGGCAATCATCGCCGGCGCAACAAATGTTAACGGTGGAACTCAGGATGCGACAACCATTCTGAACAAAATCGAAGTAGGTGTGGACTGGACCAATGCAGCTGAAGCTGCGAGCATTGATTACCCAAACAACGCGGCCGCACAGGCAAGCGCAAAGTCGATCATCGATGGCGTAACGTCGGATGCCAGCACTGTTGTTGCAGCAAAAGCAACAACTGACGGATTCTTTGCGCCAGGGCCGGTTACCGGCGAAACGCTGTCGCTGACATCTTCAACTGACGTATTGACTGGCACCGCGGACGATGACCAGTTCAACGCCTACATCCAGCAAAACCCATTCGCTGGTGGTGTATCTAACTCACTGTCTTCTGCTGACCGTCTTGATGGTGGCGCAGGGAACGATAGCCTGTACGCGGAATTGTCTAAAGAGTTCCTCGGTGTATCTGGCGAAAATTCCCAAGCGACTGACATCCAGCCACGCATTGCGAATATCGAAACGATTTCTATCGAAGCTCGTGACGACACTCAGGATGGTGCGAACGCTGATGATACGATCATCGTTGATGCCAAGCACATCACCGACCACGTTGAAATCGGTTCCACCTTCTCCGATGGCGACCTGAAGATCGAAAACGTGACAACGCTGACAAGTGGCGGTGCCTATCGGAACACATCTGATATCACAGTTGCGATGGATCACACCGACAACTTCAACTCGGACGGTGACGCATCCGATCTGACCGTTTTGTTTGACAATGACTATCTGTTGTCCGGTCAGTCTTCAGAAGGCAAAGCATTCTACTTCATCCTCGACGAAGAAGCAGAGCGCCTGAACAACGCGAACCGCTTGGATCAAATTGACGTTGACGGTATCCGTTTTGACCTCGTGAATGCTGACGGCACCACAACAGACATGACGATCTCCGCACCAGAAGCGCAGACCATCGGTACTCACCAGGGTTTCGTGAACGCACTGCAGGCAGATCTTCAAGCCAAGATTGCTTCCGGCGCATTGTCTGCTGGCACAACGCTGACACTGGATCCAACCATCATTGACTTCACGTTCCTTGATGACGGCACCCGGTCTGACGACATCCCAGCGATCGTCCTGACATCCGGCGACGGTTCTCAGATCGTACCAACAGGTTTCTCGCGTGTTCAAGAAGCAATCGGCGAGTATGACGTTTACGGCCGTTTCAACGCTGAGTTTGGTGTTCAAGATCAGCCAATTTCCATCGACATCGACCTGCACAAAGCTGGCCGTGGTGGCGACGGCGGTAACCTTATCATCGGTGGTAAGACTGATGACTCACAGCCTGGCATCGCAGACGGTATCGAAGTGTTCAACGTTGATGTGTTGGGTGCCGGTGGCACAGCTGCAGGCGCCAAGCCAAGCAGCATCGGTACACTGACGTCTACTGGCAATGAGCTGACGACTGTGAACATCGAAACAGCTGCTGAGTTTGTATCCGGTACAACACACGCAAGCCTTGAAGTCCGTGACGGTTTCAACGCTGTTGGTTCGACAGTTGAAAACGGTGACCTGAAGCTGGTGAACGCTGATGCATTCCTTGGCGATTTGTACCTTGGTACAAGCGAGAGCATCATCAACCTTGACACGCTGACAGCCCAGGGTGGCGGAAACGTTACCTTTAACGGTATGTTGGATGGTCTTGAGACAAACCAAGCCTATAGCTACACAACAGCTGGCGGTGACGACACTGTTAACCTTTCAGTGAACGGCGATGCGCTTGATTTCGCAGACTCCTCGATCAACGTTTCTACCGGTGCTGGCAACGACAAAGTTAACGTGAACTTCATGTTTGACGTCGAAGCCAACAGCAACAACCAGCTGAACCAGGCTGTTCTGGATAACGTTACAATCAATACCGGTGCCGGTAATGATGTTATTGACGTTGACGGTGTCGGCGTGGCGATGATCAACGCTGGTGAAGGCGATGATGTTGTGCGTAGCGACGGTGGTGTTGCATCTGCGGTATGGGCGTTCAATTTCGACAACGCACGTGCTGACACTCAGGTAGGCAACATTGGTGGTAGCGCTGCTGAAGATTTGCCCGGCGTTCAAACGTCGCTTGCTTATCTCGGTAACGCATCCATCACAGTAACCTTGTCTGGTGCCGGTCTTGCCGATCTGACAGCTGGTGGCGGTGTCATGGCTGTGGATGCAGCAGGCGCAGTTCAGGGCAGCGATGGCTACGAAAGCACTGTTTCCATCGATTCACTGATCAACGGCAACACCTACTACGGCGATCAGCGTGACATCAACGCAGCGGTCATCA
>JBARCL010000072.1:0-34632 GCA_049794055.1 Sulfitobacter sp.
AACGTGGCGGATTATCAGGAAGAGGTAACAATGAATAAATCTGTACTTTTCGGCGCAATGACAGTCGCCGCTCTGGCAGCTGGCGCTGCTGCTGCCGGGACACTTGACGACGTAAAAGCACGCGGCAAGCTGAACTGCGGTGTTACAACCGGTCTGGCCGGTTTTGCGGCACCCGATGCCAATGGCGAATGGAAAGGCTTTGACGTTGCGGTATGCCGCGCAGTTGCAGCTGCTGTTCTTGGCGACGCAACAGCCGTCGAATTCGTTCCGACAACCGGCAAGACGCGCTTTACCGCGCTGGCTTCCGGCGAGATCGACATGCTGGCCCGCAACACCACATGGACCCTGTCACGCGATGTCGACCTGAAGTTCGACTTTGTTGGCGTGAACTACTATGATGGCCAAGGCTTCATGGTGCCCAAAGCACTGGGTGTTTCTTCTGCCAAGGATCTGGACGGCGCGACTGTCTGTATCCAGACAGGTACAACAACCGAACTGAACCTTGCGGACTTCTTCCGTGCCAACAACATCAGCTACGAGCCTGTGCCAATCGAGACAAACGCCGAAGGTACACAGCAGTATCTGGCCGGCGCATGTGACACATACACGACAGACGCTTCTGGTCTGGCGTCTACACGTGCCACATTCGAAAACCCTGGCGATCACACGTTGCTGCCGGAAATCATCTCCAAAGAGCCACTTGGCCCGTTGGTACGTCACGGTGACAACGAATGGGGCGACATCGTCCGTTGGACATTGAACGCACTGATCACAGCTGAAGAGCTGGGTGTGTCTTCTGCCAACGTTGCCGAGATGACTTCAAGCACAACAAACCCCGAGATCGCTCGCCTGTTGGGCAGCGAAGGTACTCTGGGCGAGATGCTGGGTCTGGACGCAGATTGGGCCAAGCGCGCAATCGAGACACAGGGCAACTATGGTGAAATCTTTGCGAAAAACATCGGCGAAGACACACCAATCGGTCTGGCCCGTGGCCTGAACGCACAGTGGACAGACGGCGGCCTGCTTTACAGCCCACCGTTCCGTTAAAAACTACGACCAAAGGGCGCGGAGTCACTCCGCGCCCTTTGCGCACTTTGTTTTGGACGACCAACAAACACACTTGGCACGGGCGCGGGTAACGCGCTGATAAAAACCAACGGCCAAGGTATACGGGGATATTTCTGATGTCGATAATCACTGACCCTCAAGGGGGTACATTCCGGCTATCTATGCTGTTGAATGACTCGCGGTATCGGTCGCTAACGCTTCAGGCCATCGCGGCCATCATTCTCGCGTTAGCCATCTTTCAACTGTATTCGAATCTAGCTGAAAACCTCCGCATCGCGGGGTTGAACATTTCCTATGCATTTCTGGGGTCCCCTGCCGGATACGACCTTAACCAGACGTTGATTGACTATAATAGCCAATCCAGCAACTTGCGGGCGGCCTTTGTCGGCATTCTGAACACGCTTCTGGTCGCCGTTCTGGGTTGTATCACTGCAACGATATTTGGTGTGATTGCAGGTGTCCTGCGCCTGTCGAACAACTGGCTGGTCAGAAAACTGATGGCTTTTTACGTTGAGGTTTTCCGCAACATCCCCGTGTTGATCTGGATCATCATCATCTTTACCATCATGACCGCCGTAATGCCTGGGCCAAAACTGTATCTTGGCGACGACCCCGAGCGCGAATTGCTGGCCGGTCTTTTTGCCTTTACCAACCGTGGCATTTACGTTCCTGCCCCTTTCTTTACCAATGGCTTTGGTGGCGCTGAGGGCAGCGGACTGAACTGGCTGTTGGTTATTGGCGTGCTTATAGCATCCTTGTTCGCGACACGGTTCGTGACCGCCAGTGCAAATAAGAAACAGGCTGAAACAGGCGTGCGCCCCAATACGTTGTACACGAACCTTGCCATCTGGTTTGTGCCAATTGCGGTTTTGCTTCTTGTCCTCGGATTGTCATGGGACCTGCCCGATCCGCTTGCCAACCGCTTTAACCTGCGCGGCGGTTTGCAGATTGGCGCGCCGCTTATCGCGCTTTGGTTTGCCCTGTCGATCTATACCGGCGCTTTCATTGCGGAAAACGTACGTGCTGGTATTCAGGCAGTTTCCAAAGGTCAGACCGAAGCGGCTTCGGCCCTTGGATTGCGCCCCGGTCGCACGATGAGCCTTGTCGTGTTGCCTCAGGCTTTGCGGGTCATCATCCCGCCGCTGATTTCGCAATACCTGAACATCACCAAGAACTCGTCCTTGGCGATCGTTGTCGGTTATGCGGATATCACAGCGACACTGGGTGGCATCACCTTGAACCAGACAGGGCGCGCGATTGAATGCGTGCTGCTGCTGATGGCATTCTACCTCATCATCTCCCTTCTGATTTCGATGGGCATGAACGTCTATAACAACGCTATGAAATTAAAGGAGCGCTGAGATGTCAGATGCGCACGCACACTCCGTATCCTTTGTCCGCACCGAGACTATTCCACAGTCAGCGCCTCCGATCACGGCAGCGGGGCCGTTAAAATGGGGGCGCGACAATCTTTTTGCCACTCCTGCAAACGGCATTCTCACGCTGCTCGCGTTCTTGGCTATCTACTTTATCCTGTCGGCTACTGTGCCGTGGATGTTGAACGGAGTCTGGGAGGCAGGTAGCCTTACGGAATGCCGTGAGATTTTGAACGGGACCAAGGGCGCTTGTTTCGCGGTGCTGGCGGATCGCTGGGACCAGTTGATTTTCGGCTACAGCTATCCGGCTGATGAATACTGGCGACCAACGCTGGCCTTCGTGATTATGCTGGTGGCGATTGCGCCGGTGTTGTTCTTTGACTTGCCACGGAAGTTGTTGATCGTCACAGCCTTGTTCCCCTTTGTCGCCTATTGGCTGATCTGGGGCGGCACCATCTGGACACCAATCTTTGCCATGGTTGGATTTGCCGTGGGTTACCTGATCTATGCACGCTTTGTCACACGCAGCTTTGCCCTCGGGTTTTTCGGCGGCATTGCGGCGGCGATAGTGACCTGGTTTATCGCAGGGTTCATTGTTCCGGCTCTCGCGCCGGAAGAGACCTTCCTCTCGGCTGTGCCATCTCGTGACCTGGGCGGTTACATGCTGAATATGATGTTGGGTGTGACCTGTGTGTCACTCTCTATTCCTTTGGGGATTGCGCTGGCCTTGGGCCGTCAATCGTCGATGCCCCTGATCAAGTATCTCTGCGTTATCTTCATCGAGTTCATTCGGGGCGTGCCGCTGATCACGCTGTTGTTTGTAGCCAGTGTTATGCTGTCCTATTTCTTCCCACCTGAGCGGACCGTCGATCTGTTCTTGCGTGTTGTGATCATGATCACGATGTTCTCGTCGGCCTATATCGCCGAGGTGATCCGTGGCGGGCTTGCTGCTCTGCCCAAGGGACAATACGAAGCGGCAGATTCGCTGGGGCTGGACTATGCGCAGGCGATGCGTTTGATCATCCTTCCCCAGGCGCTCAAGATCTCTATTCCCGGGATCGTGAACGTCGCGGTTGGCCTGTTCAAAGACACCACGCTGGTGTCGGTCATTTCCATGTTCGATATCATTGGCATGATCCGTGGTCCGATCCTCGCCTCGACAGACTGGGCCGGTTTGTATTGGGAATTGTTCCTGTTTGCCTGCGCTGTCTTCTTTGTCGTGTGCTACGGCATTTCACAATATTCGCAGTGGCTGGAACGCCGTCTTGCGACAGATCACCGTTAAGCCGAGCTGAAACAGCAAAGCGACTACGCATATAAAAAAGGAGGCTGAAAATGGCCGAAGCTGCAAAAATGAAGGTGAGGGACGAAGTCGCGATTTCGATCCAGAACATGAACAAATGGTACGGATCGTTTCACGTCTTGCGCGACATTAACCTGACGGTGAACCAAGGCGAGCGGATTGTGATTTGCGGGCCTTCGGGCTCGGGTAAATCAACGCTGATCCGCTGTATCAACGCACTGGAAGAGCATCAGAAGGGTTCGATCGAAGTGGATGGCACATTGCTGTCCTCAGACCTCAAGAACATCGACAAGATCCGGTCGGAAGTTGGAATGTGTTTCCAGCATTTCAACCTGTTCCCGCATCTTAGCATTCTTGATAACCTGACATTGGCTCCGATCTGGGTGCGTAAAACACCCAAGAAAGAAGCCGAGGAAGTGGCGATGCACTATCTTGAGAAGGTGAAAATCCCTGATCAGGCAGGCAAGTTCCCAGGCCAACTTTCCGGCGGTCAGCAGCAGCGTGTGGCGATTGCGCGCTCTTTGTGCATGAAGCCGCGTATCATGCTGTTTGATGAACCGACATCTGCTCTTGACCCTGAAATGATCAAGGAAGTTTTGGACACAATGATCGAGCTGGCCGAAGAAGGCATGACCATGCTCTGTGTGACGCACGAGATGGGTTTTGCCCGTCAGGTGGCGAACCGCGTTATCTTTATGGATGAAGGTCAGATTGTGGAACAAAACGAGCCGGAGGCGTTCTTTAACAATCCGCAGTCCCCACGGACACAGTTGTTCCTGAGCCAGATTCTGGGTCACTGAACCTGTGGTGGGGTGAACCCCGCCCTATGGCGTTACAGATCGCGCGGCACTGTGAAGTGTCGCGCGTTTGCTTTTCCCCAGTCGGCCTGTGCCCAATCCGCGATGTCGAAATCCGCGACCAGGGTTGCGCCGCTGGGATAGGCCAAGAATTTGGGATGTTCTGGAAGGGTGTTCAATATCGCCTCTGCCATCATGCCGATGCCAGGGTTGTGCCCGATCATTAGGACATTGGCGCCCTGTGCCCCGTGAAGCGTTTTTAGAATGACCTCTGCCGGAGCAAGGTAAAGAGGGCGCAAATATTGCGTCGGGATGTCTGGCGACAGGTTAAGTCGTGTAAGTGTTTCCATGGTACGCAGGGAAGAACTGCAAAGAATTTCGTCGGGTGTAACCTTATGCTTCAAAAGCCACTCCCCCAAGGCTGAGGCAGCCTTACGGCCGCGCGGATTCAACGGGCGGTCGTGATCCTTGGTCGGGCCACCAGACCAATCGGATTTTGCATGCCGCATCAAGATCAGACGTTTCATACTCAGTCTCCTTTGAACTGGCGCATGTGATAAGCGGATTGTTCTGTCATGCGGCCAAAACCCTGCGAGACGGGGCAGGCCCGCCGAACGTTGCAGCCTTTCGTTAGGTTATCCGCGCCGTCAGGGGTGTCTAGGAAGCTTTTGCACCGTGGCACGTCATACCCTGCGGGCGTTAACGCATCGGACAGGCAGGCGGTTTTACAGGGCTGTAGCGGGCAAGTCTTGCATGGGTTGCAGGGTGCGGCCGGCAGTTCAACATAGGTCGGCAAAGCCAAGGCCCCGCGAAAAGAGACAAACAGCCCAGCGTGGTCATGCACCAAAAACTGCACCGGAGAGCTGTGGATGCGCCCCGTGCGCAGCGCCCATGCATAAAAAGGCTGAAAGGGCGCTCCGCCAAATGGATATAGTGGTTGGGCACCCAGATCAGCAGCCCATGCGCCGATAACGCGGCTTGACCAACGATCCATCGGATCGGGCGCGCCATCTTGCCATTCGCTGGACTGGGCAAAAGCGGGCCAGAAAGCAGGCTCGTCCGGCCCCAGCAACACAAGTGTTTTACACCCCGCGGGGGCCTTGTCGTTAACAGTCGGGTGAAACCCGCCAAGCACTGTCAGATGGCGGACCTTGGCGGCCTTTTCAAGGGCCGCAAGTGTCATCCGCGCCGTATGATGCTGCCTGCACCATGTTCTGTGAAGAGCTCCAGCAGACAGGCATTGGGCGCACGGCCATCAAGGATAACAGCGGCTCGGGCTCCCCCCTCCAAAGCATCAAGCACGGTCTGCACTTTGGGGATCATGCCGCCAGCAATACTGCCATCTGCGATCATTTCGTTGATTTGTGAGGCGGAAAGTTCTGTCAGCACGTCACCTGCGGCATTCTTGACGCCGGCCACATCCGTCAACAGCAGCAGGCGGTCTGCCTTCAACGCGGCGGCTATGGCCCCTGCGGCGGTGTCGCCGTTGATGTTAAATGTTTCGCCGTCCATCCCCATCCCCAAGGGTGCGATAACAGGAATAATTCCCTTCTCTGCCAGATCGCGCAAAATTCGAGGATCAATCTTGACCGGTTTGCCGACCAGCCCCAAAGCGGGATCTTCGGGTTCGCAGATGATCAAGCCAGAGTCCTTGCCCGACACACCTACAGCCCGTCCGCCCTGTTCGGAAATCGCCTGAACGATGCGCGAGTTTACCAAGCCGCTGAGCACCATTTCAACCACTTCCATGGTCGCGGCATCCGTCACACGTTTTCCGTTCACAAAGTCGGATTTGATGTTCAGCCGATCCAGCATATTGTTGATCATCGGCCCACCGCCATGCACGACAACGGGGTTCACACCCACTTGCCGCATCAGGGCCACGTCGCGGGCAAATTCATCCATTGCCTCATCGCTGCCCATGGCATGGCCGCCCAGTTTGATGACCACGGTCGCGTCAGCGTAGCGTTGCAGATAGGGCAGCGCCTGTGACAGCGTCTGCGCAGTGGATATCCAGTCACGGTTCATGTCTTGGGTTCTCATGGCGTTTGCTTTTGCTATTCGAGTGTGGCGATGATCGCACGAAGCGTGGGGATACCCCAGCCTTTTTCCGATGAAGTAACGACAATTTCGGGGTAAGCCGCAGGGTGCTTTGACAGCGCCCCACGCACCTGATTCAATACTTTTTCGCGGTCGACTTCCTTGACCTTGTCGGCTTTGGTGAGGACAGCCTGAAAGGTCAGCGCGGAACTGTCGAGCAGGCTCATGATCTCTTCATCGACTTTCTTGACCCCGTGACGGGCATCAATCAATAAAAAGGCGCGGCGCAGCGTCTGGCGGCCGCTGAGGTATTGCTTCAGCAACCGCTGCCATTTTTCCACCACCGGAACGGGTGCGTTCGCATAGCCATACCCCGGCAGATCGACGAGGTAATGTGTATCTGCGGCGGTGAAAAAGTTGATCTCTTGTGTTCGGCCGGGAGTATTTGACGCCCGCGCGAGCGCTTTCATACCGGTCAGAGCATTGATCAACGTGGATTTCCCCACGTTGGAGCGGCCCGCAAAGCAGACTTCCATCCGGTCCGGATCGGGCAACCCGTCCATGGCAACCACACCTTTAACAAAGGTTGTTTCACCGGCAAACAGCAGGCGGCCTTGTTCCAAGGTCTGTGGATCCGGTTCTTCGGCCACGGGAAAGGGGAGTTGCATCACAAAAGCTCCAATTGGTCGCCAAGGGCGATATCGCCGCTCTGCGTCACCTCGACATAAACGCCGAAATCCTGATGGCCAAGGATGTTTAGTGCACGCAGCGTGTCCGCGTCGCGGATGCCTGTTTCGGGATTGGCGGTGGTCGCCTTGCAGCGTCTGATGCGTTCCTTAACGCGCAGAACTGCGCCACCCAAACGTAGATCATGGTCGATCCATTCAAATTCATCCCACGCATCAGCTCCGTCAAACCAGATATTGCCGCGCCACCGCAGCGGCGACAGGGCAGTTTGGGCCAAACTCTCGACCGCGTGATGCGAGGCTATGCTGTTTAGGGAAATAGAGGCATAGGGTGCATCTGTGAAACCCCGACCGACCAGTTCCAGAACCCGGGCGGGAAGGGCGCGATCCTGTGGTACAAGTGGCATCACCCAGGTTATCAGCTTTGCAGCGTCGCGCACAGGATGAACGGTAATCGGATCGCGATCAGGGTGGGTGAGTGTGACCTCGTCTGTGGCATCGTTCATGACAGCATTGATCGCCGCAAGCTGAGGGGCTTTGGACCCGATGCTAAAGTTGGCACAGGGCGCCCACTCTGTCCCGTCGGTTTTGGCATTGTCATGGGCCACGGCCCAGCGGCGGTCGTTGGGCATGGATTGCCCCGCCTCCAACCGTACCCGTTCCAAAGCCTCGCGGCCATGGCTTTTGATCGGGTGCCGGTAAAGGGCCGTAACCTGCATCACTTCTTGCTCTTTCCTTTTGGCGCTTTTGCCAGGTTGGCAGCGGCGGGCGATTTGCGTTTGAAGCTGCCCTTGATGTTCCCCATCAGGTCCGGTTTGTACCCTTGACTGCGCATGATCAGATACTGCTGTGTAAAGGTGATCGTGTTGTTTGCGATCCAGTATACGACAAGTCCGCTTGCAAAGCTGCCCAGCATGAACATGAACACCCATGGCATCCAGGCAAAGATCATCTGCTGAGTGGGGTCCGTGGGTGCCGGATTCAGTTTCTGCTGCAGCCACATGGAAATCCCCAGCAAAAGCGGCAAGATACCGATAAAGACGAGTGCCATGATGCTGCCTGGCTCGGGAGTGCCCCAAGGCGCGAAGCCGTAGAAGTTGAAGATCGACGTCGGATCAGGAGCGGAAAGGTCTTGGAAAACGCCAAACCAGGGGGCGTGGCGCAATTCGATGGTGACGAAAATCACCTTATAAAGCGAAAAGAAAATCGGGATTTGCAAGAGAATCGGCAAGCAACCTGCCGCCGGGTTGACCTTGTTCTTCTTGTACAACTCCATCATGCCTTGCTGCATTTTCTGGCGGTCGTCGCCCGCAGCTTCCTTGAGTTTTTCCATCTCTGGCTGAAGCTCTTTCATTTTGGCCATGGAGACATAGGATTTATAGGCCAGCGGAAAGAGCACAGCTTTGATGATCAGCGTCAGGCCAATGATTGCCCAGCCCATATTCCCGATAAGTTTGTTGATTTCGTGCAGCAGCCAAAAGATCGGCTTGGTCAGGAAAAAGAACCAACCCCAATCGATGCTGTCGATGAATTTCGGGACACCTGAGTCTTCGTAGTCACGCAGGATTGCCCATTCTTTTGCGCCAGCGAAAAGTTGGGTCGTAATCTCTGATGATGCACCGGCAGCAATGGTTTGCGTCGGCAAACGCGTAACCGCGCGGTAGATGTCGCTGCGGGCATCATAGGTAAGGGCCTGGTCAAACGTCTGTCCCGCGCTTGGGATCAGAATGGCCTGCCAGAAATGGTCGGTAAAGCCGACCCACCCTTGGGTCACGTCCTTTTGCACAATGGCTTGGCGGCCCCAAACGGGATCGACCTCTGCTTCGGCGATGTCATCCCAGTCGGTTTCGGACAGTTCGCCATCCGCGATGGCAACCGCACCTTCGTGCAGAATAAAGAAGTTTTCCAGATCGTCAGGTTGGGTGTGCTGAACGATCATCCCGTAGGGCGCAAGCGTGACCGGTGCGTCACCGTCATTGGTCACGGTCTGCGTCAGCGAGAACATAAAATTCTCGTCGACTGAGATCGTGCGGCCAAAGGTCTGTCCGGCACCATTATCCCAACTCAGGGATACTGGTTTTCCGACGCCCAATACGCCGCCCGCGCTTAGCGCCCATTCGGTGTCAGGACCGGGTACGGCATCGGCCGCGATGCCGGTGCCTGCGGCCCAGCCTTGCAGGGCGTAATAGGCGTCAAGCGACCCTTGCGGTGACAACATGGTCACGATCGGGGCGTCGTCGTCGGTTGACGTGCGATAGCCCTTGAGTTGCAAGTCATCAATGCGACCCCCCAAGAGCGAGATCGAACCGGTGAGGCTTGGCGTTTCGATCGTGATGCGGGGCGCGGCTTGAAGGGCTTCGATGCGGGTTTGTGGCCCGGCTGCGATCGCGGCAGGTGCCGTGCCTTCGGCAGTGGCGACAGGCACTGTTGCATCAGCTGGCGCATTCGCGGTGGTCTGGACCGTGCCATCGATCGGCGTATCTGGCTCCGGCGGTGGAAAGAGGACAAACCAGATCAGGATCACAACAAAGCTGAGTGCCGTTGCGAGGATGAGATTTTTGTTCTGTTCGTCCATGGGGAGAGCCACCTAAATGTCTGCCGAAAACTAGGGTGGTTCAACAGAGTGCAGACCTAAAGGTCAAGCGGATTCGGGTCATTCGCGGCCTAATGCCCCCTGGCATGGCTGGATATGGGAAATCAGGGTGGCGACAGCGTTTCTTTTTGGGAGTCCGGATATACTTTTTCATTGTCGGGCAAAGACCAAATTATCCATCCGTCGGGAAGCAAGCTTACCGGCGTGCGCTAGGCTGGTCCTTTTCAGTGGCTCTTGTCTTTCATGATATGAGGCATGTCTTCCAGTTTGGCGTTATGGCGGTCAATCCAGTCGAGTGTTTTTTCAAAGGGCATCGGACGTGCGATGCCGAACCCCTGCACATGATCGCAGCCAAGCTGCGCCAGCAGAACATGTTCCCCAACCGTCTCGACCCCTTCTGCAAGGGTCTCTACCCCTAACCGTTCTGCCATTGTCAGGATCGCGCTGATCATGCGTTGTTGGTCGGGGTCGCGATCGGCTTTCATGACGAATGAGCGGTCTATCTTGATCCGGCTGACCGAAAACCGCCGGATCGATGCGATTGACGCATGTCCTGTGCCAAAGTCATCCAGGTCAATTCTGCAGCCAAGTTCCCCCAGAGCGTTGATATTGCGGGTGATCATGTCGTCGGGGGCTGTGGCAACAACGGTTTCGAGAACTTCTACGGCAAGGCGTTTCGGGCTCAGTTCAAATCTGTCCAGTTCCCATTGAATTTTGTCCAGCAGTTTGGGGTTGTTCAGTTCTGATCCTGCAAAGTTTACGCCGACCTGCGGGATATCGACGCCCGCACAGTCCCAAGCTTTCAGGGCTGCAAATGAGTGATACATCATCACTTCGGCAAGGCGCTCCAATTGCCCGGCTTGTTCCACTGCAGGCAGAAACTCTGCCGGCGATATCATCCCGCGATCAGGGTGCGACCAGCGGGCAAGTGCCTCGAATCCTGTAATGCGACCGGTATCGGTTGAGATTTGCGGTTGGAACCAGGGTTGTATCTGCCCGCCTTCCAGTGCTCCCACAACATCCAGTCGCAGTTCGGCACTCGCCTTGCTTACCTCGCGCATCTGCTCCGAAAATGCCCGAATGGCAGAGGGGCCGCGCCGCTGGGCTTCGCGTAAAGCAATGGCGGCCGCCTCGAGCCAGTCTGCACCTGTTTTACCGGGCGCACGGCTATGCTGGCAAAAACCGACCGATGCAGAGACGTAAATGCCTGTCCCATCGACGGATATCGGTTCTTCCACCGCGGATTGAATGCGACCGGCAAGCTGGATGCACAGCTCGAGATCAAGATGGCGCACAGGGTCGGTGCAGATGGCAAAACGGGAATCACCTATTTGCCCAACCCTGTCCTTCGTGCGCAGGGATGCGCGGATTCTTTCGCCGACCCGTTGCGATACAGCGTCTGCGGCGGTTTGGCCAAAGCGCGCGGCGACCTGCTCAAACTCCTCGATCACCAGAAACAATGTTGCCGCGTGGGCGTTTGTATCCTGGGCCTTTCGGTAGGTGCGTTCTGTAAATTCTTCGAATAGTTTGCGCGGCAGAATGCCGGTATTCAGTTCGCCACCAAGAGAACCGCGGCCGTGGAAGCTGCCCCCGACCAGATAGAGCACAGGGAGCAAGCCGGCCAGCACAACAAGCGCCCCTTCACCCCCGAACCAGAATGCCGCCAGACACAGGGCTGGTACGAAGGCAAACGCGGGCGGGCCGGTCAACACGAAGGCAAGCCGCTGTCGCAGACGTTTCAACGCACTGGGCCAAGATTGCAGCATGGGCCGACTCCCGTAGGCGACGAAACGGCGTCGCAACAGGCATGAATATAACGGCAAAGCAGTGTGCTGTGTGTTAACGCGCCTTCAATGGTTGCTCAAAATATGACTAAAATTGATCAGACGGTGCGGCGAAGCCCGGCGAAATCGAACAAATCAGGGTCCAGCAGGTGTGACGGTTGGGCGTTCATCAGGGCGCGGAACATGATCTGACGGCGGCCAGGTGTGTTTGCCTCCCAACCGTCAAGGATTTGCTTGACCTGCTGGCGTTGCAACCCGTCCTGCGACCCGCAAAGATCACAGGGGATGATCGGGTAGCTCATTGCGCGGCTGAATTTTTCGCAGTCAGCTTCGGATACATGGGCAAGAGGACGATAAAGGAACAGGTCACCCTCTTCATTCAACAGCTTAGGCGGCATGGTCGCCAGTCGCCCGCCGTGAAAAAGGTTCATGAAAAACGTTTCGAGAATGTCGTCGCGATGGTGGCCTAGGACCACGGCAGTACATCCTTCCTCGCGGGCAATGCGGTACAGATTGCCACGTCGCAAACGTGAACAGAGCGCGCAAAAGGTGCGGCCCTCTGGCACTTTATCCATGACAATCGAATAGGTGTCGCGATATTCGATCCGGTGGGGCACCCCCATCTTATCAAGGAACTCCGGCAAGACTGTTGCAGGAAATCCGGGTTGTCCCTGATCAAGGTTGCAGGCCAACAGTTCGACGGGCAGCAAGCCGCGCCATTGCAATTCATGCAGCACCGCCAGCAAAGTATAGCTGTCCTTGCCACCAGACAGGCAAACCAGCCATTTGCCGCATGGTTCGATCATCCCGTATTGCTCAATCGCCTCGCGGGTATGACGCACAAGACGTTTGCGAAGCTTTTTAAACTCCGTTGTTTGGGGGGCACCGTGAAACAGAGGGTGAATTTCTTCGGGTTTGTCCAGCATGGTCTTGGCTTAGATGAACAGGCGATGCCGTTCAAGCGCCAGATACACAGGGTTTTGACGGCTTGCGTGGGTCAATCCGGTACGTTGTCAATACCGGAGCCCCCCCATGGATGGCAGCGCGCGATGCGACGGGCTGCCAGCCCGCCGCCCTTCAGGCCGCCGTGTTTTTCCAAGGCTTCAAGCGCGTAGGCGCTGCAGGTGGGCTGGTAGCGGCAGTTAAACCCGACCCAAGGGCTGAAGACCAGCCTGTAGGCAAGCACCGGCAAGGATAAAAGACGGGCAAGGGCGGTCATTTCCTCACACCATGCAGTACATTGAGGGCAGCGCCGAAATCGGCCTGCAATTGTGCAAAAGGCAGGTCTGCGGTTGCCCCCTTGCGGCCGATAAGCACATAATCATGGCCGGGCTGACCCTGGTCGGTCAAGGCAAGACGGGCCACTTCGCGCAAACGGCGTTTGGCGCGGTTGCGTGCCACGGCGTTGCCTACTTTTTTTGAGCAGGTGAAACCCACGCGCACAATCTCTGGCGGGCAGGGCTCGTCGGCGCGGCGTCTACGCATTTGCAGCACAAAGCCGGGCTTGGCCACATGGGCCGCCCGAGAGGCGCGCTGAAAATCGGCACGTTTCGTCAGTACAACCATACGTGAGGAAACCGCCGGAGGCGTATTCCCTCTGGCGGCATCGTTGCCATCCATTGGGGCCTCCGGCGGTGTCATGTCTTTAACGCAGTGAGACGCTTTACGCGCTCAGCTTGCTCCGGCCTTGGGCGCGGCGCGCGTTAATGATCTTGCGGCCTGCTTTGGTGGCCATACGTGCACGAAAGCCGTGACGGCGTTTGCGAACGAGGTTGCTGGGTTGAAAGGTGCGTTTCATGCGCTCTCTCCATAATGTGTCGGGCCGCCCCGGATTCGCGGGGGCAACAGTATTTCAAGCCCGCTCATTACGGGGGTGTCCGGCGCAAGTCAAACCCCATGGCAGGGAAAAAGCGCCGTTATGCAACATTTTCCACAAAGGGTGGCTTTAGAATGTTTCAATACCGGCACTTCGACAGCAATACATCACAAAATAACACACCCCCGTTCAACCCGCTGTGATCGGGCTATCTTCGCAACGTTTGACAGGTCACTTAAGGAACAACAGAAGATTCAGCTGGACATAGAGGGTGCCTAAATGGGCGAGACAAGTGAACCGCGCACGCCGAAATCCGGCTCGAGACGTTTTCTGCCGCTGATCGCGATTGGACTGGTTGCGGTAACCGGGGCCTTCACCCTGCACGATTATGTCAGCTTTGATGCGTTGCGTGACAATCGCGAAGCTTTGATCGCCTATCGTGACAGCAACTATATGCTGACTGCATTTCTGTTTATCACGGTCTACGTGGTGATCGTCGGTTTCTCCTTGCCGGGTGCGGTTATCGCAACGCTTACGGGGGGATTCTTGTTTGGCACAACTCTGGGTACGGCTTTTAACGTGACGGGTGCGGCCTTTGGCGCGACCCTGATCTTTCTAGCGGCGCGGATGGGTTTCGGGGCCATGTTACGGGCAAAGATGGATGCGTCAGACGGCGTGGTGGCCAGGATCAAGAAAGGTATTGACGAAAACCAGTGGTCAATGCTGTTTTTCATCCGGCTGGTGCCAGCGGTGCCGTTCTTTGTAGCCAACCTGATCCCCGCCTTTGTCGGGGTGCCGTTGTATCGCTTTGCGGTATCCACTTTTATCGGGATTATTCCGGGGACGCTGGTTTTCACGTCTGTTGGTGCAGGGCTGGGCGAGGTTTTCGCACGTGGCGAGTCGCCAAACCTTGGCATTATCTTTGAGCTGCATATCCTGTTGCCTGTTCTGGGGTTGACCGCCCTGTCCCTGCTGCCCGTCCTGATAAAAGCCGTTACGGCAAGAAGGAATTCGTGAAATGAACCATATCAAGACCGACATTCTGATTATTGGCGCAGGCTCTGGTGGGCTGTCGGTTGCAGCAGGTGCCGCGCAGATGGGGGCAGATGTTGTCCTGCTTGAGGGACATAAGATGGGCGGGGATTGCCTGAACTATGGTTGCGTCCCTTCCAAAGCGTTGATCGCCAGCGGTAAGGCGGCCTATGGCCAGCAGCATTCGGCGCAATATGGTGTGGCGGACGCGGCGGGCACGGTCGATTACGCGGCGGCCAAGGACCATGTGGCAGATGTCATTGCGCAGATCGCACCCGTGGACAGTCAGGAGCGGTTCGAGGGATTTGGCGTCAAGGTGATCCGGGAATACGGGCGGTTCCTTTCGCCGGATGAGGTGCAGGCGGGCAATGCCGTGATCAAGGCGCGCCGGATTGTGATAGCAACCGGATCTTCCCCGCTGGTGCCATCAATTCCGGGGCTGGATAAGGTGCCCTATGAGACCAACGAGACCCTGTTCGGTTTGCGCGAAAAACCTGAACATCTTTTGATCATCGGCGGTGGCCCCATCGGCATGGAGATGGCGCAGGCACATATCCGTATGGGCTGTTCCGTGACGGTGATCGAAGGTGCAAAGGCGCTGGGAAAGGATGATCCCGAACTGGCGGCAGTGGTGCTGGATGGCCTGCGCAATGAAGGGGTTGTGATCGAGGAAGGTGCACTGGCGGCGGCGGTGCGCGGAAAGGCCGGTGCGATTGAGGTTGAAGCCAGGGATGGCCGTGTCTTCAAAGGCTCACACCTGCTGATGGCAGTGGGGCGCAAGGCAAATATCGATCGGCTCGATTTAGATAAGGCCCGAGTGGAGCCGACCAAAACGGGTATCAAGGTAGACGACGGGATGCGGACGACCAACAGGCGCGTCTATGCCATCGGGGATGTGGCAGGGGGGCTGCAATTCACCCATGTGGCGGGATATCATGCGGGTGTGATCATCCGGTCGATGCTGTTTGGTCTGCCCTCCAAGGCCAAGTCGGCGCATATCCCTTGGGCCACCTATACCGATCCCGAACTGTCGCAGGTCGGGTTGACCGAGGTGCAGGCCAAGGAAGCGCACGGCAACAAGCTTGAGGTTGTGCGATTTCATTATTCCCATAACGACCGGGCTATTGCCGAACGTAAGACCAAAGGCTTTATCAAGGTGATGGTCGTAAAAGGCCGTCCCGTTGGGGTCTCGATCGTCGGCTATCAGGCTGGAGAGTTGATCAATCTGTGGGCGCTGGCACTGGCCAACCGTATGAAAATGAGCCAGATTGCCGCTATGGTTGCACCGTATCCCACAATTGGCGAAATCAACAAACGCGCAGCGGGTGCTTATTTCAGCCCTCGGCTGTTCGAGAGCAATTTGGTCAAAGGTGTGGTCGGTTTTGTGCAGCGATATCTGCCATGACGTCGTATTATGCGATGGCGGGCGCGCGGCGCACCTGCGATGGTGACTGCCCCGTCATTCTGATCCGGTAAAACAAGATGTTCAACTCTCTCTCCGGCCGGCTGTTGATACTGACGACGGTCTTTGTGATGATCGCCGAAATCCTGATTTTTGTGCCCTCCATCGCGCGGTTTCGTGAAGATTATATGCTGAATCGGCTTGAGCGGGCGCAGATCGCTTCGCTGGCGTTGTTGGCCGATGATATGCTGGACCCGGCACTGGAGAGCGAACTTCTGCGTAATGCAGAGGTGTTCAACGTTGTACTGCGGCGGGACCAGGCGCGCCAACTGGTGCTGTCCACCGATATGCCGCAGGCGATATCCGAAACCTTTGATCTGCGCGATGCCACGGCGATGACCTTGATCCGCGATGCAATGCGCCGGATGGTCAGGCCAAGGAATGAAATAATCCGTGTTATTGGTGCCCCGGTGCGGGAGGCCGGTTTGCTGATCGAGATCACGATGGAAACCGCACCGCTACGCATGGCGATGATTGATTACGGTACACGCATTCTAATCCTTTCAGCGGTCATTTCAGTAATCACTGCTGTACTGTTGTTTTTCGCGCTGCGGGCGCTGCTACTCAAGCCGATCAAAGGGGTGGTCGGCCACATGCAACGCTATGCACAGGCCCCCGAAGATGCCCGCCGGATCATCGAACCCTCGGCCAGCATTACCGAATTGCGAGAAGCAGAGAAGGCGCTGATGACCTTGCAAACCGATCTGACGCAGGCGCTCAAGCAAAAGGAACGGCTCGCGCAATTGGGGTCTGCGGTGAGCAAGATCAGCCATGATCTGCGCAATATACTGACGTCGGCACAATTGTTCACTGACCGGATCGAGATGTCCGAAGACCCTGTGGTGAAACGCATGGCACCCAAGCTGGTCGGGTCGATCACCCGTGCGGTTCATTTGTGCGAAAGCACACTGGCCTTTGGTAAGGCCGAGGAGCCGGGGCCCACCTTGACAATGGCGTTGCTTGAAACGGTGATCGAAGACGTGGTGGAAGGCGAGAAGCTGGCCAGTGGCGATCACGCGATAGGTTACACCGTTAATGTACCTGCAGGTATGATGGTGCGGGCAGATGCTGAACAGCTTTACCGTGTGATCTCAAATCTGGTCCGCAATGCCCGTCAGGCCTTGGTGGGCGCAGGGCAGGGCGGAGAAATCGCGATACAGGCGGATGAGACAGACAGCGCTTGGGTGATTGAAATCAGTGATACCGGCCCGGGTCTGCCCGTGAAAGCAAAGGAATATCTGTTCACCCCGTTTCAGGGCGGTGCCCGTAAAGGCGGCTCGGGCCTGGGTCTGGCCATTGCGGCAGAGTTGGTAAAGGGGCACGGCGGGCAGCTTGTCTTGGCCGAAACCGACGCATCCGGCACAATGTTCCGGATCACTTTGCCGAAGGGTGACGGGGCACTTAACGCCCTTTGAAGATTGTTCCGATTAGCGTCAAACTTGGACTTGCAAACCTCAGACAAGCCAACTAAACCGCCCCTCAGTGGACCGATAGCTCAGCTGGATAGAGTACCTGACTACGAATCAGGGGGTCGGGGGTTCGAATCCTCCTCGGTCCGCCACTGCACCACTGTTGAACGTCATATGACTTTGACCTTTGCGTCATAAACTGACCTGATCCCGTATCCCGCCGCTTGTGGGCCTGTTGCGTTGATCTGACTTCCGTTTCCGAAAATCAGGGCCGATTTAGAGGTCAGACGGCGAAGCCGCCTGCTCCTGCAAATCTGCCACGTGGCGAACGTGGGAGGGGGCGAGGCAACCTAATTCGACAGGGGTGGTGCGGCCCGCAGCGAAGCGAGGACACGGCCCTGTCTAATTCGGTTGCCCGAGGGGGAGGGCCGCGCCCTCACCCTTCTTCTCGTTGGGTGGGATGTGGTCGGCCCATCCCCCGTTTTACGGTGCGTCTGCATTTGGCTGCGCTGAGCCCTGAGAGATGGATGCTGACTTGAATGCTGCAGAAGGTAAGCCTACATCCATGTCCAACTATATTGTTTGGAGCTCGCCGTGTTGAAATCTCCGGAAGACGCTTTCAACTTGCTCGAACGGTTAAGTGCACCAAGACGATTGATAAAACACCTCGAATTGGTTGGGGAAGTCGGCAGGGAAGTCATTTCAAAGCTCGATAGTCTTGGGGTTCAGTACGATAAACGCTTCGTTCAAGTCGGCATCGCGGTACACGACGCGGGTAAAATCGTTCATCCTAGCGAGCTTGAGAAAGGTGGTAACCTGCATGAAGCAGCAGGCGAAAAGTTACTTCTCGAACAGGGAGTTGACGCCAAAATTGCTCGGTGCTGTCGCAGCCACGCACAATATGCCAGCATGAGTGTTTCGTTCGAAGAGCTCATAATCGCGCTTGCTGATACATTGTGGAAAGGCTCACGAGAAGCCGACCTGGAACTACAAGTTATTGATGGCGTCGCAGCCCGTCTGCAGACTGATCGATGGGAGTTGTTTCAAACTCTCGATAGCTGCTTCGAAGAAATAGCCGCTGACGGAGATGAACGGCTATCTCGAAGCATTTGAATTGTATTAGGCCAGGTGCAAAAATTGGTCCGGCGAGTTATCAGCATGCGACAACGACGGCCCATCGCTGCCCTTGGCTGGCACCTCACGATGCTGCGGTAGCAGCCCACTTTCCGGACATTCGCAGCAACTCCGAAAATAGGTCCTTGACCAAACGGTCGTTACGAAATCACCAAGCTAATTACCCAACTTGGACGAAAAGGTCTCGTCGAATGTTTGCTCGACAGTATGCGATGCTTACATACCTTTATGCCAAACCCTCCAAATGAGTGGGTTAAGCTAATCTGAAAGGGACAGAATCGATGATCAGCGAGGTTGCACCATTGGGCGGTAAGGCAATCGGAAAAGCTACAAGTCGGGAAGAAGCGTGGTGGCTTTGTCAACGCTATGGCCTGAAGCCTTTTCCTTTGAATGATGTCTCAGCCGTGAGTTTAGAAGAGGACGCTGAAAGCGGAGCAAAGGTGTGGACAGTACCCTGCGAATATACCCAGTATCCGTATGATCGTGGCGCTTTTGAAAATCGGCGCCGTGATGGATTGGCTACGTTAGAGAACGGCCTCCCAGCTTGGCCGGTTGCAGAAGAGAATGGGATTGCATTCCAAACCTTCAGACAACGGCTTAAACGAGGCTGGTCCGGTGAAAGGGCAGCAACTGAAGGTGTACGGGAAATAGCTCATGATCCCGATAATGAGTGGGAAGTCACAGCACTGGAAAACGGTCTATCTGTTCGCGCTTACCGTAGCCGTGTTCAGGCAGGGTGTCCCGAGGCCATCGCTGCAACTATGGGACTGAGTTGGCGAAATTGGTGAGTCGACACCCCAGAACAGCTCGGGCTGCCCAAACCTGCCGTTGATTAAGTTAGCAAGTGCTGCAGCGTAGCTTCACAAGAGCAGACATCGATGCGAACGCAATGCTGTCGGGCGGATCACCGACTAGCCCATCTGCGTAAAAGCTCTACAAGGCGATGGTCTTCCGCAACTCTTGGCGAAGACTTTGCAAGCGCACCGAGCACTTTGTGCATATCATATGGCCAGTCGTTCGTATCTTCGGACAATGCCGCAAAAAGAAGATCGAGAACAAGTTCTGGATGGCTATCAACTATTGCACTATCCTCACCACGGAGATCGAGTAACAAGAAACTTCCACGTGTGAGCTTGGCTAGTCTTGGCAAAATGACGGGAGCCAAGTGAGGGAGTCGATCAGCATTCGAAAAAGCAATTTGCAACATTCTCTCGCTCGCCCCGCTCGACTTAGCAGAGAGAGTTCGTGGCCAAACATTTGCGAAGAACTGTTTGAGTTCAGTGTCCCACTCAAAAGATGAGTTTTCCTCGTCACTTGATGACCAGCGCCACAACTGCCACAGGATATTCTCGCGTAAGTCATTTGAGCCAGCCATGAGCACACCGGAAAGCTCTCTATCCGCAACCCAGCGTTCACCGTCATTTCGGTTCAGCCAACCGGCGAGGACCAATGAAGAGAGGTTTTTCATCGCCGATTCTGCTGCTGCGAAAGGCATTTGGAACTTGTTGAGCAACTCCCCCTTAATCTTTTGAAAAAGACTGTTGCTAGGGATTGTGCGAGTACCAGAAGCGAGACCGGACCAGTATGCATCGACTGTGAGGACATCGTCGCTGTTTACAGCATCGAGAATGTGTTCATTGGTCCAGTCCGGTGCCCAATAGAAAAACCATCTCAAACGTTGCATGAAGCACACTAGTGCAAATCGCCGATTGTCGCCACCGAGGCCTAACATCGTAACCGCGTCGTCAAGCCACGCATTTGGGAGATGTGCCCCATCTCCCAAGTCTTTAATCTCTGGGTAGTTAAAGAGGCTTTCAGCGAGTTGTCCTGCGGGCGAATTAATTGTTTCGTTCACCCACTCGATTTCTTCATGCGCTCGCCTGACCAATGCCGATGAACCAGTGTCTGGCTTTTCCATCAAACAGCCCATCAACCGACGAAATAGTTGATTGCGAATGGCGGTATCGCGTTCTGGGTAGCGCCCTGACACCTGCTCGAACCATCGATAAACGCTGTATTTGAGTTCTGCTATGTGAACATCGGAGGCGCTGCAAAGCAGCACTGTTGTCAGAGCTAGTGTCCGGTTCGACCAAGCGTCGTCACCATCACGCCGAAGCCAACGCGACCAAGCCCATTCAGGGTATTCACCCGCCTTCGCTTGCCGCCGTAGCGCAGCCAGCGCCTTGGTCGGGTGGTCCTTACACAGCCCACCAAATGGATCAGCCTCTTCGAGAAAATTATCAGTTCGCCCCATGCTATTGGCCGCAACATCAATAATGCTATCGATAGAGACATCCGTCAGGACCGAATGGTCTGTATCTGTTCGAACGGAGCCACCACGAGACTCGAGGGAGTCGTCGGCTTTGGCTGCATACTCTGGTGACCAAGTGGGCGATGCTCGTTTAAGCTTATCAATAGTGGCTTCAAAATTTACGTTCAACACACAGCCATTGTCTTTAAGCCATTGCAGCATGTTTGCCGATTGCCACGCCCTACGTTCTGTATGTTTTGGAGTTTCCTCTCCATACCAAGCATCATCGCCACGAACGATACGCTCTTCAATTTGCCGAGTGGTCGACAGGGGAAGGGAACCCCAACGGGACTTGATCGAGTTGAGTAGGTCTCGTTGATGACGACTTCCCCAGAAAACCTTTTGCGGCAAGCTGGCAAACATTTCACCGGCTTCATCGTTTGTCATCAGTTGATCGTTACCCGCTGCCCAAACCCTGAATCTCCCAAAAATGTTTGTGTCATCTAATGGCCACGTTCGTAGCTCGGCGACGGCGATAGCTCGATCATAGTTAACTAGCTTCTCAAACCGACGGAGATAACCAAACGCAAGCGCGTTTATGCCGTAGGTGCGGTCATAACTGGAAATGTCTGGATCGTCGGACCGCCGGATAGGTGGCAGACCTGAGAAGTCGTAATGACCAATCTGTTTTTTGAAGTCGATGGCTTGGTCGAGATTCAGTCTGTCTGCCTTCAAAACCGAAGTAAGCCATTCATCCGGGGCAGCGATGTCAACACGATCTTCTGGCACGTTGAGGCGAACCTCGACTAGATCGCTGAGTTTTTCAGCTTTCGTAGTATCTGCAAATATCGCCTCCGCTCGATTGAAGCTCTGTAGCTCAATCCGAGGGGTCATCAGCTTTTGATACTGCCGAACTCTCGTGTGTGACCATCCTGATCGCTCGATCTGAGACTTCAAGCGGTATAGGTCGAGATTGTGTTCAACTTGGGCCTTGTCCCAAGTTTCAAACAACACATCCCACGCCTCCTCGACAGTAGGATTTGTATGTTCTTTCTCGCGCTCAAGTCCCCAAAAGATCAATCGCTTTACAGTAGGGTGTAGACCTGTCTGATATGCGGCCCAGCGAATCGCAGTAGTGGTGTTGGCAACTTTTCCAATCCACACTGCCAAATGTGAAAGTCGCGGAGACAGTTCAGAAGCATTCGTCGCGCTTGGGCCGCGCAGGAAGGCAAATGACCGCTTTTCAGTGGTCTCTATGATGTCCTGCTGTGTTATTCGAAATGCATCCCAGACCGTAGAAGGTGTCGGTCGATCACTGTACGGATTATCAGGCGAAATCGGCTTTGGCGTAGGGTCTTCAATCAGGCCCAAGACATCAAAGGGGTCCCGACGGTCGATCTCGGTATCTGGAGTATACCGCTTTTTCGGGGTGGCATAGCGAAACGAGCTATCAAAGCAAAATAGCCATTGTGGTGGAATTGGTTCGACTCTTTCAGCAATCGCTTTTGCGCCTATCCGGTGGGATGCTAGGTGCGATATTTGTGACCGTTCCCAATCTGACAGATTTGCAGGACCGACCATGGCCTCATTGAGCCTCGCTTCAATCCAGTCATCTTGACTGACAGCACGGTCGCGCCATAATTCCAAAGTCGCCCATAAGTCTTCATAATGATCGAAAGCGATGGGGATGACGCCTCGATGATTCCACTTTTCGTCGGCAACCGATTTTTCACCCTGTTGAAACGCGTAGACATTTTGTTTTGGTGCGTCCGCTTGAGCGAGAGCCTCCAAAAGGTACTGCATTGGCGGGTCATCTGCGGAGTAGCCGACAAAGACTACAGTGTGATGTTCAAGCAGTTTCTTGATGAAATCGTTTGCCCATCCCTCTGCCATGTAAGCTCTCCCGAAAGATCGGGTCGATAGAACAAAGCTGCTGGACGTCGAGTTAACCTGATCGCCTGCCTTGCCATGCAGGTAAGCTAACCCTGAGAAAGTGGTTTCATGCTCAAAAGACGGAAGGATGGGGCATATCCACTCAGGTTGATCAGTCACCCTAGAGAACAAATCGTCGAAGTTTGTGGTAACCAATCGAATTGCCCCGTAAGGCGTTGTCGCAAGATCACGGATGATCTCGTGACACTTAATATCTGCAGTCGGCGGAGCGGTCAGTGCCTTTGATACCGCGACCTCGATGTCGTCGATTGAGTATGACCGTTCCAATTCCCCAAAAACTTTGTCAATCGGCACAAGCCCAGCGTTCTCTTGTTTGAGCGCGAGTTCCAAGATTTTGCGGGCGTTGCCATCTTCTGGAACCAAAAGTTCATCTAACACTTGAGACGCTAGCGTCGGAAAGTCCGGCATATTAGCTTTCGCCCGCGAGACACCCGCACCACATACGAAGACGACTTGCCCAGCATCCCTTTCCCACAGAAGGTTGTCAGGGATATCAGGTCCACTCGCAATAAATTTCACCGATTTGCTCCACCCATAATTAGACTAAGTGCTTTTTTGCGAAAGAACCCACGGGCCGTCCGTTCGAAACTAAAGCCCACTGTGTCCCGCAAAATTAATGAGATATCAATAAGGCAAGGAGGCAGGTTGCTTCTTGTTTACTGAGCGGTCTATGCCTCCTTACAAAATAATGGGCAGGATAGGCGGCGCTGCGGAGAAGGTCTCTTTTGTCTCCCATCGTGTCCATCACGCATGAACCCGTTTGGATATTTGGCTGAATATCCGCTTCCACTTGCGCCAAGATTGTCCTTGCGCCTGCAGCTAATGACCGGTTCCCACCACGCCTAGGTTCACGTTCTACGGCTGAGCTGTGCCCGTATTCCCCACGGGAAGCTCTGAGCGACTGGGACAAACAGTGCGATTATTGTCAAAAACGCGACTACTAATGAGACGTCTCTGAAGAGGCTTGGGTCTTGTGCCACAAGGGAGGGCGAGCGTCTCAGTTGTTCAATTGCGAAAACCAACGCAGCTATCGAAAACGCTATATGAATAGCATCATCGACCATAAGTCGCATCGGCGAATACAGCTCGTTTCTCATCGCTATGTACCGTTTCCGTACCCGCTGTATTTTGACGTAAATGGATCCTGCAGGCAGCGCCGCATTCGAGTCGTTCAATTGTAGGAGCAGCTTGGGGTCTTGTTCAGGATCGTGAGGTACTGGGTTCAAGCCAGTGGTCCTAAGAACGGCTCTTGCAATACTGGGTGGCATTTCCGTTCTAGCGTTTTCGTAGTTGGCGAGGGTGCTCATTGAAATACCTAGTTCGGTTGCAAACTCCTTCTGAGTCCTACCAAGGCGTCGCCGTATTATCCTTAGGCGTACTCCATCGTTGTGATGTGCTTTCGATTCTCTCGGACAACGCTCTGCGGTGCCTATTTGTTGTCTTCGGGATCGCTTCATGGTCGTCGTCTTCGTCACTAATTGCGTTGTCGCAGAATTTTTTGTGGTTCCTTAACTGCGAACCTATCAAGTCGATGCCATTGAAAGCAAACCGGCAATCCGGAAAATCTACAAATTGTTGTGCATGGCGTTTGTGTACCCTCAAAATGTTGAGGCAGTACAAACAGCTGACAGCCCTTGCCCGCTGCCGCTTTACAAGCAAACCTCTCGCTAAAACCTGTTCTCTTTGGAGATATCTAGCGATTGGACTTCTGCATGTACCAACACGATCAAGAGGCGTTTGCGGCCCATGAAAAGTTGAAAATGGCGCTTCGTCTGAAGGGTACATCGCTTGCGCAGATTGCACGGGAAGTGGGTGTCTCAAGAACCACGATGTCGCTTGTTGGACTACGGAAGATGAGCGTGCCACGGGTTGAGCGTGCCATCGCCGAGGTGCTCGACCAGCCGGTCGACGAACTTTTTTCACCCATATCCAAGGAGGATGAACAATGAGCCCTTAAATTAGAAAGGCCTCGCAGGAAGCTACCAGCTTCCAACAAGGCCCTAGATGCAAAGTTGTAGCCCTTGCATCTCCTTCATGACCCAAATTCCGAGACCCGTCAACTCTGCAGAGCGCTTCTGTGGATGGGTCTCGTTTATCTTAACATTAAGGAGTGCCGTTGGCGTCGGGGAAACCGGCTGCCTTGGCAAAAAACATGACTTCATTTTTTGACGACGATCTCTATCGTCCGCCTGCGCCGACAACGGCTGGGCTAATGTTCCCTGCGCGGTCGAAGCTGACCGTGCGCGGTTTCACGTTGGCGATGACGCCTGCAGACCAGCATTGGCGGCAAATCATTAGCGCCAGCCAGGGCGAGCGCGAAACCTGCCTCTTGACGCTGGCGATGCCGAACCTTTGGAACCTGTTTGATCAACCGAGGCCTGTTAGCTTTGTCGAAGTCGATGGTAGGCAACGAACCCATCGGTTTGATTATCTCGCTGAGTTCAAGGGCGGTGAACGTGTCGCGATTGCGGTTAAGCCACTAGAACGCGCTAGAAAACTGAACTTCAAGGCATCGCTGAAAGCAATCAAACGCGATTTGCCCGCCGGTTTCGCTGACAAAGTGGTCTTGGTCACAGAACGCGAACGACATCACGTTGAAGTCCGGAATGCGGAACTTTTGAATTTTTTCCGACGATGCCCCGACGAAGACGCTGATAGCGTTGTGTCCGACCTGATCGACCGCTTGTTTAGCGAAATCTCTCTGATTGAGCTGATCAGTAAGTCTGGCTTGGGCGCTCGCGCCTTCAGGGCCGTCTTTCGCGCGATCTATGCGGGAAAACTCATCGCCAACACGCGTGAACTTATTTCCACCAACTCAATCGTAGCACCAAGAGGCAATGACGATGAAACATGAACCAATCCACCTCGGTGTGACCACCTGCGATGCCGTCATGGCCGATGGAGATATCCATGGGGTTACCAAAGTAACGCCAGAATTTATCGAGATAAAACGTTTGCGGGGTAACGATGGACCCATATCGTTAACTCATTCAGAGCTGGCAGAGCTAATCGATAGCGATAAATTCTCTGTTCAGTATGGTTATTTTGAAAGCCGCCAGGCCGCGCGCCGCGCAATCGCCGGGCGCTCGCTGATGACGCGCGTTTCGACGAAGGCCCAGTTAGATGCGTTTTGGAAGGAATGCTGGGCGAGCACATTTCTTGAAATAGAATCTGAAGGCAAAGCAAATCGTTCTGCTGATCGTTGGGATGAATTCCTACCAGAACTTGAACGCCGTGTTACTGAAAAGCTGAAACTTGGTTTGAAGAAGGCAAGCGCTGGGGCTGACTTCGACAGCATTGACATACGCAGGACGCCTTGTCGAACGTCCGTGATGTCGTGGTTGCGCGATTGGGAAATCACCAAAGACCCAATGATCTTCGTCAAAAGATCGATCTTTAACGGCAGCAACGCCAAACGTGTGGGCGCTGAACAAGAATCCATCATTCAAGGTGCACTAGAAAGTTACCTGCATCCCAACCAGCTTCTTCCTGCGCATGTGCATGATGCCGTAAATGCGGAAATTCGACAGCGAAACAAAGTACGGCAGCTGAGCGGCGATCTCCCGCTTGAGGAGGTTTCGAAAAGTACAATCGAACGTCGCATCAACTACCTTGATAAGTTTGAGGTGCTGGCTGCCCGGAAAGGACTGGCTGCCGCCAAGAACAAGTTAGGGGCTCATGGCGGCGGATTAAAACTTGATGTTCCTCTCCATCGGATTGAGATGGACGAATGGGAGATTGATCTCATAGCCATCTTGAAAAAGGGTGGTTTTGATATCAGCCAAAATAACGTCCGGGATATCGAGACCGGTCGTTACTGGGTTTGTGTTGCGTTTGACACCGCGAGCCGCAGTATCGTTGGTTTAAAGCTGTCCAAGAGCCCAACCACCGAAGACGCAAAGGCAGTCTTGTGGATGGCAATGCGCGACAAGACTGAACTTGCGCGCCAACTTGGCTGTGAAACGGCATGGAAGCAGTATGGGCACATTGGGCATGTCGCCGTCGACAATGGACCAGCCTTCGTGAATGCGGAGTTCAAAGCGGCGCTTTCAGACCTGCGCATTGACTACTCGGTGCTTCCGGCAGGCATACCGAAGTTACGTGGGCGCATCGAACGTGTGTTTCTTTCACTGATAACGCTGCTGATGCCGCATCTGACAGGGCGTACATTCTCTAACCCCAAGGAAAGGGGGGACTACCCCTCACAGAAATACGCCGTACACACCGCTGGAAGCATCGTTGAGCTTTTGGTGCGGTTCACGGTGGATGTTTATCACAACCGGAAGCACCGAGGTCTTGAATACGCGACACCCAATATCGTTTGGGACCGCCTGATCAAGGAGTTTGGTTGGTCTCCGCCCATGAGCAACCATACCTTGCGACACATCCTTGGTGTTGCATTTTCCCGCGACACCGGACGTCACGGTGTCTTAGTCAACGGCGTGAATTACCACTCTGAGCGTCTGGCGAAGCACTTCCAGAAATTTGGAAAACAGCATGCCGATGTTCGGATTGATCCCGAAGACATGGGGCATATTTCGGTTTGGTTGGAAAACGGTGCAGACAGCGGTTGGTCCACTCTTAAGGCGCAAATTGATGGGTTGGACGGCGTGTCCTTTACCGCATGGGAACAGACCATCTTTGAACTTCGACAGAACAATCGCAATGCCGCGTCTCTGACACAAGGCGTTGTTGATCGTGCAATCGAGCGCATCAAGGAAATTGATGCGGAACAATGTGCGCTGCGACAGCTCGGCCCAATTGGTGAGACCTACGAACAGATCAAGCGGGCCCAGAAGGAGACCTTCTGGGGGCTCTCATTGGGTTCTGACCCACAATTGGATCCTGCGCCGTTGGGCGATGATGGCGATGGCAATCACGGCTTCCTTACCAATGAAATCGAGCACGATCCCAACCCTCAACCTGAGGATCAGCCGGTCTTGCGCGAGGAACGTGACGAACCAATCCCATATTGGCCGTCCAGCGATGACCATGACGAACCAGTGAATGACGACAACACTGCCAAACAGGAGAGCGACGATGACAACCACGAATGATGAAATCCGCAAAACAATCCAATATCTGCGCTCGGTGTATCTTATGACGCCTGCTTACCAGAAACTAGAAGGCCATTTCCGAAGTCTGCTGGAACAACGGCGGGCTGACATGGCCGACGGTATGATCAACAATGCACGTGGCATCGTTGTTGTTGGGCAATCTGGCAGTGGGAAAACCACTGCCATTCGAGAGCTTATCCGCAAGAATAAGTTGTTGCTGAAGACTGATGCCACACAGGACCACTGTGAGTTCATTGGGTTGCAGGTGCCCAGCCCGGCAACCATGAAGTATGTTGGTGCGGCAACGCTGCGCGCTCTTGGATACCCTTATTCAGGGGATAAGCAGGGACCAGCGATTTGGGATCAGGTTAAAGTACAGCTTAAGTTGAGACAGACATGTTTTCTGCATCTGGATGAAGCACAGGACTTGGCGCGCTATCAAACCGACAAGGAACGACAGTCCGTCGTCAATACGCTGAAATCCGTTATGGAGAATTCGTACTGGCCGACAGGGCTTGTTCTTTCTGGCATGCCTGATCTCAAGAAGATCGTGAACCAAGACCCTCAGTTGTCGCGTCGCTTGTATCCAGTTGAGATCGGGAGGTTGCATGCGATCCGTGATGTGACCCCAGTGTTGGGAACAATCCAGCAATACGCTGCAAAGGCAAAGATCGAAACGCTGCCATCTGTGCGCAACGAGGTCTTTGCGCAACGGCTCATGCACGCGGCGGATTACGAGTTTGGCCTGATGGCTGAAATCACCGTCCAAGCTTTTGCGAAAGCGCTTCTGACAGATGGATTTGAAGCAAAACTTGGAATCCAGCATTTTGCGGATGTGTTCTATGAGCGAAGTGCCGCGATCGACGGCCTCAACCCGTTCATTGCCGATGATTTTGCACGGATTGACCCCAGACATATCTTTGAACTCGATGGAGAGGAAGCGTGACAGCGCCTTTAACACCAGCACTCCCCCTCTTTGAGGGGGAGACATTGTCAGGCTACGTCAGCCGACATGCTAAGCTATTTGAGACGACCCCGCGTGATTTCTGCACTGATCTCGGCATGCGTTGGCCGGCCCTTTGCAGTGGTCATGATGAACAGGTTGAACGCTTAGCTTGGTTGATAGGCGCGCCATCTCAGAAGCTACGGTCATGGAGCGTCAAGCAAGTTGGGAATGGGCGATATCGAGTGGGGAAAGCGCATGCAAGCATGGGCACCTTGCGGCGCACAACTGTTCGCCTATGCCCGCAATGCGTCACTCGCTCATTGTCTGAAGCGGGGCCTCTCAGCGTATTTCAGTTAGTAGAGTGGTCACTTGTTTGTATCGACCGATGCGCGAAGCATGGCTGCCGTCTCATAACGCTTCCAAGCGCAGAGAACTCACATGCCACATATGACTTTGTCTCCCGTGTTTTGGCGCATCGTGATGAGGTGTTTCATGCAGCCGATCGCAGCGTCGAGATACCAGAAATCGGTTTTGAAACCTATGTCAGGGAAAGGCTCCGAAATGGGGCGGCGGAAGACTGGTTGAAGGAACTCGATCTAACACAACTTCATCGCGCCAGCGTATCGCTTGGTGCCGCTTTATGCGGCGTCAAAGTCAAACGCATGCAGGATTTGCCAGAAACGCGGATTAGGGAACTGTGCCAAGCGGGCTTTCAAAGCCTTGTCGAGGGCCCTGACGCCTATCGGGAAGCGTTATCCAGCCTGTATAATAGTGGAAACGCAGAGCGGCCCTATTACTCGGCCGATTTTGGCGTGCATTTTCGTTGGTTGCGTGAAGTGCGCAATGCGCCTGAGATCGAAGTGCTCGCAAGTGTTGCTCGGGAGCATGTTTTTGCGCGTTACCCAACGCAACCGGGCAAAAAGGTCTTTGACCGATTGCCCCCAGAGCAGGTCTGGCTCACGATTGATCAAGCGCGGAAACGCCTTGGGTTTGGTGCAGTTTTCCTCAAAAAACTATTGGGTCATTTGGACAGCGTTGCGGAAGAAGAGGCCCTCAAACGAACTGATGTCCATGTAGACGAAATCTCGAAAGTTCTTAATTTCTGGGAGGGTATTATCAACTTGAAAGACGCGGCTCGGATGCTTGGGCTTATGACGTCTCAGGTGAAAGGCTTGCAAAACCGAGGCGTGCTGCAAACCATACGGATTACGTCGACGTTGCGATATCTGTCTCGTGTTGAGGTGATGGATCTCATTGAGCAAGTTCAGCGGTTGCCGGAAGTACTTTTGGGAAGATCGGTTGCGCCGCTAAATCTGTTTTGCCGAGAAAAGGGTATACCATTGGCGGAAGTTGTTGATCTTTGGCGCAAGGGAGAATTAGAGGGCCAAATCTGCCAAGGAGACGGTGTGGGCCTGAATGCAATTGAAGTTGATTGGGACGCAATATGCCCACGAAAGACTGTGAGGCTTCACCAAGATATCACGTTACCTGAAACCGCCCGGTACTTGAAAATCAATGTCGCTGCGATCCGACACCTTCGAGATCAAGGGATACTTTCCCAAATCCGCAAAGTAAATCCAGACACCAATCATCAGAAGCAGTATATTTCTAAGGGAAGCATCCAGACATTTGAGCGGTCATTTGTAACCCTTGGACAGATGGCTGAAGTCCAGAAGGTTGCTCCGATCCATCTCGCGCGCAAGCTGGATGCTGACGGTATTGCGCCAATCCCCTGTGCCGGTGCACTTGTCCGAGTTTACAACAAGAGAGAGTTTGGCTTGGATGGCTGCAAGGTAAGGAAGGGGGACGACGTATGAAACCGGACGAAGATGTGAGCCACCCTGATCAACATGCTGTCGACGATTGGTTTCTCTATGGGCCTAAGAACGTGGATATAGAAAACCTAGTCAGAGAACTAACCCTGACACGGGGATTGCGGCTTGCGCAGGTTGAGGACGAGATCGTAACGGCCCTGCGAAAATTGATTGCCGCCACTTGAGTTTCGATCGCGGTGCAATGGACGCTTTCGCATTTTTGAAGGTATGGCGAACATGGCAGCGTGGTGCGCAAGTCATGACTGTTTCACCACCTTGGTCGGCCCTGCAAAATCAAAGTCTTGGGCTGGCACGCAAATCAGTTGCAAAAATGCAAGTTTGTCAAACACAGTTTTGAGGATAGAGCAGGGTGGCCATGTTGGGCAGGACTTGTTTCTTTGTACGTCAGAGGCCAAAAGCGCGCTCAGAATACTGGAAAGTGCAAAGCAGCGACGAGAGTACGAAAAGGTAAGATCTAATTGAAAAATACTCTCTTAAACCATCCAAACGGGGGAACGATCTTTGGCCATGTGGTTGGTGTAAGCAACCCTCATTACACCATTGAAGAGGCTCCAGTTATCCTAAAGTTTGGGGTTGAAAAGGGGCGGGGTAGCTTCGGTGCCGAGCACATCTGGCATCGGCATGGGTCGCAGATAACACCTATGGGTTATCGTTCACTTGCACAGGTGCCACACTTCGTTGCTGCTATTGTCCGTCCTCGCTCATTGGTACTCCGTGACTTTACTCGGCCTGGAGGCTCAAAACTGATCACTTTGCGTAACAACCTGGGCATGGCCATCCTTCAACTGCAAACCCTGCAAGATGGCACGCGAGCTTATTCTGTAGTAACGGCATACCGACAGCGCAGTCCGCGCGGACAACAAGTGACAGTCATTAGGTAAACGCCGTGTTTTAGCAGCGCACTTTGCCAGCGTACTCATACTGTAAACTTGACAAACGACACTTAGCAGCGTAGTTATAACGTACGTAAAGGGCATGACACGTGTGTTTGCTGCACTTATAGCGCGTATCCCGACGGCGATCTTAGCAGCAAGATCGTTATCCACGAGGCCGAAAGGCCGCTCCGAACCCATAGTGCTAAGGAAGCGCCTCTAGTGGAAGAATACAGAAAGACCCAGCCCAGTGCTGGGTCTTTTTGCATTGTCCTAACATTTGGCCAGTTTCAGGATTGGCGTTGCTGGCTAGAATGCTAGGCAAGAAATCCAATCGAACTCCTAGAAAGAACATGCCGTGGCGCTTATCATCCCAACAGAGATTTCATGTGATGAATCAGGATTTACCGGCAATCGAATGCTGGACCCGTCGCAAACCCACTTCACCTACGCGTCACACGACCTTTCACAGGCGGAAGCTGATAATTTAGTTTCAACAGCACGCCGGAAATTCAAAGTGCAAATGCCTGAACTCAAAGCATCAAAGCTATTGAAGTCTGCCAATGGACGAGAACTCTTGGCCAATGTCTTGGAACAGATGGAAGGGCGCTATATTGCGACCATCTATGAAAAAAGGCTGAGCCTTGCATGCAAGCTTTTTGAGTACATCTATGAGCCCGTTCTACAACGCAATAACGCTTTGTTTTACAAGAATAACACACATCGTTTTGTGGCGATGTATATCTACATGCAAATGCTTCAAACACCGGTGCAGACCTTGGTTCAAGAGTTTGAAGCCTTTATGCGCAGCCTTGATCCCGAAGACGCCCCAGGTCTGCTGCACTACTCACCCGGAACGGAGCCAGATCCCCTTATTGGGCAGGTCTTACGATTTGCCAGAGGCTATAACATTGTTATTGCCCGTGAAACGGCACACCTCCGTGATACGGATGATCAAGGCAAATGGGTGTTGGACTTGTCGGCGTCTGCCGTTTTCAGCCATCTAGCGGAGTGGGGTGAGCGCCACGCCCTGCTAGAAGTGACCTGCGATGACTCAAAGCCTCTCCGCGCAATTTCTGGCTTTATGGATGTCATGATTAACCGGCCCGAACAGCGGGTATTTGAGGGTTTTGGGAAACGACGTCCGCTGACATGGAATATGTCAGGTTCTATCAACTTCGCCTCATCAGATACGCATAACGGTGTTCAACTCGCTGACCTTGTTGCGGGTGTTACGCGTGTGATCCCTCTAGTGGGTGAAAATCTTGAACTCAGCCGACTCGCAGAACTGGTGTTCCCTCATCTGCACGAGGACTGCATTATGCCAGACTTTGAGCACATTGATCTGGGACGGGACGAAGTTGCTGTCAATTGGTTGGTGCTGGAGGAATTGGCCAGTCGCGCTGATCGCGGCGATGATGCTCTGGAGGGAATGGAAGCGATATTTCATTTTGCCCATCAAACCCTTCCAGCTTTCAGAGCAAGCTCAGGCCTTTAACAAAACTCAGACCTACAGCGCTTTTGACCGATGTTCGTCAAAGGTCGCGTAGTTCTTTTCTTGCCTAGCTTTCCGCGTCTTCCCAAGCTGTGTGCTGTCTATCCGTCTTTGTAAAAAAGCTACCAAACTGCCGAAAGCGCCTTCGGGGATGTGGTCCCATTTGGCACCAAACTCACGTTTGATACTGTTGTAGAACACCTGATATTTCATTGCCTTCTTGCCGACTTCGGCCTTCTTAAACTCATGGTACCGGTCTATCAGGTGCTTGGCATAGTTTCGCTGTTCAAGGTTAGAACCGATTGTTCCAAGTATCGGTCCTTGCTTCACTGAACTCGATTTGGTCGTCACATTGACTGTGTTCGCCACGACGCCGGTGTTCGTGCCGTTAAAGGTCAATACGTTTCCACTACCCGCTGGTCTTTGTCTTGATAGGCTACTGTGCGCGCGTTGAGCCTTGAACTTTGCGTCGGCAACCTCTTGTACCGTAATGACCTTATTCTCGATCTTCTGATGGCAATTTGCGCATGTCAGACAAAGGTTGTCAGCATGATGCGCTTGGACTTGTGCATGCGCAATGATGTGATGCACCTGTAAAGTGTTCACGTCCGCTTCGCCGCAAAAGGGGCATTGTGACCCGAACTGTTGATAAATCTCTTTCTCCAGCTTCTTGGGCAATGGTTTACGTTTCATCTCAGTCGATCCTGCTGCGGTATGTTTAGAGTGTTTTGAAACTCGTCACTCTCTTCCAGTGCAACAATGTCGGCGCAAATATCTTCGGGGTCTCGATGCGCGAACATGTGTTCCAATGCGTTTCTCCAAACCAGCATATTTACAGCCGCACCGTTGTGGTGCGCCGGATAATATGTGTTGTCAGGTTTACCATGCCGATGGTCCATACAAAGAACGCGCGTTGGGCTAAGCGGGAAAATCACGGATGTTTCGGGGTTGTTGATGCCTCGAAATTTTAGATCAGGGTGAGTGAATGTGATCGGATGATCCGAGGTCACAAAAATGGGGGCTTCAGCAGCTATCACGACCCAACGCATGCCCAAAAACATCTGAGCAATGTCGCCACATGAATTCATGACATCGAACCAGTTCCGCTTCAGGTCGTTTTCGTCGGCATTGGCGTAGCTCGGCCAATCCGCGTGATCTAACTCGATGCGCTTTCCATCGAGGATAACTGAATCTGGCAATCCACGTGGACCCGAGAATTCTTCGACGAACTTGGCATGCATGCCTTTGTACATTTCAAAATGCGCCGGGTTACGAACATAGAGCGTTGCGGCCAACAGAGCGACCATCTTGCGGATAATCGGATCAGAAAGGTCTACAAAACCGGTTTGCAGCTTGCGCCAAGCTTTGGATGCAAAAAGCTGTTCCAAATCAGAAAACCGCTTTTCCTGTGCATCATCGCGACGGCCACCGTTCTCAACAACGGTATAGAGGTGGTTTCTCACCGCAACCTTGTCGATCCGTTTAAGTTCTGCGTCGCCACTCTGATTGCTGAGACGCCAAATCCTCGGCGGCTTGCATTCATCAACCGCAAAGCCTTTGAGATATGCCTGCGGCACCCAATGGCAGCGGCGTGTAGGTTTAGATGCTGTGTTCATGCTCTACGCACCGTCCGCTCGCTAACTTTGAACAGCCGTGCGATTTCTGGGACGGCGCGGTGCTCCTGGTCCCTCATACGCTGCACTTCGATCTTCTGGGCTGGGGT
>JBARCL010000073.1:0-1846 GCA_049794055.1 Sulfitobacter sp.
GGCGCATTCCTCAGGCGAACTTGTCCCATATGCGGTGCACTGATCGTAAGCGTTGGCATGCCTAAAGGGGGCTGGGTTCATTTCGAGGGCGGTAAAGGACTGACGCGCATTAAACACCCTTGCCTGCATCTCGGTGAGGGCTTGAGTAGGCGACGCGACGAGGACACTCCAGATCTTTTTGGCGCGCTGCAATAGCTTCTTGACGGTCAGTTAAATGGCTCGGTCAAACCATTTTCATGGCACCCGAACTGAAATCGCGAAAACTGTAGCTGTACGTCAGGCCAAGTCTGAAATTCCACTCTCTAGCTGTTCTGGCCTTCTCGCGACTGCCTAGAATTGAGAAGCGAAGACTCTCACCAGCGCAGCTAGAACTCGGGGTTCCAGGCGGGATGAAATCGCATCAAGTTCCAACAATTCGCGCGTCAAATACGGGTGAAACTTCTCAGTCAGCAGATTTCCAACGCCTGCAAATAGATCAACGTCTTCACCTTCCCCAATCCTCTTGAGAACCTCGGATAAAGGCGGGGTTTCGCCCCCCGCTTCCACTTGAAGGAAGCCATCAAATTGTTCGACAGAAAATCCAAACCCTCGCAGCGCAAGCGCCAAGGTCGTCGTTTTCATTGTCCCTACTCGTGTTGCGATGATTGAGGTTTCTTCGCCCAAATTGACAAGTGACGCGGTAGCAAACCCCATCTGCGCATAGTTCAACCGCGCCTCCTCAAGCATTTCGTGCGAATTGGCATCCATGTAGAGGGGCTTAGTATCAGCTTCGAACACATCGAAAATGCGCGCGATCACCTTGTCATGGATATCACCCGGGTCACCACCGAACACAGGCGGTACACCTGCTTTGGCGGGTTTGACCATGATGACCTTCTCGCGATCATGGATATCCTGAACCAGCCAACGGCGTCCTGAAAAGATGAGCATCATCCCAGGTGAAAGGATGTTATCGACCGGCAATGTCCCAAGATCTCGCCCGTTTGAAACCAGCCTGTATTCTTCGGGCGTCTTGAACACCGCGTAAAAGCTATAGTGCTCAACCAGCCTTTCTCCGTTTTGACCCAAGAGCAACAAACCCCCATCCGTTTGCTCTATCAAACCCGTTTCAGGATGACCGAGCGCGCGCAGCACATCTGTAAACATTGCTGTGCTGATCTGCCGAAACGGACCTTCGCGACACAGCACGCTGTAAAGAACATTTGCTGGGGCCCCTCCCCGCTGTGCGATTACGGATAGGATCTGGTGCACAAGTGTCGACAGATGCAGTGCTTGCGGCTTTGGTGGTTCGCACCAGCCCTCCAGCAACAGATCAATCATCGCAATCGAACGGATCAGGCCTATTCTCAGACGATCCACAAAGCTGCAATCCGAAGTGAGCCTCGTTTCGACCGCGTATTGTCGAAGGATGGCTGGCTGGCCCTCCCTACGTCCTGAACGTCCCAATCGCTGCCGCAAGGCTGCAACGGTGAAGGGTGCGCCGATTTGGGCAACACAGGTCACATCGCCGATGTCGATGCCAAGCTCCAGTGTGGACGTGCAGACCGCAGTGGTCGGTTTGTTGCTGTCTTTAAGGCGCCGTTCGACAAAATCGCGGTGATCGCGTGAAAGGCTAGCATGGTGCGGATAAAACTCTTGGGGAAGATGTTCTTGCTCGCAAAGATTGCGCAGTCGGTCAGCGTAAATTTCAACACGTTGACGGGCACCGGCAAACACAAGATTGTCACTTCCCCGGAGATGCGCGAACAAATGCGCTGCGACAGCGTCTGTGGCAGATGGGGTGTTGTCGTCTTCTCCACCGGAAAGATATCCACGCAGCTGAAGTTTCAGTTCCGCTTCTCCGCCC
>JBARCL010000074.1:0-2269 GCA_049794055.1 Sulfitobacter sp.
CGATATTATGCAGCAACGACCGTCTTGCCATCGGGCTGCTGACGGCGTGTTATGAAAAGGGTCTTCGGGTGGGGCGCGAAGCGGGCTGTGATCTGCGCATTGCCGGTCAGGATGACCACCCGTTCTCGCGGTTTACCTGTCCGCCGCTGACAACGATTGCGCAGGATTACGACGCGGTGTCGCGCCGCGCGGTGCAGACCTTGTTTGATGTAGTCGAATCAGGCGAACAGTCCCGACCCCATGAAACCGTGCTCTATGAGGGCAAGCTGATCATGCGCCAGTCGGCATGAGGCGGGGCAGGGGTGCCAGCCCCATGCGGAGCGTTTGATTTTCCTCGAAACTTTCCGCGCGTAAATTTTTAATTGACGGCGCGTTTTGTTTCCGATTAACCTTAGGGCACATAACATCTAACTTTAGGGAGGATTCGGATGTCTTTGAGAAACGCACTTGGTGCGGCGACGGCGGTTACGCTGATCACTGCAAGCGGCGCTTTTGCCGAAACACTTACAATCGCAACAGTAAACAACGGCGACATGATCCGCATGCAGGGTCTGACCGCTGATTTCACCGAGAAAACGGGCCACGAAGTTGAGTGGGTCACTCTGGAAGAAAACGTATTGCGCCAGCGTGTGACCACGGACATCACCACCAAAGGTGGCTCGTTCGACATCATGACAATCGGCATGTACGAAACACCGATCTGGGGCAAAAACGGCTGGTTGATCCCGCTGGATGACATGTCCGCAGAATACAACGCAGCAGACATTCTGCCCGCGATGTCCGGTGGCCTGTCCTATGACGGCACCCTGTTCGCGTCACCTTTCTACGGTGAATCTTCCATGGTTATGTATCGCACAGACCTGATGGAAAAAGCCGGTCTGGAAATGCCAAAAGCACCGACATGGGAATTCATTGCCAAGGCAGCCGCCGCAATGACCGACCGTGACAACGAGATCAACGGCATCTGCCTGCGCGGCAAGGCCGGTTGGGGCGAGGGCGGTGCCTTCATCACAGCGATGTCCAACTCTTTCGGCGCGCGCTGGTTCGACATGGACTGGAACCCGCAGTTTGACACAGAAGAATGGGCCAACACGGTTAACTTCTTCAAAGACACCATGGATGCATCCGGTCCTGCCGGTTACGCGACCAACGGTTTCAACGAAAACCTGTCACTGTTCAATCAGGGCAAATGCGGCATGTGGATCGACGCCACGGTTGCGGCATCTTTCGTAACCGGCAAAGATTCCACCGTTGCGGATCACGTTGGTTTCGCATTGGCACCGGACAACGGTTTGGGCAAACGCTCTAACTGGCTCTGGGCTTGGGCGCTGGCCATTCCTGCGGGCACCCAGAAAGAAGCCGCTGCCAAAGAGTTCATCGAATGGGCAACAGGCACTGGTTATATCGAACTGGTTGCGGCCAACGAAGGTTGGGCAAATGTTCCTCCAGGTGCGCGTACATCCCTGTACGAGAACCCTGAGTACCAGAAGGTGCCTTTCGCGCAGATGACATTGGACTCCATCCTGTCGGCTGATCCGAACAACTCGACCGTGAAGGAAAGCCCCTATGTTGGTGTGCAGTTCGCCGCGATCCCCGAGTTCGCCGGTATCGCCTCCGAAGTAAGCCAGGAGTTCTCTGCCGCCTATGCCGGTCAGCAGACTGTTGAAGAAGCTTTGGCCAAGGCACAAGCGTTGACAAACGACGCGATGGAAGCCGCTGGCTACAAGTAAACGGCACTCTCGTAACTTTAACGAGTTGCCATAAGTATCGAAGGGCGGCGGCCCCGCGCAGCCGCCCTTCACCCCCTCTACCATTTCATTCATAATCCGAAATCTCAGACGGCCGATGCCAAGGTGGCTGGCCTGTCCCCGGGAAAGGTGACTCCAAATGGCGACCAAAGCATCCAGATCAGCCGCACGCGTGATGATGGCCCCCGCAGTGATCCTGCTTTTGGGCTGGATGCTGGTGCCTCTCACCATGACCCTCTGGTTCTCGTTCCGTAAGTATCTGCCGCTGCGCGGTGGCGATCTGGGCTGGGCCGGTTTTGACAACTACGTCCGCTTTGTCAGTTCAAGCGCCTTTTGGCCCTCGGTGATGACAACCTTGCTGATCGTGGGCTCTGTCCTGATCATCACAGTCTGTCTTGGCATCCTGCTGGCGATGCTGCTGGATCAACCGATGTGGGGGCAGGGCGTTGTGCGCATCCTTGTGATTGCCCCGTTCTTTGTCATGCCCACCGTGTCGGCGCTGGTCTGGAAGAACATCTTTA
>JBARCL010000075.1:0-2071 GCA_049794055.1 Sulfitobacter sp.
CCTCAGGACATAGGGTATTGGATGGCTCACTTACTTTCCAGCGCTCGAATTTATTGATTGAACATAAAGAGTTGCTGGGGCTCAACCCAATATCCCCGCTGTCGTTTTGCCGCCTCTAACATGATGAGTGCAGCGATCGCCTGATTTTTGCTATCAAACCAATCCATGCGTACTTGCCCCCCTTGCCCTATGCGACCCCACTCCCGATAGAGCGTCCATTCACCAAACAGGTTTGGCATGACGGAAATCCGGTAAAACCGGGCGACATTATTAGAAGGCTGGCGTTTTTCGAGATAGGTTTGCATGGCTCAGAGATGATACTTGCGCGCGATTTCGAGGGCTTCGGCCTGTTCAGTGCCGATGTATTCTTTTGTGCTTTCAATGCTGGCATGGCCGAGCAGCAGCTGGGCCGCGCGCAGGTTGCCGGTCTGCTGGTAGATATGGGTCGGGAAGGTCCGGCGCAGCGAATGCAGGCCGTAGAGGCTGGGATCGAGGCGAGCCTTCTCCAGCCAGACCCGGAACAGACGCCAGAGCTGACTTTCACTGAGATGGGTCTGGGACCACCGTGCCCCCTGCCCCGTGAAGAGCCAGCCGTGCAGCGGCTTTTCTGAAGCTGCGAGATAGGCGCGCAAGCTGTCGCGCGTCCCGGAGGACAGGCGCGCCTGGACCGGACGCGCATTGCGCGTCTCGGTTTTCTTTTGTCGGATTTCGATGATTTCGCGCACCCCTGCTGGGGTGGTCACATCCGAGACCCGCAGGCGTACCAGGTCAGACCCCCGGAAACTGGTATCGAGGGCCACGTTGAACAACGCCAGATCACGCAGAGCGTTTTCCTGGCGCAGGAGCATCCGGATCAGAGATACTTGGTCGGGCGTTAGCGGAGGCTTTTTGCCCACGACGCGGCCCTTGTTCCAGGTGGTGTCGGTGGCAGCTTTCATAGACAAATCCTTGCGAGGTTATATGCGTATATTACCCATAAACCTTGCATGATGGAAGTGGCGTGTTGCGAGATGCTGCACTTTCCCCATATTTTGTTGGGTTTTCAACTTGGGCACGCATGCGAGCTTTTAATAAAAAGCTCGCATGAAGGTGTCGATGCCGACCTTCGCTGCATGATGTACCAATGACTGCATCGCGGGACTTTGTCGTCATTCAAGGTTTTATGCAGAATGGCTGCTTTGGATGTGATGTAGCTGACAGACAGTGTCAGTTGCCTTGTGCAAGAAGGAACTCTGACAGAATTTGGAGTTCAAAATGAAGACACTACTACTTTCCGCGCTGGCGAGCCTATCTTTGGCGGGGGCATCTTATGCAGAGGTGTGTGAACGCGAGCAAACTGGCGTCGCAACAACAGCAGAAATTGTTGAATTTCGGTTGGCAGAGGGGATGACGGATGAACAATTCCTTGCATCGGCTCAAGCCAGCACAGTGTATCTCTGCTCAACGGCGGCGTTTGTGCGACGTAGCCTTTCACAAGATGAGACCGGCCTTTGGACCGACTATGTAGAATGGACATCGAAAGAGGAAGCACAAGCGGCGGCAGAAGCTGCCATGCAACGTGAGGACATGATGCCGTTTATGATGGCAATTGACCCTGAAAGCATAGCGTTGCGGTATGCGGCTATTTCTTCGATAGAATATCAGGATGCGCAGAACTGATCGACTTTTCAATATCATCCAGCTTTTTCGCGATGGACGCCTACACAAAGGGGCGGACATTGCCGAAAGAATGGAGGTGTCACTGCGCACCGTCTATCGTGATGTTGAGACGTTGATCGGTTCTGGCGTTCCGATCACTGGCGAGCGAGGTGTCGGGTACATTATGACCGAACCGGTCTTCCTACCCCCGCTAAACTTAACACCGGGCGAGTTGGAAGTATTGGAACTGGGGATTGCCTTGGTACAGTCCAGTTTCGGTCAGAGCCTATCAGATCATGGAAAAAGCCTCGGAGATAAGGTGCGGGCGGTCTTACCGCAGCCAGAAATGCTGGATCCGACACGAGGTGCAATTGCCATCTATACACCAAAATTTTCACAACGCGTGCTGGATGTTTTGGACATTGCTAGACGT
>JBARCL010000076.1:0-2747 GCA_049794055.1 Sulfitobacter sp.
TCAAGGTAGCAACAACAGCGCAATGCAACATCCGACAAGCCCGATCCCAGATCATCCAGCGCCGCATTGACCCTTGCACGCGCCTGCGCCGCCCCGCCGCCGGCGACAGCGCCCCCGCTCTTTCCCGTCTGAATGCCGGCGGTCAAAAACTGGTCCCAGTTCTGGGTCACAGTGCTGTCCATCTGGGCCAGTTCGAAATCTTCGCGCAGGCGCTCGCCCGCATGGACCAATGCTTCCGGCAAGAAGGGTGTTCCATCTTTGTCACGCCGCCGCGCAAGGGCGCTCAGCGGGCTTTCTCCGATAGGATAACGGGGCCGCGCGACCTCGGTCTCGTCATCCGCTCTGTCGCCCTCGGGCGCGTCAAACCGGAACGGTGTCGCCGCTTCGGCAAAGCCTTTCGACGGGGCGGCCTTGATTCCGAAGCGTTGCAGGAACGCCCCCAACGCGTTCCGTCCTGCTGCGGTGATATGATAGCGAATGATGCGGCCTGAATTCGCCGGTGCGATCCAGTCCTTCAACGCCATCGCCTGCGCCACCGACGCGGCCACCACCGCTGTGCGTGTGCTGCTTGCGTTGGGGCCATCGCGGACCACAACCGCCTTGTCCAGATCGGCGGCAACGGCCAGAACCGCGCCGCTTTCGCACAAGCGCCGCAACACCCGCATGGATTCGCGGGCAAGTGTGGCATCATCTGGCATGGCGTGATCGGCAGGGACATTCATATTGGCAGGCTCCTTGTTGGTGCGTGGTGTGCAGTGTCGTTCGAAGGGCGCGACAGCCGCACCCAGCTTGCGCAGCGCGGCATCGACCAAAGGGTCATCGCGGCGCATTTCGACTTTGCGGATTTGACGTAAAACGGTTGAGGCATGGCACCCCGCAGCCCGCGCCAACACGCGGATCGGGGCCCCATTTTCGGTGTGGGCAATATAATGGAGGGCACCCACCGGTACCCACTGGGGGAAATTCCCGATCAAGCCCGCACCATCCGATTGTCCAAGCTGTTGCATCCCTACTCCTCTTTGCGACCTAGAAGACCCCAAAATTACCCACAGGTTATCCCGTGAGTTATCCACACAACCTAAGAGTGCGAATATTACGGATTCGTTAAAATCCCTCGTGGTGACGAGCATTGTCTCTAAATCATAAACAGTTGTGAAAGCGCCGTACGCAGGCGAACCTCAGAGCGCAACACCCCAATAGGTTGTGGCATGATGCAAGGGACAACAGGCAACACAGCCCCTTTATCCACAGCTCAAGGATTTCTGCCATGCAAGACATTCTCACCATGCTTAACACCCTGCACCGGCCCCGCTTGATGATGCGGGCCGCGCGGATTGGCGCACAGGATTACCGGCGTTCGGCGCATTTGCCGCGTCTTTTGGGATATGGCGTTTTGCCGCGCCACGGGGCAGCCTTGCTCAAGCTGATGGATCTCGAGGCAGCACTGGAAGAGCAACGCACGCAGTCAGATGCAAGCTACAGCCTGATCCGCCATCTGGATGTGCTGATCGCACTGGTCGCCGAGGCCCGCATCTTGCGCCGCGCACAGGCTCCTGCGCAACCGCAAGAGCCTGCCGACTTACGCGCCGTTACATAAAACTGTCAGGCTCGGCGCTTTTCTTTTGCGCAACAAAGGCATCAAGCCCCTCGCGGATCGCCGGATCAAGTGCAGGGGCCTGATAATCCGCCAACATCTTTTCAACCCGAAGCGTCGCAAGCGCCTGCGTATCGCGCGCGCCTTCGTCTTCCCAAGTCTCAAACGGTTTGTAATCCAACAGGTCGGACTTCCAGAATGCAGACTTGAAATTGTTCTGCGTATGCTCGCAGCCCAGATAATGCCCGCCCGGCCCGACTTCGCGGATCGCGCCCATGGCTTGGGCATTCTCGTCAATCTCAACGCCCCGTGCCAGATGATGCAAGGTGCCCAACTGGTCGGCGTCCATGACAAACTTCTCGAAACTGCTGACCAGCCCGCCCTCAAGCCAACCACAGGCATGCAGCATGAAGTTCACACCGGACAACAGGCCCATGTTCAGGCTGTTCGCGGTTTCATAAGCCGCCTGCGCATCGGGCAGCTTTGATCCACAGAACGATCCGGCCGATCGGTATGGCAGGTTCAACCGCCGCGCCAACTGCCCCGCCCCATAGGTGATATGCGCAGCCTCTGGGGTGCCAAATGTCGGCGCCCCCGAATTCATGTCAATCGAGGTCACGAAGGCCCCCATGATCACCGGTGCCCCCGGTTTGATCAGCTGGGAATAGGCGATTCCGGCAAGAGTTTCCGCCAAAACCTGTGTGAGCGTGCCCGCAACCGAGACCGGTGCCATCGCTCCGCCAACAATGAACGGCGAAATGATACAGGCCTGATTGTTTTGCGCATAGACCTCCAGCGCGCCCATCATCACGTCGTCAAATGTCATAGGCGAGTTGATGTTGATCAGGGACGTCATCACCGTGTTGTCGCGCACAAAGTCCTCACCAAAGAGGATCTTGCACATATCCACCGAATCCTGTGCGCGGCTGGGCTCTGTCACCGAGCCCATGAACGGCTTATCGCTCAACGTCATATGTGCGTACAACATATCCAGATGGCGCTTGTTCACTGGAATGTCCGTCGGTTCGCAAACGGTGCCGCCGGAATGGTGCAGCCATTTGGACATATAGCCCAGCTTCACGAATTTATTGAAATCGTCCATCGTGGCATACCGCCGACCGCCGACCGCATCCCGCACAAAGGGCGGGCCGTA
>JBARCL010000077.1:0-14914 GCA_049794055.1 Sulfitobacter sp.
TCCGAGGTCGGGTGGCGCATCTTTTTGGAACAAAAGCATGCATGGTTCAGAATGACATTTCGTTCAGCCCCCAGGCGGGTTGGACACAACGGACGTAAAGCGTCTATGACTGAAGGAACATGCTTATAGCGACTTTCCAAGCACCACCGTGATGCCCGCCGCCTTTAACAACTTTTTTGCGTTTGATAATGACTGGTGCCGCGTTTGCTTGCGCACCCATCTTCATCACCCTTATTCACCCGAAAGCAGGGTTAGCAGACCGGGGGCTAAAGGGAGCTTAACAGTTTCAATTGCTTGTATTTCCCGATCGTGCTTGCACGACGGCGCTGAATGGCGCCTGATGCCTTTCGAAAGGAACCGCCCGTGACCGATCAGAACGAAACCGATAGCCGGTATTCCTGGTTCAGACTGGGTGTGACCATGCTGGTGGCTGTCATCGCCAATGCCGGCATGTGGGCGATAATTGTCATAATGCCAGCAGTCGAGGTCGAGTTTGGCGCAAGCCGCGCGGCGGCTTCCATGCCTTATACCTTGAACATGATCGGCTTTGCGCTGGGCAATTTCGCGATTGGCCGTGCATTGGACCGCTTTGGCGTTACCCTGTCGTTGATCCTCGCGGCTGTGGGGATTGTTGCGGGACTGGTCCTTGCGATTCTGTCCCATTCCATTTTCATGTTGTCCGTGGCCCAACTGATTGTCGGTCTGGCCTCTGCCGTTGGGTTCGGTCCGTTGATTGCGGATATCTCCCACTGGTTCGTGCGACGGCGCGGTATCGCTGTGGCGCTGGTGGCCAGCGGCAACTATCTTTCCGGCGCGATATGGCCAATGGCGCTGGCCGGTGTGCTGGCAAGCGACGGATGGCGGGCGGCCTATACGGTTCTGGCGGTGGCGACATTTGCAGGGGTCATCCCGCTGGCGCTGTTGCTGCGCCGTGCGACTTCGGAACAGACCCGCGATGCCGCACAGCTCGCCTCGACCATGAATGCCCGATCCTCAGGCGTAAGTCCGCGTATGCTCGCCTATCTCTTGGGCTTCGCTGGCATCTCTTGTTGCGTGGCGATGTCGATGCCACAGGTCCATATCGTCTCGTTATGTGTCGACATGGGGTTTGGCCCGGCCGCCGGTGCCGAAATGCTGTCGCTGATGTTGCTCGGTGGCGTCGGGTCACGCATTGTTTCAGGTTTGTTGGCCGACCGTCTGGGTGGCGTGCGCACCTTGCTGATCGGATCGACCCTGCAATGTCTCGCGTTGTTTCTGTATCTGCCGGCAGGCGGCCTTGTCTCGCTCTATATCGTCAGCCTTGTTTTCGGTCTGTCCCAGGGCGGTATCGTGCCCAGCTATGCCCTGATTGTGCGCGAATACATGCCAGCCAAAGAAGCAGGGGCGCGTGTCGGATTCGTGCTAATGGCGACGATTCTGGGTATGGCACTGGGGGGGTGGGTGTCTGGACAGATCTACGTCTGGACTGGATCCTATGAATGGGCCTTTATCAACGGGATCATCTGGAACGGGTTCAACATCGCAATCATGCTGTGGTTGTTGCTGCGCAGCAAACCACGTGGCCCGCGTGTTACTTCTGTGCCCGCGCCTCTGCCAGCTTGATCTGTTTTTGACGTTCGCGAAAACGGCCTTTGTCCCAATCCGTGGTCTGATCAAAACACTTGTGGCAACTCACACCCTGCTCAAACTGGGGGCGCTTCATATCTTCCGGCAGGATCGGCTGGCGGCAGCCGTGGCATAAAACATGCGCCCCCTCGATCAAACCATGCCCGACACTGACGCGCGCATCAAAGACAAAACAATCGCCTTCCCACGTGCTCTCTTCCTGTGGCACTTCCTCAAGGTATTTCAGGATGCCCCCTTTCAGGTGAAACACGTCCTCGACACCTTGGCCCAAGAGGTAGTTCGTTGATTTCTCACAGCGAATGCCGCCTGTGCAGAACATCGCGACACGTTTGTTATGAAACCGGTCCTTGTTTTTCGACCACCATTCGGGAAACTCGCCAAAGCTTTTGGTCTGCGGATCAACCGCCCCCTCGAACGTACCAATCTCGACTTCGTAATCGTTGCGCGTGTCGATTACCACGACATCCGGGCTCTTGATCAGATCGTTCCACTCGGCGGGCTCGACGTAATTGCCTACCTTGCTGGCAGGATCGACGTCCGGTTGGCCCATTGTCACGATCTCACGTTTAAGTCGCACCTTCATGCGCGGGAAAGGGGGCGTTTCGCTGGTGGCCTCTTTCCATTCCAAACCGGCACATCCCGGCAGGCCACGCAAATGCGAGATCACGGCATCGATACCTGCACGAGAGCCGGAAATCGTGCCGTTCATCCCTTCGCCCGCCAGCAACAACGTGCCTTTGACGCCCTGCGCCAGACAAAGATCCAGCAACGCGGGTTTCAACGCAGCAGGGTCGGGGAAACGGGTAAAGTGATATAATGCGGCAATTGTGTACATGGGCGCTGAAATAGGCCCCAAAGGGGCTATTTTGCAAGGGGGCGCTGGGTTAAAACCCCTGCGACACTTCTGCTCATAAGGAAACACCATGCAAGCCCTTGTTGTTATTGACGTCCAGAATGACTTTTGCCCAAGCGGCGCATTGGCCGTAGCAGGCGGCAATGACATTGTGCAGGGCGTTAACGCGCTGATGAATGACTTTGATGCGGTGATCCTGACGCAGGACTGGCATCCAGCGGGGCATTCATCCTTTGCTTCATCGCATCCTGGAAAATCCCCGATGGATGTGATGGACATGCCCTATGGCCCGCAGGTGTTGTGGCCCGATCACTGCATCATCGGCAGCTTGGGGGCGAAATTTCATACCGAGCTGCATCAGGACCGCGCCGATCTGATCATTCGCAAAGGCTACAATCCCGCCATCGACAGCTATTCTGCGTTCTTCGAGAACGATCATGAAACGCCCACCGGCCTGGAGGGGTATCTGCGCACGCGCGGTATCACCGGGGTGACGATGGTTGGCCTCGCGTTGGATTTCTGCGTGAACTATTCAGCCGTTGATGCCGCGAAGCGCGGGTTTGATGTGACGGTGCGGCAGGATTTATGTCGTGCGATTGATATCGGCGGCTCGCTGGCTGCGGCTCTTGAGAGCATGACCTCGGTCGGCGTCACCGTCACCTGAGTGTTATTGCCCGGCGGGCAACAGCCGTGTGACACTTGCATCGATAAGGCCGGTTGAGACGACCGTGCCTTGTGCGCCTGCCAAGAGCTGAAGGGTCAGAAACAGACCGAGCGCCAAAACGGGCAGGGCAAGCGTTGGTCGCAAAAGATGTGTCCAGTACGGACTTTTCTTCGCGTTCCGGATGGTCCGAACGGCCCTCGCAAGGACCGGTTCAATGGGTTTTGCATGATGAATCGCCTTTTCGCAGGCGCTAATGTCCAGACCGTTCCAATGTTGCCCGGACAGATCGTAGACCGCCAGATTTTCGTGCATGCGTTCGGCAACGTCTTTCAGATGATTGCCGAACATGTATTCATATGTCCCGCTTGGCAACGACACGCCCGACGGGACTAACGCAAAGCCACAATCCTGAAAATAGGCTTTCACCCCGTCCGACGCCTCTGACAAGGCTTGCGCGGTATGCGGGTCACGAAATTTTGCCACATAGTTTGCGCGGGAATGCGGTTGCAGGCCGTTGCGACGCAGCAACGCTCCCTTCGCAGGATCATCGAATACCTCTGGCGGATAGAGATAGGAAATGTCGATATCGTAGCACAAAGTCATGGGCCGTCCCTTTCACCGTGGGGCAGCCTACCGTTAAAATTTGGCGAAAAAAGGGCAAGAAATATGAGCTTCGGCCGTCAAACCCCCTGCAAGACTGGCTTGCCGCCAGCAATCACCCCTTTGATCAGCTTCACCCCCTTTACCTGCGCCGCGCGATCCCCGAAACGGTCGTTTGATACCACAGGCATGCTGTTGTCCTTGGCAAACTTGAGGATAAACGCATCGGCTTCGGTCTGCGCGGGGCAGACGGTAACTTGTTTGCGCTCAAGCCCCAGCGCCCGCGCAAAGCCGGACTGATCCAATGATTTATCCCTCAAGTGGTGGCGCGAGGAGGCATCAAGAAACACAAATGGTGTCAGCTGCTTGGCCCGCAGCTTGTCGACAACAACGCGCAAGGTGCGCAGATCCGCTTCGCCATCCCAATACATCACATTTGTGCCGTCGATCACGACACCGGGCAGATCTTGCGAAGGTTTTTGAACCTGTTTTTTGCCTGACGGAGCCCGAATAGCTTGCGTTTCTGTCCGCCGCAGCGCCATTGCGGCCAGCCACGCGGTGAATACAATACCGCCGGCCACACCCCAGTAAAACAGGTGGGCCCCTTCAAGCGGATACCCGCGCGAAAAGTAGGCCCCGAGCGCAACCGTCGCCGCCAGCGTCACCCACAGGAACCGCGATAGGCAGTGGACCAAGCCGACAAAAGACAGCACCAGAATAATCGGCGTTAAGTTCTCTATCGGCGTCATCGCGCTCTCCATTTTGCTCAGGCAAATCGAGAATCAACATTTAGCAAGCGCGCGTCACAAATGAAATCGCCCTTGCCCCCCCCTTGCCAGTTTTGCCACAAAGGCCTGAACACCAAAGGAATCCCTCATGGTCGATATCGCCACCCGCGTCTGGAACCACAAATGGAAGATCGACCCGATTGTGCGGTCCCTGATTGATACGGATTTCTATAAACTGCTGATGTGTCAATCGATCTTCCGCAACAAACCGGACACGCAGGTCACATTCAGCCTGATCAACCGGTCCAAGCATGTTCCGCTGGCCCACCTGATCGACGAGGGTGAATTGCGTGAACAACTTGACCATGTACGCTCGCTTAGCCTGTCACGTGGCGAGTCCACATGGCTGCGCGGCAACACGTTTTACGGCAAACGCCAGATGTTCCGCCCCGATTTTATGGAATGGTTCGAAGGGCTTCGCCTGCCGCCTTACCACCTTGAGCGCAAAGGCGACCAATACGAGCTCACGTTCGAAGGCAAATGGCACGAGGTCATGCTATGGGAAATTCCGGCTCTGGCGATCCTGATGGAACTGCGGGGCAGAGCGGTGCTTGACAAGATGGGCAAGTTTGAACTGCAAGTGCTGTACGCGCGCGCGATGACCCGCGTTTGGGAAAAAATCGAGGCGATGCGCGACATTCCAGACCTGTCGATTGCCGATTTCGGTACGCGTCGTCGGCACTCCTATTTGTGGCAAGACTGGTGTGTGCAAGCGATGAGCGAGGGTCTGGGCCGCGCCTTTACCGGCACCTCGAACTGCAAAATTGCGATGAGCCGCGAAGTCGAGGCGATTGGCACCAATGCGCATGAATTGCCCATGGTCTATGCCGCCCTTGCGTCTGATGACGCGGCGCTGGCCAAAGCACCCTACGATGTTTTGCAAGACTGGCACGAAGAACACGAAGGCAACCTGCGCATCATCCTGCCCGACACCTATGGCACCAAAGGGTTCCTCGATAACGCCCCTGATTGGCTGGCCGGTTGGACCGGCATTCGCATCGACAGCGGTGATCCCGCAACCGCGGCGCAAATTGCTATCGACTGGTGGAAATCGCGTGGCGAAGACCCGTCAAAAAAGCGTGTAATATTTAGTGACGGGTTGGATGTGGACAAGATCAAGACGCTGCATGCACAATTTGCAGGCAAGGTGAACGTGTCGTTCGGCTGGGGCACATTGCTGACAAACGACTTCCGCAAGCTGGTTCCAAACGACGCTCTCGCACCTTTCTCGCTGGTCTGCAAAGCAGTTTCGGCGAATGGCAATCCGACGGTCAAACTATCGGATAATCCCAACAAGGCGATGGGCCCTGCGTCAGAAATCGCCCGCTACAAAAGGGTCTTTGGCGTTGGCGATCAGGTGGCGGAGGACGTGGTGGTTTGAGCCACCCGCAACCGCCGTTCGCGCCAGATCACAATCAACCCGCCAAAGATGATCAACAACGCACCGGGAAACAGCTCTGACCACGGGGCCTCATCGTAGAAGATCCAGCCCATTACGAATGCAATGGGGATCCCGAAATAGCTGAACGGGGCCAGATCGCTTTGATCCGCCATGCGATAGGCCGTGATCAATAGTAAAACCGCAGAACCACCAAAGGCGCCCATGCCCGCAATCCAGATCAGATCGGAGGGCGCGCGCAAAGGTGAAAACCCGCCTAGCGCGGGCACCAACAGAAATGCCCCGACCGCTGCGATGATCGACGAATAGAGGTTGATCAATGGTGTGGGCACGTCCTCGTCCATCATCCGCGCGGTGACCCCGACCAATGCATAGCAAAAGGCGGCAAATAGTGGCAACAAAGCCGCATTCGAAAACGTATCGCGTCCCGGTCCGACGACCAGAACAACCCCGGCGAACCCCACCAGTACGGCGCACCATCGCATGATGCCAACCTTTTCGCCCAACAATGGCACGGCCAGCGCCACCAGAAACAGGGCGTTTGCATAGGTGATGGTGGATGCCGTCGCAAAACTGAGCAGCCCGAGCGACATATAAAACGACAGCTGCGCTCCCGTCAGGAGCACACCGCGCAGCAGTGCCAACCGCCACTGCCGAACCTTCCAGATGCGTCCTTTTCGATGCCATTCCACAGACCACCACAACACGAGCCCCGAGGGGATCAACCCGAAGATGTTGCGATATGCCGATAATTCGGCTGCGGAGTACGAAACCGAAAGGTGTTTGATCAGCAAGCCCATCGCATCAAACAGGACAATCGCTGCCAGAGAATACAGAATCGCAAGGGTGGTCTTGTTCAATGGCATACAAGGGCTCCGATAGGGTTAGGAGATTCGCCAACCCGACACCTCTCGCGTCAATTATGCGCAAAGGGGACAGGCGACGCCAGTGAATGCGCGTTTTGTGGCGCTATTCTGTCGCAAATCCATCTTGCGTTAGCCAAGGCGAAATGCGAAGTCTGGGGGGCTTGGTGTCCCGATGCATGGATGTTGTTCATGCGGGACCTAACAGGGAATTCAGTCAAGGCATCCGCCCCAAGCTGAAGCCGCCCCCGCGACTGTAAGCGGTGAGCCCGACCCGAAATGCCACTTGCCGACCGGATCTGATCCACGGCAGGGAAGGCGGGAAAAGGCCACGACCCGCGAGCCAGGAGACCTGCCAAGCGAGAGTGAAACAACAGCCGTCGGGTGTGACGGTAAGGAGAGAAGACATGACAACACAGACAATGACCCGCAGCAACCTGCGCATGATGCCCGCCTTTTTCGCTTTGGCGCTGGGTTTTGCAGTAATTGCGCTGACCGGCCACGTACAGGCAGCCGCGCTGCACGATGCCGCCCATGATGTGCGCCACGCAACGGGCTTCCCCTGCCACTAAGCAGACTGCCTTAACCGGGCCGAACACTGTCTTGGGCGTGTCGCGTTGCGGCCCGCCCTATTGGCATTGTGGCGTCACCTCATAATCATGTGGCTCCGGTCGGCCCCTCAGGCGGCAATGGTGTTCGACGTTTACGTCTGGGCGCGGTTTGTTCGTTCTGCCCATTTTGGAGGTCATCCAATGTACTCTCGTTTCATCATATCCGCGTTATTTGCGGGCGCGTCCGCAGGTCTGATCACAGGCATCCTTCAATTGATATTCGTCCAGCCTGTCCTGCTGCATGCAGAGCTTTACGAGGCGGGCGATCTGGTCCATTTCGGGGCTACGGCAGTCTCTGCGCACCCTGATTTGCCCGGTTTCGACGCAATGCGCGACGGGTTGAGCTTGGTTTTTACTATGCTGACCTATACCGGCTATGCCTTGATCATGATTGCCTTGATGGGCATTGCCGAAGATCGTGGCGTGCAGATTGACGGGCGCACCGGTATCCTTTGGGGGGTGGCAGGGTTTGTCGCCTTCCATCTCGCGCCCGGTTTCACACTGGCCCCCGAAGTCCCCGGTGCCGCCGCCGCTGATGTTTCGGTCCGCCAAATCTGGTGGTTCGCAACCGTAGCGACTGCTGGTGTTGCGCTTTGGCTGATTGCCTTTGGGCGCAGCTGGGTCGGCTGGGCCATCGCTGCCGCGCTGTTGCTGGCCCCGCATCTGATCGGTGCGCCCGAGCCTGACGCCTTTACCGGCCCCGTTCCGACCGAAATCGGCGCTCTTTTTGCGGCTCGCGCCTTTGGTGTCGGATTTGCGGCATGGGTATTGCTGGGATGTTTCGCCGGTTACTTCTGGCAACGCGAAGGCATCCAGGCCGACGCTGAAGCCAAGGCTTAGGAGACGATATGAGCCGTTCTCTTTCTCTTTTCGCAATAGGTTTGGTTTTTGGTGGCGGCATCGGGTTTGCCATCGCTGCGGGCAATGGGGTGACTTTTGATGGTCACGATCACGGCGAAGCGGTGCATGGTGCAGGAACGGACCAAAGAAACATGGATCATGCCGCGATGCATGATGCTCCCGTTGAGGTGCCCGCGACCGACGCGCCTAAATTATCGGTGAGAGTCATACCGGACCCGATGTCGGGATTTAACCTGCATGTCATGACCGATAATTTCACCTTTTCGCCTGAACGCGCCAGCCTTGCCAATGTCACTGGCGAAGGCCATGCGCATGTCTATATCAACGGTGAAAAGCTGGGTCGTCTCTATAGCTCTTGGATGCATCTTGACGCTCTGCCCAAAGGCGATGTCGAGGTCAAAGTCACCTTGAACACCAATGACCATCGCCCCATCGCTGTAAACGGTACACCCGTTTCGGCTGCACAGATGATTGCCGTAGAATGAGGCCCGCCACATGACCGCAACCCTATATGTCTGCACCACCTGTCGCGCGGGCGAAGTCCTTGAAGAAGATGCGCCGCGCCCCGGTGCGCTGCTGCATGCAGCATTGACCTGCGGTGAAACGCCTGAAGGTGTTGAAATTGTCGGTGTGGCCTGCCTTTCTGCCTGTTCGCAGGGGGCTGCGGTGGCCCTGTCGGAACCTGGCAAGTGGACCTATGTTTACGGGCGCCTCAGCAACGAAGACGCCCCGGACATCCTTGCGGGTGCGGCTGCCTATGCCGCATCCAAAGACGGGCTTGTGCCTTGGCGCGAACGCCCTGTGGTTTTTCGCAAGCAAAGCCTCGCTCGCGTCCCCCCTTTCAACATGCCTTCGGAGGCACTGACATGAACGACCTTTCCAAAATCCCCGTTACTGTAATTACGGGGTTCCTCGGCTCTGGCAAAACCACGCTGATCCGTCATCTGATGCAGAACGCAGGTGGCCGCCGTCTTGCGGTTCTTGTGAATGAATTCGGCACGGTGGGCGTTGACGGCGATATCCTCAAATCCTGTGCCATTCCTGATTGCCCTGCCGAAAACATCGTGGAACTGGCCAACGGTTGTATCTGCTGCACTGTGGCGGATGACTTCATTCCGACCATCGAGGCATTGATGGCTCTGCCCACGCGCCCCGATCACATCCTGATCGAAACCTCTGGTCTGGCCCTGCCCAAACCTCTGCTCAAGGCCTTTGACTGGCCCGCGATCCGTTCCAAGATCACCGTGGATGGTGTGATTGCGCTGGCTGACGCCGAAGCTGTCGCCGCAGGCCGTTTCGCTGCGGACGAACACGCCGTGGACGAGCAGCGCAAAGCCGACGACAGCATTGATCATGAGACACCCTTGTCCGAAGTCTTTGAGGATCAGATTTCCTGTGCCGACATCATTCTGATGTCCAAAGCCGACCTCGCAGGTGAAGCGGGCCTTGCCAATGCACGTAGGATCATCGAAGCGGAAAGCCCCCGCAGTATCCCGATCTTGTCGATGAGCGAAGGTGTGATCGACCCCTCCGTCATCCTTGGCCTTAACGCCAAAGCCGAAGACGATCTAGATGCGCGCCCGTCCCACCATGACGGTCATGACGACCATGAACATGACGATTTTGAAACCATCGTTGTTCCCATGCCCGAAGTCGACGACGTGGATGCGCTGGTGAAAGCCATCGAAACCCTTGCAAACGAACAGCACATCCTGCGCGTCAAAGGCTATGTCGCGGTTACGGGCAAACCCATGCGCCTGCTGATCCAAGCCGTAGGTGCCCGCGTGCGCCAGCAGTTCGACCGTCCATGGGGCAGCGACAAACGCCAAGGCCACCTCGTGGTGATTGCCGAGCATGATCACGTCGACACCGCTGCCATCCGCGCTGTTCTGGGTGCGTGATTAAATGCATGTCGTCTTTCGCGAAAGCCACGGGTTAGAGGATAACGAAACCCCATTTGATCCGGGACAGACGCCCGCTGATCTGGTGGTGCTTTCCTTCTCGGACAGTGACCTTGGCGCTTTCGCGGCAGGCTGGCATCGCGGTGGTGGGCCGGACGGTAAACTGCCGACATTGCGCCTGTGCAACCTCACCGCGTTGCGCCATCCGGCCTCCGTGGACAACTATGTTGAACAGACCCTAACAGGAGCAAAAGGCATCCTGATCAGACTCATCGGCGGTGAGAACTATTGGGCCTATGGCATCATGCAAGTGCAGGATTTTGCGCGACGCAATGATATCGCTCTTGCAATCCTTCCTGCCGATGGTCGTGAAGATCCTGCTTTGGACCAGCATTCAACTCTCCCCGTTTCGACTTTGCGGCGTCTCTCGCATCTTTGCGACGCAGGCGGTGCCATCGCCGCCCAGGCCGCCCTTGCGCAACTCACTCTTGCGGCGGGTTTTTACGCAGGTCCGGTCACCGGCACCAAAACAGTTCCAACCGCTGGTTATTATGACCCTGATCACGGCATTGTCTCGGTCTGCCCAAAAAGCAGCCTTGATGACGCAGCCCTTATCGCTGTCACTTTTTACCGCAGCTATCTTACCGCCGCTGATACTGCCCCTGTTGACGCCCTGATCCACGAACTCCGCGCCCGTGGTTTTAATGCGATGGGTCTCTTTGTCCCGTCGTTGAAAAACTCCGAGGGTCGCGCTTTTTTGGCGAAGGCACTGGCCGATCACAGGCCAACTGCAATTATCAACGCGACCGCTTTTTCCGGTCGCGGCGCTGATGGAACGTCACCGCTTGACGCGCCCGGTTGTCCGGTTTTCCAAGTGGCCCTCTCGACCGCTCGCCAAAAAGAATGGGCCGCCTCAGAGCGCGGGCTTTCGCCCACAGACCTTGCGATGCATGTTGTCCTGCCCGAAGTCGACGGCCGCATTTTTTCTGGCGTGGTCAGTTTCAAAGCGCCCGAGAAGAAAGACCCACACCTCCAATACTCCCGCTTTGCGCACCGCGCAAACGTACCCCGCATCACAGCCGTCGTAGACCGCATCACAGGGTGGCACCGCCTTGCCACAATGCCGACACAAAACAGGAGAATTGCCCTCGTCCTGTCCACCTATCCAGGCCGAGAAGACCAGATTGCCCATGCGGTGGGTCTGGACGCACTGGCTTCGACCGAAGACATGCTTATGACATTGGCGGGGGCAGGCTACGCTATCCAGCCAGAGGTTGGATTTGGTAAATCACTCCCGAACACCACCATTGAATGGCCCATAAGCGCTTACGAAACCGCACTCAAAACCCTACCGGATCAGCTCCGGTCCGATCTGAAAACCGCTTGGCCGGACCTGAGTAAGGATCCGCTTTACAAAGACAGCGCTTTTCACTTTCCCGCGCAAACCTGTGGTAATGCGCTTGTCGCTCTGCAACCGGAACGTGGCGCAATTGACCAGCGCGACACCGATTACCACGACCTTGCACGCGTGCCGCGTCAAAGCTACGTCGCCTTCTATCTCTGGCTTCGTTCGCAAGGCATCCATGCCTTGGTCCACATCGGTGCGCACGGCACGCTTGAATGGCTACCCGGTAAATCCGTTGCCCTGTCTGACGACTGCTGGCCCGAAGCGCTCACCGCTGACCTGCCGGTCATATACCCCTTTATCGTCAACGATCCCGGCGAAGCTGCCCAAGCGAAACGTCGGATCGGTGCTGTGACCCTCGGCCATCTGCCCCCTCCGATGAAAGACAGCGCTACGCCCGACGGTTTGTTGCAACTCGAACGTCTGCTTGATGAGTATTCGACCGCTGACGGGCTGGATCCCGCCCGCCGCGACCGCCTGATCGACACCATCCGCGACGAGGCCCGCGCGGCCGGTGTTGCGGATGACCTTGGCATTACCGAGGACACCTGCATGGCCGAAGCGATCACGCGCATCGACCGCTTTGTCTGTGACATCAAGGAATCGCAATACGGGGACGGTTTGCACATCTATGGACTGGGCGCCGGCGAAACCGACGGGCTGCTGACCGCCTTGAATGGCAAACGCGTCGCCTCAGGCCCGTCCGGTTCGCCCTATCGTGGCCGCTCCGATGTTCTGCCAACCGGACGAAATCTTTTTGCTGTCGATCCCCGCAGCGTGCCCACCCGTGCGGCCCATGCTCAGGGGGTCAAGCTTGCCGAAGAACTGATCCGCCGTCACCTGCAAGACGAAGGCGACTACCCCAAGGGCCTCGTTGTTGACCTCTGGGGTAGCGCGACCATGCGTACCGCGGGCGAGGAAGTCGCCATGGCGATGCACCTTGCGGGGCTTTCGCCGAAATGGGATTCGGGCAGTGAACGTGTCAGCGGCTTCGAGGTTTTACCGCTAACCCTCATCAATCGGCCACGCATAGACGTCACCTTGCGTATTTCCGGCCTGTTCCGCGACGTCTTTCCTGCGCTTTCGCAGTTGTTTGAAGCGGGGGCCTTGGCCCTTTCCGAGCGCGAAGAAGCGGCCGACATGAACCCTTACAAAACGAAAACACCTCGCGTTTTCGGCCCCAAACCGGGCCTCTACGGCATGAATATGGAAGCCGCGATGCTGGATTACTCTGACGAGGGGCGCGCCGCAGCAGGCGAAGCGTGGCTCAAAGCATCCGAATGGTCCATCGACGCCAAGGGTGATGCGCACCAGAACCGCGATGCATTGGAGCAGCGCCTACAAGCCGCAGATACCTTTACGCATATCCAAGACCTCACAGAATCTGACGTCCTGCTCGCCTCTGACTACGCAAGTCACGAGGGTGGTTTTGCCGCGGCGATGGCCCACCTTGGCGCGTCCAAACCTGTGATGTACCACGTTGACACGACGAAAATCGGCACCCCGCGTGCCCGCACCATGGCCGAAGAAATCGCCCGCGTTGTCCGCGCCCGCGCTGCCAACCCGGACTGGGCCAGCGGCATGATGCGCCACGCTTTCAGAGGGGCCGCCGAGATTGCCGCGACCCTTGATAACCTTGCGGCCTTCGCGCATCTGACGCGCGAGGTGCCGGCCCACCTGTTCGACCTCTATTATGACGCGACGCTTGGCCGGGATGATCTGGTCGCTTTTATGGAGCGCGAAAACCCCGCCGCCTTGCTGGCCATGCAAGACCGCTTTGCCGCATTACGTGACGCGGGGCTTTGGGTGACACGACGCAACTCCATCAGCGCCAAAATGGACGTCGCGGAATGAATGCGCCTGAAATCAAAGGGTACTGCCCCGGTGCCTTGCGCCCGATGATGTCTGGTGATGGCCTTGTGGTGCGCGTAAGGCCTTACAACGGTCGTCTCAACCGCGCCCAAACCCAAGGCATCGCAGCCCTTTCAAAGCAGCTTGGCAACGGTGTTATTGATTTGTCCAGCCGTGCCAATGTCCAACTGCGCGGTGTGACACCTGACAACCACGCCCCCTTGATCGATGCCTTGCGCGACCTGTCGTTGATCGACCCGTCCGAAGCAATTGAAAGTCGGCGAAACATCATCGTGACGCCCTTTGGCGAAACCCCTGCCGAGGCTACCGCTTTGACGCAGGCACTGAGCCAACCGGACGCACCTGCGCTGCCGCATAAATTCGGGTTCGCCATCGACACGGGCCCCGAACCCGTGCTGCAATCCGCCCCCGCCGACATCCGGTTGGAACGCGATGCAACCGGTGGTCTGATCCTTGTTGCGGATGGAATGCGCACAGGAAAACCCTTCAAAGCCGAAAACAGCGTCCAAGAGGCCCTCGCACTGGCAAACTGGTTTACGGACGCCCGTGGCTCACACAACCGCATGGCCAGGCTGCTGGACGACGGCACACCGCCGCCCGCGGGTTTCACTACAGCGCGTCAAACGCAAACCTATCGGCCCGCACCCGGCCCGACATCACAGGGCTTGCTTGCAGGTATCGCGTTTGGTCACGTCACGGCTGGGGCTTTTTCCACGTTTGGTGATATCCGCCTGACACCTTGGCGCATGATCCTGATCGAGGGCGTCCATAACCCGCCACCGCTTGACGGCCTGATCACCGATCCCACCGATCCCTTTTTGCGTATTACGGCCTGCACCGGTGCACCTGCCTGCGCTCAGGCGCTGGCGCAAACCCGCCCCCTTGCCCGTACCCTTGCGCCGCATCTGAAACCCCGCCAAACGCTCCATATTTCTGGTTGCGCCAAAGGCTGTGCGCATCCTAAACCCGCTGCGGTTACACTCACGGCGACACATACCGGCTTTGACCTTGTCCAAAACGGACGGGCAGGCGACACACCAAATCAAACCGCCCTTACTTCCACTGACATAATCAAGGCCCTCTGAATGCCCCATAGCTATATCACCGACGGCGCCGAGATTTACCGCCAGTCCTTCGCAACCATCCGCTCCGAGGCAAACCTTGCCCGCTTTACGCCCGAGGAAGAAATCGTTGCCGTGCGCATGATCCATGCAGCTGGTATGGTGGGCCTTGAAGAGCACGTCCTTTTTTCGCCCGACATGGCGATCAAGGCTCGTGCTGCGCTTGAGGATGGCGCGCCGATCCTATGTGATGCCTATATGGTCAGCGAGGGCATCACCCGTAAACGCCTGCCGCGTGAGAACGAGGTGATCTGCACCCTGCGCGATCCGCGTGTGCCGGGTATGGCGGCGGATATGTCCAACACCCGCAGTGCGGCAGCGCTTGAACTGTGGCGTCCCAATCTTGCCGG
>JBARCL010000078.1:0-2179 GCA_049794055.1 Sulfitobacter sp.
CGCAAGAAATCAAAATCGGATGGTTTGGCACGATCATTGGGAAACAGGATCTGGGTCGGGACGGTTTCAACGATGGTTTTGCCGACGCGGCTGCCTTCGAGCTGCGAGGGGTATTGCGTCATCATGATCACAACGCAGTTCATCTTACGCAATGTAACGAGCCAGTTTTCCAGCCGCGCCCCAAAATAGGGATCGTCGAGCAGCTTCCAGGCTTCATCAAGCACGATGATAGTGGGGCGGCGGTCCTCAACGACGCGCTCGATCTGGCGGAAGATGTAGGAGAGCACGGCCATGCGCTCGGAGGTCATGTCGAGGATTTCAGTCATATCAAAGCCGGTGATTTCACCGGAGATGTCGATGGCCTCGCCGCCTTCGGGCTCATCAAAGACCCAACCGTAGCGCCCGCCGGGGGCCCATTCAGCGACGCGCGATTGCAGCTCGCCCTCATCATCCAGGGCTTGGAACAGGGTCTCAAAGGAGGCAAAATCCTGTAGGGCTGGACCCGCATTCGCGTTTTGGCCAACGGCGTTCTGCACGGCGCGGGACTGCTCGCCGGTCAGGGATCCGTTGCGGGTCAAAAGAGTTGAAAGCCAATCGGAGAGCCATGCGCGGCCCCGTTCGTCAACTTCGGTCGCAAGAGGGTTGAGACCTGTGGGCACACCGGCGCGGATTTCTTTATAGCGTCCTCCCAAGGCGCGCACGGCCATCTCAAGCCCGCGATCTTTGTCAAAGAAGAACAGACGCGCGCCGACGCGTTGGGATTGCGCCGCGAGGAACGCGGTTGTGACGGTCTTGCCCGTCCCCGTCCGCCCGAGCACGAGGCTGTGTCCCACGGTTGGTTCCTTGTCTGCTGAGCCCGCCTCATGGAAATTGAACCGGTATCCGGCAGTGCCGACGGTCGGCAGGATGGAGATCGGCTGGCCCCAAGGCGATTGATTGCCACGTCTACCCTCCACACTGCCATGCAGGGCCGCGAAGTCCGCAAAGTTGACGGATGAGATCGGCGTTTTTCGGGCGCGGTAGCCGAAGTTGCCGGGCGATTGGGCGAAATAGGTGGCTTTGAGCGCCATGTTTTCGCGCACGATCACGGCCATGATTTCTTGGCCGACCCGTTTGATCTGCGCGGCCGCCTGTTCAAGCGTATCGCGATCATCGGCATAGACGGCGACGGAGAGATGATGATCACCAAATCCGATGCGGCCCGCTTCCTGATCATCGGCTGCCACGACCAATTCTTCGCGCAACGAGACGGCGGCATCATCAGAGGCATGCATCTGGCGGATGATGCGTTGAATCCGCTCGGCCATGATATTGCCGGGGATCGGCGAGAAGGAGTTGGTCAGGACCATGTCGAGCGGCAGATCCAACGCGTCGAGCAGCGTGACGTCTGTGATTGACGGGTAGCTTTTGATGCTGAACAGAGATCCGAACTTCTGTTCGCCAGTTGTGGCGCAAGTGATAGTCACCACCTCGCCGTCAAAGGTCGCGCGACTATTGCTCAAGGTCTGGGATAGGGGCAGGGCACTTTGACCAAAACCGATGGGTGCAAAGCTGCCTGCATTCAAAGCATTGAGATATCCTAGCCATTCGCCACCCGCGCGCGTAAGGCGCACCGGGTTGGCGGAAGACAGGGCCACTTTGAAGAATCCGACCACTTCATTGAGCTCTTGGACCCGAGCATCGCGGTCCCGTGCCCAGGCTTTGCGGGCAAGCGCGCGGATCAGTGGTAGACGTGCGCCGATACTCGGGCGGCGAACAATGCTGATATAAAGCTGGCGCTTCTTGGGTTGAAAATCGCTGATATGACGCTGCCAGCGTGTGTCGAGCTCTGCGGCAAAGCTGTCGCCATCTATGGGTGACAGGGTAAGGTCTTGCGGCACGGATATCCGGTGGATGTAGTAGCCAAAGACATTGCCCGTCTGTGCAACGATAGCGGCCACCGCGCGTTTAAGGGCGTCCAATTGATCATCGGGCGTGGTCATCGGGTTCAGGCCATCAAGGCGCAACGTTGCCATGAGATCGCCTTCGCGCAGAACCATCACATCGTCGCCGACCAGCGAAAAATACGGCAGATGCTCACCAAGGTAGCTTTCGCGGGCGAAGTCTTGTCCCCCGGCCTCCAGAACCGCTGAGGCAACGGGGCGTGATTTTGTTTGATCAAGCACCAAAGCTATCGCCT
>JBARCL010000079.1:0-1632 GCA_049794055.1 Sulfitobacter sp.
TGCATGTGTCGGATTGGACGTGGAGCGCCCCGCTTTGTCTCGCGCTTCAATTTGCGCAGTGAGAATATTCGGCGTCTTCCACAGACCTCGTCCGGTGAGGGACGATCCCGCCTATGATCGTTAAAAGGGGTAGGTCAAATCATGCTGCTCCTTTCAATGGTTCATGGCGGAACTCGGTGCCATCTGCCCACATTCTGTGCATGATGACAGCTAACTTTCGTGCCACGGCGACGACGGCACGGCGACGACCTTTCCGACGCATCAGTCGCAGGCCCCAACTCTTGATCTCTGATCCAGCGATGGATCGCATCATCATCGCGTTTGCGGCGCTGTAGAGGGTTGCTCGAACATCAGGGTCGCCAGCTTTTGAGATGCGTCCCGGATTATCCTTTTCGCCAGACTGGTATCGCCGCGGCGTAAGCCCAAAATGTGCAGCCACAGTACGCGAGCTTGTAAAGCGCGATGGATCATCGACTGCAGCCCGAAAGGTCAGTGCTGCAATTGGTCCTACGCCGGGAATGGCCATAAAGCGCAGGCAGGCCTCGTCTCGGCTGGCCGCCTGTTTTACGCGTCGGTCAAGCTCGCGGTAGGTTGTGTAAAGCACGGCCCGTGCGTCAAGCAGAGGTAGGAGCGCATGGGACAAATTAGGGTCTGCTTCGACCAAGGGTCGCACCCGCTCATCAAATGACCCTTGTTCGACACGAGAGGGAAGTCGGATACCAAATATCTTGAACAAACCTCTGACTTCGTTGGCCAAATCAATACACTTCTTCTGGATCGCTTTGCGACTGCTCAAAAGTGCCCGGAGCGCATGGGCTTCACGGCTCTTGATGTAAACTGGGTTAAACCAACCGGAGCGCAGCACCTGTGCAATTCCACGGGCATCCGTTTTGTCGGTTTTATTGCGCATCGCCGACAGCGCCGCATTCACCTGGCGCGCTTCCATGCAAACAACTTCAAAGCCAGCGGCGCGAAGCCCCCTGAACAGATGTTGGCTCATCGGCCCTGCTTCAAAACCAATGTGCAGGGCGGCGCTCGGTAGGTCCCGCAAGCACTCGACGATATCTTCGATCTCGCAAGCAACAGAGCGCTCGAAGATCAACTTGCCATCGGCACCAATCACACAAACAGCTACAGTTCTTAGCGATACATCCAGTCCAACATAGTAATCCATTTTGTCCTCCTCAAATTGCAATAACTTCTGCAACTCTATCAAGAACCTGACCCATCATCATGGTCAGCCCGATTACCCATGCTTTGTCCCGCGTTTTATCAGTTCGGGCACGCCGCAGCGAATGGCGGTGTTGCCCGTACCGGCCACTCGCGACCACTGCAGCGAATGTGTTAGCGCCTCATGCTGCGTTGCGCTCGAACAGGCGCTCAAATCGAATTACCTTCAAACGCCCCCTTGTTGGTTCCCAACATTCGGGAGGTATTGCCGTCAAGCAACCCACCGCAGGGCACAATCGACAGCCTCCCCTATGAGGTAAGTTGCGAACAGATGCCAGAGGTGGTCCTAGTTTTTCGACCAGTTCGCAGCCTTGTTAAGATGGATCAGGGTTTCATTTAGGCTGCCAATCTCATTGGTTCTGTTTTGCTGACATAGGCCTCATCGGGGGTCAATATGCCGTG
>JBARCL010000080.1:0-65046 GCA_049794055.1 Sulfitobacter sp.
GACAAGAAAAGCATTTTCCGCTCTGACACCCTGACCCCCCATACGTTCGAAATCCAAGCGGACATCGGCGGGCATGTGATGACTGTTGCACGCTCAGGCTCCAAACCCTCCAGGATTCGGATACAGGGCGAGACTGACCATTGGCCGATCAAGCCCGACCTTGATGAGAAGACCGGTGATCTTGTTCTTTCCCAAGCCAACTGGAAACTTGTCTTGGGGTCTCTCTTCTTCACTCTGCCAACGAATGAGGACGCAAAGGCTCGGTTCGGCCCGACATTCCGTTCCCTGTTTTCTTACTTTGTGAGGCGACAGGGGAGTGGCGCTTTTGTTCAGCCGACACAACAGTCAGGGCAACAACAGAACTGGGACCAGCAGGTTGCGATCTCTTACCTTCTTGGCCTGGACGCGAGTATTTCGCAACAATTTCAGGAAACCCGCGATCAAGAGAAGGCCATGAAAGAGCTGCGCAAGGCGGCAAAACAAGGCAGCCTTGGGGACTTTTATGGAAGCTCCGCACAGTTTCGAACTCGTCTGACGGTTGCTCAGGGAAAGGCTGACCGGCTACGCCAGCTGATCGCAACCTTTAACGTGGTCCCGGAGTATACCGCCCTCGAAAAAGAGGCATCGGAGATCACCCGAGCGATCTCGACGATGAACAATGATAATCTCATTGATCGGGACCTGATCCTGCAACTGACAAAAGCGCTTGAGAGTGAAGAACCACCGGCCATCTCGAATGTCGAAAAGGTTTATAAAGAGGCCGGGGTCGTCTTGCCGGGGACTGTGGGTAAGCGTTTCGAGGAGGTGTCTGCGTTTCACGAAGCTATCGTCAGAAACCGGAAGGCGCACCTGATGGGCGAAATATCATCTGCGGAGAAGCGGATTGAAGAGCGAAATGAAGAACGGGCAGAGTTGGATCGCCGCCGACAGGAGATTATGGGCATCCTCAAGTCAGGCGGTGCCCTGGATCACTACACCAAATTGCAGGAAGAACTGGGCCGGTCTGAGGCTGATGTAGAGGCTTTGCGCCAGCAGTTGGAAATCGCTGAGCGGATCGAAAGCACTCAGGTTCAACTCGACATCGAGCGCGCCCGCCTACAGCAAGCGCTGCAATCCGACCTGCACGAGAGAAGCGGGATCGTTGAGGAAGCGATCCTCGTATTCGAAGACCTCTCAAACGCTCTTTATGAGCAGGCGGGTAACCTCGAAATCGGTGCCACCGACAACGGACCCACGTTCGACGTGACGATTGATGCACAGCGCAGCAAAGGCATCAACAACATGCAGATTTTCTGCTTCGATCTGATGCTGTCAGAACTGGCGACGAAAAGAGGGCTGGGTCCGGGTTTTCTGATCCATGATAGCCACCTCTTTGATGGTGTTGATGAGCGACAGGTCGCGAAAGCACTTCAGCTCGGAGCCGAACATGCCGAACGTGTCGGGTTCCAGTACATCGTTACGATGAACTCTGATGCTTTGCCGCAAGACGGCTTTCAGGATGACTTCGACGTGTGGAAGCATGTAAACCCCACGCGACTTTTCGACGAGGAAGAGACGGGTGGCCTCTTCGGTGTTCGGTTTTGACGAGGTGATTTAATGTATAGCGGTCGAGAAGATGCGCCAGGATACTTCTACATTGTCCGCAAGCCGGGCGATGACTGGGAAGTTTGGATGTGGACCGGACACACGTGGTATGAGCCAGGTGAAGCCGAAGAGCGCGAGCCACCTTATTGGTGCGCACGAGTGCCGCAGGCTCCACAGCCGTCTCGTTGACTACCTTCCCGCGTCATTGGGGTCCTTTGCGGGACGTGGCGAAATGACTCTCTCAGCGTTGTCGGCAAAGCGGCCGTTCGCGCATCGCGCGGCGGATTCAACGAAAGAGCCCAACCTGTGAATTCGGTTTTCTTGCTGTGCGGCTCGCAGCAGCTAATTCGCTGCAATTGCGTAATACTTCATGCTGCCATGCAATAGGAAATGCGGCCATTCATCCAACGCGCAGAAAACCTGAAGCCATGAAACCGCAATTCGTAGGACAGAGTGCACATAAGCGGACTGTTGCATTAATCTGTAGCATCGACCTGTTTGTGGATTTTGAGGTTCACCATGGCAGGCAGGTTCCCGTTTAAGCATGACCGTTTTCCGCGCGAAATTGTCCTTTGTCCCGTACGGTGGTACCTGCGGTATCCGCTTTCCTATCAGGATGTTGTTGACCTGCTGGCTGAGCGTGGCGTTAGCGTTGATAGGTCTACGGTTTATCGTTGGGTTCAAACCCAAGTTGTTTCGCCCGGATGGCCTTTATTTCAACACTTCGATCAAGTGCTTTTCGCGGCGCGTTTACCTGGTGTTCGGCCAGGATTTGCGCCGGGCTTCCACCCAGTAACAGGACCCGGTCTGCCAGTTCCGCCGCATCATCCAGGTTATGAGTGATCAGCAAAGTGCGAAACCCGGCCCCTTCCAGAATACGCCGTGTCAGGTCGCGCATGCGCGCCGCTGTTGCCTCATCAAGTGAGGCAAACGCTTCGTCCAGGATCAGGGTGTCAGGCCGGGCCGCCAGCGCCCGTGCCAAGGCAATTCGTCGTTGCTGTCCCAGCGAAAGCTGAAGTGGGAAGGCGTCGCAACGATCGCCCAGCTCGACATTATCCAGCGCCTTGCGCGCGGCGGCGGCATCGCATCCGGTGGCAATACAGATGTTGTCGATAACACTGCGCCACGGCAGCAGGGTCGGTTCCTGAAAGACCATGCCGATGCGGCCGGTTTCGGAGATATTGCTGTCTTTAGCGGGTTCCAGTCCGGCAATGAGGCGGGCCAATGTGGTCTTGCCGATGCCCGAAGGGCCGGTCAGCGCCAGCACTTCGCCCTCGGCCAGAGTGAGCTTGATCCGGCCCAGAACCGGCTTTTGACCAATGGATTTTCCGGAAATGTCAATTTGCATAGCGTCGCCACCGTGAAACCGACCGTTCCCATGGTTGAACCACCATGTATTCGACCATTAACATGATCATGATGAAACCAAAGGCGTAGGCCAAAATGCGTGCCACATCAAACAGCTGGAAATAGGTATGAATCTGAAACCCAACACCATTTGAGCGACCCAGAAATTCTACCACCAGTACGATTTTCCAGATCAACGCGAAACCGGCGCGCCCTGCGGAGGCCAAATGCGGCGCAAGCTGAGGCACAATGACGTGCCGCCACCGCGCCGCTGGCGGGATACGGAACGCCTGTGTCATGTCGTCCAGTGCCGGATCCAGCGCCCGCGCGCCTTCGCGCATCATTACTGCGATCATCGGAATTTTGTTGATCGCCACAGCGGTGATCGCTGCGACCTCGCTTAGGCCGATCCAGAGGTAGCACAGAACAATAACCACCAGTGCTGGCAGGTTAAGAAAAATAATCAGCCAAGGGCTAACCCAGGCGTCAACGTTTGGTTTGCGTCCAATGATAACCCCTAAGACTGCCCCGACTGACATGGCCAGCACAAAGGCGGCAACCACGCGTGCCAGCGTGGCCAGCATATGAACGGTCATCTCACCCGAGCGCAATTCAGACCAAAAAACCTGTGCCACCACACTGGGGGAGGGCAGTAAATCCGGGTCTGCCAGCCAAACTGACGCGAGTCCCCACAGAATGCCAAACCCCAACAATGAGGCCACCCCTTTGGCAAGCCATCCTCGGTTGGGTTTTGGGTCCGTCGTTGAGCGGTTAGTTATTTGATGTGTAAAAGATGCCATCCGGTAGCAACTTTGCCTTTCCTACAAGTTTTTCGCCACCAAGTTCTGCCATCAATGCCAGAAAATCCGATGCGGCCGACCGGTCGATCGGCGTTGTGTCCGGTATTCCGGCGCGAAACCCTGCTTTCAACGCCTCAAAAGCTGCGTCATTGTCAGCTTTCATGCGGGGGCGCAGTCGATCCCATTCGGCATCATCCGTTGCCAGTTGACGTTTTGCCGCCCGCGATGCGGCTACAAATCCTGCGACGAGATCAGGATTGGCACGCAGAAAGTCGCCCTTTACCACATACCCCAAAAGCGGAATGTCCGGATTCAGCCCCAGCGCCTGCGCGGCATCGACAACGGACACAAGTTCACGAAAGCCTTTGGCTTTCATCTTGGCTTGAAAGTGCCAGAAATTGATGGCTCCCTGAAGCTCTCCTTGCAAGGTTTTCTTAAAAACCAGAGGCGGGGCACCGAAGACTTGTTCACTGCTCGCGCGCAGATCAAAACCCTGTGTTTGCTTGGAATAGGCCTGCAAGATGAGCCAGCTTTTGTCTAAAGGGCCGCCAGCGATTCCTATTTTCATGTTCCGGAGGTCGGACAAAGTTTGCACGGGGCTGTCAGCGGCGACCATCAGGCTCCCGACTGATTTGGAATAAGGGATAAAAACATAGTCCTTACCCGCGGCGCGTTGGCGTGCGACCCAAATCCAGTCTGACACCATCATGTCGGCCTCGCCGCCCTGAAAGGCAATCATTGACGCTGGATTGCCTGAAACCCCCCTGACATCGAGCGTGAACCCGTTGGCTTTGTCCAACTGGTTGTGCCGGATGGTATCAAGTTCCCAGTTGACGGTGCCGAATTTCAAAACAGACAGGCGCAGCGCTTCATTTGCGTTGGCCATTGAAGTGGATGCAATCAACGTCAGTGCGATCAGAAGTAAACGCATGCTGTACTCCGCTCAGGTGGTTTGGAAGATGGTAGCCAGACACATGGTACTCTGGCACCGAGGCGACAGAAATACGACTTATTGCTAATGGAAACAAGGCGGCTGATTGGCGTGTATTAGGGCTTGCTCGGTGCAGGTTTTGTCACCACAGTTGTATCTGAACGCGACGTGACAGGAAATGAAACGTGAAAAATGCGAAACATCAAATGGTTGCGGGAAGAGTTGACAGTGAATGCCTCGGCTTTTCAGGGACCACTAAAGAGCGTTTTGCGACAAGAGGAGTCGGGTCAAAGTGACGGGGGCATTTAGTGTAAACGGCTTGAGCCACAGCTATGGTGAGCGCCGCGCGCTTGATAATGTCAGCTTTGACGTGGCACCCGGTAAATTTTGCGCTTTGCTCGGGCCAAATGGCGCAGGTAAATCGACGCTTTTTTCGCGATTGACCCGCCTGATAACCGGAGAACCGGCGCAGATTTCTATCGCCGGAGTCGACTTTGAAAAAACACCGCGTCAGGCGTTGGCGAGAATGGGTATCGTGTTCCAGCAATCAACGCTGGATCTGGACCTGACGGTGTTTCAGAACTTGACGTATTTCGCGGCCTTGCACGGGATATCTGCCCGCGATGCGCGCCCTCGGATCATCGCTGCTCTGGAGCGGCTGGACATGGCGGAACGGGCGCATGAAAAAGCGCGCGCCTTAAATGGCGGCCATAGGCGCCGAACAGAGATCGCCCGAGCATTGTTGCATCGCCCGCAGGTTTTATTGCTGGACGAGGCCACGGTGGGGCTGGACACTGCGACGCGCGAGCAAATTACAGCGCATCTTCATAGGCTGTGCGATGAGGACGGCCTGACAGTATTGTGGGCCACTCATCTGACAGATGAAATTGCGTTGGACGATCAGGTGGTGATCCTGCACCGCGGCAAGGTTCTGGCAGATGCGAGTGCCCGCGACATAGCCGGTGCAGGTGATCTAAGAACTGCGTTTCTGGCCATGACTGGAGCTGAAGCAGCAACCGGGTCCTCTGCGGGGGGAGTTTTATGAATCCCTATCTGACTGCAATGCAGGCCATTATCTGGCGGGAAGGTTTGCGTTTCGTGCATCAGCGTGAACGCTTTGTGGCGGCATTGGTGCGTCCGTTGGTTTGGTTGGTGGTTTTTGCGGCAGGATTCCGAGCGGCTCTGGGCCTGTCGATTACCCCGCCGTATCAAACCTATATCAGCTATGAAATCTATATCATTCCTGGCCTGTGCGGCATGGTGATCTTGTTCAATGGCATGCAAAGTTCTCTGTCACTGGTGTATGATCGGGAGATGGGATCAATGCGTTTGTTACTGACCAGCCCATTGCCGCGCTGGTGGTTGTTGATATCCAAATTGCTGGGATCGTCTGCCATTTCGTTGGTGCAGGTTTACGTGTTTTTGGCTTTGGCGGCGGCCTTTGGTGTGACAATGCCGCCAATGGGATATGTTGCGGTGTTTCCGGCGCTGATGTTGGTGGGGCTAATGTTGGGTAGCTTGGGGCTTTTCCTATCCAGTTTGATCCGGCAGCTTGAAAACTTTGCTGGGGTCATGAATTTTGTGATCTTCCCGATGTTCTTTCTTTCATCGGCACTTTATCCGCTATGGAAAATGGCCGAAAGCTCTCAGGTTTTGTTCGAGATTTGCAGTTACAACCCATTCACCCAGGCAGTCGAACTTATTCGTTTTGCGCTCTATGGTGAATTTAATGCGATCGCTTTTGGCTGGGTGGTGCTTGCAACACTTGTGTTTGTTGTTTTGGCGGCTTGGGGGTATGATCCATCACGCGGTATAAAACAGAATTCCAATTGAGTGATGATGACTACGAGCTTTGTAAATCCGGGTCCCCGAGATCAAACAGACGAGGCGGCAAAATGGGCGCTTATTGTCGACGATCATCCGCTGTTTTGTGATGCTTTGGAACTGACGTTGAAATCGGTGTCGGGGTACAGGGAGATCAGGACTGCCGATAGGTTACAGCTCGCTTTGGACATGATCGCTATTAATCCGTCACCGTCGCTGATCATATTGGATCTGAACCTGCCAGATGTTAACGGAATGGATGGTCTTTTGCGGCTAAAAACTGCGATTTGTCAGTGTCCGATTATTGTCGTCTCGTCGATGGATGAAAATGCCGTAATCCGGGCAACAATTGAGGCGGGGGCGGCAGGTTTTGTGCCCAAGAACAGCCCTCGGTCAGTGTTTCGTCAAGCGTTGGATGCGGTTTCGAGAAATGAGGTGTTTACACCCACCGGTTACGTTGAAACCCCCGAAACGCTGGCGGTTCCGTCCACCTTTGACCAACTTGCGTCGCTTACAAATCAGCAATCGCGTATTCTGGACTGTATCTGTCAGGGTCGATTGAACAAACAAATCGCCTTTGATTTGTCGATAACCGAGGCCACTGTCAAAGCCCATGTCACGGCCATCATGCGCAAACTAGGGGTGCAAAACCGAACGCAGGCTGTTCTGGCCGCGCAAGAGGCGAAGTTTTCAAATCGCTTTCGATCAGAGCAATGACGCCTGAGTCACCGGCCAAGGTTAGCGGTGGTTGTGGCGATTTCAGACAGTGGAGTGTCGGGTGATGGATTTGATCAACAAGGCAGATTCACCTCAACGCCAAAACGAAAAACTGCAAATTATAGTCAATGCGTTGATTCAGCGGGCCGAGCGTAGCAGTGATCATTCGGGTATTGCCTATGCCCAGTTTGAACGTGCTGCTCTGCTGGAAGCAAAAGTGCGAGAACGTACCAGAGATCTGGAACATACACTGAATTTGCTGCACGAATCTAATCGTGCACTTGCCGCCGCGAATGCGGCCAGCGAAAACGCCTGGTCAAACCTGAGGCTGGCCACCGAAACCATTCCTGATGGCATCGCATTGTTTGACAGCGATGACCGGCTGTTATTATTCAACGGGCGGTTTTGCAGTGGGATACCTGACATTTCAGGTAACTTGCAGGTCGGGCTAAGCTTTAATGAGTACTTGCATATTGTAAGCCTCAGCAAGTTTCTGGATGTTCAGGAACACGGCAGCGCAGAAAACTGGGTGGCTTGGCGCCTGGCCCAACATCGCAAAAGCCCTGTGCAGTTTAATGTCAGTATGGTTGGAGGCTCCCTGTTACAGGTGCAATCGCGCCGAACGGCAAGTGGAAATACTGTCATCCTGCATTCAGATGTTACAAACATTGTCCGCCTTGAGCGTGGCCGGGCAATGGAACAGCAAGTAAGGCTTTTGCGTACAACCTTGGATCACGTGAATCAGGGCGTCTGTATATTTGACCGAAGCGGCGCATGTGTCGGCTGGAACAGCCGTTTGGACAGCCTGTTGGTGGGGGCCAGCAACCACGCGTGGCTAAAGCAACATTTGGCGGACTTGTTAGAGCGCCTGCAAAGCTGGATCAGGCCGGATGGCGGATTTTCTTTTGACACGCTCAAAGCATGGTCCGAGATGCAATTCGGGCGGCCTCCGATTACGTTCGAACTGACGACCAACAAGGGAACGATCCTGAGTGTTTTTGGCCAAGAGATGCCGGATCAAGGTTTTGTTCTGAGCTTTTCTGACGTGACGGCCGACCGGGAAGCCGGCAAAACACTGGCGCAAATGAACGAGCTGCTTGAGCAACGGGTAGCAGAGCGCACAACCGAACTGGATAAGGCTTTGGCCGCTGCCAAACGCGCCAATGTTTCCGAATCTCGGTTCGTTGCAGCCGCCAGTCACGATCTGGCGCAACCGCTGTCAGCCGCCAAACTGTTCATTGCGTCGCTTTCTGCCGACGACGACAATCAGCAGGTCGCTGACATCGCGCGCAAAGCGGAAACGGCACTTCATAGTGTAGAATACATCATTGAAGCCTTGTTGGACATGTCACGGCTGGATTCCCATCGCGCAAATTTCGACCGTCGGCCGGTGCCGCTGAATACTGTGCTGAGTGCGCTCGATAATGAACTAAGCCTGAAAGCCGAGGCAAAGGGTTTGGATTTTTCGGTTGTTGGCTGTTCGCTGGTGGTCGACAGTGATCCGGGTTTCCTGCGCCGAATACTGCAAAACCTGATCACCAACGCAGTGCGCTATACGGACCAGGGCAAGGTTTTGGTCGGGGTTCGTCGGCGTGGTACAAATGCTCGGATCGAGGTGCGTGATACCGGGCCTGGGATTGGTGCGGATCAACAAAAACTGATATTCGAAGAGTTTCGCCAACTTGACCACGGGCGTGATGATTATCGTGGGTTGGGGTTGGGGTTGGGGCTGGCCATCGTCGAGCGCGCCTGCAGAGCCTTGGGCCATCCGCTTGATCTGTGGTCAGAGCCGGGCAGGGGCAGTTGTTTCGCGTTTGAAGTCCCAATTGTCAGTGAATTCATTGCGGCACCCAAGGTCGCGATGAAAAGCGCTGCGTCCACCAAGAGTATTTCGGGCCTTATTATTCTTCAGGTGGTGACGGACCCTCATCTTTCGCGTGCCTTGTCGATGCTGATCGAAGGTTGGGGCGGTATTGTTCTGGACGTAACGACAGTTGATGAAGCGATAACGTTGTTGAAGGACGTTGACCTGATACCAGAGGCCTTGGTTCTGGATGGTCGCCTGAAGGATGGTCAAACCGGGCTTGATGTCTATGATTTTGTCAGACAATTACATGGTCCGCTACCCACTCGGGTTATTACGGCTGATCGGTCCGAGGCGCTATTGGATCGCTGCGAAGCGCGCCAGATCAAGATTATCCCCAAGCCGATTGATCCGGTCGAACTGATCGAATTTCTGGCCGGCGTTAAGGCTGGAGTATCACCCGAGGTCGATGTTTCCGACACTTGATGACGATGCTGTGTTCGCTGATTTAGTCGTTATACTTTAGTCTTGAAGGCTGGATTTACATCTATGCGATGGGCTTTTTGCCGATATAGTTACTCAGTCGAGAACCATTTTGGAATAATCAAGTCTCGTGCCAATGGGAGGTAGCAATGAAAAAACTCATCGTGAATGGGGTGTCGGCGGCTGTTGATCTGACAGATGATACGCCACTTTTGTGGGCGATCCGCGAACAACTAAACCTGACCGGAACTAAATTCGGTTGTGGCGCTGGTTTGTGCGGTGCCTGTACTGTGCATGTAAACGGCGAAGCTGTCCGTTCGTGCCAAACGCCGATTGGCGATCTGGATGACGGTGCCAACGTCACCACTATCGAAGGTTTGCACCCGACGAACGAACATCCGTTGCAGAAGGCCTGGATCGAAGAGCAGGTGCCGCAATGCGGGTACTGCCAATCCGGCCAGATCATGCAGGCCGCCGAACTCCTGGCCAGCAATCCCGATCCCAGCGATGCCGACATCGACGAGGCCATGGAAGGCAATTTGTGCCGCTGCATGACCTATGGGAAAATTAAAACCGCGATCAAACGCGCAGCACAAGCCTGAGGAGGTCACTATGAACGTGAAAAATACACCCAATGTATCACGCCGCGCCTTTTTGGCCGGTGCCGGAACAACAACCGCTGCCTTGACCATGGGCTTTGCCATGCTGCCGCTTGGCATGTCGGCAGCTGATGCCGCTGGCGCTAATATGTTCTCGCCCAGCATGTTCTTTGACATTCACCCTGACGGGCGCGTTGTCGTACACATCTCAAAGTCGGAATTCGGTCAACATGTAGGCACTGCCCTAGCGCAAATCTTGAGCGACGAGCTGGAGTGCGACTGGAACAACGTCGAAATCGCTTATGTCGATTATGACGCGCGGTTTGGCTTGATGATCACAGGTGGATCATGGTCGGTCAACTGGTCGTTTGACGCCATGTCCCGTGCCGGCGCCGCCGGTCGCAAAGTGCTGATAGAGGCCGCGCTGACCAAGTTCGGCGGAGCCGCCAGCGATTACACCGCCGAAAACGGCGTTATCACTGGCAATGGCCACACCATCAGCTATGGCGATCTGGTTGCATCTGGCGTTGAAGCCCGCGCCATGACTGAAGCCGAAGTTGCCGGTCTGACCCTCAAGACAGCCGATCAACGTCGTTTTGTCGGCAAGGACATCGAGGCGCTGGACATTCCGGACAAGACGCGCGGTCAGGCCAACTATGGTATCGACGTCGAAATTGACGGCATGGTCTATGCCACGCCAGCGACTCCGCCAGTGCGTTACGGGGCATCGGTCAAGTCGGTTGATGACAGTGCTGCCAAGGAAATTGCCGGTTACATCAAACACGTAGTGATCGACGATCCTATTGGTACGCAAACCGGCTGGGTTATGGCTGTCGCCGATAGCTATTGGACGGCCAAGAAAGCCGCCGAGGCGCTGAAGATCGAGTACGATCTTGGGCCAAACACCGGTGTCACCCTTGCTGATATCCACGCCGAATCCGCCCGCCTTATCGAAACCAAAGAGGCCAACCTCTTGGTTGTGAACGACGGTGATGTTGATGCGGCGCTGAAAGCCAGTGATACGCAGCACGAGGCGACCTATACCACCGGCATGAACCTTCATATGGCACTAGAGCCGATGAACGCCACGGTTGAGGTCAAAGATGGCGTTTACCACATCCATGCCGGTAGCCAGTTTCAAACTTTGGTCATGGGCTTGGTTCCTGCGGCGCTTGGGATTGAGGCCGATAAGGTGGTTTTCCATCAGCAGTTGTTGGGAGGGGGCTTTGGCCGTCGTCTTGATGCGGACTATGTGGTGATGGCAGTGCTGACCGCTCGCGAGCTGGATACACCGGTCAAGATGATCTACTCACGCGAGGCTGATACCTTGTTCTCGTTTAGCCGCCCGGCGGCAACGATCAAGCTGACGGCTGGAACCACGGGCAAAGCGATTGATGCGTGGGATTCGAGCAGTTCATCCTCTTGGGCCAACGCACGTATGGCACCGGGGTTCTTGTTGCCTGATCTCAGCGGCAACGAGGACAATAAATATGACCCCTTTGCTACCAACGGGGCGGACAGCTGGTACACGATTGCCAATCGGCGGGTCACCAACTCGAACAATGCTATTGCTCAGGGCGCGGCGCCTGCGGGCAACGTGCGGGCCGTTGCGCCTACTTGGCAGTTCTGGGCTGGCGAAAGCTTTGTCGATGAAATCGCCCATTTGGTTGGCGCCGATCCGTTGGAAATGCGCCTAGCGATGCTGGACGGCGCCGGGCAGAATGCTGGCTCCGGGGCTACCACCGACGGCGCCAAACGATTGGCAAAAGTGCTGGAAACCGCGGCCGAAAAGGGCGGTTACGGCAAGGACATGGGGGCTGGAACAGCCGTTGGTCTGGCATCCGTGTCCAGTCAGGAACGCGCCGCGGCGACTTGGACCGCCTGTGCGGCGCAGGTTACTGTCGACAAGGCGACAGGTGAATTCACCGTCGACAAGCTGACCATCGTCACCGATGTGGGCACCGCCGTTAACCCAAGGGGCGTTGTGGCACAGGTCACGGGGGCCGCCATGTGGGGGTTCTCTCTGGCGACAATGGAAGAGGGCGACATGCAGGACGGGGCGATCACCGCAAGCAACTTTGACGGTTATACCCCAGCGCGCATGCCCGACGCGCCTGAAATCGTGGTCGAGATGATCGAATCTGGTCACTATCCAGTTGGTGCGGGCGAGCCTGCCACAACCGTGGTCGCCCCGGCCATCGCCAATGCGATCCAGATCGCAGTTGGTGCGCGGGTGCGTAGCCTGCCGATTACGGCTGACAAAGTTAAAGCTGCACTGTAAGCTAAACTAGGTTAAAAACATCAAAGCGCCCCGTTTTCAGGAACGGGGCGCTTTTCTTATTAGGGTCAAGACCCATTGATCCGTCCTTCTGTTGGGCGGACTCTACACAAATCTGGAGGAGTTTTAGGGGCGCCGGTCAGATCGTTTCTATCCCGCTCAGGGTCGCTTTGGCAGGTCGCAAGGACCGGAAGCTTTGTCGATAGGCCTAGAAGATGTTTCATGGCGGCGTGATCGCTTTCGATCAGATTGTTTCGCTACTTTCGATCAACGTACCGGGAGCTGTCGAAATGCGGATCATACTGGTAGTTGATTTCGCGAATGACGCGTCGATCAGTGGCGGAGGTCGACGGCAAAGTGATGTCCGAATTTCTGGCCCAAGTCCGAACTGTTTGACGCTAAACAGGGTTGCGTTCATATTAACGCATGCGGTTCCATCCCAAATCAACGCAGCCTGTGCATTAACTTTATGGTGCCGTATATGCCCCGACCACCTGCCCAGTCACTCTGTAGGAGGGTAAATAGCCACGCCGGTCATTGTGTGATTGACGTGCAGGGAATCTATCTGCTCGCCCAAGGTATTGAACCCAATCACACTGTTATCGGACAGTATTTTTGAGACGCTCCTGATCGCTTGCCTGTCAGTGACTTCAACTTTGCGCCAAAGACAATCGCACACCATAACAATATCTGGTGGGGTCAGTGTGGCAAGATCGGCAAGCTTATCCTTGAGGTGGTTTTCGATGTCACCGGCCTTGGTAAGATGCAGAACTAGCCCGACGTCAATGGCCGAGGCAAACTCCAGCGCTCCATCGTCGCCACAACGCAGGATGCCCCTGACATGATGCGTGTCGCCGACCCTAACCAGTAGAGGATTGGATGCAAAAGTGTTGGAGTTTACCATTTCCGGCGCAAGCCCCACGGCCCGAGCATATTCATCCAGCGCAGGTTCGGCATTGATCTCCGACACAATCCGCGAGTCAGGTTCGGCCTTGGTTACCACCATGCAATTGCCCGCCGGGGAAAAATGATCGAGACTAAACACCTTAACTTTACAGCGGGTCCGAACCACAGAAATAACGGCCGCATTTTCGCAGATCCGCCCATTGTGGGCGACCCAAGTCTGCTCAAATTCACCACCATCACCACCATCACCACCATCACCGGCAGAGCCACCAAACAGCGGCACACCGCCAAGACCAGGTGTCAGCGCGCGCAACAATGCCTCTTCGCGCATCGACAAGCCATCAATCATCGCAAAAGCAAATTCACCCGGCCACAAAGGATTCCGCGCGGCCATGTCGTGACGATCCCGGATAAAGCACCCGATAAGCTCTTCTTGATCTATGTGGGTCATATCTTCGACAAAGATTGTCTTGACCTCAAAATGCGAGGCAGGCAATCCGACGGCTACAATACTGCCTTCGGCATAGCCTTGCGGCGCAATTTCACCGGCAGTTGTGCAAGCATTAATCGGAGTATCACCAAATTCCAGCTGTGCCTGTGCAATTATGTCCGCAAAACTCACCAACCCAGAAACAAACAGAAAGACGATTGCAAATGGACCCTCACCCAAGGCGCGGCGCAGGTCTGCGACGGCGTCGGGCAGGGCCACTTTAGCGTGGGCCCGACAAACAATACTGCTTTGATCTTTTGGTCTGAACGCTGTGTTTGCGGCGGCCTGCATGAATTCCTCCAGTATCGCGGTTCAAGATTAACCCTGATGTCCCCTTTGTAGCAAGACTTGCACTCTGGCGGTTTTCAGCCCTGTTCCTGAAACTTGCGATATTCGAATTCGCCCTCGCCCATAGGCTGAACTTCTTGCAAAAGCAACGCATCAACCAGATTGCGATGCGGTGACTTGCGGCAAACCGGATCGGTGGCGCTGGCATTCCCGGCGATGGCCATTGCCTGACAGCGGCAACCGCCAAAATCCAGATCCCGCCGCTCGCATGTCTGGCAAAGTTCCGGCATCCAATCGGTTCCCCGATAAGCAGAAAATGCCGCGCCATGATACCAGATATCCGCCAGTCGGGCATCTGCAACTGTCTGAAAACTCAACGAAGGAATGGTTTCGGCGGCATGGCAGGGCAAAACCCGGCCATCGGGTGTAATATTCAACCCAGTACTGCCCCAGCCACCCATGCAGGCCTTAGGGAAATCTGAGTAATAGTCAGGTGGGACAAAGTCGATCACCAGAACACCAAGATGTTCTTTGCGTGCCTGTTTCACCATCTGTTTGGCCATATCGACCTGGTCGCGCGTTGGTTGCAGCATGGCGCGGTTCTTTAGCGCCCAGCCCTGAAACTGAACACATGCCACTTCAAGCCGCCGTGCGCCCAACCGTATAGCTAGATTGATCGTCGCAGGCAGGTCGTTAAGGTTGTGCCGGTGCATCACAGCATTGAGCGTCAGAGGGAAACCAATTTCGGCGATCTTTTCCGCCACCAACATTTTGCGTTTAAAGCCACCGTCATAACCACCAATCCAGTCAGCCATGCCAGCTGTTGTTCCCTGAACCGACAATTGGATATGATCTACTCCTGCCTTATCAAGCTCTATCAATCGCTTGTCCGTCAGGCCAACGCCCGAAGTGATTAGATTTACATAAAGCCCGGCGTCCCGCGCACCTTTGACCAAATCCACCAGATCCCGCCTCGAGGCCGGCTCGCCGCCGGAAATATGCACCTGCAACACGCCCATGTCCGCCGCCTGACGGAATACGTCGATCCAGGTCTCTGTATTCAATTCCTTCTGCCGTGCAGACAGCTCTATCGGATTAGAGCAATAGGGACATGACAGCGGGCAACGGTGGGTCAGTTCGGCCAGCATAGCAATTGGCGGCGGAACGGCAGTGGCATCACGCATCAGTAAACTCCAGCACGCGTTTGTTGGCCAGATCCTCAACAAATTCGTTGATATCATTGGCTATTGCGTCTTTAGGGGCGTTGTATTTTACGGCCAGATGTCCGGCGATATCGGCTATCGTGCGTCTACCGTCCACTTCCGACAAAATGGCGTGCCCGGTTTGATCCAAGAACAGCGAACGTTCGGGAGCCAACAACACATTCTGCCCCCGCACCTTGTCAAAATGAAGCCTTACGCCGCGCGGTAGAACCGGAATGCGGGCGCTGGTCACGACAACATACCCTCACCGGGCTGCCAAGACCCAGGTGGTATGTGCCCCTCGACATAACCCAGCCACAATGCATCAAGCTGCGCCCACAGCATTTGGGTTTTGAAGATCAATGCATTTGCTGCGGCGTCCTGATCCAGTTTGGTCACCGCGTGCTCTAGGACCCACTGCAAGCCAAAAGCCACATCCCTCGGTGCCTGATCAAGGCGTTTACGGAAGTAAGTGGTACTATCGATCGTGGCAAAGTCATAATGCTCCATAAGTCCGGCAATCCGGTCTTTGTGAATTTGCGGTGCGAACATTTCGGTCAGCGACGAGGCCACCGCCGGCAATAAGGGTTCATCTCGGACAAACCGCACGTAAGCATCACCAGCAAACCGAGTTGCCGGCATAATCCCCACTTCGGAACTTACATAATCGGGATCCAGCCCAACGGCTTCGGCCAGCTTCATCCAGCGGGCGATACCCCCGTTGTCATCGTCGGTGCCATCGTGGTCCTCGATCCGGCGGCGCCAAATGCGGCGCAATCTTGGATCCGAAATGCGGCTCATAAAGGCCGCATCTTTCATCGGAATCCGACTTTGGTAATAATAGCGATTTATAACCCACGCCCGCACCTGATCCATGGTGCAGTCACCTGAATGCAGTTTTTGGTGAAATGGGTGTTTATCGTGATAAAGATCGGCACCGATCTGACGCAAGCGTGCTTCAAATTCAGCCGGACTTTGGGCCAGTTGGCTCACAGCTCAAACTCCATCTGGTCTTTGGCAATCGTCCAGCCAGCGTTTCCAACCGCTCGTCGTTCATCACTGTCTGGTTGCAAAACCGGATTGGTGTTGTTGATATGAACGAATATTTTGCGGCACTTCTGCAACCCGTCTAATCGGGCAAGGCTGCCCTGAGGGCCCGACATTGAAATATGCCCCATCCGTTCGCCAGTTTTCTTGCCTGTGCCAGTTTGCTGCATTTCGTCATTTTCCCAAACCGTGCCATCAAACAGCAGCATGTCGGCGTCTGCCAGACGGGTCAAAAGCCAGTCAGGAATTTCGGCGCAACCGGGTATGTGATACAGTACCGAAGTTCCGTCGCTTATCCTCAGGCCGATGGTCTGTTCGCCCATGGCCTTCAGGTCAAGATCCGCGCCCTCAAGAAACAACGCGACCTTGCCCGGTACGGAAAACGGAGTTATCTTCAGGCCCGGCACCGGCTCAAATGCCTCATCGAGACGAATTTCCGACCGTGCAACCAAATCATCATCCAATACGGCGAATACTGAGTTGGCGGCTAGAACGCTATGTGTTTCATGGGTGGCAAAAACGGCAAAGGCGGTTTTTTCGCGCAACGTCAGCAAACCCGCAATATGATCAATATCCGCATTGGTAAGAACCACTGACCCAATCGGCGTACCCCGAACTGATGGCGGATGCATCGTCGGTATTGCCTGCAATTGCGTACGAATGTCGGGCGAGGCGTTCAACACAACCCAATTTGCACCATCGACAGAAATAGCCACCGACGATTGACTCATCGGTGGTATCTTTCCTGTCCTGGCGTCGGAACAATTACGACATCCGCAATTCCACTGCGGCAGGCCGCCTCCTGCTCCGGCTCCCAGTATTGAAATCTTCATCAGATTAGAACAAATCTCCGCCGCGCTCGTCATCTTCACCGGGGCCATACATGTTGATTTCCATGCCGCAGGCTACTTCTTTAGCGTTAGGTTTAGTCCAAGCCATTTATCTTCTCCCTTTGTGTTATCTTTTGAACAGTAACTGGTACAATATTCTTAAAACAGTCGACGTTAGTCGTAGAGCATCATACGCCAAACTAGGCCTCATTCCCACTCTAATTCGATATAGGCGTTAGTGGCATTCCGCGCATTGAAGGCATCAAAAAATTGCCAGTCACTTTGCAAATCTTTCCCTACATGGCGAATCGCAGTTTGCAGGCTTTCGCCATGCTTCAGCGCGGCCCTTACTTCTTGACGTAAAGCTTTCAGGTAATCGCGCGTTGGCAGCAAGCCGTCAGGATGCAGCGCCACCAAGCGGCCGTGACCGGGCACAATTTTGGCGACTGACGATTTGGCCATATCCTCCAGAACAGAAATCCAGCCATTGACCGAACCATCGAGTGCTGGAACGTGTTGAAGAAATACCAGATCGCCCATCCAAATAGTATTGGATTTATGATCAAGCGCCGTCACATCATTGTTGGTATGCGCCGTAGGATATGTTGCAAGTGTCAGGACCCGATCGCCAAGATCTATGTCTCGGGTGCCATCAACAGACGCGTCAGGCAGAACAACTTTGGTACCATGCACCACGGCATCGCCCAGAAGCCGTTTGAAGTTTGCGACATACGATTCAGCCCGAATGGCGATGGCTGTCTTTAGCCGGTCACTGCCAATCAAACTGGCACCTGCCTCTTGAAATACTTCCGAGCCCAAAATGTGGTCAGGGTGCATATGGGTCAGAATGAGCCAGCGAATCGGCAGGTCTGTTTGTTGGCGCACCGCTAGATACAGCGCTTCACCAATGAGTCGCGTTGTACCTGCATCAATCACCGCCACAGCATCCGTGCCGATGATAAATCCGGTATTGGCCACATCACCCAAAGTACCGGGGCGAACGTCTTCGACAGCGCCAAAATGAACAAACTGACCGGGGGAAATTTCGGTGACCTCCGCGGCTTTGCCCTGCAATTCTGTCACTGCTACACAGGTCTTTCCATCAGACGAATATCCCTCATGAGCCGTCAGCCAACGGTCAACCACCTCGGGGGCGCTTGCCTCGCACTGAGCTTGCGTCATTGGTTGCGAAACCGGAAGGACATGATCGACACACAGAGTCCCCAAGCATAGCGAGGCTATAATCTCAAAAAAGGAGGTCATTCGATTTTATACACCTTCAAGCGACGGGTCGGCCAATCCCAGAACGTCCAGCCTGTGCTGCCATCGGCATACCAGAAAACCCGAGTATAACCCCGCTCTGCTGCGCGCTTTGCCGCGTTCCATGACATCCAGCAATCCGCCCGACATAAGAATAAAACAGGGGCGTCGAGGTCACCGCCAGTTGCCGCGGTCAGCCCGACCTCAAACTGCTGCTCGGCGGCGGCATCCAACGTGCCAAACCCCACATCCGGTAGCCAGATTGCACCGGGAACCGATTGCCTCGACCGTCCGTGCCAAACCGCATCAGCTGGCAGGCTTTTGGGACGAGGCAAATTGGGCATGACATCGATAAACGCCACACGCCCGCTGTGCCACAACGCATAGGCGGCGGCGTCTTCAACGGTCAACGCCCCGGGGGCTTCGTCCGGTACAGGCGCATCATAGTTGGATTGACGATAGCCTTCGGGTGCTGCATCACCTTGCGAATGGGCCGGATAGCCCGCCGCCAGTAGCAGCCCCGTACAGGCCAAAAGTGAAAACCATTTCAATTTATCAGAGATCAGGTGCCGGACCGGAGCGCAAAGGATTCAGTGAACTCTTCGCCCTCGGTATCCACTGCCCGAACAGTCATCTCCTGTGATCCATTGTCGATATAGTTAAACCGGAACGTTGGGTTTTCGCTGATAGAAAAACCACCCGTCATGGTGAACAGCATCTCATCACCCAGCTTGACCTCGACAAAATTGACATAGCGCGCTTCGATATGTTCCAGTGATCCAGTGCGAACCTGCAAACCAGTAAAGTTGGGGTGACGGATCATCAGTTGCACTTCGTGTTCGTTGCCTGGCATTTCGCTCATCCGAACGCCGCTTGTATTGAACTCTTTCAGTCGCATTTGCCCCATGGTAGCAAGTGCGGCAACCGGGTCGCGAGACACCGCGGCAGAGCACCCGCCCGCCGCTTGCACAAACCGACCAACCATAAAGGTGCGTCCATCAGCAACAGTAGCGATAGCACGAATGTTGGAATAGACATCGTAGCGAACTCGGGCTTCGAATGTCACGTCCCCCATTGCCGGACCAAATTCAAACTCCGCAGCCAAAGGCATCGGATTTTCATCTACCACAACTTTAAGTTTGGTAATCTTGGCTCCACTGTCGCGGCGCTGACGCACGGTGAAGGGCACTGTCCCCGCATCAAAGGCCTGAACCGGCGCGTCCAGCGCCATCAGTTCGTCGCCATCAAACACCGTCGCCGTACCAACCGTTTCCTCGCGCAGGAAATCGTCCCAAGTTTCGCTACCGAGTAGCGGGTTAGCTGGTGTCATGTAGTCAGGCAAGAACGACGAAGATCCGCCAGCAAGGCCTGTTACGGGAAGGGCGATAGCGATAGAAAGGGCAACGATTAGGCTGCGGGATTGCAAAATTGACATGCTGGAGCTCCAGTTTTTTTTCGCAAATTGTCGATCAGTATTACTGTGTGAAATACTAGTGCTGATGTTTGACGAGTCAAATCACTTCAACGAGAATGCTACTCGGCCACTACTAAAGTCTTACTTTATTGGTTGCTCTGGCACATTTCGCACTGGCAACGCTGTTAGCGTGTAAACATTATTGCCTGCATGGTCAGACTCCGTTGAACCCAAGGTTTGCGCGGTGTGCCATAGGTAAACTTGCTTTTTTCGGCCAAGGCTGCCATTCTGCCATCGTCGATCATCGCATGGATCAGCGGGTCAATTTCGTCCAGGAGATCTCGGTTTTTCCGAAGCATCGCTAGGCTTAGATTAAAGCCAATAGGATGGCGGTACTCGTCCAAGGTCAGGGTACTGACCGCGTTTTGTTTCTTATGAAAATCATAAGCGCCGATGGAAACCAGCGCTGCGTCGAATTCGCCCTGCTCCATGTGCCACAGAAAATCAGCGCCCGGACTAAATGTCTTTGCCTCCGCCGCCATTTTGTTGCTGCCCTGACGCAGAGTCAGAACCCCCGAAAGCGTACCTTGTTCGACGCCAATACGCAGGCCCTCCATGTCGGCAATCGCCTGAATGTCGCGGTCAAATTCAGCCGCTCGATAAATGACGCCCATTTCCATGCGGGTATAAGGGTCGGACACACTGATCGGTTCCAGATCGATCTGAAATTCACGCCCTAGATACTGTGGGCGGTTATCCCAGCGCGGCAGTGCGGCGCGGGTTCCGAAAAATGCATCAAGCGATGTTTCATACAAAGCAAACCCAGGATAAACATCGCACACACCATACGCCAACATCGCATAGGCCTCGCGGACTGGTGTGCTTTCCTCTTCCTGTTCACTTTCGAACCATTCCACGGCAAGCGTGAGACCCATCTGGTCTGCCAACGCTGCCACAACTTCGTAATCCATACCGGCACCACCACGGGCGCGTCGCGACGACATAACGCCGCCGTTTTTGGCCAGGCACGCGGTGAGCGTGCCTGGTGTGATTAGTAAAGAGCTTTCCTCGGTCGTACCAGCCTCTGGATCCGCTGTTTCTGACGCTGCAGATGGCTCAAACGGGGCGGGTTCTTTGCCGCCGCGCGTATAGACATAGTGCCAGAGCAACTCCAACTCATCCGGCAAAAGGACATCGCCCCAGGCAGGCATATCGCCGCGTCCGAAATTGACCGATTCGACAAACCGGTTTTTTTGGTCCTTCGGGAACTTCCTAAGGTCAAATGACGACGTCCCAGGGTTGACCATGTCCTTGCCGTGGCAATGGGCACAAAACATATTGTATACGCCCTGTTCCTTTTTCAACAGGTCATCCTGAGCGAAAACTGGCACACCTAAGTGTGCCAGAATGCATAGCAATAGTGCTAGTCTTAACATCATTGGCTTATCTTACTCCACCAACTCAAACGTTATAACCGCACCACCGGGAGGAGTGTCGGCAAGACGCTCATCACCAGAGAACAGCGCATAAACCGCGCCGCCGCCTGTCAGTACCGTAACATATTGCTTGCCATTGGCCTCCCAAGTCACTGGCTGACCTACGACACCGGAACCGGTGTTGTATTCCCAAAGCTTTTCACCTGTAGCGGCGTTGAAAGCTTCGAACTCGCCCGTGGTTGCGCCGGTGAACACCAGGTTGCCATCAGTCGAAAGAACACCCGCAAGACGTGGAATTTCCACTGGGCTTTCCCATTTGACAGTGCCCGTCATTGGGTCAATCGCGCGCAAGGAACCGCGCATTTCAGCCCAAGTAAAGGCGAACTCAGCACCAAAGTAAAACACGCCAGGACGATACTGTGGTTCAACTGCCTTATATTTCATCCCGCCGTTAAGCGTATTGATGAAAGTGGTCTGGGTGTTCGGATCATAAGACGTCGGCGACCAGTTTTTACCACCCAATGCACCAGGCCAGTATTCAACCTCTTCGCCGGCAACCGCGCCAGTGAAGATGTCTGTCACGTTCGGACGACCGGTTTCCAGATCAATGCTATCGGCCCAGTTCACTTTATCGATGAACTTGTTGGCAGCAATCAACTCGCCAGTGGCGCGGTCCAATACATAGTAGAACCCGTTGCGGCTGGCCTGCATGACAACCTTGCGGCCATCAATGGTGGCGTGAACCAGTTCGTTGACGCCATCATGATCAAACGGATCATTAGGCGAGGTCTGATAGTGCCACTTGATCGACCCGGTCTTAGGGTCAATCGCCAGGATCGACGCAGTATAAAGGTTGTCGCCCGGACGCATCCCAGCGTTCCAGGATGCGGCATTGCCAACCCCCCAGAAGACGGTGTTCATCTCTGGATCATAAGATCCAGTCAGCCAAGTTGGGCCACCGCCACGTTCCCAGGCGTCGCCGCCGTCTTTCCAAGTTTCCGAACCCGGCTCACCCGGTGCCGGAACGGTATAAGTCCGCCAGAGGCGCGCGCCAGTATCAGGGTCATATCCTTCGATATAGCCACGAATACCATATTCCCCGCCGGAGATACCGGTGATCAACACACCATCGGCGATCATTGGGGCCACGGTCATTGAATAACCGTCCTTATAGTCAATCGACTTGGTTTTCCAAAGCTCTGCACCGGTCTTGGCATCCAATGCGGTTACATGGGCATCCAGTGTCGTCCGGAAGAGCTTACCTTCGTAAAGCGCTGAACCACGGTTGACGATACCGCAACAAGCCACCCTTGGTGTCTCTGCCGGATACTCGACCATGGTTTTCCAAAGCTGCTTGCCTGTGGCCGGATCCATCGCGATTGTGGCGTTATGCGTGGTGACATACATCATGCCATCATACAGCATAGGAAAGCTTTCCTGACCGCGGTTATCGCCAAGCGAATAGCTCCAGGCCGGACGCAATCTTGAGATGTTGTCCGTGTTGATCGCGTTCAAGGCGCTATGGCGTGTCTGGTCATACCCCATGCCGTAGGTTAACAGAGTCGTTGGATCACTTGCATCGTCGATCAGTTCTTGCGCACTTTGCGCCATGACCGGACCCGACGCAAACAACCCCAGCGCCAATACCGAAGCAAGCCCGGTTCGTGCCAAATGAGTGATTTGCATTGATTTCCTCCCGAAAGTTCATTTTTGACTATTAGCTCGGCCGGCTTTTACCGTGCCCGGAGCCTAGCCAATCTAATACAGACCTCTCCAGCGAACGGATGGGCCCTCTTGAATTGGTAGTCAAAACCAGTTGCCGCGGCTATCTGACTTTAGTCGTATAGTCCCAGACTTGGCTTCGCAGATATTATCAGGCTAAGCTTTTCGGAACCCGATGATTACTAGCTGAGCATGAGGAATAATGAGTAAACTACTGTCTGTGTCCAAGTTGGTGTTTTTGGGACTCTTTCTCTGCGTTCTAACGGTCTACCCGCACACAGGCACGTCGCAACAAAGCGTTGAGGTCAACATCTCTTATGTCCGAGAGGTGATCCAGCGGCCACCAGTTCTGTCCAACCTTGATCCGATTCCCATTGACGAAGGGCTGGCAGGCGCAGAGCTTGGCAGCTCAGATAATGCAAACACCGGAAAGTTTCTTGGCCACAGCTATTCACTCTCTGTGTTCACGTTAAGCGCCGATGGGACTCTGGTGCCTGAGTCTGGCCCGCTGAGCACACCCGGTGATCTGATCCTGATCGACGCCACCTCACCGACAGTTCTGGCATTCGCCGACCGCCCTGAAAACAAGTCCCGCCTGATTATCAATGTCCGCAGCCAAGATATCGCGTTGCGCGATGGCGAATGCCGCGCCAACTTGCTGCACACAATCCCAAGCCATGCGATGCGCGCTGACGCGCTGTCGCAGTTTTTGTTGCTGCGCCGCTGGAACGATCTGGTGATGATCCAAGGTCGTCACCCAGAGGATCAGGCGTTTGGTGATGCGATTGTGGGATCAATCACCAAGTTTGGGCTTAAGATCAAACAGACTAAAGACTGGATTTCTGACGCTGATCTGCGCCGTTCTGCCGCCAGCGAGCTGCCGTTGTTCACCCAAAGCCTGCCCAAGCATGACATCCTGATCGTTGCCGATGAGGCCGATGATTTTGCCCGTTATCTGCCCTATAATACTTGGCTGCCCCGGCCTATCGCGGGCAGCGAAGGTATTGTTCCGACGCCATGGTCGGCGGCGGTCGAAAGCTGGGGGGCGGCCCAGTTGCAGAGCCGCTTTGACGAAGGTGCCAAGCGTGCCATGCGCCCGATCGACTATGCGGCTTGGGCCGCGATCCGAACCTTTGGCGAGGCAGTGACCCGCACCAACAAAACAGACTCAGCCAGTTTGCGAACCTATATCCTGTCAGATGCTTTTGAGCTGGCTGGTTTCAAAGGGCGCAAACTGACGTATCGCCGATGGAATGGCCAGATGCGTCAGGTCATTCATCTGGTTCAACCCCGAGCGGTTGTCGCCAATGCGCCCCTTCCGGGATTCCTGCATCAACGCACTGAATTGGATACTTTAGGGTTGGATTTGCCCGAAAGTGCCTGCGAACTTTTTGAAGGATAAGTAACGATGGAATTGCCACACCTATTCAGATTGCCTCTAGCCGCAGCCACCATTCTGGCGCTGCCGGGGTTGAACGCCCTACCAGCCGCAGCTGGGGAAATGTGGATCACTAACGAGAAGGACCATACTGTCAGTGTCATCGACACCGAGGCACTTACCGTAAAAGCAACGTACAATGTTGGTCTGCGCCCGCGCGGTATTACCTTTGCCAAGGATTATTCCGAACTCTATATTTGTGCCTCGGACGATGACACGATCAACGTGCTGGACCCCGCAACAGGCATCGTTTTGCGCAGTATGGAATCGGGCGAAGATCCGGAACAATTTGCCCTGCATCCGGACAACAGGCATCTCTACATCTCAAACGAAGAGGACGCGCTGGCCACAGTTCTCGACATTCAAACAGGCGAAGCCGTAGCCGAGATCGACGTCGGCATCGAACCCGAAGGCATGGCCGTTTCCCCAGATGGCAAGATTGCTATCGTCACTTCGGAAACGACCAATATGGTGCATTGGATTGACACCGAGAAGGCTGAAATTTTCAACAACACGCTGGTCGCGCAACGCCCCCGTCATGGTGAATTTTCCAAATCTGGCGACAGGTTGTGGGTCAGTTCTGAAATCGGTGGCACCGTGGCCATCATCGACACTGCGACGCAAAAGATCATTCATACCCTAAGCATGAATATCCCCGGAGTAAGCGATGACCAGATTCAACCGGTTGGCATCCGTCTGACCTCAGACGGCACCAAGGCCTTCATCGCTTTGGGGCCAGCAAATCACGTGGCTGTAATCGATGCCAAAACTTTTGAGGTGATCGACTATGTGCTGGTTGGCCGCCGCGTTTGGCATCTCGCTTTTGCCGAGGACGAAAATATGATATTTTCAACCAACGGCCTTTCCGGCGACGTCACAGTGATAGATGTGGACAAGCTGAAACCGGTCAAGACAATAAAGGTCGGCCGCTTTCCATGGGGCGCGGCGTTCAAACCTGATTGATGGAGGAATGGGTGGACAGGATCAAGATATTTGCCGGGCGGCTGGTCTGTGCCTTCCTGTGCTTGTCCACCCTGTCGTCTCCGGCGATTGCAGATGCCAACCGGATCGAAGCCGACTTAAAACTGGTACTTGCGGTCGACATATCGTTCTCGATCTCGCCCGATGAACAGGACATACAGCGACGCGGATATGTCGCTGCCTTCCGAGATCCAGAAGTGATCCGCGCTATAACGTCGGGGTTTCGCGGACGGATTGCAGTAACTTATCTGGAGTGGGCTGGAGACGACACCCAAGTACAGGTCGTGCCTTGGTCACTGATTTATGATCAGAGCAGTTCGTTTGCCTTTGCCGATGCACTGGAACACATCACGGTCAATCGCAAAGGACGCACGTCACTATCGCAAGCCTTGGGCAAGGCAGCCGAATTATTGCGCCATAGCCCGTTTGCCGCCGAACGCCACGTGGTCGACATCTCCAGCGATGGCTTCAACAACAGCGGCCCGCGTGTTGACATGCTGCGCGATACTCTAGTGTATCACGGCGTGACCATTAACGGCCTGCCTTTGATGGCCGGCAAGGAAACCGGGCCGGACGCCTCTTTGGCGACCTATTTTGAGGATTGTGTGATCGGCGGGTACGGATCATTCATGATGCCAGTGGTACGCTGGGAAGAATTCGCTCCAACCCTAAGCCGCAAACTGATTCTTGAGATTGCCGGCCCGGTTCAGACACCAGCGGTGGCCCGGATTATTAAGGCCGCAGGCACCGGCCCCGCGCGCACCAAAATGGATTGCCTGTTTGGTGAAAAGCGGGAATTGAAAGAGTATATCCGGCAATTGGAAAACGCCGTTGGCAAAGACCGCGCGCCGCGCTGGATGCCACGGGATCAGGACTGGCCGATGCCAGAATGAACTGTCGCTGATGACGTTAAGCGAGGCTAATTAGGGGACCTATATACTTAACTACCCAATGGCCTACCGTTGTAAATCTTGCCGTAAGCATTTCAGCGTTCGCAATGACACTGTTTTGGCCGAAAGCCGTTTGCCTCTGCTTGAGTGGTTGCTGGCGATCTACATCCTTACAAGCGCCTCCAAGGGTATCCCTAGCATGTAAGGTGCGGCTACTCGTGAGAGTTCCCTTTGTTGATTATAGCTTTTCTCTGAGGGCTTCGTAAGGTGTCTTTCCATTGTGCGCGCCATGCGGTCTGTGGAAGTTGTAAAAGCGCTCCCATTCGTCCAGTTTGGCTTCGAGATCGATATCATCTTTGTAGCTGAGCAGCTGATAAAATTCTTGCCCGTCTGAACGGTGAGACCGCTCTACCTTGCCGTTGAGCTGGGGCGTGCCACGTTTGATGTAAGCATGGCGGATGCCGAGATCCTCGACGTGCCAATGGAACTTCGCCTGAAACTCATAGCCGTAACACCTTCGGAATGTCATTGATTGAGAGGCTATGACAGCCTGCGCAGCCCTCAAATAGCGCAGCAGGTGGTCATAGCCGTGCCTCAGGTCCCTACAGTGGTTTTGCACAAACCACACCGCAAAGGAGACCGACTATGACCGAGACCAATATCGCACAGAATGCGCCCATTTTGGTGGCAATCGATATCGCAAAGGCGCGTCATGAAGTTTTGATAGCCATTCCCGGCAAGAAGCGACGCCGTAGATTGACCGTCCTGAACCAACTAGAGGACTTTGACCGTTTGATCGCGTCATAGGCCAGTTATGACCTCCCCGTCCGTGTAGCGTTTGAGGCCACTGGCAATTACCATCGCGCCATAGCCTATCATCTAGCCGTAGCAGGCTTTGAGATGAAGCTAGTATCTTCGGTGTCACTGGCCCGCACGCGTGAAGCGCTCCACAACAGCTGGGACAAAAACGATCCTAAAGATGCCCAAGTGATCCTGCACATGATGGAGATCGGGAACACTCAGTTCTACCATGACCCGCTGGCCTGCGGGACCAATGACATCCAAGAGCTGTCCAAAACGCATGACGTCGTTTCCAAGTCCAAGACCGAACTTTGGCATCGTATCCTGACCCACTATCTGCCGCTGTATTTTCCCGAGGCGGACCGCTTTCATCGCAGCTCACGTGGGGATTGGTTTTTTGCCTTTCTGGAGCGTTATCCATCACCTCATATGATCTCGGCGATGGATAGGTATCTGCAGCGTGGCGAAGCTGGACTCGAGGATCAATCTCCAAAGCCCAAACACGTCTGGAACCGCATCCCTGACGAAGTGCGGCGCAAGGTGGTCAAACTGGCGTTGAAGGAGACAGAGTTGTCACCGCGAGAGCTGGCGGTGACGTTCACCGATAGAGAAAAATACTTTGTGTCAGAGGCTTCGACGTATCGTATCTTGAAGGCGCACGATCTGATCACCAGTCCGGCCTTCATTGTGATTAAGGCGGCCAGCGAGTTCAAAGACAAGACGACGGCCATCAATCCCGACTTCACCTATCTGAAGATCATCGGGTGGGGCTGGTTCTATCTCAGCACGATCCTAGACGATTACAGCCGCTACATCATCTCATGGAAACTCTGTACGAACATGAGAACCCAGGACGTGACGGACACGCTGGACTTGGCTTTGGCGGCATCTGGTTGCGGTCAGGTTCACGTCGTCCACAAGCCACGTCTGCTGAGTGATAACGGGTCCAGCTACGTCTCTGGGGAACTGGCCGACTGGCTGCAGGGCAAAGGCATGAAGCACAGCCGTGGCGCACCTTATCACCCGCAAACTCAAGGCAAGATCGAACGCTGGCATCAAACCCTGAAGAACCGGATCTTGTTGGAAAACTACTTCCTGCCCGGCGATCTCGAAGCCCAGATTGAGGCTTTCGTCGATCACTACAACCACCAGCGCTACCACGAGAGCTTGAGCAACGTCACGCCCGCCGACGTCTACTTCGGACGGGACAAAGCCATTCTACAACAAAGGGAAAGGATCAAACGAAAGACACTCGAAGCGCGACGCTTGCATCATCGCCAGCGCGCCGCATAATGAAACCAACCAGATGAGCCAAACGCTCTCTTAGTTTATGCTGCCATTGGTTCCAAAAACCCTGACGACGGACACTATACCTTTTTCCTGAACGGTCCGGGCTTGCCGATATTGGAGCGTTATACAGAACTGAATGCGCATATGGATCAAGTAGTTTTGCAGAGCGTGTCAATAATCGAATCCTCTTTAACAGCATCCCGAGTGGCTGAGATATTTGAAAACCAAGAAATCATAGGTTTTGAAAATGAGGAGACGCGAGCAGCAGTTATCGAAGGCCTCCGATCCCATGATCCGTGAACTTCAGGCCGTGGTGCGGCCCATTCCACCGAACCGTCATTGGTCCTGACAGCGGTTGGGCAAGCCGATTATCGATTGTCGCCAATACCCTCAACCGCCTGACGCTTCCACGCCGTGACCTGCGTTGGATGGACTTTGTGCTTGGCTGCAATTTCTTGCGCCGTTCTGTCTCCGCGAAGCGCCTCGAGCGCCACCGTAGCTTTGAACTTGACGGAAAAATGCGTCTCCTCGCTACATGTGTATCCTGTCTTCAAGGTTGGATACTTTTCGCCCTCCTCGCCGTGGCGTCAGCACTATTGCTGTCCGAAGTTGGGCAGATCGTTCTACTCATGGGCATGATTAGCATTGTTGGTATGCCACTGGTAGTGACCTTGATGTTGGTTCCCGCATTCACGGTATTGCTGGGTGTTTTTCTGCTGCTTTCCACCTGTTTTGGCGCAGTGCCAGGTGTTCGAGGGCGCCATCTTATATTACCTTTGGGGATAAGCGCGGCGCTGATGGCGGCGGTCATGACAGTGTACCCCTACAGTTACAATCAACGGGTTGATGCGGCAATGCCGCTGGCGATAGCTGAGGATGTGGCATTGAACGTGGCAAATGATCCCCGTTTTGTAGTCGGCATTCGCGACAAACGCGAGAAGTGCCGTCAGATTTGTATGGAGCTTGTCATGGCTTCGCCTGATGTTCAGGTCGTGGTCGGCGCATTTGAGCGGATCGTTGACAAGGGACCTGCAAGGTTGCCTGCTAAGGTCAGTACATGGGGGCTTGTTGCCAATCAGACAGGACGCTGCCCCTATGTGCCCACACAAGCGTCGTCAAGTTTGCGCATTGCTTTGGCGCAGGCAGAGTTGGACGGGTTTTGCGTCGGACAAGTGCCGACACCGGAGCAGATCGATGTAATCTTTCAAAATTTCAAAGTGCCAAAGAACGCTCCGGGGCAAAAAGGAGATGATAAGCGCGACGAGCTTTTCGTACGTGAAGGAATGCAAATGCGTCTGGCCTACCGAAGGACGCAGGGCAGTCGAAACAAACTCTCAATACCGATGTTGCCTTATTCGACAAGTAACCACGGTATGGAGCTGGGGTTGTCCTTGGTCCCGACTGTGGACCCAACGCCTTTGCAAAGTCCTGTTCCCGCCTTTTCGCACAGAGCCTTGCTGCAAGCGGCACTGGGCAAGGGTCTTGCTTTACCGTCGCCCGAAGCAGCGTCCTTGCTGTCTGTGGATGAGCGGCGAGCGCTGCAAAAGCGCAAAGACGAGCTGAACGAAACATTGCACCAAGCGCGCCACGACGCTGCACTTGTGGCTTTGCAGTCTGGTGATCCTGAACAGATGTCCAAAGGCGTCGAGACTGCGTATTCCTATTTGCGCGAGCTTGGCGAAGACAAGGCCACTGTTGCGGACCTGCCATTGTTTGTGGCGCTGATAGCTGCCCCAGACCCCGCTCGGGCAGGCGCACCCAGAGCATTGTATCGTGCGCCGCCAGAAGTCTTGATGCCCGTGGTCGATGCAGTTCTCGATCATGTCATCGCGTTCGCAGACGCGCCGATGGACAAGAAAATGAAGCTGCGCTTTAAGAACATTTTGAGACTGACCTTCAAGTTGCCCGCACAGCATTTGGCACCGAGCGTGGAAAGACTTGATCGGATGTCCGCCACCCGCCTTGGCCGTCAGATTGGCGCGGATATGGTTGCTGAAACCGGCCTGTTAGGCCTCACCCGCGCCGCTGCACTGCTTGCGTTTCTGGATGGGCGGATTGCAGATGGTCGGGCGCGAGAAGGGTTTGACGTAGCATTTCGCGGTCTGTGCCTTATGGGGCCAGACGGTACGCGTTTTCTGAATGATGTGATGCAGCGCGTTAAAGAACTGCCCAAGGGACATTTTGGCCCCAATCTTCATACGGCCATACCTGCCATGGTCGTGTTGGGTTGGGATGACAATGCTATTCGCAAGAGCTTGCGCTTTGATGGGTTTTCGAAGGCCCGCGACCGTGAAAATGCAGAATACAGATTGACAAAAGAACGCGAGAGAGTGGCGAAAAATTTGGCCCAAGCAAAAAAACGGGGCGTCGAACCGACGCCGCGAACTAAATGTAGGTGATGAAACGCCGCCCGCGTCAACGCGGAATTTAGTCGGCCACAACGTCAGTCGAGGCAACAACCAGAGCTGCATATTTAACATTGGGTTTAGAAACTCGCTATGCCTACGGGGGGCAAACTGGCCGCGTTGGCTTCAAGGGCCTTGGAAGTATCCGTGTCCCCACATCAATGGTCAATTGTGGAGTTTGTAGAACGACTTGTTTTGACTTCAAAATGGCGATCAGCCGCCTTCTGCTCACGCGGCAATTGTTCGCGCAGTATCCGTTCGCACCCGCGGCGGTGGTCTTGCCGCACAACAGCGCAAGTCGCCGAAGCGGTCATTGCCAAGCGGTTTCTGGGGCCTCGTCACAACCGTACCTTCGCCGCAGGCGCCTTGGACACGAATGACGCGGACAAAGTGGCCGTACTTTGAGCATGAACCGACGTCAGCTTACCTGCCAAAAGCAGCCACCGAAATTCGCGTTCAGATCGATAGACTATTGATCTGTCGCTTGGAGCAGTTCCCGTAGGTTTTGTGCCTGAACGGGGCGATCACGTAAATCGAGCGCCGAGTTTAGATCGACGATGTGGCTGTGCATCAGCTCTTCGGCATTTTGCTCATCACCATCGGCAATTGATTGCACGAGGGCGTGATGGGCGTGGCTCTCGCATAACGCACTTTCGCGCCGCCAATAGAGTGCTATGACCAAAGAGGAACGGGCGATTAGAGTTTCGATAAACTGACTGATTGTGTCCTGATCTGCAATCCGCGCGATCTCGATATGGAAGCGACCAGACAGGTTGAGCGCACGGCCATTATCGCCAGCATCCAAGGCCAAATGCTCTTGAGCAATATGATCTTTCAAAATCTCAATGTCGCGCGGTGTTGCTCGGCTCGCGGCGGAACGGGCGGTGCGCGGTTCTAGCAAGATGCGCGCTTCAAACACTTCGCGGGCCTCGCGCGTGGTCGGACTTGCTACGAATGCACCCTTATTGCGCTGGATTTCTACAAGCTGAACATGCGCGAGCGATTGTAGCGCCGCGCGAACCACAGTGCGAGACACATTGTAAATTTCTCCAATTTCGTCCTCTCCCAGCTTTGTACCCGGCATGAGACGATGTTCATGGATCGCCAAAGCCAGCGCATCAGCTACCTTTTGCGTCGCATTTTGAGGTTTGAGTTTGGAGATAGGCCGAGCCTGCATAGGAAGTTCCTTCAGAATCACTGATGCCAGAGGCATGCGGCGCGAACAAGGTGCAGTCAGATTGTATACAATATCTAATATATATTGTGTTCAATTTTTGAGCGCCATCGAATTGCTCCGCCCAATTTTATGTCATTGATCTGACTCTTCCCGAGAAACGGTAGGCATTGTTTGAATTCAAACATCACAAGCGCCCAACTGGTTTCAACACAGGAGCGCCCATGACTGAAAAACATGATCTGGAACTGGTGAAAGTCACCAAACGTTATGGTTCAACCGTCGCTGTGGATGCGATTCAGTATAGGTTTCTGCCATCCTCTTATACCTGCCTGCTTGGGCCTTCGGGGTGCGGGAAATCATCGACCCTGCGGATGATTGCGGGTCATGAGAGCGTGACCGAGGGTGCTATTTTGCTGTCGGGGCGTGACATTTCTGCTCTGCCACCCGCGCAGCGCGGCACCGCGATGATGTTTCAGAATTACGCTTTATTTCCGCACCTTAGCGTCCTTGATAACGTTGCATTCAGCCTGAAAATGAAGGGGGTGGACGTCAAGGAACGCCACGCCAAAGCGGGTGAAATGTTGGAGTTGGTCGACCTAACGGTGCTGGCAGATCGACTGCCTGATCAATTATCCGGCGGGCAACAACAGCGCGTCGCGCTGGCCCGCGCATTGATCACAAGGCCCGAAGTTTTATTGCTGGATGAACCGCTGTCAGCGCTGGACCCGTTCTTGCGCATCCGGATGCGCGGCGAGCTGAAGAAGCTGCAAAAGGAGCTGGGCATCAGCTTTATCCACGTCACCCACGGGCAAGACGAAGCATTGGCGCTGGCCGATGAGATTGTCGTCATGAATGACGCGGTGATCGAACAGGCCGGCCTTGCCCGCGATGTGTTCAACGCCCCAATGACCCGCTTTGTTGCGCAATTTATGGGCGGCCATAATGTCATCGCGCTGCCCGAAGGGCATTTCGCTATCCGCACAGATGCTGTCGCCATCACCGCGCCGCAGAGCGGTAGGTTGGACGCCCAAGTGATCGCCGTTGAGTACCAGGGCACACATGTATCCTTGCTGTCGCGCATTACCGGCGAGCAAGAAATCACTGCGCTGGTGCCCGAAGCTGAATACTTCACCACCCCGCATCACCCCGGCGACCAGATCGGTCTGCATTGGGATGCCAAGAACCTTCACCAACTGACCGCCTGAAGCGCGGCTTTCACCATCGACAAGGAGACTATGTATGACCAAATTCACATCACGAACTGGCCTCAGCCGCCGCTCGCTGCTCAAAGGGGCCGCATCGACTGCGATTGCGGCCGGTTCCACCACGCTTGGCGCGCCAATGCTGTGGGCGCAAAACATCAAGGACGTAACCCTGCGCCAGTTCGGCACAGGGGTGTCCAACCTCAATGATGTTGCCAATAAAGTCAAAGAAGACCTTGGCTTTACTCTTGAAATGACTGCGCTTGATACGGACAGCGTGACACAGCGTGCCGCTACGCAACCAAACAGCTTTGACATCGCAGACATCGAATACTTCATCTGTAAGAAGGTCTGGGCCGCAGGCAACATGCAGGCCATGGATACCTCCAAGATCGCCAATTATGATAAGATCGCCGGTACATTCCGCAGTGGCCTGTTGACTCCAGACAGTACAATTGCACAGGGCACAGCCCCCCATACTGTCGGTTTTACGTCGGGTCCAAATGGTACGGATTTTGTGCAAGAAGAGTCTGGTTGGATGACCCTGATTCCAACGATTTATAACGCCGACACGCTTGGCATCCGTCCCGATCTGATCGGCCGCCCCATCAGCAACTGGTCCGAGCTTTTGAACCCCGAATTCAAAGGCAAAGCATCAATCCTCGATATCTCGTCTATCGGGATCATGGACATGGCGATGGTCGTGGAATCGATGGGCGAATACACCTACCCAGACAAAGGCAATATGACGAAAGAAGAGATCGACCTGACGCTTGGTATATTTACAGAGGCCAAGAAGAACGGCCAGTTCCGCGCGTTCTGGAAATCCTTCGACGAAAGCGTCAATCTGATGGCGTCCGGCGAAGTTGTGATTCAGTCGATGTGGTCCCCAGCGATCACCGCCGTCAAATCCCAAGGCATTCCTTGCGTCTACCAGCCTTTGGAAGAGGGCTATCGCTCGTGGGGCGGTGGTTTGGGTATCTCTGCTGCACTGTCGGGGCTGGAACTCGACGCGGCCTACGAATACATCAATTGGTATCTCTCCGGCTGGGTCGGTGGCTATCTGATGCGTCAGGGCTATTACTCCGCGGTGCCTGAGACGTCCAAAGAGTTCATGTCCGCTGACGAATGGGGCTTCTGGTACGAAGGCAAAGCCGCCGAAGGTGATATCTTGTCCCCGACTGGCGATAAACTGGCCGGCGCGGGCGAAGTGCGGGATGGCGGGGCCTTCCTTGATCGTATGGGATCAGTTGTGTGCTGGAACTCTGTCATGGACGAAAACCAATACATGGTCCGCAAGTGGAACGAATTTATCGCCGCTTAAGAACGGCCAACGGGTGCGCCAAGCGGCGCACCCACCCCATCCAATATTAAAGAATACTCATGAAAAAGCTGTTAGAAAATCGCAATGTAACCGGCTGGCTGATGGTGTCCCCGCTCGCGGCGGCACTGCTGATTTTTCTGGTGATGCCGATTATTTTAATCATAATCGTCAGCTTTTGGCGCGCCACGGAATTTTCTATCATTCCGGCCTTTGAATGGGACAATTACGCTTTCCTGTTTGGATCACCCGTCACCTACACCGTCTTTCTTAACACGTTCAAATATGCGTTCATTACATGGGCCTTTACCTTGGCAATCGGGTTCACCGTTGCCTATTATCTGACATTCCACATTCGAAGCCAGACATGGCAAATCGCACTTTTCCTCCTGTGCACAATCCCGTTCTGGACCTCCAACATTATTCGCATGATCAGCTGGATTCCATTTCTCGGGCGCAACGGCATTGCCAATTCCACACTGATGTCTTGGGGCGTATTAGACGAACCGCTCGAGTGGCTGTTATTCTCAGATTTCGCCGTCATCCTCGCCTTTGTGCACCTTTACACGCTGTTCATGGTCGTCCCGATCTTCAACACGATGATGCGGATCGACAGATCCCTGATTGAGGCGGCGCGGGATTCAGGCGCAAGCGGCGTGCAAATCTTGTGGAACCTCATTATCCCGTTGGCCAAGCCAGGCATTATGATCGGCACCATTTTCGTGGTCACACTCGTGATGGGCGATTTCATCACAGTGCGCTTCATGTCGGGTAGCCAATCTGCGAACGTTGGTCGGTTGATTTCAAACGATATCGCCTTGCTGCAATACCCAAGCGCGTCTGCCACGGCGATTGTATTGCTGGCGACCGTGCTCATCACCATCGGCATCCTCCTACGCTTTGTCGACATTCGGAAGGAACTGTAATGGAACCGCGCCCAAGATCATTCTATATCCTTTCCGCGTTCTTTGCGCTGTTTGTACTATTCCTTTACGGTCCGACCCTGACGATTGGCATCCTATCGTTCCAAGGTGAGGGGGGTGGGCTGACCTTCCCGATGCGCGGCGTGTCTCTGTATTGGTTCTATGACCTGTTCGAACAACAGGCCGTCGGCGACATCTGGGGCAGCTTTCGCCGTTCCATCGCGTTGGGCATGATGGTCATGGTCACAACCGTCGTCGTCTCGGTCATGGGCGGCTTGGCCTTTCGCAAGAAATTCGCAGGCTCGGGCATTTTGTTTTACCTGATCATCACGGCGTTGGTGATCCCGTCGATCCTTGTGTCACTGGGCGTGGGCCTATTATTTTCGCAAAGCGGGCTCAACGTGCATTGGTCCACCTCCGGTTTTGGCGCGCAACTGACATGGACACTGCCATTCGGCCTGCTGATCATGTTCGCCGTCTTCAACCGTTTCGACAAAAGCTTTGAGGAAGCCGCCCGCGATCTTGGCGCATCCCCATGGCAAACAATCCGCCATGTTGTGTTGCCGATAATCGCACCCTCGCTGATTGGCGTCGCCTTGTTTGGTTTCACGCTGAGCTATGACGAATTCGCGCGTACTTTGTTGACGGCGGGCAGCTACAACACCTTGCCGCTTGAGATTTACGGGATGACGACCAATGTGACCTCGCCTGTGCTGTATGCGCTTGGCACGCTGACAACGCTATTCTCGCTGTTGATCATCGGAGTGTTCCTCGCTCTCGCACGCCTCAGCAATCGCCGCAAAGCGCGCGCAGGCAGCGATGCAGGAAAAGCCGTTTGATGATCGTCCTGATCAACCCCAACAGCACGGAAGCCATGACCCAAGCAATGGTGGAAACAGCATCCAAAGCAGGCGTCGTGCTGGAAGGCTGGACATCCCTTGATGGGCCCGCCGCGATCCAGGGATCTGCGGACGGCGCAGCCTGCATCCCACCCTTGTTGGCGCTCGTTCGCAAAGCATCTGATGCAGGCGCGCAGGCGATTATCATCGGCTGCTTTGATGACACGGGACTAGACGCCGCCCGCGAAATCGCCGCCTGTCCTGTCATTGGCATCGGCCAAGCGGCCTATCACATGGCGGTTCTGGCAGGCGGGCGTTTTTCAGTTGTGACCACTTTGGCCGTTTCTGTGCCCATTCTGGAAAACAACATTCACGCCTACGGCTTTGCATCCAACCTGGCCCGCGTCCGCGCGTGTGGTGTCCCGGTTTTAGACCTAGAAACAGACCCCGACGGAACCGCCCCGGCCGTGGTGGGGGAAATCAAACGTGCTGTCGCTGAAGACAAGGTTGATGTCGTGGTTCTTGGGTGCGCTGGTATGGTCCATATTCCGGCATATTTTTGTGAAGAGGGCCCTGTACGGCTTATTGATGGCGTCACATCTGCCGCGCAACTTGCATTTCTTTTGGCTAAGTAAAGTTAAAAACCGGACGAATGATTGGCATTGAAGACTTTTGGTGAACGCCCGAAAATCTTCCGGAAGCCGCCATTTATACGGGCTGCAGCATCGGTAAATATGGGCTCAGACGGGCCTAATGCCCATGCAGAAAAGATAGGCGACACGCGCACTGCGAAGCTGACATACGAAACCGGGTTATAACACTTCGTCAGCGCTATGTTGATGATTGGGCTGGAGGATTGGATGGAGGGCAAATCATGCCGAGAGTTCAACTTCCCGCCGTGACCGCTACAGCGAATACATCCGAGAATTTCCGAGCCGTAACTGCAAATGCACGGCGGGCCAAGGCAATGTAAATGAGTAACAATCGAGCTATTCACAGCTAAATTAAAGGCTCGGATCAGCGCACATGTCGTTCGGACTTTGAACCCACTAAGTGCTTCATTTCTTACCTGATTGGCCTTTCCAGGCGGCACATTCGCTAGCCTGTTCGTTTTTTTGCAGCGCTGGGCTGTAAAAATAGCATTTGCGTGGACCATCCCCCGGTATCATCCTTTGGTAAAATGAGGTGGCGCGAATGACGAACGATAAAGACCTGCGAGGCTATCATGATGTTGGTGGCGACACAGCGGGTGACATCCCTCAAGTTGAGTTGCCGTGGCTCCATTGGGAGAAACAGGTTGAGGCTATTCGAGGCCTTTTAGGGGATGGTACCCGGCGCATTGTATCCCTTGATGAGGTGCGGCGCGGTTTCGAAAGTTTTGGCGTAGAAAAGTATAACCAGCTTTCGTTTTATCGGCGCAGGCTTGAGGCGATGACTGACATTCTGATCGAGAAGGGCGTCATATCGCGCGAAGAACTCGACGCAGCTGTTGGGTCGGGACACGGCCGATGGCATAAAGCGTCTGATCTCCGGTGACCCGATTTGTAGACGGTGAGCAGGTGCTTGTTCTCGCACTTGGCAAGCAGGGGCATGTTCGCATACCGCACTATATTCGCCGGAAAGCGGGCGAGGTTGTTGGCTATTGCGGCACCTATCTGAACCCCGAGGACTTAGCCGTCGGCAATACGGGCGGTAAGGCCGTTGATCTTTACCGTGTTGCTTTCGCCCAAACGGCACTTTGGCCGGATGAGCATCACGCCCCACAAGACCGGTTGATCATCGAAATCTACGATCATTGGCTGGCCCCGCTACAGGAGAGTTCCGATGCCCCATGACCACCACATTGAGGAACATGAAGCGCTGGTGATTGAGGATGAGGCCGGCAATATTGAGGCGCAGATCATCGTCGACGCCCTGCAAGAGGTGCTGATTGGCAAAGGGCTGCTGACCGCGCAGGAGGTTACGGCGGCCATTGCCAGGTTGGAAAGCCCGGGCATCCATCTGGGCGCCAAAGTCGTGGCCAAGGCCTGGACCGACCCGGCCTATAAGCAACGCCTGCTGGATGACGGCCGCGCAGCTGTGCAGGAACTGGACATTCGCGTCACCGAGGCGCGCATCATCGTGGTCGAGAACACGGCGACGCGGCATAACCTGATCACCTGCACGCTGTGTTCGTGCTATCCGCGCTCTATTCTGGGGCAGCCACCGTCGTGGTATATCTCAAAGGCCTACCGCGCGCGTTCTGTAAGGGAACCACGCCGGGTGCTGATGGAATTCGGGCTCGATTTGCCGATGGATGTGCAATTGGACGTGCATGATAGTAATGCGGATATGCGCTATCTGGTGTTGCCGGAACCGCCGGTTGATTTGGACGGGCGCGATCTGCCGGATCTGGAGGCCTTGATCTCGCGTGACCACCTGATCGGCGTGGCACGCGAGGTGGTATGACCGCCTCCCTCGAAGATTGGGATAAGCACATTCACGCCTTCGTTGCGCTGTCCGATACGCCCGCCAAGGCGGGGTCATTGGGCGATTTATCCATCGGCGTCAAAGACATCATCGACGTTGCAGGGCTGCCGACCAAGAACGGGAGTGCCGCCTGCGCAGATGCGCAACCTGCCGCGCGTGACGCGCCGGTCGTGCAGCGCTTGCGCGACGCAGGCGCACGCATTGTCGGTAAGACCACCACGACAGAATTTGCGTTCACCGACCCCACACCCTGCCGCAATCCGCATGATTTGGCGCGCTCCCCCGGTGGGTCCAGCAGTGGCTCTGGTGCTGCGGTGGGTGCTGGCATTCTGGACGTAGCGCTGGGCACGCAAACCGCAGGTTCACTGATCCGTCCCGCCGCCTATTGTGGCGCTGTTGGCTTCAAGCCAAGCGCGGGGCTGTTGCCATCGGACGGGGTGACGCCGCTGGCGCGCAGCTTTGACACAGTGGGTATCATTGCGCGCACTACTAGCATGGCCCAGCGGGCGTTTGAGGTCATGGCCCCCGCCTCGACAACAGTCGATCTTGGCAAACCCAAAGCCGTTTGCGGGCTTTGGGATACGGATGTTGAGGTCGCGCCGGATTGGATGCAGGCGATGGTTGAGGCGCGGGATGTCTTATGCCGCCTGACAGACATGACCTCGCGCGACCTTCCTGCAAGTGTTGACCACATTGTCAGCGCCCATCGCACCGTCATGTTCGCGGAGGCATTCTCAGCCCATCACGCCTTGTTGGCCGACAAAGCCCGGATGCTTAAACCAAAGTTCAAGGCAGGGTTGCAGGCAGGCCGCGAGGTGCGCGACGACACCTTGGATGGGGCGCGGCAGGTCTTGGGCGCGGCGCGCGTGGCGTTTTGGGATACGTTGAAAGGCACCGACCTGATCTTGACCCTGCCTGTCCCCGAGGGCGCGCCGTTGATCGATGGCACCACCGGTTTTCAGGACTGGCTGACGCCTTGGACAGTGTTTGGGGGGCCGTTGATCTGCTTGCCTTGGGGCGTCGACGCGCTGAAGCGCCCGCGATCAATCATGCTGGCGGCCCATCCGGGGCAAGACCTGTTCTTGCTGTCGGTCGCGGGAAGGTTGGAGAGCCATGCCTCCCAAATACCAGCGCCGCAGCTACCGCTTTAGCCGGACGATGGCATCCACCTCGACCATCGCATTGCCCGGCAGGCCGGAGACCCCCACCGCCGTGCGGGCATGCCAGCCGTTCTCGCCGAAAAGAGCGACAAACAGCTCTGTTGCGCCATTGATAACGGCGGGGCTTTGACCAAAGCCCGAGGTGCAATTCACAAAGCCACCAAGCCGCAGAATCACGTCCACCCGGTCCAGATCCCCGTCGCAGGCCTCGCGCAGGCGGTAAAGCAGGTTTAAGGCGCAAACCTGTGCGGCGTCGCGGGCGGTCTCGATACCCTCAGGTGTGTCCGCAACAGGCCCGGTATGAGTGACTGCGCCATCCCATTCGCAAATCTGTCCTGACAAATAGACCGTCGCGCCGTCGCGCCGAAAGGGCAAAAACTGTCCGCGCGGGGTCCAGTCGGGGGGGAGCTCAAGTCCCAACCCCGCCAGTCGCTCTTCGACGCGCGAACTCATGCCGACTTGCTTTGCTGCGCCCGATAGCTGCGCCAATCGCCCAGCTCGGTGATATCAGCGGCCCCCTTCAATCCAGATGGCTCGCACAAAAACCCTTTCACCGCCGCCCCGTCGGACAGATCAACCGTGCCGATCCCCAGAGGCGCGGGGATGTCGGCCATGAAGGATCCGAAGGCCGTTTTCGGCAGGCTCCAGACTTCTAAAGCGATGGAGCTTGCCTTCGCACCCGGTGCCTTCACAAGACCGGGGCGCGCGGGCGGTCCACCCGCCAAAGCGTAGAACTTGTAATCCGACGTGGTCTGCGCTTTGCGCAAGAACGTGGCTCCCAAATCTGTTAGCTGCCAGTTGAGTGGCAGCCCGCTCATATGCGCGCCGCAGACAGCGATTTCGATGAACTCTGGTTGCGCGACAGGCAAAGGCGAGGGGTTTGCAATGGCGTGAGGCGTTGCTCCCATCATGCGTGGGCAATCGTGTTCAAACCCGCGCGCAATGCTGGCCACCAGCGCGTCCTCACCTGCGCCTGCCAGCAGCGTCACGCTGCCGGGCCGCCCGTCGCTGCGCGGCGCAGTTGGCACGGCGATGCCGCACATATCCAGCAGGTTCACGAAATTTGTATAGGTGCCGTTGTTAGAGTTGGGCGTGACCGGATCGGCCTCCAGATCGGCCACGGAGTAGAAGGTCGGTACGGTCGGCACGCAAAGCAGGTCAAGCCCATCCAGCATCGGCTCCGCCGCGCGTTTCAGCTCGGCCAGCCGGTAGATGCCGATGAAGGCGTCAGCGGCGGACATGGTTTCGGCGTGGGTAATGATCTGGCGGGTGACGGGATGCACCGCATCCGGGTTGGTTGCCAGCAGATCGGCGATCACCGTATAGCGTTCGGCCACCCACGCACCTTCGTAAAGCATGCGGGCAATGGCATAGAGTGGCTCAAAACTGATCGGCTCTATGACCACGCCCTGCGCTTCCAACGCCGTCACGTCCCGTTCAAATGCGGCCTTTTGCACCGCGTCTCCAAAGAACGCGATGGAGCCTGCATCGGGGATACCCACCCGCAACGGTTTGGTCGGCTCGGTCAGGTCTTTATGCGCAAGCGGCTTGGAGTAGGCATCCGCCGCATCATAGCCGCGGGCGACGGCGAAGGCGGCGTAGGCGTCATCGACGGTCAATGCGAAGATCGAAACGGTATCGAGCGTGCGGCAGGCGGGCACGACCCCGCTGGCCGACAGCGCGCCCAATGTGGGCTTCAGTCCCACGATATTGTTGAGCGCCGCAGGGACGCGGCCCGAACCTGCGGTGTCTGTGCCCAGCGAGAACGACACGATCCCATGCCCCACGATCACGCCGGAGCCGCCAGAAGAGCCGCCCGGCACGATCTCAGGGTCCACCGCATTGAGTGGCGCACCGTAAGGCGTACGGACACCGACAAGGCCGGTTGCGAACTGGTCGAGGTTGGTTTTGCCGATCATCAAAGCGCCTGCTGCGCGCAGCTGTGCTATGACGAAGGCGTCCTTGTCGGGCGTGTAGGCATATGCGGGGCAGCCCGCCGTTGTCTCGATGCCCGCGACGTCGATGTTGTCCTTTGCGGCATAGGGAATGCCCCAAAGCGGCAGTGCTGGGTCATAGTCGCCAAGCGCATCTGCCTCGGCCACCAAATCATCGCGGTCGCGCAGGTGTATAAAAATACCGGGGTCCCCTACGGCGTCCAGCCGGGCGAAAACTTCGTCAATCACATCCGCTGGGCTGGTGCCCGCGGCATAAGCCTCACGAAGCGCGTTTATCGTGAAGGGCAGAGTGGTGAGCATCGGGTGTCTCCAATTGATCTATGGTTGCGGCGCGCTCCGGTGATTTCGGGGCGGCGGCAATTAGGGATTTGGTGTAGGGGCTTTGCGGGTGCGACATGACCTGATGGGCCTGGCCTTGTTCGACGATCTGGCCGTCTTTCATGACGATGACATGGTCACAAAGCAGCCGCACCACATGCAGGTCGTGGCTGACAAACAGATAGCTCAGGCCCAGCTTGGCGCGCAGATCCACCAGCAGATTGAGCACCACAGCCTGAATAGAAACATCCAACGCGGCGGTCGGTTCATCCAGAATAAGGAATTTCGGGTCCAGCGCCACGGCGCGGGCGATGCCGACGCGGGCTTTTTGACCGCCAGACAGCTGATGCGGGAAGCGATCAAGCAGCGACAACGGCAGCCCGACAAGGCCTGCAAGTTCTTCGATCCGCGCGCTCAGTGCTGCGCCGCGCATCTTGCCCAAGCGCCGCAAAGGCTCAGCAATGGCTTGGCGGGCGGAATGGCGCGGGTTCAGGCTGTCGGTGGCATCCTGAAACACCATCTGGATATCGGCGCGCCGGGGATCGCGGGCAAACCCGCGCGCGGGCGTTTTGGCAATATCTTCGCCGTCGAAAATGATCTGCCCAGAGGTCGTATCCATCAACCGCACCAGCATCTCCGACGTCGTAGATTTGCCGCAGCCGCTTTCGCCCACGAGGCCGACGCATTGCCCTTTGTTCACGGTGAAGGAGATGCCCTTGACCGCATGCACCGGCCCGGATTTGCCCGCATAGGTTTTGACAAGATTGCGCACCTCGACCAATGGCTGGTCGGAGGGCAAGACCTGCGGCTCCGGCGCGCGGGTCTCGGCGGGCAGAAGGTCGCGCACTGAGGCACCTGCGCGCGGGGTCGCGTCAACCAGCTTGCGGCTATAGGGGTGCTGGGGCCGGCTGAAAATCTGCACGGGATCCCCTTGTTCCACGACCAGGCCGTCCTTCATGACGATCAACCGGTCGCAATATTGCGCGGCGAGGCCAAGATCATGGGTGATCAGGATGCTGCTCATTTCGAGTGCGCGGATCAGGTCGCGGACCAGATCCATCACCGCCTTTTGCGTGGTGATATCAAGGCCTGTCGTCGGCTCATCCGCGATCAAAAGACGCGGATCGCAGGCAAGCGCAATGGCGCAAACGATGCGCTGACACATACCGCCTGACAGCTCGAACGGATAGGCGTTGTAACGCTCTTCTGCGTCCTTAATTTTGACGGCTTCCATAGCGGCGATCGCCTTTTCGCGCGCATCATAGCGAGTGGCGCGCGCGTGTTGGCGCAGCACATCCTCGATCTGGTGGCCCACTTTACGGATCGGGTTCAGCGCCGCACGGGGGTTCTGGAAGATCATCGAAATCTCGCGGCCCCTGATGTCGCGCATATCACGTTCGGCGGTGCGCTTCAGGTCGATGCCGGAATAAACCACTTCGCCCGCCTTGATCGTGCCGCCAGCGTCCAGAATGCGCATCAGGGCGTAAGAGGTCACAGACTTGCCCGAACCGCTTTCACCCACGATGCCAAGGATTTCCCCCTTAGCGACGTCAAAACTGACGCCGCGCACCGCGTCGACGGCACCACGCCTTGTCTGGAACATAACGCTTAAGTCTTTAACACTCAGCATCCGGTCACGTCCTTTTACGCGGGTCGACAATGTCGCGCAGCCCATCGCCCAGCAGGTTGAAGGTAAAGACCGCGAACATCAGCCAAAGGCCCGGGAAGACCGCCAGCCACCACTCGCCCGAGACGATGAAATTCGCACCCTCCGCCACCATGATCCCCCATTCCGCCGTTGGCGGGCTGACGCCAAGGCCGATGAACGACAAACCGGCGGCGTTCAGGATGGCCCAGCCGAGGTTCAGCGAGACCTGCACCATCATCGGCGGCAGCGCGTTGGGAAAGATTTGCGTGGCCAGCACCCGGATGTCCGAACTTCCTGCCAGTTTGGCCGCGCGCACGAAGCCCGCGTCGCGGCGAATGTTGACCTCTGCCCGCACGAGCCGCGCGTAGAAGGGCATGTTGATGATCGCTGTGGCGTAGATGATGTTTTCGACGCTGTTGCCCAAGGCCGCCACGATTCCCATCGCCAGCACGAACAGCGGGAAGGCCATAATTGTGTCGAGAAACCGGTTCAGGATGATATCTGGCCAGCCGCCCCAATAGCCCGCTATGCAGCCCAGGACCGAGCCGACCACGAAAGAGATGGCGACCGCAGCAACCGAGATCGTCAGATCCAGCCGCGTCGCCACGATCACCCGGCTGAACACATCGCGCCCGATCTGATCGGTGCCGAACCAATGGGCCCATGACGGAGGCTGCAGGGCATTGCTCGCATTGGTGGCCAGCGGATCATAGGGCACCAAGGCCGGGCCAAAAAGCGCCGACAGGATCAGGAAGGCGAACATGCCAAAAGCGATCAGCGTCACCGGATTTGCGCGCAGCACATAGACCACGTGATCCAATGTGCCCTCTTGGCGCGGCAGGTCGATAGGGGTGGTATCGCTCATTGCGCGTCAAACCCGATGCGAGGGTCGATCGTGGTGTAAAGCAGGTCGATCACGAGGTTCAGCGCCACGAAGAGCAGCGCCATGGCAAGCACGAAGCCCTGCACGGCGGCGTAATCCGAGACCACCAGCGCCTCCACCGCGTAAGATCCGATGCCGGGCCAGGCAAAGACCTTTTCCACCAGCACATTGGCCCCAAGCGCGAAGGAGAACACCATGCCAAGCGTGGTGACCACCGGCAGTAGCGCGTTGCGGAACGCATAGCGATAAAGCACAGTGCCGGTGGACAGCCCCGCCGCTTTGGCCGTGCGGATGTAGTCGGATGACAGCGCGGTCAGCATCGCGGCGCGCGTCATGCGCGCGATCGGGGCCAGCGTGAACAGCGCCAGGGTTGCGGCGGGCAGCACCAGTTGTTTAGCCGCCCCGCGCCATGTCTCCCAATCGCCCATCAGCACCGCGTCGATCAGGTAGAACCCGGTCACGTGATCCGGGGACAGATAGATGAAATCCAGCCGGCCCAGCGGCGACGGGGCGATGCCCATCAGGTAGTAGAAGATATAGATAAGCAGGATGCCGGTGAAAAATGTCGGCAGCGAGACGCCTGCGGTTACGACAACACGGCAAAGATGGTCGACCCATGTGCCGGGCCGTGTCGCGGCCAGGATTCCCAATGGCACGGCGATGACCACAGCGAGGACCAGTGCAGTCAGTGTCAACTCAAGCGAAGCCGGCAGGCGGTTGGCCAGATCAGTCGCGACAGGCCGCCCGCTGGACAGCGACTGCCCCAAATCGCCTTGAAGCAGATCGCCAACGTATCGAACGAATTGCACCGGCAAAGGCTTATCAAGGCCCATTGCCACGCGCGTTTCTTCAATAGAGGCCTCATCCGCCGCGACCCCTGCGAAATAGACCGCAGGGTCCCCCGGCAGCGCGCGGGTCAGCAAAAAGCTGATCACCACGACGCCGATGACAACCGGAATGGCTTGCGCCAGTCGCAACAGAATTGCGCGCAGCCGGGGGAAAGAGTTGAGCATGCTCAGCTCGCTTTCAGCACGCGGGCGTCAAGCTGACGATGGAACCAGAACTCATAGCCCTCAGCCCCGTTTGCGGCCACGTTCAAAGCCGGCTGATAGAGCGGGATACGCGGCAGATCATCCAAGGCAATCTCAAACATACGTTTGATTTTTGGTGCGTATTCGGGGTCGTCGATTGGCATATGCAGCGTCGCGTCGACCAGCGCCTCGATCTCCTCGTTGCGGTAGTTGGATGAATTGAACAGGTGCCCGTCTTTGTAGGCCCAGAAGAAATAGTAATCCGGCGTGTTCAGCCAGCCGCCGAAGTTTTCCAGATGCAGCGGCAGGCGTTTTTCGACCAGCACCGCCGTGCGCCAATTGGCACCGGGGATTTTTTCAATGGTGACGTTGATCCCGATCTTGCCGAGCGCTTCTTGGATCAAGAGTGCTGTCGGTTCCATCCACGAGGCCAGATCGAGGCTGATCGACAAGGGGACATCGAACCCGCCCGCATGGCCGGATTTGGCCATGTGTTCCTTGGCCTTGTCCAGATCGGTGTAATACTGCGTCTTGCGCGGCCACGCGGTGTCGGTGATCTCTTCCGAGCCACCCCAAAGCGGCAGGCCTCGGCCAAAGGCTGCGGCTTTGAATATGTCTTCGTAAGGCACCGCGTAGGCAATGGCCTTGCGCACGTCGGGGTCTTGGAACGGCTCGAACGAGAAGTTTGGGCAAAGGCAGTGAATGCAGTTCTCCACCGGGGTCGAGAACACATCCAACTTGTCGGCAAGTTCAGCGGCGTCCTTGTCGGGGATGTTGAAGGCGACCTGCACGTCGCCGCGTTCGATCAGCGCGCGACGGGTGGCGGGGCTTGGCACTTCGCGGATCACGACGCGTTTGGCGGCGGGCAGGGGCCCACCGACCCAGTCGTCATTGCGCTCGTAAACCAATTGCTCGCCGGGGTTCCAACGCGCGACCTTGTAGGCCCCTGATCCGGCCGGCGTGGCGTGCAGATAGTCCAGCGCCCAAGGGTCGTCCTCGGTGGCATTTTTCAAAGCTTCAACCGAGTTGATGATATAGGGAACCGGCACCGCCAAGTCGGGAATGGTCAGCTTGGACGGGCGATCCAGCTTGATCACGAAGGTCTCGTCATCCACAGCGATGAATTGCTCGGTCCGCTCCAACCCGCCTGCCTTCATCTGAACCGAAGGGAAGCCGCCCACGGATACCGCGCGGTCAAAGGACCATTTCACATCCGCCGCCGTCACCTTGCGACCATCCCAGAAGGTCGCATTGGGCTTGAGCTTGAAGGTCAGGGTCAGGCCGTCATCGGATTCGGTCCAGCTTTCGGCCAACTCTGGTTCGACCACGGTATAGTCGTAGGACAATCCATTGCCGGGCACCTCCTTGGTGCCAAAGGTCAGCAGGCGGTCATAGCAGTTGATCCCAACTTGGTAGGAGGCCCGGCTTGTCCCGGTGCGGTGCAGATCAAGGCTGTTGATCGTGGCCCCTGTTACGACCACAAGCGTGTCATTGCCCTGCGCCGAGGCAGGCAGCGCACGAAGGAACGGCAGCATTGAGGCACCGGCAGCGCCCATTTTCAGGAAGTTACGTCTGGAAGTCTGGTCAGTCATTTTGAATCCCTAGCGGTTGGTGGCAAATCACGCGATTTGTGTTTGGGGAAAGGTTGCGATGGAATAGCGCCCACATCTATTGCTATAAAGGCATACAACAGGTGCAAAAATTGCATCGGTATGCAGGAAGAGGTTAAATATGAGGTACTTACGGACCTTCGAGCTGATCGAGGCCGTTGTGCGCGCCGGCTCCATCCGAAAAGCGGCGGAGGACACTAATCTGACGGCTTCCGCGCTGAACCGGCGCATCCAAGGGTTCGAGCAAGAGTTTGGCTGGCCCATCTTTGAACGCCTGCCGCGCGGCATGCGGTTAAATCCGGCAGGCGAGTTGTTGATGCATCATATTCGCCTGCAACGCACCGATTTGGCGCGGGTACAAAGCCAGGTGGCCGATCTGTCGGGTGAACGGCGGGGGCATATCTCCATTGCTTGCTCTCAAGCCCTGTTGCCTTACTTTTTGCCAGAGCAAATTGCGATCTACCGGGCGGATCACCCCGGCGTGACCTTCTCGATCAATGTACGTGACCGCGCACAGGCGGAGCGGGATCTGGCCTCCTATAGCAGCGATCTGGCCTTGGTGTTCGAGCCGGTGCATTTGGTCGAGTTCGACGTTTTATACGCCTTGCCGCAACGGGTTCATGCGGTCTACCCGACGGGCAGCCCGCTTGGAGAAACACCGACCCTGCGGCTGCGCGATTGCCTGAACCACCGCTTGGTTTTACCGACCGCCGCCTACGGCGTGCGCAACCTGCTGGAGCTTGGGGCCACCTCGATAGGCCGCACGTTGACGCCTACATTAGAGACGGAATCCTTCGATCTGATTCGCCACTATGTGACGCAGGAAAATGCAGTGGGGTTTCAAATTCCGATTGGCCTCAAACCGCCGCAACAAGCCGGGTTTGGCCACAGGCCACTGGCGGAACGCGACGTTCGGTCCGGCCAGCTGCTGCTGGGGCAAATGAAGGGGCGGGCCTTGCCCGTGGCCTCCGCCAAATTCGGGCAGCAGCTTGTTGCGGCCTTAGAGGCGCTCGCCGCGCAATAGTGTTGTGCCTCTGCGTTGCAATTTTTGCATCGGAATGGTGAATAATTAGCAGAAGACAACAGCACTCATCTTCTTACATCCTCCTTGCGACCCAACCCGGATGCCGCAGATATCAAGCGCGGCCCGACCACTCATCGCTCTAAAGGAGCATTTCTCATGTCGATCTCACCCCTGTCCCGTCGCGGCTTTCTCAAAGGCACGGCCGCCGTTGCCGGTGCCGCCACCTTGCCCCATCTGAGCTATGCGGACGGGCACAGCCCTTTGACCGTTGGCTTTATCTATGTCGGGCCCAAAGACGACTTTGGCTACAACCAGGCCCATGCTGAAGGGGCCGCCGCCGTAAAAGCCATGGAGGGCGTTGTCGTTGTCGAGGAAGAAAACGTAGCGGAGACCATCGACGTGCAGAAGTCCATGGAATCGATGATCAATTTCGACGAGGCCAAGCTGCTTTTCCCGACCTCTTTTGGTTATTTTGATCCGCATGTGCTGAAGGTTGCGCCCAAGCATCCTGATGTGCGGTTCCAACATGCAGCGGGTCTGTGGACAGATGGTATGCCCACCAATGCAGGTTCGTATTTCGGCTATATCGGCATGGGGCAATACCTCAATGGCATCACCGCCGGGCACGCCACCCAGACCAAGAAAATTGGCTTTGTCGCAGCGAAACCGATCCCGCAGGTGCTGCTCAACATCAACTCTTTCCTGTTGGGCGCGCGTCAGGTTGACCCCGAGATCACCTGCCAGGTTATTTTTACGGGCGAATGGTCGCTGGCGGTCAAAGAGGCCGAGGCCACCAACGCCTTGGCCGACGCGGGTTGTGACGTGATCACCTGCCATGTGGACGGGCCAAAGGTGGTGATGGAAACCGCCGCCGGGCGCGATTGTTTTGTCTGCGGCTACCATGCCAACCAGTCCCCGCTGGCACCAGAGAAGTACCTGACAGGGGCCGAATGGAATTGGGCGGGTGTCTATACGGGCATGGTGCAAACCGTGTTGGACGGCGGCACCATCGACAACTTTGTGCGCGGCGGGCTGGCCGACGGGTTCATCAAGATGTCGCCGTTGGGCCCCGCCGTATCGGACGCCGCGCGCGCCCAGTTCGAGGCCACAAAGGCCGAGATCATGGCAGGCGGGTTTGCCGCCATCAAGGGCCCTCTGAAGGACAACACCGGCAAAGTGATCGCGGCCGATGGCGAGGGTTTTGCCGAGGATGACATCGCCTTGGAGAGCATGGACTATCTGGTTGAAGGCGTGATCGGCGCGACCTCCTGATCGCCGCCGATGTTGCTGTCTATCTCCGAGAAAGCGACCCGCGCCCGGCCCGGCTTTGGCTGGGCCGGGTTGACGCGCCGGGCCGAGGCCGTGGTTTTGCCCATTGGCGCGCTGCTGGCTGGCTTTGCCGTCTTTAGCCTGTTCTTGCTGCTGCAAGGCAAATCCCCGGCGGACTTCTTTGCGCTTGTCTACCGCGCAGGGTTCGGCACCGTGTTTTCATGGGAGAACACCCTGTCACGTGCCGCACCTTTATTGCTGGCCGCCCTCTGTGTGGCTTTGCCCGCGCGGCTGGGATTGGTGGTGATCGGCGGCGAGGGCGCGATTGTTTTGGGTGGTGTCGGCGCGGGGTTTGCCGGGGCCGTACTGGGCGGCACGCCCGCCCTGATCGCATTGCCTGCCATGCTGCTCACTGCCATGGTGATCGGCGCGCTCTGGATCGGGGCAGTTGGCGCGCTGCGCCACTATCGCGGTGTGAATGAGACCATCGCGAGCCTGCTCATGGCCTATATCGCCATTGCCCTGATGAACCATCTGGTTGAGGGGCCTTTGCGCGACCCGGCGAGCTTGAACAAACCCTCCACCGCGCCTTTGGCGGACGCACTCAAGGCTGGGCATATTCCAGGCTGGGATGTGCATTGGGGGCTCGTCTTCGGCGTCTTCGCATGTGTTCTGGCCTGGGTTCTGATCGACAAGACCACATGGGGGTTCGCCGCGCGCATCGCGGGTGGCAATGTCCGCGCGGCGCAACTGCAAGGCCTGCCCGTGGGCAAGCTGATCGTGGGCTTCACCGCGCTTGGTGGCGCATTCGCAGGCATGGCCGGGTTCTTCGAGGTCGCTGCCGTACATGGCTCTGCAAATGCCAGCCTTGCGGGCGGCTACGGCTATACTGGCATCTTGATCGCCTTCCTTGCCCGCCATAACCCGTTGGCGATCATCCCGGTCGCGATCCTGCTGGCGGGGTTCGAGGCCTCCTCGGGCCTTGTGCAACGCCGCATGGACCTGCCCGACGCGACGGTGATGGTGCTGCAAGGCTTTGTCTTCATAGCGATCCTGATGTCCGAGACGCTTTACGGCAGGTTTAAAATCTTCGCCCCTGAACGTTGGAGGTCCGCCTGATGGAAACCGATCTGGGCTATTGGATCATCCCGCTGGCCATCCTCGGTGGCGCGATCCGGGTGTCGACCCCGTTCCTATTTGTCAGCCTTGGCGAGGCGCTGACCGAGCGCTCAGGCCGGATCAATTTGGGTCTGGAGGGCACGCTGGTGTTTGGGGCCATGTCAGGCTACGCGCTTGCTTATCTGACCGGCTCGCCATGGCTTGGAGTGCTGGCCGCCGCCATATGCGGCGCGCTGTTGGGAGTGGTCCACGGCGTCATATGTTCCCTGCCCAAGGTGAACGACATCGCGGTGGGTATCGCCATGATGATCCTCGGTATGGGGCTGGCGTTTTACTTCGGCAAGCCATTCGTGCAGCCCGTGGCCCCTGATCTGCCCGCGATCAGCTTCGGCTGGTGGTCCGATATCCCGCAGGTCCGCGCCGCGTTGGAGGTCAACGTGCTATTTCTCATAGGCGCGGCTTTGGCGGTGCTGCTGTGGTGGATGCTGCGCGCCACGCGGGTCGGCCTCACTTTGCGTGTTGTCGGCGATAGCACCGACGCCGCCCGCGCCATGGGGCTGCGGCCCGCCGTAATCCGCACCTGCGCCACCGCGGTCGGCGGGGCCTTTGCGGGCGTCGGCGGGGCCTACATGTCGCTCTATTACCCCGGCAGTTGGAACGAAGGCATCTCCTCGGGCCAAGGCCTGATGGCGGTCGCGTTGGTGATTTTCGCGCGTTGGAATCCGCTCGCCTGTTTTGGCGCGGCGCTGCTGTTCGGCGGCGCGGGGGCGCTCGGCCCGGTGCTGCAATCGGTCGGCGTCTCCGAGGGCTACTACCTGTTTTTCGCCGCACCCTACGTGCTGACCTTGGGTGTTCTGATCGCAACCTCCTCTCCCACACGCGCCATGACCGGCGCGCCGGGGGAGTTGAGCATAACCAAATAAGGAGACGCGCAAATGAACGGACTTGGAGGTTTGAATAAAGCGCCAAACGGCGTGGTGATCGGACTGGTGCAGCTGAAACTGCCGGTGGTCGAAACGCCGCAGGATCTGGCCGCCCAAACCGCTCGCATTGTCGAGATGACGGCCAAGGCGCGGCGCAACATGGGCACGATGGATCTGGTGGTTTTCCCTGAATACGCGCTGCATGGGCTGTCTATGGACATCAACCCGGACATCATGTGCAATATGGACGGCCCCGAGGTCGCGGCCTTCAAACAGGCCTGCATCGACAACGACATCTGGGGCTGCTTTTCGATCATGGAGGCGAACCCCGGCGGCATGCCCTACAATGTCGGCCTGATCATCGACAATACGGGCGAGGTGCAGCTGTTTTACCGCAAGATGCACCCATGGGTGCCCGTCGAGCCGTGGGAACCGGGCGATGGCGGCATCCCCGTCGTCGACGGGCCGAACGGCTGCAAGCTGTCGCTGATTATCTGTCATGACGGCATGTTCCCCGAAATGGCGCGGGAGGCGGCTTATAAGGGCGCGGAAATCATGTTGCGCACCGCAGGCTATACCGCGCCTATCCGTGATAGTTGGAAGTTCACCAATCAATCCAATGCTTTCTGCAACCTCATAGTCACCGCCAACGTCTGCATGTGCGGCAGCGACGGGACGTTCGACAGCATGGGCGAGGGGATGATCTGCAACTTTGATGGGTCGATCATCGCGCATGGCACCTCCGGCCGCGCGGATGAGATCATCACCGCCGAAGTCCGCCCCGATCTGGTGCGCGAGGCGCGCATAAACTGGGGGGTGGAGAACAACATCTACCAATTCGGGCATCGTGGCTATGTGGCCGTCAAAGGCGGCGCGCAGGATTGCCCCTATACCTACATGACCGATCTCGCCGCCGGGCAATACCGCCTGCCATGGGAGGATGATGTCAAAACCACCGACGGCACCGGTTTCGGATTTTCCGCCCCCGCAAGGCTGTTCAACCCCACCAAAGAGGCCGCCGAATGAGCATCCAAGCTGACCCCTACGCATGGCCCTATAACGGCGACTTGCGCCCCGAGAATACCGCGCTGATGATCATCGACATGCAGACCGATTTCTGCGGTGAGGGCGGCTATGTGGATAAGATGGGCTATGATCTGTCCATGACGCAGGCTCCGATTGAGCCGATCAAATCGGTGCTCGCCGCCATGCGCGCCAAGGGCTATCACATCATCCACACCCGCGAGGGGCATCGCGCCGATCTGGCGGATCTGCCTGCCAACAAACGCTGGCGCTCGCGCCAGATCGGTGCAGGCATCGGCGATCCAGGCCCCTGCGGCAAGATCCTGGTGCGCGGCGAAGCGGGCTGGGACATCATTCCCGAACTTTACCCCGTGGACGGCGAGCCGATCATCGACAAACCCGGCAAGGGCAGCTTCTACGCCACCGATCTGGAGATGATCCTGCGCACGCGTGGCATTGAAAATATCATCCTGACCGGCATCACCACCGATGTCTGCGTCTCCACCACTATGCGCGAGGGCAATGACCGCGGCTTCGAATGCCTCGTCCTGTCCGATTGTTGCGGGGCGACCGACAAGGGCAACCACGACGCGGCGCTAAAGATGGTCACCATGCAAGGCGGCGTCTTTGGTGCGGTCAGCGACAGCGCCACGGTGTTGGATCAGCTGCCATGAAAGCCATCGGCGTCGAGACCCTACATATGACGATGCAATTCGGCGCTTTCACCGCTCTGGACGACTGCTCGATCAAAATCGCACCGGGCAGTTTCCATGCGCTTCTGGGCGAGAATGGCGCGGGCAAGTCGACGCTGGTGAAATGTATGATGGGGTTCTACCACGCCACCTCTGGCGAGATGCTGGTGGACAGACGCGAGGCGCGTATCAGCGACCCCAATGCGGCCCACGCGCTTGGGTTAGGCATGGTCTATCAGCATTTCACGTTGGTCCCGTCCCTGACAGTGGCCGAGAACCTTGTGATCAGCCGCGAAGACACGCCGCGCGTCATTGACTGGCGGGCCGAACGCGCCGCTTTACAGACCTTCATGGACCGTATGCCGTTCCAAGTGCCGCTCGACCAACCCGTGCGCGCGCTTGCTGCGGGAGAGAAGCAAAAGCTTGAAATTCTCAAGCAACTCTATCTGGGCAGGCGGTTTTTGATCCTGGATGAGCCGACCTCCGTGTTGACCCCCGACGAGGCCGACGAAGTGCTCAGCCATGTGCGTGGGCTGTGCCGGGAAGGGGCTGTTTCGGTGCTCATGATCACCCATAAATTCCGTGAGGTAACGGCATATGCCGACGCCGTTTCCGTCCTGCGGCGCGGCAAGCTGGTGGGTGGCGGCAAAGTTGCGGAGCTGAGCCACGAAGACATGGCCGCGCTGATGATGGGCGATGCGACGCTTGCCCAGCCTGCGCCCCGTTCGGGAACGCGCGGCGCTCCGGTGTTGGAGCTGGACGGCGTGCGGACCCGTGACAGAACCGGGCTGAAGGACATCACAATCGATCGCCTGCAAGTACATGCGGGCGAGATCGTCGGTGTTGCGGGCATCTCCGGCAACGGCCAGATGGAGTTGATGGAAATCCTCACCGGGCAACGTCCTTGCCAAAGTGGCAAAATCCAAGTCAATGGCGCGCCCTACACCGCGCGCCGCGACGAGGCGCAGCGTCACAATATCCGTTTCCTACCCGAGGAGCCGTTGCACAACGCCTGCGCCCCGCGCATGTCAGTCAATGAAAACATCGCCTTTCGCAGCTTTGACACTGACGAAAGCTTCTGGCTGTCGGGCCGGAAGATGCGCACCCGCGCGTCTGATCTGGTACGCCAGTTCAAGGTCAAAACGACCTCCATCAACGCGCCAATAAGCGCCTTGTCCGGCGGCAACGTGCAGCGCGCGGTACTGGCGCGCGAATTGTCTGGCAAGGTGGATTTGCTAATCATCTCAAACCCGTGCTTTGGCCTCGATTTCTCCGCCGTATCCGAGATTCGCGCCCGTATCATGCAGGCACGCAACGCAGGGACTGCCGTCCTGATCCTGTCCGAAGATCTTGATGAAATTATGGAGCTGACCGACCGGGTGCTGGTCATGTCCGGCGGCACCATCACTTATGACGCCGCGACCGCCGAGGCCGATATTGCCACAATCGGACACCATATGGGGGGCCACGCGTGATGGTTCAGATAGACGGCGCTTTGCCGTTTCCGTTCCCCTTCGATCCGGCAACCACGGCGCTGATCGTCATCGACATGCAGCGCGATTTCATTGAGCCTGGCGGGTTTGGCGAAACACTTGGCAACGACGTGTCCCTGCTGCAGGCCATCGTGCCGACCACTGCCAGCTTGCTCGCGCTATGCCGCGCGAAGGGGATAGAGGTGGTTCACACCCGCGAATGTCACAGGCCGGATTTGTTCGATCTACCAGACGCCAAACGCGACCGAGGCAACCCAAGCCTGCGCATCGGTGATCCCGGCCCGATGGGGCGCATTTTGGTGGCGGGTGAGGACGGCGCGGATATTATACCCAAGCTGGCCCCCATCGAGGGCGAGCTGGTGATCGACAAGCCGGGCAAAGGAGCGTTCTATGCCACGCCGCTGTCAGATCATCTCGCGCAGAAGGGTATCACCAAACTGATCCTCGCGGGGGTGACCACCGAGGTTTGCGTGCAAACCACCATGCGCGAGGCCAATGATCGCGGTTTTGACTGCTTGCTGATCGAGGACGCGACAGAGAGCTATTTTCCCGCCTTCAAAGCCGCCACGCTGGACATGATCCGCGCGCAAGGCGGCATCGTCGGCTGGACCGCCCGTTTCGCGCAATTAAAGGAGTCCTGGAATGATTGAGCCCCTCGTTATCTCCGACCTGCTACGCCATTTTGCAGACTTGCCCTTTGAGCCGTTTCGAGAGGGCGTCGACATTCACTATATGAAGCAGGGCGAGCCCGCCGTCGCCCTTCTGCGCTATGCTCCCGGCGCGCGCGTGCCGCTGCACCGCCACACCGGGCTTGAAACCGTCCTCGTTCTTGAGGGCGCGCAATCAGATGAGCGCGGCACCTACCCCAAGGGTTCCTTTGTCCTCAATCCAGAAGGGAGCTCTCACTCCGTTTGGTCCAAAACCGGGTGTATCGTATTGATCCAATGGGAACGCCCTGTTGAAATTCTGGCATAAGAAGGGCTGCAGATTTGTTGGAATCTAACAGAAACGCGTCTTGTGTTTCATACAGCACGCCGCAAAGCAGCTTTTGCAAAGCCAAAGCCATTGGCAGGCCGTGCAACGTTCGTAGGGTTGGGCTATCTGCCGCCAACTGCCGCATGGAATACCTAGATTTGTTTTAAACTGGCGAATGGCAAAACCGTCCTCCAGCTTGGTTCAAATGTCGATAAACCCTGGCACTGTTAGATGCCCGTACTGTCGTGGCGACAAACCTGTTTATCACCATATTCTGTGATTAAAGTTCAGGCTGGCGCTTGGAGTATCCGCTTTAGATCAGTGCCGTACTTTGTCGCCAAAGCAAGCGAACTTGCAGCCATAATTGGACGCGCTGACTGGCCCCGATCCCTTGCGACTGGATGGTTTGCAGAATAAAATTTCGACACTTTCAAACTCTGCTGCGTCCGCGTCATTCGTGTCCAAGCCGCCTGCGGCGAAGGTACGGTTGTGACGTCGCCCCAGAAACCGCTTGGCAATGACCGCTTCGGCGGCCTGCGCTGTTGTGCGGCAAGACCACCGCCGCGGGTGCGAACGGATGCTGCGCCAGCAATTGCCGCGTGAGCAGAAGGCGGCTGTGTCCGCACTGCGTGAGTTCTCGCGCTGAGCAGCGAAAGGCACGCGTTCCCAGGCCGGCCTATGGTACGCACGCAGAGAATGGCCGCAACGAGCCCTCTTTGACCGATGCTGCACTCTACATGGATGGCCGCTTCGGCGAACTACTCCGACCGCTGCCAATGCGTTGCATAGCCGGAGCAGTGGCTATTTATCTCAAAGCGCCAAACCGCTCTTTGAGGTCAGACATCGCATTGAAGTATGGTCCAGGGCCAAAGCTGGCCCGGGATACGCCGATATCAGCGACACTTCTGATAGATGTTAACTCACCCATCATTATGACATTCACCGGCAGGTTGACTACATCCACGATTTTCTGGATCAGGAAACGGTCGATAAACACTGGAATAAAGAACCCGTCTGCATCTGCATCCTTGTAGGCGGCCCCGCGTTCGATGGCATCGCCGATCCGCGCACTATGGGTAGATGGATCGGTTCCGAGAAACAAATCTGTGCGTGCGTTGATGAACAGTTCGATACCCTCTTGCTCAGCCGCCTGACGTACCGCCCGAATCCGCTCAACTTGGTCTTGGACCGTGTAAAGGCCGTCACCCTGCACGATTCGATCTTCGAAATTGACGCCAATTGCACCTGCTTGAATGATCCGGCGCACGTTCCCAGCAACATGTTCCGGTGCAGCTGCATATCCGCCTTCAAAGTCCACGGTGAGAGGTGATTCAACTGTCGAAGCGATGCGCTCGACCAGTTGAACGACCAAACTCAACGGGACGTCTTCGCCATCTTCGAAGCCATGTGCCGCAGCCATCGACCAGCTTCCGGTAGCGACCGCCTTGGCCCCAGCCTCTGCCAAAGCTTTTGCTCCGCCAGCATCCCAAATATTGTAAAGGACAAGCAGATCGCTCTTTATGTGAAGCGCTTTGAATTGCGCAGTTTTGTTTGCTTGATCGATCATTCTGCATTTTCCCTAGATGTGGTCCGGTAGTGTCTCTCAATTTCGAGGAGCTTCTGCTTCCGCCATATCCAGTCAGCGATCCCTCTGCGCCGATAACCCTATGACACGGGACAACGAGCGCGATTTGATTGGCTCTGTTTGCGTGCGCGACGGCACGTGTGGCCGATGGGCGTCCAATACGCTTGGCGATTTCCGAATAACTACGTGTCTGTCCCGGCGGGATGAGCCGTAGTTCATCCCAAACGCTTTGCGCAAAGGCTGATCCACCATAGGCCAACGGTGTCGAGAAATTAGCTGACGTTCCGTCGAAGAAGGCGTGCAACTCGCCCCTGATCTGTTCTCCGGGCTGCGTTTTCCCGATCCCGATCTTGCCCTTAGCAAGCTCATCCAGCTTGCTAAGTTCAGTTTTAAGAGCCTTGCAATCCACAAACTCCAGAAGATGCATCTAAGATTTGCTGCAAACGGCGATCACTGGCCCAAGTGGAGTTTCAATCCAGTCGGCAAAGAGGATGGGCGCGCTATCCAGTTTGCCAGGCGCACGTCCTAACAGTTTAGAAAATGACGCGCGAAACGCACTAGCGGATTCGAAACCAGCATCCAATTGGGCATCGATCACTTTGCCCCCACCAGAAATGGTTTCAAACCCGTCACGAAGTCGGCGTTGTCGCGCCATCTCAAGAAACGTCATCCCGAATTGCCGCTTGAAACTTCGTCTCACCGTCGAAAGGTCAAAGTCTATGAGGTCTATGTCGCTCTCCGACCAGCGATACTCCGGGCGCTCATCCAGTGCTGCCAAGAGCGCGGCAATAGCCGGGTCGGCAGACGCCATTGGTTGCAACGGATGGCATCCTTTGCAGGCGCGATAGCCTGCCTCAATGCACTCACCAACCGACGCATAGAAAGTGCAATAATGTATTGCACTTGAGTAGCCAGACCGGAATGCACTTACACACCCGGCCATTGCATTGCTAACGACAGTGAACCGTGCCAAACATTTAATAATTAGAATATGTTCGAGAGGCTTCATTATGGCACGACTTACAGTTATCTTCGCCAAGCTATTGGGTTTCGCCATTCCTGCGGCCTTGGGTCTAATCACAATTGTTTACTCGGACACATTAAAGCAGCCTCCAGGGGTGAAAGAAACCACGCGTTCTGTGATCCCGGTACGTGTTATTACGTTGGCTCCGGCATCGATGATTCCCCGTGTTGTCGGGCATGGCACTGTTAGCCCCGCCCGAGAGTGGCGCGGCGTCGCGCGGGTTGAGGGCGATGTGTTGCAAACCGCGCCAAATCTTGCCCCGGGAACAATTGTATCAGAAGGCGATCTGCTCGTTCGGATTGACGATACAGACCTTCTGTTGAACCTTGCTCAGATCACAGCACAGCTGGCGGCGTCTGACATCAAGGATCAAACACTTGTCGCCAGTCTTGAAATCGCCAGTGCTGATCTGGCCCTGATGCAAGCGGATCTGACCCGGCAGGAGCAGTTAGCCGAGCAAGGTGTGACCACACGCGCCAGCCTAGATGCCGTCCGCCGTCAAGAGCTTCTAGCCCGTGCTAAGGTCACCGAGATTGAAAACCAACGGCGCTTGGCTAAGGCCGAGCGTGAAATTCTTATAACACAGAGGGCGACACTTGAACGCGCGCTTGAGTTTACCGAGCTGCGCGCACCTTACGACTTAAGAATAGCCGAAGTTTCGGCAACCGAGGGGCAGTATGTCAGTCGTGGTCAGACGATGCTTTCTGGCGAAGGCGTTGCCGCTGTTGAAATCGCAGCGCAGTTTCCCTTAGGTCGGGTTGGCCCGTTGTTGCGTTTGGCCGGAGATGGCAGCACCGTTATGGATCTTAAGGCGCGGGTGCGCCTTGTTGCGCCAGGTCACAACATCACATGGAAGAGCAAAGTGGTGCGTGTCGGGGACGCCGTTGATGCGCGCACTCAAGGGACAACGGTTGTTGTGCGTGTCGATGATCCTCTGGCGCAGGCCGCAGCTGGGGAGCGTCCGCCGCTGCGCCGCAATATGCTTGTTGAAACTCTGCTATTGGCACCACAAACAGAAGCCCTAATTGTGCCCATCGAAGCGGTGCGCGACGGCACAGCACTTGTGGTGAATTCCGACGGAAAATTGGAAAAACGAAACGTTTCTATTGGGTTCACATCGGGCAATCTGGCGGTTGTAAACAAGGGTCTTGCCGCCGACGACCAGCTTGTCATCACCTCGCCAACGGTGGCTGTCCCCGGGATGATGGTTGCGCCAGTTGAGGACGACACACGCAAGGCTGCTCTCTGGGCCGAGGCCATGGGCAAGGCGGCTCCTGTATCCAGCGGATCGGAGCAAGGGCAAGGCAAAGGGAAATCCAAGGAGGCGGAAGAATGATCCGCCTGTTCGCCGTTCATCCAACGGCTTCTAACATTCTGATGATCGCTTTTCTCGCGTTGGGCCTGCTCGCACTTCCGAGCCTTCAACGAGACACCTTTCCGCTCGTGGCCGCTTCAAACGTCGAAGTGCGTATTGCCTATTATGGTGCCACACCTGCTGAAGTAGAACGCGGTATTTGCGCCGCTGCTGAGCAAAATTTGCGCGCTATAGACAACCTTAGTGAGTTGACTTGCCTGTCGCGGGAGAACGCGGCCGTTATCACCGCCGAGATCGTTGAAGGCGCGGACATGACCCGGTTTCAAAACGACATCAAAGCAGCGGTCGAGGGTCTTACAGGCCTTCCAGACAAGGCCGACGACCCAGTAATACGCGTGGTCGAGCGCGTCGCTTCGGTCGCGTCAATCGCCGTTACCGGACCAGATGATCCTCAAGTTTTGCATGCTTATAGCGAGGCGTTGGCAGAAAGGTTGCGTGCCGATCCAGGGATATCGAATGTTGAGGTGATGGGCTTCTCCGAGCGGGAAATTGCGGTCGAGATAGATGCGCTAGCGCTTGATCGTGTCGGGCTTGATATTGCCCAGATCAGCGCCGTGCTGGCGCGCCACAGTCTCGATCTGCCGGCCGGCACGCTAGAAGGACGCGATGGGGATATCGCGATCCGGTTTCTGGGTGAGAAACGCAGCCCCGCCAAGCTTGGCCGTATCCCATTGGCCAGCACCGATACAGGAGGCGAGGTATTACTAGGAGATGTGGCCAGCATTCGGCTTGGCTTTGATGATCCCTCGCAAGCCGCTTTTTACAACAACAAACGCGCAGCTATCATTGCGGTAAGCAAAACTGAAACACAAGATGCGTTGAGGGTAAAAGCTGCGCTTGATCAACAGGTCGAGCAAGCGCGCGCAGAAGCGCCGGGTAATATCGAATTGGCGATCTCGCAGGATTCGACTGGCAACATCCGCGACCGTTTGCGCATCGTTGCCGAGAACGGCTTACAGGGCCTTGTGCTTGTACTGATCGTGATGTGGCTGTTCTTTGGATTCCGGCTGTCTTTCTGGGTGGCAATGGGGCTGCCAGTGTCTTTCCTTGGTGCTGTGTTTATGATGCAGCTTTTGGGATTCACCATCAATATGATGACGATGGTCGCTCTGCTGGTCGCCGTGGGGCTGCTGATGGACGACGCCATCGTGATTTCAGAAAACATCGTGCGGCGGCGTGAAGCGGGCGAAAGCCCGCAGGACGCAGCGGTAAACGGCGTGCTGCAAGTTGGGCCCGGTGTCTTTGCATCGTTTTTGACCACAGCCATGATCGTGGGGCCTCTTGGCTTTATGTCCGGCAATATCGGCGCGGTGTTGAAATATATCCCTCTGGTACTGCTTCTGACGTTGGCGATCAGCCTGATCGAGGCGTTTCTGATCCTGCCTGCACATATGCACCATTCGCTAAAGCAGACTCCAAAACTCAATCGGGTTAGCCGCGCGGTAAATACGGGCTTTGCCCGGTTTCGTGATGGTATTGTCGTTCCGGTTGCAGAATTGGCGCTGCGGTTTCGCTATGTAACGCTAGGCCTTGCCGTCTTTCTGGTTTTGTTTTCGATTGCCCCCTTCACCGGCGGCTTCATCAAGTATCAGAGCTTCCCGCAACTTGAGAGCGATACCGTTGAAGCGCGCCTACTGCTGGCAGAAGGGTCGCCTTTAACTCTGACAGAACAGCGCGTTGCTAAGGTCGTCAAAGCGCTAGAGCAGATGAACGAAGAACTAAGTGCGGCGCAGCCCAACTCCCAAGCGCTGGTTCAGAGTTACACCATCACCTATGGCACAAACATCGATGCTCCAGGCACCGGCGCACATATGGCCACGATCAGCGTCAAATTGCTACCTGCAGGCATCCGGACCACGAATGTGACCGACATTCTGGATCTTTGGAAGAAGCGCTCTGGCCGCTTGCCCGACATGATCGCCTTTCGCATCACAGACAAAGAACGCGGCGCAGGCGGCAAGCCAATTGACCTCTTGGTGCAAGGAGACGACCTCGTCGCACTGTCCTCAACGGCCAAAGAGCTTCGCCGCTTTTTCCGGGACTTTGCCGGTGTCCGAGATGTGACCTATGACTTACAGTTGGGCAAACCAGAGTTTATTATTGAACTGATCCTTGGAACCGCCAATACGCTGGGCGTCACACCGCAAGCTGTTGCCGCAGGGCTGCGCGCCGGGTTTCGTGGTGACAGCGCGTTACGGTTTGTTGACGACCTGGGCCAGGTAAATGTAGTCGCCCGGCTTGCCGCATCGAACCGGATGACAAAGGCAGATATTCTGAACCTAAAAATTTCTGGCAGTCAGGGTGCGCTTGTCCCGCTTTCGGCGATTGCGACGGTGTCACAGTCACGCGGTTTCGCAGCCGTTAGTCGGGTTAATGGCCAGCGCAGTGTGCGGGTGCAAGGCTCGATCAACCCATCCATCGCCAACGCGCGCGAGCTGATGGCGGCATTGAAGTCTGACTACTTGCCAGAACTGGCTAAGAAACGCCCTGGCGTTTCGGTGCGCATCTTGGGAGAGGCTGAAGACACCGCCACCACTGGCAGCTCTCTATTGCGCAATATCGGTGTTGGTATGGCTGGCGTTTTCCTGCTTCTAGCGTTCTACCTTAAAAGCTTCATACGCCCCGTGGCCGTATTGGCCGCTATCCCTTTGAGCTTGGTCGGTGTGATGTGGGGCCATATGGCCCTCGGGTTGCAAATCTCTCTGCCCAGTCTGGTTGGCCTTGCAACGCTCGCCGGTGTGGTCGTGAATGATGCCATTTTGTTGGTAAACTTCATCGACGAAAAGGTCGAGCAAGGCATTGACGTGCTTGTGGCGGGGCGCGAAGCGGTGCGCGACAGGTTTCGCGCTATTTTCTTAACATCACTCACCACTGTAGTTGGTCTTGGGCCTCTGTTACTCGAGCAGAGCACTCAAGCACAGTTTTTGCGCCCCATCGTGGCCAGCCTTGCTTTTGGGCTTACCGCAGCAACATTGCTGGCTTTGTTTGTGACACCTGCAGTGATAGCCGTTCTGCACGATTTCAAACTCGGTTTTCGAGGAAAAAGCAATACGTAAGCCGTCATTGATTACGCGGATATCAAAGTCCGTTTTGTCTAAGGTTTGTGGCTGCTGTCAGCGCGAGCTGCAGCGGCGACAAATCCGACAAGGAGGAAAGCGCGGGCTGTTTTCGGTGCTATGGGGATTATGGGTTACGGCTGCGAGTTTTGATGCGCAGATCGGACGGGATTTTGCTGATAGGCGGCAGCGACGTGGCGGTTTTCCCAGCATGACCTTGTCCTTTGGTATCTCATTTTGTTGCTGCAGACATGATTTGGCATGGGATTGTCTGAGAAGGCCACACTGATTGGCCCGGCTTCTGCGTAAGGCAAAGTCGGTTTGTCTCGTTGTATCATGCGGCGTCCTCCCATGGCGGTGCTCGGCATTTGGGCGTTTGGCCGCGCAGGAAGGTCTCAACGATGACCATCGCACCACCGCATTTGGGGCAAAGCTTGTGCGCGGGCGGATCAGCTGGTTCGGTGTTTGCGGCCTCGTCAGACGCTTGATCGGGTTCCGTTTTGGCATCAAGCAACTGCCTGATCTGTCCGATCCTGTCGCGGCGGATGCCATTTGCGAGGAAGCCCGTGTGTCGGATGCGGTGGAAGCCAGAGGGCAGAACATGGATCAGGAAACGGCGGATGAACTCGCTCGTGGGCAGACGCATGACCTTTATTCTGTCACTGCGTTTGATGCGATAGTCTTTCCATTTGAACGCGACGGTGTCGGCATCGCTACTAACCAGACGGTGGTTCGAGATGGCAATACGGTGGGTGTATCGGCTCAAATAAGCCAGCACGGCCTTGGGTCCGCCGAAAGGTGGCTTGGCGTAGACCACCCAGTTGGTTTTGCGCAGCGGGGCTATATGGGTTTTGAAGGCATCTGGGTCGGCCAGTTCTGCCTGCTTGCCAAAGAAGGCCAGTTTGCCGGAATTGTACAACCTCACCAGGCCCTCAAGGAACAGCCGGCGGAATAGTTTCGACAAGACCTTCACTGGTAGAAAGAAGCCCGGACGGCACGACACCCACTTACCATCATCTTTGTTCCCTGTCGGGCTATCGCCCTCCACGCCTCTTACCGTTGTCAGTCCACCACCCGGCACGATGACATGAACATGTGGGTGGTGGGTCATGGCCGAACCCCATGTGTGCAGCACAGATGTCACACCTATCCTTGCGCCCAGATGTTTAGGATCAGCGGCGATGGTCAGAAGTGTCTGGGACGACGCCTTGAATAGAAGATCGTAGACCAAGGCCTTGTTCTGGTAGGCAATGTCGGCCACCTGCGTGGGAAGAGTGAAGACCACATGGTAGTATTCCACCGGCAACAGATCTTCGATGCGCGCTTCCATCCAGTCCCGCGCCGCTGCACCCTGGCATTTGGGGCAGTGACGGTTACGGCACGAGTTGTAGGCAATGTGCTTGTGGTCGCATTTGGTACAAGCAGCGACATGCCCGCCAAGTGCGGCGGTACGGCAGTTCTCAATCGCCGACATTACCTTCAATTGTGGAAGGTTCAGATGCCCGGTGTTTGCACGGCGATAGGCAGGCCCATGGGTACGGAAGATATCCGCAACCTCCAGTTTTGGTCGGGGCATTGGGAGTGGGTTTAACCGGGACCGGCCTCTCGGCTCACCAGCAGATCAAGTGGGCTGGTTACCTCCTGGATCGTTTTTGTTGCCACCTTGGTATAGACCGTCGTGGTTTCTAGCTTGGCATGCCCGAGCAGTACCTGAATGATCCGAATGTCCGTGCCGCCTTCCAGCAGATGCGTCGCAAAGGAGTGCCGCAACGTATGAGGCGATACCTTCTTGCTGATACCCGCAAAATTGGCAGCCACTGCAAACGCCCGATTGAATTGCCGCGTTGACATCGGATCAACCCGATTGCGACCCGGGAAGAGCCAGCCCTTGGGTCGAGCTTCACGATAATAATCACGCAACAGATCAAGCAGGCTGGACGACAACATTACCTGCCGGTCCTTGCGGCCTTTGCCTTGTTCAACACGGATCAACATGCGGTCACTGTCGATATCACAGACCTTCAGATGGGCCACCTCATTGGCACGCAGACCACCACCATAGGCAACACTGAAGGCAGCGCGATACTTCAGGCCTGGTCCAGGGGCAGCCTCAAGTATACGGGCAACCTCATTAGCGCTCAGCACAACCGGGTTCTTCTTTGCCGCCCGCTGATAACGCATATGC
>JBARCL010000081.1:0-10529 GCA_049794055.1 Sulfitobacter sp.
ATGTTTCTAATAAAATCAAACACATCCAGCGCAGCGCGGAAAACGCCATGGGTGCCTATATGACCGGCATCGAAGAGATGTCCAACGGCATGCGCACGGTGAAGATTTCCAATCAGGAACCGGTGGAAAAGCAGCGTTTGTTCAAGGCCACAGCCGAGATCAAGGACCTGTCGATCCGCCTGCAATCGGCACAGGCGCTGATGATGCCCACGGTCGATATCCTGTCCGCATTGGTGTTCATCCTGATCATCGGTGGCGGCGGCTATATGGCGCTGAGCGAAGGGTTTGACATGGACGGGGCCTCGGTCGTGGCCTTTATGATCGGCATGGCGCTGATCTTTGATCCGGCGCGGCGTGTTGCGCATTTCTTTGTGAAACTGCAGGCCTCTCTGGTGATCCTTGACGGGGTGCGCAGCCTGTTTCGCGAAGTGCCCAGCATCACCAATGCACCCGATGCGGTGGGCGCATTTGATGCCCATGGCGATATCCTTTTTGACGCTGTGGATTTTCAATACGACGACAAGCCGCCGCTGTTTCAGGACCTGAGCCTGACATTTGAAAGCGGCAAGGTCAGCGCGATTGTCGGCGCGACAGGATCAGGCAAAACCACAATCCTGAGCCTGATGGCGCGGCTTTATGATGTGCAGGGTGGTCAGGTGACAATTGGCGGCGTGCCGGTGAACCAGCTGCAAATCCCAGTGCTGCGGCAGTCATTTTCAGTGGTGGCGCAGGACATCGTGATCTTCAACTCCTCAATCTGGGAAAACATCCGCTATGTGAAGCCCGAGGCCACAGAGGAAGAGATCTGGGCCGCGGCCACCCATGTGGGCATTGACGGGTTGATCCGCGAACGTGGCGACACGCCGCTGGGCCCCAAGGGCGCGCAGCTCTCTGGCGGACAGAAACAGCGCGTGGCGATTGCACGGGCCTTCCTGCGCTCGGCCCCGATCCTGTTGCTGGACGAGGCGACATCGGCGCTGGATCAACGCACCGAAGACCGCGTGAAAGCCGCGATCAACACCTTGTCAGAGGATAAAACCACCATCATTGTGGCACACCGCCTGTCGGCTGTGACCCATGCTGACATCATCTATGTGCTGGACGAGGGTCGTGTGGTGGAACAGGGCACCCATGCTGAACTGATGGAGATGGCGGGGCTCTATGCGGGCATGTACGGGGCACAGCGGCAGAGTTACGGATAATCCATTTTATGTAACATCCGTATGTGCCCTCACGCACAAGAGCGACCGTTTACCCCCTCAGTTCCAAACGCCACACATCTGTCCGAAAAGGCGGACCCAATTCAACCAAAACTGACGTGCCAAAAATTTGATCATACCATCCAATAATCAGCGGCGTCATTTGATACCAAACTTGCCACTGGATTGGGTAGTAGCATTGCATCGTTCGCTAGGTCGAACGTACCTAGGCCGTTAAGAGTGACGCTGTGTTGTCCACTATCCCAAGCCAAAAACCAATTTGAGTCTACTGCTTCATTGGTCGAGAATACCAAGTCTCCTTCAAAGAGTAGCTTATCCGATCCTCTGGTGAAATCTGTAATGATAGTATTGCTTGAAGCCGTTGTGCTGCTCTTGAAGGTAAAGGTATCCGCCCCGGCCATGCCGGTTAGAGAATTATTTCCGCCTGCGGCAAAAATGTTGTTTGCGGCTTCATTGCCTACGACGGTGTCTGTACCATCCCCAGTTTCGACGTTTTCGATAATCACGCCATAAGCAATGCCAAAGTTGCACTCAGTCTGCCCTTCGCGGAAGAATGAGCTTGCATCTCCAATAGAGACGGACTGTGTGCCGTTTACTCCGCCTTGTGAAAAGTTGAAATCCAGCTGAATGTCACCTTGCAGCCCCTTAAGGGTTGGCAAATCGATTGATACGAAAGCACTCGAGCCGCCAATTGCGATGCTGCTAGACAGCCCAATCGCATTTCCATTTACGTCACCGCTTACAGCAGTGATCACCGCATCAGAAGCGATACCAAGCGAAGTATTGGTGATCTCATATATTCTAGATCCCATGACGCCAACTTTGCTGAACTGCCCATCATTCAGGTCAATAGTATTGGTTCCAGTTCCCGTAACTCTTAGAGTGTCATTACCGCCAGCATCCCAAATGGTGTCGTAAATAATCTCATTCGAATTGAAAGTATATATTGTATCAGTAGAATTAAAATTTGTGTTGCTACCATATAGATGCTGAAGAGCCGCAATATCGAAAACCCCAGGTTTCCAATTCGTAACAAGTTCCCCTTCAATATCTGTCGTACCGACCCTAATTGCGCCGGTATTTGAGGGGCTATAGTATGTCATGATTGTTTCAATCATATTGTCCGTCAAGGCGGATTGGTGGCCACCACCCGTCAAATCACCAGTATAATTTGAAACGGGTGCATTTGCGTCTGTTATAGGGGCGAAACCAGCGCTCGGACCTGACTCGCTACGAAAGGGATGATCCAGACCAACGGCATGACCAAGTTCGTGAGAAATTGTGTTCTTTACATCGTTATATTCCGCCTGAGTCCAATCAGGAATTTGCCCACCTACCGTTATCGCGTCAGTTACAAGAAAAAAGTCACCCGTATTCGAATTTGGGATCTGAGTAGTTTCTTTTGGATTGTTTGTAGCCGAAGTTGGTCCTATGAACGGGTTGTTTGGCTGATATGCGAAGCCCAGAGTGTCCGCCGCAATCTCAAGAGCATCGGCTGTACCTTTCCCAATCCGAATGTCGGCGCTGCCCTGACTTTGTACATTGGATACCTCGGTAAAAGTCATATTTGATACATTGGAAAAAACGTCAAATACTGACCTAATAAATAGCTTTTCACTATCTAAATAGCCTTGATCCATAGTAACAACTGACGATCCCGGTACCATTTGCCCACCATTGTCTACAAAGCCATAAGTGAGTGATGTCGGAGCGTTAAAAAGACCTTCGCCTTCCCAGTGCGATTCTGTTCCTGCGTTATTATCAGAATCAGAATCAAGAAGGGTATGAACCCCATCCTGTGGATTCGTTCCATCTGTAAATGAAATACCATATTCATTCGCGTTAGCAATGAAACCTACTATTTCTTGAGCAACAGGAAGTATAATCGAGGTGCTTGTGTCATTCAAAATAACATTAGCACTTTCGTTGATACCATCTAGCGAGACCGTCAGTGTTTCTACACCTTCGGTCAATAGGTCAGGAATGGTTTGCACAGAGATTACAGCCATCCCACTTGGACCTATGACTGCGGTCCCAGTGAGTGCACCCACAACGTCGGCCTCTGACACGCCGGTCACCGTGTATGATACACTTGTTCCGGCCGCGACATTCGTTGTGCTCAATTCAAAGCTAACAGTCTCACCTTCAGAAATGGAAGATGAATTAGCCGACAGCGCGAAAGTAGGATCGTTTCCACCACCGGAACCGATTGTCCCGTCCTCATTGATAGCGCCTATTGTCGTAGCCGTGCTCTGCGTTCCATCTGTCGGTACAGTTGTTCCAAACGCTGCCGCTGTTTCATCAAACGTCAATGCTGTGCCTGCGTTCGCATCCAGCGGTGTGCCACCAAATTTGTAAGTAAAAAGCGCTGGGTTACCTAAGAATGTGACGGTAAAGCCGTTCACAGTGATCTGCAGGCCATCCGACAAAAAGAGCGCTGCTGTAATATCCAGCCCATTTGGAAGATTGATTATGCTAACGTTGTTGTCTGTGATAGTGACATTTGCGTTCAAAGAGTTGAGGATTGTGTATGTGTCTGTGCCTCCAAAATCGACAAACGGTGTGACGTTACCATCAATGTTAATGTTTGAGTTTCCACTATCCAGATTTGCCATTATTTGATCCCTTTACAAAAATATGCTTTAGTCAAACGTAAGAGGTTCCTGAAAATACTTGTCTTACGCAGAGAAACAGCAACGGCTTCCTGTGCAGGTGTAAGCCGACATTCCCCAAGTGGCGTGCTATCTAACGCGAAGATCGCCTGATCAGGCCATCGGATCAAGTATCTTTTTCCTCTGAGTGCCTCGGGAGTTGCGGAAACGCCTGAAGGCGGGTGCCGTGCTGGCCCGGAGGCGAGAATTTTCAGCGCCTTGGACAGACCTGCCCTGCCGCTTTCGTTCAGTTTGGGGTTGGACCGCTGTCAGGCGCATACCGGAGGCGCTCGCAGTCGGCGGATGGTGGCGGGGATGGCGCGCACCATCGAGCCCGTGACGGCGACCTCTGCTAGTTGGAAGGTGATGGTCCGGGTGTGGCGCACAACGAGAGCGCCGATCTTGATCAACTTGAGTTGCAGGCTGGTCAGTGACCAGTCGGGCAGTTCAATGCGGCGCAGAAAGATGGCTAGGTTGTAGGCCAGCGCGTGAAGTTGCATAGCCGCACCTCGTTGTCGCGGAACCGCTTGCACGACAGGCGCGTCCAGCGGAAGGCGTATTTGCCCTCTTTAATGTGCTGCTCGGCGGTGCCCCTCTGATTGTAGAACCTCACCACCCAGTCTGGATCCATCGGCAGGTTGGTGACGATGAAGCCAACGCGGGGGAACAGCTCGCCCGGATGCCACTCGATCTTGGCAATCACCCGGCGTGGTTTGTTCCAACTTTGCACCTGATACTCGAAATCCTCATGGAAACGCTTGACCTTGGTCTGCGACGGACGTCCCACTAGCCGCGTCAGCCGATGCCCGGTCCTCTCGCGCAAGACGTTGTTGGCGGGCTGCCGGATGGCGTAAAAATAGCCCGCCTCTTCCAGCCGCGCATAGATCGCAGGGATTGCATAGGCGGCGTCCGTTCGGAAGAAGCGGCCCCCTATGTTGCGGTCAGCATAGCGTGCGATGACGGGGTCGAGGACATCTCGCCAGCCGTCAGCGCTGCGAACGTTGCCATTGCGCAGGGCGCAGCGTTCCAGCATGCCTAATTGGTTGAACAGGAAGTTCGGGTGATAGCAGGTGCAATCGAAGTGGCCGTTCCATGCGGACCCTTCCTGATCGCCATGAGTGGGGCTAACCGAGCTGTCCATGTCCAGCACGATATACTTCAACCCGTTGCGATCATGAAACCGGTCAATCCATTGGCCGTTCAGATCGGCCAGCGCCGACCAGTTCTCGGCCAAGGCGAGTGTCTCGGTCTCGAACCGCCCCATCTGCAAGGCCGATGCTGCCTGCGCATCGACAGCCCTGCCGCCAACAACCTGACGCATGACCGGATCGAGGGCCAGCCGGTCGGCGTCGTTGACATCCTCGTATCCGGCCAGACGACCAAACACCGATTGCCGTAACAGCCCATCGACTCGATGGACGGAGTTCTTGCCTGTGCGGGTGTCGCGCAGTGCCGCTGACGCCAGATCGGACAGCCCGAGCGTGTCGTCAAGCTCGCGCATTACTAAGAGACCGCCGTCGGAACTAAGCTGCGTGCCATTGAACTCCAGCCGCACACGACGGTCGAAATCCACCCGATCTGCCCGCTGCGAGCCCCCACCCTCTGGGTGATCCATAAAATGCTCCCCTATCAGCCGTCAGCACCATGATTTATTGAGCTATAGCTAAAAGTTGGTGATGGCCCCTGAGGGGCGGCATATCATGGCGTTGTTGACGCGCCGCAATTCTCAGATGAGAAAAGGATATGCCACATGACGACAAATACCATCACCCAGCTGACGGATCCACATGGATTTTCGCCTGATCCATTGACTGAGTTACTGCGGTCTGGCGCGCAGCGTCTGATTGAGCAAGCGGTTGAGGCCGAACTTTCCGTTCTGCTGGACGCCTATGCATCTGATAAAACGAACGATGGTCGCGCTCGGCTGGTCCGCCACGGTCATCTGCCGGAACGCGAGGTGATCACCGGGATCGGCGCGGTGCCGGTCAAAGTGCGGCGCGTGCGGGACCAGGGCTGTGACAAGGAGAAAGTCCGGTTCACGTCAACGATCCTGCCGCCCTATTTACGCAAAGCCAAATCCATCGAAGAGCTACTGCCCTGGCTATATCTCAAAGGTATTTCCACCGGCGCCTTTCACGAAGCGCTCGCCGCTCTGCTCGGGCCCAATGCCGCGGGGTTGTCCTCGACCACGATATCGCGGCTCAAAGCCGACTGGTGGGATGAGTACGACCGCTGGCAGCGCCGTGACCTCAGCGCACGGAGGTTCGTCTACATCTGGGCGGACGGCGTCTACTTTCGACCACGAATGGCTGAGGAAAAACAATGCGTTCTGGTGCTGATAGGCGCAGACGAGTGGGGCCGAAAGGAAATCATTGGCCTCGCCGATGGCTACCGCGAAAGCACCCAAAGCTGGCGCGAACTGCTGCTCGATTTGCAGCGGCGTGGCCTTACCCATGCCCCTGACCTTGCCATTGGGGACGGTGCTCTGGGGTTCTGGCATGCATTGCGCGAAGTTTTTGGGGCCACGAAAGAACAGCGCTGTTGGTTCCACAAGACCGGCAATGTTCTGAACGCGATGCCGAAGTCCGTTCAGGCCAAAGCCAAAGGTCATCTGCACGATATCTGGCAGGCCGAAACCCGCGTGGATGCCGAGGCGGCCTTCGACTTCTTCGTCACAACCTACGGCGTGAAATACGACAAGGCTGTTGGGAAGCTGACCAAAGACCGCGACGTGCTACTCGCTTTCTATGGCTTCCCCGCCGAACACTGGAAGCACATCAGAACGACAAACCCAATTGAAAGCACCTTCGCCACGGTCCGACACCGCACTGGCAAAACCAAAGGCTGTCTCAGCCGCAAAACTGGCCTTGCCATGGCATTCAAGCTGATGATGTCTGCGCAGACCAAATGGCGGAAACTCGACGGTGCAAACCGCATGCCCGAGATCATCGAAGGGATTGCATTCAAGGACGGGATCAAGCAACTTCAAAACGCCGCCTAATCACGCCGTCACCAACTTTCGGGCATAGCTCTGATTTTATTTACGAAATACCATAATCAGGATGGCAAAATCAGAGGTCTACTTGGGGAATGCGGGCTGTTTTTGATTGATTGGCGGGATATGACGATGTGAATGCGCTGATCGTCACCTGACGCGCTTCTTAAGACCGGGAGTGTTGCGCTTGCTATCCCGAACTTCTACAAGATGCTGGAAACCGTGGACTACTACTATGCGATCCGACTGCGTGCCAATCGTATCCTTCAGGGCAAGGTTGCGCATCTGTTTAAACGTCCTGGAGTAAGCCCCGGCTAATCAAGGTCGGTGTGAGGGTTGTGCGTCACGCCCGTGCAATCACCTTCCAACGCGCAGAAGTTGCGGTCAGTGGTGATCAGTTCGAGCATCAGATGCTCGAATAACGGCACTATATTTTCAAGAGACTTGATCGGTTTCCAGAACAGTGGCAATTTTGAGCACGAGGATGTTCCGCTTTGGGAATTTCGGTTGAATACAGAAGTTTATTAGAAATTTATAGAAGGGGAAATTGGTATGCCAAATCTTGATAGCGGAAGCTCCAATATTAACATTGACGGCGCTGTCACCGAATTTATCGATTTTGGCGGATCAGACACATACACAATTCTGCCTTCGCTGAGCGCGAATGTGACGATCACTGACAACGACATTAGCACAATTCTGTTGCCAGCCGGTCTGGACATCACTGGGGCCCAGTTCCTTTCAAACGGTGTTATATTCACCGTAAACGGCTTCGCTCTGACCTTATTGGGTATTCCTGCGGACTTCAGCTTCATATTTGGCGGTACGCCACTGGATGCGACTGTGGGTACATCTCAGACGTTTGAGCAAACAGCGGTCGCCTTTGGCACAACTGTTCCAGCACCGGGCGCTCCAATTAATGTCGGCACGTCAACCGGCCCAGTAAATACTGACGGTTCTGTCGGGAGCGGTTCAGGCGGAGGTGGCGGTACAGACGAAGCCGCCCTTGAAGCGGCTTATGCAGCAGCCAAAGCAACGTCAGACGTAGCAGCAGCCACAGCAGCCACATCTGCAGCAGCAGCCACCACAGCTCAGGCAGAAGCTGACACAGCAGAAGTAGCGGTAACAAACCTAGCCACAGCTCAGGCATATAAAACGGCAGCGGACGCAGCTAAAGTAGCGGCTGACGCCGCGGCAATCGATGCAGCCGCGGCGGCAACAGCCGCAACAGCGACGAAAACGGCAGCGGATGCAACGGCCAACACAACAGACGACACTGAAGCAGACGCGGCAGTGACAACAGCGGCAACAGCGGCAACAAATGCGGCATCGGCACAAACTACAGCGGCGTCAGAGGTTGCGAGCGCTGAGGCCGCCGTTGAAGCCAACACAAGTGGCATGGCCGGGTCTTTTAGTATGGAGTTTGATTACCGATTTGATACCTTTGGGTTCTTTACGGCCGAGGTTCGCGCCGCAATGGAAGAGGTCGCCCGTATCTGGGAAAATATTATCCAAGATGAGTTTCCCGATTTTGATGCTGGGCAGACGGTTAGTGTGCGCAACCCTGAAACCAACGACCTTGTCCCGATCACGCTGGATCAGACTATTGATGACCTGCTGATTTTCGTCGGGTCAGATACCGGGGCGAGCATTAATATGGGGTCGACCACATCTAACATTCTCGCCGATGCAGGGCCCAGCGGATTTGATTCTGTCTTTAGTGATCTCAACTCGCTGCGTATTGCCAACGATTTCAGAGGACAGGGTCCGACAACAGATTTTGAACCTTACATCGGGTCAGCCCGGTTCAACAGGGATGTCGACTGGAATTTTTCTATCGCTGGCCCAGTTGACGGGAAAGTTGATTTCATCGAAACAGCGCTGCACGAAATTGGCCATGTCTTAGGTATAGGCCCATCGGGGACCTACAGTGCATTTGTAACGGGCACTCAATTTACAGGACCCAACGCAATAGCGACAAATTCTGGTCAACCTGTACCGCTTCAATCAGCGACAGATGACCATGTTAGGGACGGGTTTTTGAACGACACCGTTCTGATGGACCCCTCGATAAGCGGCGAAAGAAATATGCCCAGCGATATCGATAAGGCGCTTTTGGCGGATATTGGATATGAGATTGATGGTTTTACAAAACAGGGCACGCCCTTCACTCTTGCTACGAATAATGCCGAGTCCATTTTTGGCCGAACAATCGCAGATGAGATTAATGGTTTGGCCGGCAATGATACGATCCAGGGCGGTGATGGAAATGACTCACTCAGTGGTGGGGCAGGTGATGATCAACTCTTTGGCCAAAATGGTGTGGATGCCTTCTATATCGGATTTGGCGATCAAGGGACGACAATTGGGGATTTCGACATCAGCAATGAGAAGATTTTTATCGACCCTGCTTTTGGGTTTGCAACAGCACAGGCTGTCCTAGACACCCTGACTAAGCCGTTTTCAAATGTTGATCAGCTGGTGCTGGGCAATGGAGCAACTGTTTCTATCTTTGACGCACCTTCTGCGTTGACTACGGCAAATATCGAATTTGGTGTTCTTGGGCAGACTAACGGTCTTGCTACAGCTTCCCAGATCTTAGAGCGAAATGTGCAAACTGCCGATTTTGATGTGGCGATGGTTGGTATCGCAGGCAGCGGTTCAGCAGATGGCCTTGCATTGGGAGGTGACTATTTGGTTGTGTACTAAGGGCTTTGCTGATGGCGTGGTGCGCATGTACGTGACGGCCAAATTTTGGTGACAGCAGGCAGGAGGACACTCTGACTCATCAGAAGGCAGAGAACCTTCTCTACCTACCGCTCCAATCGTAAAGTGAATCTAAGTAACCACCAAGAATCTGCATCAAATACCCGCTTGTGCTCAGGCATTGGACACAGGAAGCTTACCAGCCTCTTGACGATTTCAGTGATGGAAACTCCGAAAAGCAAGGAAAACTGCCGACCTTGAGCGGTCAAACAACTTATGTGTCTCGGCACTGTTATAAGTGCCCCATCTCGATGAAAAGCCAAACGTATGGAAATTTGCAGCAAAGGGTAATGATATGCTAATAGGAAAAATTGCGGTGGCCGCATGTATCGCGACAAGCTTGTCTGTCGTGATGACGACAGCCCAAGCACAACAGGCACAGAACTTTGGCAAAGGTCACAAAGTGCATCTATTGCCCGAAATGAAACTCAGCAACACGCAGCGAGATCTCTTCAGTCAGTTCAAATCAAAGGCCACCTATTTTTCATATTTTTCGTTACAATTGATCTTTTATTGCGAGACACCGATCTAATCGAAAGGGATGCGCCATCCGTTTCAATCAAAACTAGAAGCCCGACGCGGTTCACTTTAAGTGCTTGTGCAAAAATGAAAATTGCGCAAATATTTTGTGAACGCAGCTCGTTCGAGGAATCTTGGGCTAGGAACTACTGTTTGGGGGGTAACTGATGCCTAATATTTCTATTATTGGTGGCAATGTGAAGTGGTCCCACTAAACTGAACAGTTTAGCGGCTCAGCTAAGATGTAATCAGGTTGATTTCATGCCGCCTTTTGGTTTTGTTCTACGTTAAAGAATGCGTCGTCCGGGGATCGTTTGTCGAGAGCTGTGTGAGGCCGCTCCGAGTTGTAGAACCCGATCCAGTCCTTGATCAAGCGTT
>JBARCL010000082.1:0-11904 GCA_049794055.1 Sulfitobacter sp.
TAAGATGAACCAGAAATCCTCCGTTCTTCAAATCCTCAAATCTGTCCCACGGGTGCTGACGTCAGACAATCACTTCCGCTGCAAGTAAGCCTGAGCAATAAGATAAAAAACGGGGTAGCCAGATGTATGTTTGGCTATCCAAAACCTAAGCCGCTATTCGGCGATATCTTCCGCCCACAGCTCTGGTTTTTCGTCAATGAAGCGTTGCATCAGCGCAATGCAATCGGGATCATTCGCCACGATCACCTCAACGCCCTTGGAGCGTAGGAAGTCTTCATTGCCGCCAAAATTTGCGTTCTCGCCGACAACCACGCGGGGGATACCAAATTGTATGATTGTGCCAGTGCACATCATGCACGGGCTTAGGGACGTATACAGTGTGGTGTCGCGATAGGTCTTTTGCCGCCCAGCTTTGCGCAGCGCGTCCATTTCGCCATGTGCGATCGGGTCGCCCTGTTGCACACGTTGGTTGCGGCCTTGGGCAACAACCTCTCCGCCGCGGGCCAGAACAGAACCTATTGGGCAGCCGCCTTCGTCAAAGCCGGCTTCGGCCTCTTGGTAGGCAATGCGCAAAAGGCGTGTGTCATCTGCGTTCATATGTTGGTGTCCTTTGCCGCAAGTATGGGACCGGAATAATAGGGCAGTGATTCAACAGTTGGTTGCCAAATTCCGTCGTTTTGCAATTGGTCCATATGATCTGCGATTTGATCTAATGTGGCAAACCAAACGTCTTTGGTTTCTTGCGTCTTGGTCAGCCATGCCTCGACCTGGCTCCAGCGCGCCAGACGTCCGGTCAGAAAGGGGTGAATGATCAGCATGAAAAACCCGCCAGCGTCATACTGCGCGTCAAACTCTTCCCAGAACCCTTGCAACCCTTTGGAGGGTGCCGCGACAGGCATCATATAGCCGATTTCGTCGTAGTGGGCGAAGGGCGGCCAGTCGTCGGTTCCCCAATGCACGGGCATTTCATAAAGCGAGCCCTTGTCGGTTTGCAGCTGGTAGGGAATGTCATCCGCCATCATGGAACTGTCGTAGCGAAGCCCATGTTCAACCATCAGATCCACCACTTCTTGCGTGATGTTATAGACCGGCGCGCGATATCCCCGCGGCTTTTGCCCGCAGATGCGCATGTGCGCATCCAACGTGCGTTCAAACCACTCGCGCTGCTGGCCACGCGTCTTGATCGGGTCCTCATGCAAATACCCGTGGTGACCAATCTCGTGCCCGTCTTTCAAGATTGCTTCGGCTACATCGGGATATGTCTCCAGACACCAACCAGGGATAAAGAACGACTGCTTCAATCCCAGACGACGATAGGTATCAAGAATACGGGGCAGGGCGACCATTGGGCCGTAGCGCCCCATAGAGATGGGATAGAAGCGGTCATGGCTGTCCTCAGGCTTGGCGATATGGATCAGGCTGTCCGCATCCATGTCGAATGTAATCGCCACTGCGCATTTCGCGCCGTTTGGCCAAGGGATAGGGTTGCGGATCATGGGTCAGCTTTCGTTCAGGACGTGGGCGCTGGCCGTATCCCAAGATAGCCAGATTTCCGCACCGCCTTTTATGTCGAACTTAGATAACTCACGTTCCTGCATCTGAACTTTGAATTCATGCCCCTGCGCATCTTCCAGAAACAGTGTGACCATGGAGCCGACGAACTCCTCCGAGATCAACTTGCAATGCGCCTTGTTATCGCCGTCGGGTTCGCCCATGGAAATGTGAACCAGATCGGCCGAGATGACGAAGCTTGCGTTGTGCCCCTCAATCAGATGCACTTCGTTTGTGGGGACAGCAAAGTCACCCGAAGGCGTGGCGATACGAGCGGTGTCGTCAGACAATGACGTCACCTTCCCCGATAGGATGTTATTGCGTCCTACAAACTCAGCGACAAACTGGTTGGCAGGTTCGCGGTAGATGTCCTTGGGAGAGCCGATCTGGGCAATCTCGCCTTTGCCCATGATGATGACGCGGTCTGCCATCGCAAAGGCTTCGGATTGGGAGTGGGTGACATAGACGAATGTGATCCCCAGTTCGCGTTGCAAATCTGTCAGCACAGCTTGCATACGGATCACAAGGTGGGCATCGAGCGCCGATAGCGGCTCATCTAGCAACAGGATTTGAGGTTCCATTACCAGTGACCGAGCAAGTGCAACGCGTTGTTTCTGGCCGCCAGACAGGGTGGAGATGTCGCGATCTGCAAATTCCAGGATACCCATCTTACCTAGCCATTTGAGCGCGCGCTCGCGGCGCTCGGTTTTGTCCACGCCGCGCATCTTTAGGCCGAATTCGACATTTTCCCGGGCCGTCAGAAAAGGGAACAACGCCAGCGATTGCCAAACCAACGGTGTATCGCGTTCGTGCGGTGCCACGTCATTCATTACCTGATCATTCAGACGGATTTCACCGTTTGTCGGTGCTTCCAAACCAGCCAACATGCGCAAGGTCGTGGTCTTGCCACAGCCTGATGGCCCCATGATCGCCAGAAATTCGCCCTCGCGAATTTCAAAATCCAGTTCTTTCACCGCGACAAAGGAGCCGAAATGTTTTTGTACTTTGTCAAAGACGACGAGAGGTGCGGTCATGATCGGATGCTCTTCATTTGGCGGCTGGCGAAAAAGACTTGCGCCAGCACAACGAGGGTCATGGAAATTAGAAAGACGAAGGTGCCGATGGCATTGACCTGTGGGTCGATGTTGCCCTGCACGATCTCAAGGATGATTACAGGCAGCGTCTTGTTCAGACCAGAGACGAACCACGAAACGGCGAATTCATCGAAGGACACAGCAGCTGTTAGGAACAGAGCCGAGAAGATTGCAGGTTTGCAAAACGGGACGATGACATGGCGCATGGTTTGCCATTCAGAGCCGCCAAGGTTCCACGCGGCGGATTCCAGATCAGGGTCCATCTGGTTGAGGCGCAAGCGGATGACCGCCATTGCAAAGGGCGCGGTCAAAACGCTGTGCGCGATGATGATCGAATAGAGCTGCCCCGACATGCCGATTTTGGAGAACCACGCCAGCATCGCTAGCGCCATGATGATCAGCGGAATAGTGGGTGGTAGCAGGATCAGCGCAAGGTAGGGGCCTTTGAAGCGGAAGTTATAACGGAAGTCGGAATAGGCTGTGCAGAACCCGAGGAAGGTTGCGATGACGGCCGTTGAACAAGACACGATCAAGCTGTTCAGCGCCGCTTCCCAGACGTCAGGGTCCGCAAGGATTTTCGCGTACCATTCGGTGGTGAAACTGCCCAGCGGGATCGTCGGGAAGCGTTGAGAGTTGAACGAAAAGATCATCGAAAAGACGATCGGCGCGAAGACAAAAGCAAAGACCATCAGGACATAGATGCCGAGGATGACATTTAGGGAGCGGCTCTGTTTCATTTCGCGCCCCTTCCTTTGCGGTACGCCAAAGCAATGCCGGTAAAGGCGATGGCAAACAGTGTCCCCATCATCATGATCGCGACCACGGCGGCACGGGGCCATTGCTGACCGGATTTGGTGGTATCAAGGATCAGGATCGGCAGTGTCGGTTCCTGTGATCCGCCAAGGTAGAAGGGCGCAACAAAGTCACCAAAAGAAAGGATGAAGCAGAAAATCGCCGCGATGATCAGGCCGGTTTTGGACAGCGGAATGATAACCTGCCAGATGGTTCGGAAGGCTGAGCAGCCAAGGTTGCGGGCCGCCTCGATCAGGTTCTTGTCGATGTTGGCCATTGTCACTGTTTGCAAGATCACCACCAGTGGTAGTGTCAGGGTCATGTAGCCTACCAGTGTGCCGAAATTGGTGTTTAGCATCGTGTAGGGTCCAAGGCCGATGTAACCGAGCATACCGTTAATCACACCACTCTCAGATAAGATGACGAACCATGAAAAGGTGCGTACCAGATAGCTGGTGAAAAACGGGATGATCAGTAGGAAGATTGCCCAACGGCGGGTGCTTTCAGAAGCGCGGAACGCCAGTGCAAATGCGGCAGGAAAGGCGATGCACATCGCGCAGATGGTAGAGACCGCAGCTATAGAAACCGTATACCAATAGCTGTCCCAGAAGTACCCGCGCGACAGCATCTTGGACCAGTTCACAAATTCGAACGCCTCGGTCATGCGGTAGTTCTTCACAAGGAAGAACGACATGGCGACCATGAACAGCACAGGCCCGACAAAGAAAATGAACTGCCAAAATATGATCGGCAGCCTCCAGGTCAGGGCATAGAGATTGGGTTTTTGACCGAATGGTGAGGACATGTTCTAGGGGCCATCCTTGGAAAAGGGGCGACCGAAGGGGCCGCCCGTTTAAGTATGTTCGTATAACCCGGTCAGGCGTTCTTGTACTCTGACCAGAAATCGTTCCAATCCTCGAGGCCCTGCTGCTGCGGAATATCGCGGTAGTGGATCCGGCCTTCGTTGATCAGTGTGATCGGATCTTGCGCGTCGCCGTCGATCTGGTGTGACCGTGTGGCCTCGGCCAAGTCCGCTTCGATTAAGGCAGCACGCCCCGCTTTGGTGACGCAGAAGCCAGGATAGGCCGCCATCTGGGCAGATTTCACCTGACCCGCAGGCGACATCATGTATTGGATGAACTTCTTCACTTCGGCGGCTTTTTCGCTGCCCTTGCCAATGGAATAGCTTTCCGTGAACTGGATGCCGCCCTCATTGGGAATAACGGAGGCAACTGGCGCGCCGTCTTTTTCCAAGACGCCGGTGATCCAGTCGCCGATGCCGACCATAGCCTGCATCTCACCATTCTTCAGACCATTGAATGTGCCGCCGTAGTCAAAGAAGCCGCCAACCTGTTTGCGCAGACCCATCGTGGTGTCCTGCACGGCCTGCCATTTGGCATCGTCCAGATCCCAAAGGCCAGCACCGTTACCATTATAAAGGCTCATCATGCCCAGTGTCGGTAGGTGCCAATCGAAGTGGCCGACCTTGCCTTCAAGCTCAGGCTTCCAGAAGCACTTGTAGCTTGCCGCCTCTTCAGCAGTCACCGAATTCTTGTTGTATGAAACACCAAGATGACCGCCGCGCAGCATCATGGAATACATCTTGCCATCGGCCCAGTGGCCGGGGAACTGTTTGAAGTCTTCGTGCAGCATGTCATCCAGCGGATAATCGGCGGGGTTCATTTCGTCGATATAACCGGCAAGGTTCAGCTGTTGAACAAATTCACCATCCGACAGGATCAGGTCATAAGTGCCGGGTGGGGATTGTGCGATCAGCGCAAGCATGTTGTCGCCACCCGCGTAATACTTGGGCACGAACTTGACGTTGTTTGCTGCTTCATACTCTGCAACCATGTCAGGCTCGCCGTGGCCATACCACGCAAGCATGTTGATCTCGGTTGTGGCAGCCCACGCCCGGCTGACGAAAGGTGTGGTCAGGACCGCAGCGCCGCCTGCTTTGAGTAGTTGGCGGCGGCTTAGGCCATATATTGAGGAACTCAGTGTCGGTCTCATCATTGTTTTCTCCCAGCTGGTCGCCCTTCATTAGAAAAAGAGCATTCTTTGTTGTACTGAACCAACAGGTTCTGCACAGTTATAGTGGAATGCTATTGCAAGCAGGCGGTTTTGGGAAATTTATCGTTGATATATCTGCATAATGATCGCTTATTCAGCGTGTAAGCCTGAAGATTGTGCTACGAGCGTTTTTACGATGGCATCAATCGCCGCATATCCGCCTGCACCCAACTGCGCTTGTCGCGCGAACAGACCGATGTGAAGGGGGGGCAAAACGGGCAGGCCGTCTTTTTCAGAAAAACTGCGCATGCCACTTTGAACTGTCGGGATGGTTAAACAGGACAAGCCAAGCCCGTCACGGACCGCACGTTGAACGCCGCCGATCCCGGGGCTTGAATAGGCAATGCGCCAGCTTTTTCCAGCTAGCTTCAACGCAGTGGTCATGCGGTCACGATACACACAGCCGTAGGGATGAACGACAAGCGGGATGTCGGACCCGTTAGGGATCTCGAAGTCGGTGGCACCAACCCAAGTGGGTTGTTCTTTCCAATTGCGGAACAGGAATTGCTGATCGTCGCCGTCAAATAGGGCGACAGCTATGTCGATCTCGTTGCTGCGCAAGGCAGATAGAACATGCTTGGATAGGTCGCAGCGTATCTCGACCTGCACATCTGAATATTGTCGGACAACACCCGTGAGGCAGGATTGCAAAGTGTTCACAGCATAGTCCACGGGCAAGCCAACCCGCAGCTTTGAGGATTCGCTTGGTGTCTCGAACTGCACCATAGCAAGATCGTTTAGGCGAAGGATTTGTCGGGCATGAATTGCGAGCGCCTCACCCCGTTCGGTAAGTGTGATTTCTTTGCCTTTACGCTCAATCAGGTCGTGTCCAACAGTTTGCTCCAGCCGTTTGATCTGCAAGCTGATCGCTGGTTGCGTCCGGCCCAAGATTTCAGCAGCCCGAGTGAAACTGGCCACTTCAACCACAGTTATAAAAGCTCGCAAGAGCTCTGTTGATAGATTGGTGACTCTCATGTTTCGTACATTAGTCACATTTATTCTGGATGGGAAACTATAAGGGCACTGTATGCACGCGTAGTGCCACAGAGGCTATTCAAACAAGACGCTCACAGATTCCCCATTTGCGATACGCGTGATGGCCTTTGCAAACATCGGTGCAATAGAAATGGTTCGGATGCTCGAAGACGCACTGACGGCCTCCGTTGCAACGATTGTGTCAGTAATCACCAAAGAGGACAGATCTGATGCGTTGATCCTTTCAACGGCTTTGCCAGACAAGACACCATGCGTGATATAGGCCGATACTTCGGCGGCGCCGTTTTCCAACAAAGCAGTCGCCGCGTTACAAAGAGTGCCACCAGAATCGATGATATCATCGACCAGCACACAAGATTTGCCAGTTACATCACCGATGATGTTCATCACTTCCGAAGAACCTGGTTTGTCGCGGCGCTTGTCGACAATCGCCAAACCGCTGGATAGACGTTTGGCTAGTGCGCGGGCACGTACCACGCCGCCCACATCGGGGGATACAACCATGATATCGTCACGGTTGCTGTGTTGTTCGATGTCGCGAACGATTTCTGGCACGGCATACAGGTTGTCGGTTGGGATATCGAAAAAGCCCTGAATTTGCGCCGCATGCAAATCCATTGTTAGAACCCGGTCAGCGCCTGCATTGGTGATCAGGTTCGCTACCAGCTTTGCCGAGATCGGCGTGCGCGGCGCGGATTTGCGGTCTTGGCGCGCATATCCGAAGTAGGGGATTACAGCGGTGATCCGGCCAGCTGATGCGCGACGCAGGGCATCAATCAACACCAGCAGTTCCATCAAGTTGTCATTGGCCGGATACGACGTTGGCTGGATGACATATACGTCGTCACCACGTACGTTTTCATGGATTTCCACGAACACTTCTTCATCGGCGAAGCGGCGCACATTGCACTCCGCCAACGGCACTTTCATATGTGCCGCAATCGCTTCGGCAAGCGGACGATTACTGTTTCCACAGATTAGTTTCATCTGTCGAGCCCCTCTTGAGTGAGTTTTTTGGAATGTGCGCCGAGCTTATGCTCTAGACCGGAAATGCCATTTCGGGTTTATAGGTCTTGAAGCTTTCGAGGTACTGCGCATTCGCTTGACGCTGCCACTCTGTTCCCGGTTGAATGGCGGTAACGCATTTGTACTTCTTGCGATACTCTACGGTGTTATCATTGTCTTCCATGACAATGGCTACCATGCCCGCCACTTTGCCTTTTTGCTGCTCAACCAGTTGCACGGCTCCGTGCATTGTGCCGCCTGTCTCGACCCATTGATCTACAAGTAAAACCCGCGTGTCTGGCGCAAAGGCAGGCAAACGCATTTCCATTGCTTGAGTTTGGCCGGAATAGTTGGTCATTGATGCAATATCGGTGTCGACACACAGTTTGCCAGTCTTGCGTATTGGCAGAAAGCCCTTTCCGATCCGCGCAGCAATGCCCGCCGCCAGAACAAACCCCATGGCGTCAAGTCCTGCTACAACGTCGATGTCGTCGGCATTTAGATCAGCGCAGAGATCATCCAGAAGGTCGTGATAAGCTTTGCCGTTGATGTAAATGGACGTCGGGTCCAGCCATGCAAACTTTTCACCTTTGGTGTTGGGTGCCATCAGCGAGAAGTACCAGCGGTCGTCTCTGGGTCCTTTGTCGTGTGTCATGTCATATTCTCCTTATTTCTGTGTGAGGTTCATGAGGTGCTTAAGGCGATCGGGGTCGATGTTGTAAAAATCCCCATCGAAATTGATGCCTGTTGCCACCATGAAAAGATCCACTGCATCTGCGTACTGCGCAGCGTTTTGAGGCGTTATTCCAGAGGCAAGGCCAAGGGCGGTGTCCGCGCAATGCTTGCGAAAGGTCTCGATCTTACCAACGTCTGCAGCGTGACCAGTGGCAACACCGGAGGTCACGACAACATCCATGTAGTTCGTGGCGATGCGCGCGCTCTTACCATACTGTGCGGGATCAACATCGCGCTGCTTCTTGAAAGCGGTACCACCGATATACAGCCCGTCCCAACCACTGGTCTTGCGGATACTTGCGATTTCATCCGCTTCAGGCTGATCATCCTCAGCGCGGCGTTCGTCCATGCGGGCATCATCAGCCCAATAGCCGTCAACCTGAACACCGCTTGCATGCAACTCACCCAGAATGGGGAATGCGAACTTTCCGGTTACGGCCAGGAAATTGACGCCGATCCAATAGTCGGGGAACGCCTGCCGCATCTCTTTGATGATCGGAACCAGTTTTTCTTTCTCGAAGTCGTGATTGATCAAAAAGACGCCGGGGCAACCTCCTGTAATTGCTGTCTCGATATTGCGCCGCGCCTGTTCTGCATCGAGCACATGAATAACGGGAAGTATGACGGGACCGGAGGCACCAAATTTCTGTCGAAAGTCATGTCGGTTCATTTTTGCCTCGATATCATAAGTTTTGAAAAAGCTAGCACTGGCAGAAGAATTTAGAAAATTTATAGTTTTTATTGCACCATAACTTTTTGCAATGTGTGAGGTCGTTCAACTCGAAATAGGGCGTGGGCTGGGAAAACTTGCTGCTTATGGGCGCTCACAACGTATCGCTTTGGGTATCACTTCTTGTGTGACTGATAGGTGCAGACTAGAATTTCGGCTTGGCAAAGGGTGGCGTAAGGTAAGCTGATTGCATGCTGAGGATAAACAGCGCCGCGAACGGCATAGGACACACTCTAGGCATTTTAACGCGCTTTTTCTAAGCAACCCCACTATGATTTTTAGAGCGCAATTTCACATATTTTTAACATAATGACTATTATGCGAATATTGGTTGCGGCCGCGGCACACTGTAGACTGGGTTGCGAAATTTTCTTTTTTTCTTGCTGGCACCTAAGGAGATGAAAATATCGCATAGCCAGAGCTAACCACTCTTCGAGTCCATTTTTTTTGAGAATTTATCTAACTCAGCAGTTAGGGTTTGCCCCCATACACCGGTCTCAGAAACCGTTTCTTCGTGGAGCGCCGTAGCGTAATTGGAAATAATCTCGAACCCCCTATTTTGGCCATTTTCATCGTCGAATATTTGAGCCAAAAAATTGAACCATTTGATGCGATAGCTCGTAATTATTTGCTCTAGTCGTATTTGAGTTGCTGTGAACCGAATATGGCCATCCGTTCCCCCCATTAGTGAGTTGATTGCAAGCACACTCGCTGCCGCTGCAATAAGAACATATCCGTATGGGGCAATGTATTGAAACCGTTCGGGTTCTGCAGCCGAAATTAGTGGTGCAAGTATCCCGCCACTTCCTAAAGCCCATGCAACTAGACGCCCAAGTCTCGAGTATCTTCGCCTAGTTGTTCGTTGGCGATAGTAATACTGGACTTCCGCCATAGCCAGCTTGTCTACCTCCTTAAACAGCGCGGCCAATGACTTCCTAACATCTTCTTTGCTCCAGTTTAGTCCTTCAGTCTTCTGAAAAAAGTCTGCTAGCCGCTCGATGTCTTCTACAGGTCGCTTTCTGGTAATAATCCTACTTCTCCAAAACTGAGATGGTTGACGAATTGAACACTGAACCTTTGGAGCGTTGCCCCATACCCATCATCGTGTCCAGTAATATTCAATCCCACCGGCTCCACGGCAACATTATTCTAACCATGTTTTCTGTAAGTGACCTGACATCAGAGTTGGTCGCGTACTCTCGCTCATCATCATTCAGATTGAGGGATTGAACTAGCTCATCAAGCGGTTTTCCTTCTTTGTAATGGCGCCTTATTAACTTGAGCAGTCGCTTGTTCAGATCCCAGTAGTCTCTGTGACTAGGAAGTGTCCGATCAAGTTCGTTGTATGCATCATCTGGAAGCTCGCTATTTAGGATTTGTTGCCGCATCTTGGGCAAAAACTCAACGAGCTTTGAACCCAGTTTATCTAAGCCGTCGCTGGCAAACAGCACCAAAATATATACCTCTAACCTAGTCTTTAGATTTGGAGGAGCTTCCGCGCCTTTACTGCTCAGTGCATTCAACCAAAGAGTTCCAAAGCTACTCCCACCATCGGGGTAGTCCAAGAAATACGCTAGCTTCGCAGTGTCCTTCTCCCCCGAAACATTTTCAATATAGCGGCTGTGCAGCTCGGTTCTTGAAATGCTCAAGGCTCTCCAAGATGCATCGATTTTCTCTTCAGGGTCCAATTTCACAGCAACATCAACAAAGCTGTCGATGTACTTCATCGCTTTCTCGAATTGTTTCACATTGATAGGAAGTCCCAGAATAACTTCCCAGATCATCCGTTGGTCTTTAGACAATTTGAGGACTTCGAGTAGGCTGATAAGTTGATTGCTATCGAGTCGGATGAGAGCGTCAATGCAAATCAGTTCTGGTCGCCTTTTCAGGGCCAAAGCCACAAACAGAACTGGCGTGTTCTTATCTACCAAGTGCTTTTCCAAGACGCTTGGCAACACAGATCCAAGAAGTTGGTCAAATTTTTTGCCCAGCTCTTTCTTTTTATCATATGCGGTCGCGATTAACCTTGGAAATGACTCAACAGGAAACGCTTCGAACACTGATATGAGCTCATCATCACCCCAGAACTGCGATGGTCCCCAGTCCAATGCCAACCATTCAATAATTTGGCAGGGACTGGCTGACGGAACTAGTGTCAATTTGGGTGGCGACAATCCAAGAAAATCTCTCCGAAGACTCCTCGCGTCGCTTTTGGGAATATCTAAAAGCGCAGAAGCCAACCAACTAATGTCATCGTTCTTTAATGACACGTTCCGATAGATTTCAACGAGGCGAGGAAATGCGACCCTTGGGTTTCGAAAATCTTTTCCATACCGCCAGAGGAACCTCTTCAATGGTGTTGTTATTGCCGAGTTTGCTTCTTCAGCAGCAGTTTGTGCCCAGTCGTTCCAACCGTCAGAAGCTTTAGCGAGGCTAGCGTCAAGCTGCAGTGCACCATCTGATACCGAGGAAGACGCAACTGCAGAACGGAACGAAAATTCTAGGCGTAACAAGGGCCATTGTTGAGACCACATTACGAGAATCGCTTGCTCCATTTCCGTCGCAGTTGCCAAACCTGTTTTAACCGCACGGTCAGTATAGTAAGCGTCAATCAATTCTGTTAGTAACTCAGGGTCACACTGTATAGTTTGTGTAGATTTCGATACCTCAATGGGGCTACTATATTGAAAGTTTTCGGTAGCCTCAGAAGGTTTGCGAAAATATCGATCCAGAACACTTAAATTAGCTTGAGATGAAACTACCTCTTGCGACAACAATAGCACATGGCTCCATACGCAGCCCGGCCGCGGCATTTCTGGCGCTAGCCAAGTTCTCAACAATGCATATCTGCCACTTTCTGGAAGTTTGGCGCCCGACAAATAACTCTGATTGCCTTCGATGGTTACCCCAGAGGCCAAGTCGGATAAG
>JBARCL010000083.1:0-2160 GCA_049794055.1 Sulfitobacter sp.
GTCCTGATGGAAGGCGATAAGACCTGAAATCCAAACGTCCAAAAAGGACAGGCAGGCAGTTATGATGATCAGTTCAGCACCTTACGTGCACTCCATGGGTGTGCGTTCAGCACGTTATTTCGCGGTAGAAGCCTTTGCTCGCATTGGTTTCTCTCTGTGAGAGCGCGTACAGTATTGCCGCTGGTCATGTTGCTGAATGCCTGTGTCCCCGCCTCGCAACATGATGTAGCGACACGCGCAAATTTCGCTGACAGCTCCCTGCCGCCAATGAAAAGTTTCGCCTCTAGCGTGCCAAGCGCGCCGGTGCGCTCGAACAACGATCTGGCGCTGGATTTCATCGAACTGGCGTTTCAAATGGAGAGCGGGCGCAGATTGCCGGTTCTCACCCGATTTGAAACCCCGATCACCGTGCGCGTCACGGGCAACCCGACGTCGACCCTTGGGCCTGATCTGACGCGGTTGATCTCGCGGTTGCGCAGTGAAGCGCGGATTGACATCAGCCAGACCAACGCCGCCAACGCCAATATCACCATTCAGGCCGTCAGCCGCGCGGAAATCCGCACCGTCCTGCCGCAGGCCGCTTGTTTCGTCGCGCCAAACGTGTCGTCCTTGGCCGAATACAGCAAGGCCCGCCGCAAGCCGCAGACCAACTGGACCCTGCTGCAAAAGCGCGAACGCCTGTCGATTTTCCTGCCCAATGACTCCAGCCCGCAAGAAGTGCGCGATTGCCTGCACGAAGAACTGGCGCAGGCGCTTGGGCCACTGAACGATCTGTACCGCCTGCCCGACAGCGTGTTCAATGATGACAACGTGCATACGGTCCTGACCGGTTTCGATATGCTGATCCTGCGTACCTATTATGATCCCGCGCTGCGCTCTGGGATGACCCGCGGACAGGTCGCCGCCGCCCTGCCCGGCATTCTGGCCCGCACCAATCCGCGCGGTGTCAATAAAGCTGCCCGTTATGCCACACGCACCCCGCGCGAATGGAGTAAAGCGGTGCAGACCGCCCTTGGCCGGTCGATTTCGTTTGAAGGGCGCACCGCCTCTGCCAATGACGCCATCCGCATCGCCACCGCGATGGGCTGGCAGGACCATCGCCGCGCTTTTGCCCATTACGCCATGGGCCGTGTCATGCAGACCACCGACCCCGAGCTGGCGCATCGCCACTACATCGAGGCCGAGCGCTATTATTCCAACACCCCCGGCACCACCTTGCACCGTGCCTATGTCGCAACCCAACTGTCCGCCTATGCGATCACACGTGGCGACGGGGCCGACGCGCTGCGGCTGATTGCCCCACATATCACCACCGCAAAGGCCAGTGAAAACGCCGCCTTGCTGTCCACCCTGCTGTTGCTGCGCTCCGAAGCGCTGGAACTGGAAAACCGTCATGCAGAAGCGCGTAGCGTCAGACTGGACAGCATCGGCTGGGCGCGATACGGCTTTGGTCCAGATTGGGCAGTGCGGGCCAAGCTGCGCGAGATTGCATCGCTGAACCCGCTTAAAGGATAAACTACCGCAGGGTAGAGTGGGGTCACGAATGATCGTCATCGGTCTAGGCATTATAGGTGCACTGTTGGGCGGTTTTAACGCCCGCAAACGCGGCGGCAATCGCAAGGATATGGCGCAATATGCTGCCGGATTTGCGATGGCCTTTATGATTGTCGGAATGGTGCTGACGGTTCTGTTGGACCGCTTGCTGCTGGCCTCCTGATGTTTTTACCGTTTTTCGATCAACTGCGCGCACATAAAGTACCGGTTTCCATGCGGGAATTTCTGGCGTTTCTGGACGGCATGGCCGCTGGCATCGCCACCTATGACGTCGAGGCGTTTTATTACCTTGCGCGTGTGTCGATGGTCAAAGACGAACGCAACATCGACAAGTTTGACCAAGCCTTTGCAGCAGCGTTTAAAGGGTTGGAAAACATCAGCTTGGACGACGTTCTTGAAGCTGTAGAAATCCCCAAAGACTGGCTGGAGAAGATGGCTGAAAAGCATCTCTCCGCCGAGGAAAAAGCCGAGATCGAGGCCGCAGGCGGTTTCGACAAGCAGATGGAGACACTGAAAAAGCGTCTTGAAGAACAAAAGGGCCGTCATCAGGGCGGCAACAAATGGGTCGGCACCGCGGGCACCTCGCCTTTCGGGGCCTATGGTTAC
>JBARCL010000084.1:0-3506 GCA_049794055.1 Sulfitobacter sp.
AACTTTCTTGCCGCGACGCTGTGCAACGGAGCGCGGGGAAGATTCCTTGCGCAGGCCGTCCATTGTGGCGCGGATCATGTTGTAGGGGTTTTGCGAACCGATGGACTTGGACACAACGTCCTTCACAACCAGCATTTCGAAAACGGCACGCATTGGACCACCGGCGATGATACCGGTACCTTCTGGTGCTGTACGCATAACCACTTTACCGGCGCCGTGACGGCCTTCCATGTCGTGGTGCAACGTGCGGCCTTCGCGCAGCTGAACGCGGATCATCTGGCGTTTTGCCTGCTCGGTGGCCTTACGGATCGCTTCAGGCACCTCTTTGGCTTTACCTTTGCCAAAGCCCACGCGACCTTTTTGGTCACCTACGACGACGAGTGCAGCAAAACCAAAGCGCTTACCGCCTTTAACGGTTTTGGACACACGGTTGATCGCGACAAGGCGATCTTGAAATTCTGGGGTCTCGTCGCGGTTGTTGCGGCGATTGCCTCCGCGGTTGTCATCTCTGGCCATTGTGGCCTCCTTGATTAGCGGGCGTGTGCCCGGTTGTTTCAATCCTGGTGGGCAGGGCCCCCGGATCATCGAGAGGGCCACGGCGGCCCTCTTCGTGTTTCATTTCTCGGCGGGACCGGTCCCGCCCTACAGACAAGATGAAGGGCGGGGATTACCCCGCCACCAACATCAGATCTTGAGACCGCCTTCGCGGGCCGCTTCTGCAAGCGCTTTTACCTTGCCGTGGAACAGGAAACCGCCACGGTCAAAATATGCTTCCTCGATACCGGCCTTCTTGGCGCGCTCGGCAATAACCGTGCCCACTTTTGCGGCCGCTTCGAGGTTGTTCTTGCCAACAAAACCCAGATCCTTTTCGAGCGTCGATGCAGAGGCGAGCGTTACGCCATTCACGTCGTCGATCAATTGAACCATGATGTTCTTGTTTGAACGGTGCACGGACAGGCGCATACGGCCCCGGTTCGTACGACGAAGTTTGTTCCGAACGCGCATGCGGCGTTTGATGAACAGTTGTCTTTTGCTGTTTGCCATCTGTGCGTTCCTTACTTCTTCTTGCCTTCTTTGCGGAAGACGAATTCACCCTTATAGCGAATGCCTTTGCCCTTATAGGGCTCGGGCTTGCGCCATGCGCGGATGTTCGCAGCGACCTGACCAACAAGCTGTTCGTCAATGCCTTCCACAACGATTTCAGTCTGCTTTGGCGCGGTTACGGTCACGCCTGCAGGCGGGGTGTAATCGACGTCATGGGACAGACCAAGGTTCAGTTTCAGCGTGTTGCCAGTCATCGCGGCACGATAACCAACACCCTGGATTTCAAGTTCTTTCTTGAAACCTTCGGTAACGCCGGTGACCAGGTTCGCGACCATTGTGCGGCTCATGCCCCACTGCTGGCGCGCGCGCTTGGATTTACCACGTGGGACCACGGAGACCGCGTTGTCTTCGACTTTCAGATCAACATCATCTGTTGCTTTGAAAGTACGGACACCCTTGGGGCCTTTTACTTCGATGGATTGACCGGACACAGTGGCTGTAACACCACTGGGCAGAGCAACCGCTTTTTTACCAATACGAGACATCGTTTTCTCCTTAGAATATGGTGCAGAGCACTTCGCCGCCAATATTGGCAGTGCGTGCATTTGCATCCGACATCACACCTTTAGAGGTGGAGACAATCGACACACCCAAGCCCTGACGGACCTGCGGAATGTCATTCGAGCCCATATAGACGCGGCGACCGGGCTTTGAAACCCGCTTCAACTCGCGAATAACAGGTTCGCCCTCGTAGTACTTCAGGCTGATTTCGATGGCAGGGTGGCCGTCGGCGCCTGTCATCGTTTCATAGCCACGAATGTAGCCTTCGTCGGCAAGCACATCCAGAACCCATGCACGCAGCTTTGACGCTGGTGTCATGACGGTGGATTTGCCGCGCATTTGGCTGTTGCGGATGCGTGTCAGCATATCTGCGATAGGATCGTTCATCTGATGCGCTCCTTACCAGCTCGACTTGACCATGCCGGGGATCTGGCCCGAAGAGCCAAGATCACGCAGCGCGATACGCGAGATTTTCAGTTTACGATAATAAGCGTGCGGACGGCCGGTCAGCTGGCAACGGTTGTGCAGACGCACAGCCGAAGAGTTGCGTGGCAGTTTCGCCAGCTTCAGGGATGCGCGGAAACGCTCTTCCATCGGCTTTTCTTGGTCGCTTACGATTGCTTTCAATTCAGCACGCTTTGCGGCGTACTTCTTGACCAGTGCTTCACGCTTCTTCTCGCGTGCGATCATGGATTTCTTAGCCATATCTAATCCTTCCCGCGCTTATTGAGCGAAAGGCATGTTGAACGCTGTCAACAATGCTTTGGCTTCTGCGTCGGTTTTCGCCGTTGTGGCGATGACGATGTCCATACCCCAGTTTTCGTCGATCTTATCAAAATCGATTTCTGGGAACACGAGGTGCTCTTTGAGGCCCATGGCATAGTTGCCACGACCATCAAAAGACTTTGCCGAAATACCGCGGAAGTCGCGGATACGAGGCATTGCAACTGTGATCAGACGGTCCATGAATTCATACATACGTGCGCCGCGCAGGGTAACTTTCGCACCCATTGGCATTTCTTCACGTACGCGGAAACCCGCGATGGACTTCTTGGCGATGGTCGTCATAGCTTTCTGGCCGGCAATCAGCGTCAGGTCTTCCTGAGCGGATTTGGCTTTCTTGCTGTCACGCACGGCGGCGGCACCACAACCGATGTTCAACACGACTTTATCAAGGCGCGGGATCATCATGTCGTTTTTATAGCCGAACTCTTCTTTCATCTTGGCGCGGATTTCGTCGCGATAGACGGTCAGAAGGCGGGGTGTATAAGCTGCAGTATCAAGCATCAATCACGTCCCCCGTGGTTTTTGCGAAACGGACTTTCTTGTCCCCTTCAATTTTGAAACCAACGCGTGTTGCTTTGCCGTTGGCATCAACAATTGCGAGGTTGGACAGATCGATCGGCATCGCCTTGGGGATGCGACCGCCCTGATTTTCCTGAGACTGGCGCGTTGCGCGGATAGAGATATTGATCCCCTCCACAACGGCCTTGCCGGATTTAGGGTCAACGGACGTGATATCGCCTGTCTTGCCCTTGTCCTTGCCAGCCAACACGATGACCTTGTCACCTTTGCGAAGTTTAGCAGCCATTACAGCACCTCCGGCGCAAGCGAGATGATTTTCATGAAGTTCTTGGCACGCAGCTCGCGCACAACAGGTCCAAAGATACGTGTACCTACGGGCTCGTTGTTGTTGTTCAAGATAACTGCAGCGTTGCGGTCAAAACGGATGGCGGTGCCATCGTCACGACGTACTTCTTTGGCGGTGCGAACAACAACGGCCTTACGGACGTCGCCCTTTTTCACACGACCGCGAGGGATGGCTTCCTTGACCGACACGACAATAATGTCGCCGACGGATGCGTATTTACGCTTGGAACCACCCAGTACCTTGATGCACT
>JBARCL010000085.1:0-67769 GCA_049794055.1 Sulfitobacter sp.
ATCAATTTTTGCACATTAGGAGGAGCGGGCAGCGGAGGTTTGGCAGAGTGGTCGAATGCACCGGTCTTGAAAACCGACGGGCGTGAGAGCGTCCCCAGGGTTCGAATCCCTGAGCCTCCGCCAGCAAATATACTTTTCAACATATTTTCAGAACCGTAACCGCTCCATGGCTGGTACTTGGGCATAATCGTTTTGCTGTTTGCACAATCAGGACCAAATTGGCGGTGAGCCTCTTTTGGTCACTCAAAACCGTTGATCAAACTTCTTGCAGGGCAGTGGCATCTTGCCGGGCGCTGTTCCTGAGCTGAAATCGTGCGCACTTTAGTGCTGAATTAACAATTGGTCACGCGGCGCCGGGGATCTGCACCCGCCGACCGCCTTCCTGAAAATCGTCTATGCCAAGGCTCCAGGTCGTGCCAGGCCAACGTATTTCCATCTGCCCGAGCCTTGGCCGGTAGACGGCGGTGTAAAGTGTACCGAACCCCGCGCTAAAGGCGGTGGAGTAAAGCGGAGGACGCAAAAATGCGTTAATGAACTTATCCTCGGGATCACGGTGCAGGGTCAGCCGCTGCAACAGGAACCTTTCACGCTCTACTGTGGCAGTGAACCGCGCATGGCTGATCCATTCGACATTTTCCTGGTGGTTTGTGGCAACGGCGGCATGGGTGATCACAGCAGGGCGGTCGGGAGCCATCATTGCCGTCAGGTAGTTTCGTTTGGCGTCGAGCACAGTCACGTTATAGCTCATGTGGGTCGGCACGCGGGCCAGCACCTCTCCGGCTTCTTTTGCCGTTGTACAGGTTTGCAGCACATAGCGCAGGATCAGCGGCACGCCGAAACCGATACCTACCACACGCCGCCCGCCAAAGGTCAGCGAGATCGCAAGCCCTGCGTCATTCATCCCGTCAACCAAACCCCACAGGCCGTCAGAGGTGCCAACCACCCGCCGTCCCTGCCAGTTGGTGCGCAGAACCAGACTGTCGAAGGCATCGGCGTTGTAATCGTAATTGCGGACCAGGACCGGTTCTTCACCGGTCCAGATCGCCTGAGAACATCCGGCCAGATAGGGGGGCGGACAGTAAAAGCTGAGGAAACGCGCCGCCTGATCGCCACCGCCCGCCAATTCGCAAAGTGAATCATAAAGCGGCAGGATCTCGGGCATGTGATTGTTCAGAGCGCGACGGCTGACCAGATAGCTCGCGCGGGCTGTATCGCCCTCTTTGAGCCACCATTTCTTATAGTCAGGCCAGTATTCGGCGAAAAGCCCGGCCCACTTGGGACCGGGCGCATCTTCGCTGAGGGCGCGCCAATGCATCGTTTCTCCTTACAGGATTTTGAACGCCGGATCAGCCAGAACTGGCCCCGCATTCGCTGCAGGCAGGGGTTTGCCTTCAACAGATTTCTTGATGCCGTGAATCCACTTTTTTGCCCGGTCATTCAACTGGAAAGATTTGGTCATGGAACGACCTCGCGTCACCAGGATGCCGATATCGGCCCCTTCGTAACGGTAATCACCCGGTTGCAGGATACGCAGGAAGAAGGCTTCGTTCTCGGATTCGACCGCGCGGCGGTGATAATCAAAGCGATCATAGACCACGGATCCATCTTCCAGCATTTTGTAAATACCGGTTTCAGGGGCTTCGGTGCAGATATCGACGCTGTCCTCGGTGTGTTTGATCACCATTTGCGACCAGCTATCGATCATGTTCGGATCTGCCCAACGGTCGTTCAGTTCGCTTGTGTCCAAATCGAATTTCTTTTTGGAGAACTCAAGAAGGTGGAACAGGAACAAGGGGGCGTCGGCATGGGCAAAGGCCGCATGGTTCGTCATGGATGACGCGCCCGTAATGCGCGGGTTCAACTCACCAAGCCAAAGATCGCCGGTCTTTTTGTCGATCAGGAAGTCGAGTTCGAAATATCCGCGATAGCCTTCTTTGCGCAGCTGCTCGCCAAACTTGAACGTCAGTTCGCGGGCTTTTTGACGGACCTTGGGTGGGAAGGCGGTGGACAGGATTTCATTGCCACACCAACCGCCACGATACGGCGTCAGGTCCTTGAAACCGACAAGCTCGGTCATCAGAGGGCCAACAATTGTGCCTTCTTTGGTTGCACAGGCCTCGATTGCCGATCCGCGGCAATCGATGCGTTTCATGATCTTGATCTCACCTTCACCGATGATCTCATGCTCGTGACGGCGGAAGTCGGCCTCTGATTTGATAAAGAACGTCGTGTGACCCGAGTCGCCAAAGGCCGATTGCAGTACAAGATCGTGGCCGATACCGGCCTTTTCGCAGGTTTCTTGCAGGTTTTCGTAAGAGGTAACTTCGGCCAGTACATTTGGCACCGACGGCACACCTGCCTTATTGCCAATTCGTACGGTTTCGATTTTGTTGTCCATGCTGGTGCGCAGCTTGGCCTTGGGGAACCAGACATCGGCACCCAGCTCTTTCGACAGTCGTTCGGTCTCCTCGTCAAACATCAAGAAGACAAATTTGGGCTTTCCGCCGCGGCGCTTGATAAAGTCGATGACTTCCTTGTGCTGTAGCAGGTAGTTGTTGATGTCTTCAATTGACTGGAATTCCGCATGGGGTTGTTCGGAAGGACAGAACACGTTCGGGTGCTTGCCGCCGTAGCAGTCGATATAGCAAATGTATTTAAAGTTCTTTACCCATTCATCGAGGCCCAAAAGGTTAAAGTTAGTCGCCGAGATGAAGTAAATTGGATCTTCGTTCCGGTGAAAAAACCGGCGGATTTCCGAGATATTTTTGAGAACTGTTGGCATGTTTTTTCCTTTTTTTATTCGGCGGCAGGTTTAAGTTTTTTGGATTCAAGCAATCCGTTCAAGGCTTCGGGCGTAAAGACACGCAGGCCCAGATCGGCGCGATATCCGTGGATTTCGCTGACATCCAAGGCCCGCATGAAGGCAAGGATTCCCTTGCTGACGACCTGTCCCGGCACGAGGATAGGAAAGCCGGGGGGATAGGGAATGATGAACCCGGCTGAGACCACTTCTTCGCCCGCATCCAGCGCTTCCTGCAGCGATCCCTCCAGTTCGAGGTAGTCACAATTCGCCTCGTTATAACTTAGGTAATAGGCGGTGCGAATGTCACCTTCCGGCGTTACGTCATCAGGACGGAAAGCATCGTGAAAGCGGCTGAAATCCGGTAGAGGCGGGTAATTATCTGTCAGGTTCTTAACCCTACGGTCGAACGACAGAAGCTCCATTTTTGATGCATCATCAAGCAGATCGTCCAGTTCGTTGGCGATCTCGACCAGAACTTCGATCAGATAGGCAACCGAAGACCGTGTTGTCCCGATGTTGGTCATGAACAACACAGTGTTGCGTGATGTCTTGTTGATCTGGATGCCGTATTTATCCATCAGGATTTTCGTCTTGAAGGTATCGCCATCCCAACCCGTGCCGCCGACGGCCAGTGTGACCCTTGTGGCGTCGAGCACAAAATCGTCTTGCTCCCAACAATCCCACATGTCGGTCCAGCCCTGATCGTTGTCGAAATAGCTCGACACGCCGCTTTGCCGGTGGTGTTCGGGGATCATGTCGCCCGCTGTCAGCACTTTGAAATATTTCTGCAGCATCGGGTGACTGCTGATCGCCTTGCGCATGGACATCGCCGCTTCGATCTGGCGCTGCACAAACTCGAACCCTTCCAGTTCGACCTGGCGGCGCCCCACGTCAAGGGACGCGATGATCTGGTAGTTGGGCGAGGTCGACGTATGGGTCATGTAGGCCTCGTGAAACGACTGCTCCACCTCACCTTTGAAGTCCTGGTCGTTCACATGGATCATCGACCCCTGCCTGAGCGAGGTCAGGGTTTTGTGGGTGGATTGCGTGGCATAGACCCTGATCCGCGCGTCCGGCGGCGCAATCAGCCGGGTATTGAGGATCGTCTCTTCCGAAGCACCATCCAGTTCAAGTTGCTGTTGTTCATAGTTGCGTTTGTGATCTTCGGTACGCAGACGTTTACGCAGGTTGTTTGCCGTGCGCATGCCGGTGCGTTGACGGTAGGTCGGGCTGAAGCGGGCAAAGGCGAACCACGCCTCGTCCCAGAGGAACACGAGGTCAGGTTTGATCGCCAGACATTCCTCCATCACCCGTTCGACGTTATAGACCAGCCCGTCAAAGGTGCAGTTGGTCAGCAACAGCATCCGCACTCTGTCGAGCTTGCCCGCCGCCTTGAGCGCCAGCAATTGATGTTTGATTTCCTTGAGCGGCACAGCACCATACATGGAATATTCATTCAGTGGATAACTGTCGAGATAGACCACCTCGGCCCCGGCCAGCACCATGCCGTAGTGATGTGATTTGTGGCAGTCACGATCCACCAGAACGATGTCACCGGGGCGTACAACAGCCTGAACCACGATCTTGTTACAGGTCGACGTGCCATTGGTGGCAAAGAAGGTCTGTTTCGAGCCGAAGGCGCGGCTTGCAAGCTCCTGCGCCTCTTTGATCGGGCCTTGCGGTTCAAGCAGACTGTCCAGGCCGCCGGATGTCGCCGAGGTTTCTGCAAGGAAAATATTCGGGCCATAAAACGCGCCCATGTCCTGAATCCAATGCGAGCGGGTGATGGACTTGCCACGGCTGATCGGCATGGCGTGAAACACCCCGGTGGGCTGTTTGGAATATTCAACAAGGGCCGTAAAGAACGGTGTCTTGTTGCGCGCGGCAACACCGCGCAGAATATTCAGGTGCAGCTCCATAAAGTCTTCTTGGTTATAGAAGACCCGCCGACAAATTCCCAGATCAAGGCCCGCGATGTCCTCGACCGAACGTTCAGTGACCAGATAGGCGTCCAGTTCGGGGCGTACCCGGGCAATCAGACGGCACAGTTCCGGACCGTAGTCTTCGGGCAGCATTGCATCAATATCACCACCGTCACTGGCGTTACGGATGTATTTGGCCAAAATCTCGTTGTCGTTCTTGGACTTCAGCACCAATCCGGGGCGTACCACAATGGCTTGAATATTATGGTTGAACAACACCGCAATCAGCGCGTCCTCAAGGCTGGGAACAACGACCGCTTCATAGTTGAACGGATCTTCGGGGCGGCGCATCCGGGCCACGTTGCTCTTTAGCCAGCGTTCCTGATGGTCGTTCACATTGTCAACGATCAGCACCTCGAAGTAGGGACGCGCCATGGCCCGGGCTTCGGGAGAGAGCATGGCTTCGTCGTTATGTTCTTCGTCATCGGAACTGTCACGGTCCAACGGGATACTGCGGCGCCGGTAGGCACCTGTGGTCAAAGCCCGTTTGACGCGGTTGGTGGTAAAGGCAAGATCCTCATAGCTGCCATGTTCGAACTGGCGGCGCATGTGGTCAAAGGCGGCCATCCCGGGGAAAGCCCAGTAGGGTTCGATCAGGGACAGAGATTCAAACAACTTGCCGATACGGACCTTTAGCGCCCCCGCTTTTCTGGCGTTGTTTTCGCGACATAGCGAGGTCACACTTTCGCGTAAGGCGCTCCACCTGTCAGCACGCAGCTGGGTGGCAGAGTAGTAGTCACTGACAGAATCCATCGGTCATCCTCCCTTGGGGCTGATTGCGATAGACAGGTGCCGTCAAAATGACGGCACCCCTTTGCGATCAGCCTATTATTGTTTTGCCTTCGCCCGCAGCGCCGGCGATACCGCTTGCCGGTGCTGCCTGCGCCTGTCCGTCTCCTCCGAAGTAGGCAGGCATATCTGTATGTAGTCCGGCCCGCGACCCCTGCTGCGGGATGCTGAGTTCGCCAAGCGAGCGCAGGTATTCGTCGGTTCCGCTTGCGCGATCATAGACCGAAAAATCAACTGATCGGTCGCGGAAGCTTTTCAGTACCTGACCCAGACCTTTCATGCCGGTCTCGCGCTGGCGGCGTACCATGGAAAGGTCGATTTCAATCGGGAACATATCTTCTTGGCCGCCGGACTGGTGCAGCACCAGCGATGTCGGATCAACGACGCAGGATTTTCCTATCCCGCCGGACCCCAAACCGTTGACGTCAATGACATAACACTGGAATTGCGCCGCAGTGGCACGCGCAATGGCAAGCTCCGCATCGCGGTCCGTTGTCCCTGTCAGAACCGGATGGAGCAGGACCTCTACCCCTTGGCTGGTCAATTGGCGCGTGGTTTCCGGGAACCACATATCATAACAGATCGACAGGCCGAACCGGCCCACCTCCGGCACATCAAAGACACAAAATTCCGTCCCCGCCTTAACGCCCGCCTCATAAGGCAGGAACGGGAACATCTTGGCGTAACGTTTTACGATATTGCCATCCGGATCAATGACCAGAGATGTATTGCGCACCAGCCCATCCTCAGGGGATGTCAGAAACATCGAGCCGGGAATAAGCCAGATCTTATGACGCCGCGCGGCCTCGCAAAACTGGTTGATGATATCATTTTCCGGCGGCAGCTTGAATTTTTCCAGCGGGCCGAACGGGGCCAGCTCGCTGAACAGAACCATTTGTGTCCAGGGAAAGCGCATCATCAAGACGTCAAGACGCTGCAACATGCCCTCGACGTTGGGATGAAGGGCGTTGACGTGCATTTGAACGCCGGCAATTGCGAAAGGGGTCATTTATAAGAATCTCCGTAAAAGCAGAGACGTCCCGTGGGGGCCGTCACTATCTCTGCGTTACGCATCCTTTATGCCCTAATGACCGGAACGGAAACAGGCGATCTGAACTGTGAATGTCCTTGTGCGAAACCGCGCGGAAACTTGCGGGTACCGCTTGCTTTTGTCGATGCTGTGTCTGTCATGTTCTTCCCGTTTCACAGTTCTGCAGCAACCCGCGAGTGCCATCTCGCCAAGAGTCGTTCCGTCTCGCGACCGTCTGGTGGGCGTGTTTGGCAAACAACACTTCCGTCCTCTGTGCGACGGTTCAGCTGCCTGCACCAGAAAGCAGCAGCTTTTAAGAAGCCTGACGTTTCAGTGCTGTGCTTACAACCGGAAACATTAATTTTTGTCGAAAGTGTTTAATATTATTATCAAAGTGCTTGTTTTTGGCCGAAATTCGTGCGCCCGCCAGAGGACATTTTTACTGTTCGCCGCTCCGTAACCAAACCCGAATCGTTTGCGGATTGGCAAAAACGCCAAGGTTTACTTGGGTTTGGCATCGGGTGAGAGGTTGCATCCCGTCTGAAAACAAAAAAGGCGGACCGTTTAGGCCCGCCCCTTGGTAAATTTAGGAGTTTGGTTTAGGCACCCTGTTCCGCAATGGCTGCGGTCAACGACGCTTCAAATATCGCGATACCTTCGTCGATGATCGCATCCGATGCCGTCAGCGGTACCATGATCCGCAAGGCATTGCCGTGCATGCCACAAGCCAACAGGATCAACCCGCGTTTCAGGGCATGGGCAACAACGGATTTGGTCAGATCCGCATCTGGTGTCGCACTGTCAAAGTCGGTCACAAATTCGATTGCCAGCATTGCGCCAAGCCCGCGAATGTCCCACATACGGAAAGGCGCGACCCGGGCGCCGATTTCCGCAAAACGGGCGCGGAAGGTTTCACCCAAAGCAGTGGAACGGGCCAGAAGACCTTCTTCTTCAATCGCTTCGATGGCCGCCAAAGCAGCCGCACAGGCCACCGGGTTACCGGCATATGTGCCGCCCAAACCGCCTGGAATAACCGCATCCATCACTTCGGCCCGGCCGATCACACCGGCAATCGGATACCCACCGGCCATGGATTTCGCGACCGTGATCAGATCGGGAATAACGCCGGAATGCTCAATCGCAAACCATTTGCCGGTACGGCCAAAACCGGCCTGAATTTCGTCTGCAATCAACATGATACCATGTGTGTCGCAGATTTCGCGCAGGGCTTGCATCATTTCGAAGGGCACCGGCGTATAGCCGCCTTCGCCCAAGACGGGTTCGATGATGATACAGGCGATGCGCTCGGGCTGCGCATCTGTCAGGAACAGATTTTGCAGACCGGTCAGCGCGTCCTGAACCGTAATGCCATCGCGCTGTGAGGGGAAAGGTGCGCGGAAGATATCGGATGGGAAAGGTCCCACGTTTTTCTTATACGGTGACACTTTTCCCGTCATGCCCAGCGTCAGCAGGGTGCGGCCGTGATAACCACCGGTAAAGGCGATGACACCGGGCCGCCCCGTCGCGGCGCGGGCGATTTTCACCGCATTTTCAACAGCTTCGGCACCTGTAGTGACGAGCAGCGATTTCTTGGCATGATCACCGGGGGCCAATGCGTTCAGTTTTTCGGCCAGCGCGACATAGGGCTCGTAAGGCACAACCTGAAAGCTGGTGTGCGTATAGTGATCTTCTTGCGCCTTGGCAGCGGCCACGACCTTGGGGTGACGGTGGCCTGTGTTCAGAACTGCGATGCCGCCTGCGAAATCCACGTAACGGTTGCCTTCGACATCCCACAATTCCGCGTTCTCGGCGTGATCGGCAAAGATCGGCGCAGCAGAGACAACGCCGCGGGCAACGGCAGCTTCGCGACGGGCAACCAGCTCGGCGTTGGTTTTTCCCGATGTCGCGGTGACGGCAACGTCCGGCACAACAGACATCACTGGCTTGGCCGTGGCTTTACGAGACTTCTTTTTCACAGTATTCGACATGGGCGAGGCTCCTACGGCTTCTGAACATGACCGCCCCAAAGGATGATTCCAAATGTGGTGGTGTTTAAAATTCTCATAATACGTTTATTATATCTGTCAATACTCAACTGTGGTGCGCTGCGGATGTCAACTTCAGGCAATTCCCGAAGTTGCCCCATTTGGCTTTTGATAAGCCGAAAGATCGGTTAGAGAAATTGCAAGGCAAAGAAACCGAACCAATGAGGGAACGCATTGTGAACGTTGGGAAAAGGCTGCAAGAACTGCGCAAGTCACACGGGTTGTCACAACGCGAGTTGGCGGCGCGGGCCGGTTTGACCAATGGCACGATCTCGCTCATCGAACAGAACAAGACCAGCCCTTCGGTGGCCTCTCTCAAAAGCCTGCTTGACGCGATTCCGATGAGCATTGCCGAATTTTTCGCCAACCTCGAAGAGGAACCGCAACCGACCTATTTCTATAAGGCAGATGAATTCATCGAAATCGCGCCGCAATCGGGTGGACCTGCGGTCTCGTTAAGACAGCTTGGCAACGCAAGCACCCATGCCCTGCAAATACTGGACGAGACCTATCCACCGCAGGCGGACACTGGTCCCGAATGGTTGACCCATGCAGGCGAAGAAGCAGGGATCGTGATATCGGGCGAGATCGAGATCACCGTCGCAGATCAGGTCAAGGTCTTGAGGGTCGGCGAAGGGTACCTGTTTGACAGCCGTCTGCCGCACCGTTTTCGCAATATCAGTGACACAACCTGCAGGATTTTCAGTGCCTGCACGCCGCCAACCTTCTAGGCTCATGCCAAAGTACGCACGCCGAGAGCGCCAGACGGCATTGCCGCACCGCGTCATTTTGGTCAAAATCAGGCATCGCGCTGTCATTCTTTGCACTATCCGCTAAGTCTTGGGGCAATCAGGGGAATGCGATGTTGCTAGAATTTGAGAAGGTTCAGAAGTCCTTTCCGACAAGCGACGGACCTGTGCCCGTGCTACGGGGCGTCAGCTTTGATCTGGCGGCGGGGCAGACGCTGGCGTTGACGGGGGAATCCGGAAGCGGAAAAAGCACGCTGCTACATGTGGCCGCTGGACTGGAAGGGTTCGAGAGTGGTGCCGTCAGGATTGCCGGTCAGAATCTGGGCCAGATGGATGACAGCGCCCGCGCAGCCCTGAGGCGTAGCGATATTGCCCTGGTCTTTCAGCAGTTCAATCTTATCCCTTCTCTCACAGTCGCGGCGAACATCGCGTTTCAGGCGCGGTTGGCGGGGCGTGGGGATGCGGATCGTGTCTCTCATGTTGCCACGGCTTTGGGCCTGTCGGATCACCTGAACAAATATCCTGAAACCCTGTCTGGGGGACAGCAACAACGTGTGGCCATTGCCCGTGCATTGGCCGCAAAGCCGAAGCTGTTGCTGGCGGATGAACCCACCGGCAATCTGGATGAAGACACCGCCAAGGAAGTGCTTGAGCAGATGCTGGGCCTCGTCACACAAACAGGGGCGGCCCTTATGGTTGTAACACACTCCCCGGCCATTGCCGCGCGTATGCAGCGCCGGTTGCATCTGAAAAACGGCCTGCTGGCATGATGCAGGCCTGTTTTTCGGCGCTGTTGTCGCATTGGGGACGCAATCCGATCCAGCTGTTTGCCTACCTCGCGGGGCTGGCACTGGCCACTGCTCTTTGGTCCGGGGTGCAGGCGATCAACGCCGAAGCCCGTGCCAGTTACGGGGCAGCTGCCGCGACTTTGGGCGAGGCGCAGTATGACCAGTTGGTGCCGCGACAGGGGGCGGTAATTCCTCAGGACAGATATATCGCGCTCAGACGGGCAGGGTGGCTGGTCTCACCGGTGATCGAGGGGCGGCTCTCAGGGCTGCGCATCATCGGCATTGATCCCGTGACTTCGCCCGGCGGGCTGGGCGGGGTGCAACCGGAACGGCTTTTGACGTTGGGCGCCGCGGGCGCGGAACGGGTTTTTGTAAATGCCCGGACCGCGCAGCGGTTTGAAGGGGATATGGCCCTAAAGGTCGACGCCGGCATTGGCCCCGATATTGGCATTGCCGACATCGGCACGGTGCAGGAACTGCTTGGCCGAGACGATCTTTCCCGTCTCATCGTATTGCCGGATCAGCCGCTTGGCCGGCCGGACCTGTCCGTCATTGCCCCTGACCTGCGTCTGCAAAACGCGCAGCAGGGCGCTGACATCGGACAGCTAACCGATAGTTTCCACTTGAACCTCACCGCTTTTGGGCTGCTCAGTTTTGCCGTCGGTTTGTTCATCGTGCACAGCACCATCGGCCTAGCGTTTGAGCAGCGGCGCGGGATGATCCGCACCCTGCGTTCTTTGGGCGTGCCCTTGCGCTTGTTGGTCACGATGATCGCGGTCGAAATGATGATGCTGGCGGCCATCGGCGCCGCGATGGGTGTTGTCGCAGGGTATCTTATTGCGGCCCTGCTGCTGCCTGATGTTGCGGCCACCCTGCGCGGGCTTTACGGCGCCGAAATTTCGGGCACGCTGCAAATCCGCGCCGCGTGGTGGCTATCGGGTCTGTTCATCGCATTGCTCGGCACAGCTGCCGCGCTCGCGGGGCGCATTTGGCAGGTGCGTCACATGCCACTGCTGGCAAGTGTGCGACCTCGTGCTTGGGTGATGGCGTCAGCCGCGCGGTTCCGGCTCCAGACGCAGTCGGCCATTGTCTTGCTGGGGGGAGCACTTGTTCTGGCTGTGGTCGGGCAAGGGTTGTTTGCTGGTTTCGCATTGCTGGGATGTTTGTTGATCGGCGCAGCACTTGCCCTGCCTGTCGTCGCGTCGCTGGTGTTGTCCAAATGCGAATCCCGCGCAGGCACACCGTTGTGGGAATGGTTCTGGGCCGACACACGCCAGCAATTGCCCGGTCTCAGCCTTGCCCTGATGGCGTTGCTGCTGGCGGTATCGGCCAATATAGGTGTGTCGACCATGGTGTCGAGTTTCCGTCTGACCTTCGTGGGGTTCCTTGACCAGCGTCTTGCGCCCGAGCTTTTTGTGCAGGTCGAAACCCCAGATGAAAGTGCCGCACTGCTGGCCTATCTGGAGGCAAACGCCATCGAAGCGCTGCCGCTCATGTCGGTGCAAACCCGCATCACCGGTCGCCCGACCGAATTGTTTGGTGTGCGGGTTGGTCCAACCTATCGCGAGAACTGGGTTTTTCTGGGCGCAACGGATCAGCCTTGGGATGCGGTAGAGGCCGGGCAGGCGGCAGTTGTCAACGAACAGCTGGCCCGGCGTGCGGGGCTTTGGGTGGGGGACAATATCGAGATTGATGCGGATCTGACCTTGCCCATCGTGGCGGTTGTCGGGGACTATGGCAATCCCAGCGGACAGGTTGTGATCTCGCAAACCTTGTTCCAGAAGATGCATCCGTCGCGGGTGCCGCTGCGGTTTGGCATGCGCTCGGTGGACCCTACTGCCCTGCGCCAGAGCTTGACGGAACAGCTTGGGATTGCACAAAATGCCATCACGGATCAGGCGGCCATCAAGGCACTGTCGATGCAAGTCTTCGAGCGGACCTTTACCGTCACCGCTGCCCTCAATGCCCTGACCTTGTTGGTGGCGGGTTTTGCCATCCTGATGAGTCTTCTGACCTTGGCAGATCTGCGCGTGCCGCAACTTGCCCCGGTCTGGGCCTTGGGTCTTACGCGGCGCAGTTTGGGTCGTCTTGAAATACTGCGTGCCGTGGCATTGGCTATGCTGGTGTTTATTTGCGCGGTGCCCTTGGGTCTGGCGCTGGCCTGGGTTTTGCTACGGATCATCAACGTTGAGGCATTTGGATGGCAATTGCCGATGTTCCTGTTTCCGCTCGAATACCTCTGGCTGGGGACCTATGCGCTGATCGCGGCATTGCTGGCGGCCCTGTGGCCCGCGCTGCGACTGATGCGCATACCGCCCTCCGCTTTGCTCAAGGTTTTTGCCAATGAACGTTAAGCTGCTTGTCTTTCTGTGCCTGTTGCCCGTCACTCTTTGGGCGCAGGGGTTTTCTGGTCTTGGCGCGGATGTGGAAGGTTTCGCCACGCCACAGCCGGACACAGATTTCAGTTTTCCCGCAGATCATGGGCCTCACCCGGATTACCGTATCGAGTGGTGGTACCTAACAGCAAATCTGCAGGGCCTTGATGGCACGCCCTACGGGCTGCAATGGACGTTGTTTCGCACGGCCCTTGCCCCCGGCGAGGTGGCGGGGTGGCGATCGCCGCAGGTGTGGTTCGCCCATGCGGCGGTCACCACACCTGATGCCCATTTTGTCACAGAACGGTTTGCCCGCGGCGGGATCGGGCAAGCGGGTGTGACTGCCGCGCCGTTTCATGCATGGATCGACGAATGGGCGTTGAAGGGCCCGGATTTCGACGTAATGACGCTAAGGGCCAACGCCCCCGATTTCGGTTATAAGATGGCGCTGAAGGCGCAAGGACCGTTGGTGTTTCACGGCACAGGCGGCTTTTCCGTAAAGTCCCAGCAGGGGCAGGCGAGTTACTATTATTCCCAGCCGTTTTTCGACATCGCGGGGATATTGAAACTGCCCGAAGGCGAGGTGGAAGTCACCGGTTCTGCGTGGTTGGACCGCGAATGGTCGTCGCAGCCTCTGGGGGAAACGCAAACCGGCTGGGACTGGTTTTCACTGTCCTTCGACGATGGTGCGAAATTGATGGGGTTCCAGTTGCGCCAGACCGATGGTGAAATCTATAGCGCCTCGACGTGGATCGGACCGGATGGGACGACAACATCTATGCCTGCGGGGGTATTTACCGCACAGCCTTTGGAAAACCATAGGGTTGCGGATCGCGAGGTTCCGGTAGAATGGCAGGTGCGCTTGCCCGAACGCGGGGTTGATGTCCGGGTTTCGGCGTTGAACCGGAACGCCTGGATGGACCTGTCTATCCCGTATTGGGAAGGGCCGGTAACAGTGCAGGGCAGCCACAGCGGCACGGGGTATCTGGAGATGACAGGCTATGAGTGATCCGAACGATCTGGGCGCGTTTTTGGAGGAAGCGTGGCGGCAAATGGCGCAAGGCGTTGCAGACAGCGCCTCGCCTGCGCGCTATCCGACATTTGCCACTGTTGGCCCTGACGGAATGCCGCAAGCGCGCACCGTGGCGTTACGTGGGGCGAACCGCATCGATATGACGCTAGAGGTGCATACGGATACCGAGACCGGCAAGGTCGCAGCGCTGCGCCATAACCCGTTTGCGGCGTTACACATCTGGTTGCCCGAAGTAGATTTGCAAATCAGACTGACCGCGCGGGTCGGGGTTGTGACCGGCCCTCAGGTTGAGGCCGCATGGGCCAAAGTCCCGGCTGCATCGCGGGTGTCCTATGGCACCGTGCCGGTGCCGGGGACGCCGATAGCAAGTGTTCATGCCTTTGAAAAAACCGCAGACCGTAACCGCTTTGCCGTTCTTGAATGCCGGTTGACACAGATTGATCTGGTACATCTCGATACGCGTCACCGGCGTGCGGTATTTGGCGTGCAAGACGGGTGGCGTGGCAGATGGGTCGCCCCCTAGCCCGCACGGAAAAGGCCCTCCTGATTGCTCAGAAGGGCCTCTTCAGTGTCACGCGGGAGGTTTACGCCAGATCGAAACGATCCGCATTCATCACCTTGTTCCACGCTTTTACGAAGTCCGAAACAAAGCGCGCTTCGGCGTCGTCGCTGCCATAAGCTTCGGCCAGCGCGCGCAATTGCGAGTTGGACCCGAAGATCAGGTCGGTCCGTGTGCCTGTCCGTACAGCAGCACCGGTCTGGCGGTCCCGTGCTTCGAACACTTCCTCGCCTTCAATGGCATGCCATGTGACACCCATATCCAAGATCGTCTTGAAGAACGCGTTGTTCAAGCTGCCCGGTGCATCGGTGAATACCCCGTGCGTCCGCCCGCCATGGTTAGCACCAATGACCCGCAGACCACCGACAAGAACCGTCATTTCCGGCGCGGTCAGGGTCAGCAGTTGCGCCCGGTCCACCAGCAGTTTCTCTGTCGGCACGGCAAAGTCCACCGCAAGGTAATTGCGGAAACCGTCTGCTTTCGGCTCAAGCGGGTCAAAGCTCTCGGCGTCGGTCTGCTCGGCTGTTGCATCGGTACGTCCCGGTGAGAAAGGCACGGTGATGGCGTGACCTGCGGCTTTCGCAGCCTGCTCGACTCCGGCGTTGCCGCCCAGAACGATCAGATCGGCAAGGGAAACTTTCTTGCCACCCGAGGCCGCATTGTTAAACGCGGATTGCACCTCCTCCAAAGCGGCCAGAACTTTTGCCAGCTTTGCAGGCTCGTTGACCTCCCAATCCTTTTGCGGGGCCAGACGGATGCGGGCGCCATTGGCACCGCCCCGATGATCCGACCCGCGATAGGTTGACGCAGAAGCCCATGCCACCGACACCAGTTCGGACACGCTCAGACCGGTTGCGACGATCTTGGCCTTAAGGTCCGCGACATCCTGGTCGTTGATCAACGGATGATCGACGGCAGGCAGCGGATCTTGCCAGATCAGGTCTTCGGCGGGAACTTCCTTGCCCAAATACCGTACTTTGGGGCCCATGTCGCGGTGGGTCAGTTTGAACCAGGCGCGCGCGTAGGCATCGGCAAAGACATCCGGATTAGCATGGAAATGCTTGGAAATGCGCAGGTATTCCGGATCGGTGCGCAGCGCCATATCCGCCGTGGTCATCATGGGCTGGTGGGTTGGTTTGCCGGTGGCGGCATCCGGTACGGTGTTTGCCATAGCGTCGCCCTTGGGCTTCCACTGATGTGCGCCCGCCGGACTTTTGGTCAATTCCCATTCGTTGCCCAGAAGCGTGTCGAAATAGGACATGTCCCATGTGATCGGCGTTGGGGTCCATGCACCCTCGATCCCAGAGGTTGTGGTGTGTGCGCCAAGCCCGCTTTCAAAAGTATTGGCCCAGCCAAAGCCCATGGCTTCGATACCGGCCGCTTCGGGCTCTGCGCCCACCAACGTCGGATCGCCGGCACCATGCGCCTTGCCGAAAGTGTGACCGCCGGCAACCAGTGCGACGGTTTCCTCGTCGTTCATCGCCATACGTCCGAAAGTATCGCGAATGTCGAAAGCCGAAGCTTGCGGATCAGGATTCCCGTCTGGCCCTTCCGGGTTCACATAGATCAGACCCATCTGGACGGCAGCCAGTGGATTTTCCAGATCACGCTCGCCGGAATAGCGGCTGTTCTCACCGCCCGAAGGCTCCAGCCACTCTTCCTCGGTGCCCCAATAGATGTCTTCCTCGGGTTCCCAGATGTCTTCGCGGCCACCGGCAAAGCCGAAACATTCAAAGCCCATTGTCTCCATGGCGACGTTGCCGGTCAGTACAAACAAGTCGGCCCAGGAAATCTGACGCCCGTACTTCTGTTTGATCGGCCAGAGCAGGCGGCGGGCTTTGTCAAGGTTGCCGTTGTCCGGCCAGGAGTTCAGTGGCGCAAAGCGCTGCGAGCCGGAACCCGCACCGCCGCGGCCATCACCGGAGCGATAGGTGCCTGCCGAGTGCCACGCCATGCGGACAAAGAAGGGCCCGTAGTGACCATAATCCGCAGGCCACCAGTCTTGCGAATCTGTCATCAGCGCCGCGAGGTCTTTTTTCACCGCATCCAGATCAAGCTTTTTGAAGGCTTCCGCATAGTCAAAATCCTCACCCATTGGATTTCCCAATGGTGTATTCTGGTGCAAAATCTTTAGGTTAAGCTGGTTCGGCCACCAGTCTTTGTTGGTACGCGCATCATGTGTGACATGTTTGGTGCTGCCGTGCATCACGGGGCATTTGCCGCCCGTTTCATAATCATTACCGTCCATCGGTCTCTCCCTTTCAGATGATTTGAGGGTACCATATCAAAGCCAACCGGTAGTTATAAGTTGGATTATCTGATGGCTGTGATAACTTGAGGTTATGGCAAACTTCACGATCCGACAATTGCGCTATTTTGAAGCACTTGCACAGCACCGCCATTTTGGCCGCGCAGCTGAGGCATCTTCAATCTCGCAACCCGCGCTTTCTGTGCAAATAAAGGAGCTGGAGCAAACCCTTGGTACGCAATTGGTCGAACGCAACGCGCGGCAGATTCAACTGACGGCTTTCGGTGAGGCGTTTCTTGAGCGTGTGGCGGCGATTCTGCGCGCTGTTGATGAATTGGATGATTTTGCCCGTGCGGCCCAAGGTCAGCTGACGGGACGCTTTCGCCTTGGTGTGATTCCGACAATAGCACCGTATTTATTGCCAACCTTGATCGGAAAGTTGAACCAAAGCCATCCGGCACTTGATTTGCATGTGCGCGAAACCTTGACGCCACGGTTGGTGCAGGAAGTTCTGCAAGGTCAGCTGGATACAGCGATTGTGGCATTGCCTGTTTCGGAAACGGCCTTGGCCGAGACAGCCCTGTTCAGCGAAAGTTTCCTGTTGGTGCGCCCCAAGAGCGACGCAGCGCGGCCCGCACCCAAGGGCGATGATTTGCGTGATATGCGCCTGTTATTATTGGAAGAAGGCCATTGTTTTCGGGACCAGACATTGGGATTTTGTAATGCGCCGACCACAATGGCGCGTGACGGTCTTGATGGCAGTTCCCTGTCAACACTGGTGCAGATGGTCGGGGCGGGAATCGGCGTGACCCTAATCCCGCAGATGGCGGTGGAGGTCGAAACCCGATCCGCAAATGTCTGCTGTACGCCCTTTGAGGGGCCACAGCCGGGGCGCACAATTGGTATGATTTGGCGAAAATCCAACCCATTATCCGAAGCCTTCACTGAAGTGGCAGAGGTTGTACGGGCATGTAGCCAGCAGGAAAACCTGCGGCGTTAATCGGCTGGAAATACATGTCTGCCTAAGAACCGCAGAACTGGTCCAAGTTGACCGCCTGCCGTGTAAAGGAAATGCAACATGTCTGAAAATGCCGCGCCGGAGACCCGCGTTCCCTTTCTGAAAAGCCTTTTCTTCCAATGCACCTTTGTCGTGGCGCTTTGTGTTGCGCTGGTTGTTTCTGTTATCGAATATAAAAACCACAAGGCCGGGCGGGAAAAAACTTCCAACACCACATCGGTTCGTGCGCAAGAAGTGACCGAACTTTTGGCGATGCAAATGGGCGGATCTATCAAATTTTCCAATGTCGATGCGTTATCCCAGATAGTCAGCAGTGTTCTGGAAAGCACCGGTCAGGATGCGCTTGGCGGCATGGTATTCAACGCGGCCGCAATTTCTGTGTACCAAACTGGGGACGGGATGCCGGATGACGTCGCCGCGCAGATGACAGACCTTGGCAACCAGGCCCTGCAAGCGGGCGGCACGGTCCGTTCCACCGATGGCATGATAGCAGCGGTACCCAGCCGTTTCGGGGCGGATAACGAAATCGTCGGTGTTGTCGTCACCGCCTGGACCATGGAGCCCGCTCTTGCGGCTCTTGCCCGGGATGAGAGAATTACCATGGCGATCGGGTTGGTTGTTTTCCTGACCGCGTTGATCTGCGCGATCATATTTTTGCGCATGCGCATGTCACAACCGCTGGCAAAACTCGGCCTTGCGATGGGAACCGTGGCCGAGGGCGATTTGGACACTGAGGTGCCTTATGCCAGCCGACGTGACGAAATCGGTGTGATGGCCAACCGGCTCGATCAGTTTCGCACTAAGCTGGCAGAGGCGCGGGTGCAGGAGTTGGAGAATCTTTTCAAGAGCGCGGCGTTAGAAGGTTCTGCCGCGGCAATGATGATTGTGGACATGTCGTTCAAGATTACCTTTGTGAACCCGGCCTGTATTGATCTGATGGAGACACTATTGCCTGATATCAAAGAGGTCTGGCCCGATATGAAGCCAGACAAGCTTGTTCACGAGGATCTTGGCAAGATAGCGCACCTTAAAACCATGTTGGGCAAGGTCACAGATCCTTCGGTCGAGTTGTCCAAGGACGAGCGTATAGTGAACCTGCGCTCCGGGGGGCGGATTCTGCAATTGAACATCAATCCGGTACATGACGCGAAAGACCGGTTGTTCGGTTGTGTCGTGGAATGGGTCGATCGCACGAAAGCCGCTCAGGACGCAGCCTTGGTTCAGGCCATTAATGCCGCACAAGCCCGTATCGTATTTGACAAGGCCGGCAGGGTCATTGATGCCAACAGCATTTTCCTATCAATGATCAATGGCGAATTTAAAGACACGGTGGTTTGCAGCCTGTCGAGTATTTTCAAGGGAAATCTGTCAGGCGACACCACGGGTGATGAATTCGTCCGACAGGTGATGTGTGAAGAGCTCCAGCAAGGCCGCTTTAATGCATATAGCAAGTTTGCAGACAAGCATTTTACTGTGGACGGTAGCTTTGCGGTGACGAAAACCGAGGATGGTACGCCTGATCGCATTATCTTCATCGGCACCGATGTGACGGATCAGGATAAAGCGATCAAAGCCGCCGAAGCGGAACGACTTCTGGCGGCTGAAGAGCAGACCAAAGTTGTTCAAATACTGGGTATTGGATTAAACAGGTTGTCGGACGGTGATCTTGAATGCGACATCAGGGACGAGGTTCCGAACGTCTATCTTCAGCTGCGCAGTGATTTCAACGCCACGGTCAAATCACTTCGCGATGCTATCTCGGCGGTGATCCACAATTCCGATTCAATTCGCAATGAAACGGGCGAGATTACCTCGGCTGCAGATGATCTGTCACGGCGGACCGAGAAACAGGCCGCCACCCTGGAAGAAACCGCAGCCGCACTGGATGAATTGACGGTTTCGGTGCGTTCGGCCGCTGAAAGTGCCGATCACGCCAGCAAGATGTCGGCTGATGCACAGCGCAACGCCGATCAGGGCGGCGACGTGGCCCGCAAGGCCGTGACGGCGATGGACGGGATCAAGACTTCCTCGCAGGAAATTTCCAAAATCACCAGTGTCATTGACGACATCGCCTTTCAGACCAATCTGCTGGCACTTAACGCGGGTGTCGAAGCCGCGCGTGCTGGCGAGGCGGGGCGCGGTTTTGCCGTTGTCGCAACCGAAGTGCGCGCCCTGGCCCAACGGTCTTCTGACGCGGCCCGTGAAATCAACGAATTGATCAATTCAAGCGGGGAACAGGTGCAGCAAGGTGTCGATCTGGTGGATCGAACAGGCAAAGCGCTCGCGTCGATCGTGACCTCGGTGGCCGAAATTTCAAGCCGGGTTTCGAACATCGCGACATCTGCGCGTGAACAATCCATTGGTCTGGCTGAAATCAACACGGCCGTGAACGAGCTGGATCATGTCACCCAACAGAACGCTGCAATGTTCGAAGAAACAACCGCCGCCAGCCACGCGCTGACGTCGGAGGCGGATGCGTTGGTTCATGCCGTTTCCCGCTTTAAGCTGGGAAAACCCAATGAAGGAGCGCGCAAAATACCTGCGGCAAAACCGACGCCGCATAAACCTGTGCCTGCGCGGGCGGTCGTCCAAGGCAACACCGCCCTTGAGGCAAACGCCGACCTTGCCGCAGAGGGCTGGGAGGAGTTCTAGGCGTGCGGTCTGCAGCTAGTCCCGAATGCCTGCAAAACGCTCTGCCCAATCCATGACATTGTCGTCGGTAATTTTGGCAAACAACACCTCGGGCACTTCAAACGCGTGTCCGGGGGCCAAGTGGGCCAAGGCTGCGGGCACGTCATCCGGCCAACCTGCATCGTCCACTTTCATGGCTGCAAGCATCGACGCGGCAGCGGTCGGAATGAAAGGCGCGGACAGGACCGCGTAAAGTGGTATGAGGTTTAATGCCAAACGTACTTGTGCGGCGGCCTTGTCGGGATCGGTCTTGAATGTCGTCCAAGGCGCTTCGGCCTGCAGATATTCATTCCCTGCCGCCCAAATCGCCCGCAACTCCTGCGCGGATTTACGCACCTCGATGGCCTCCATATGGCTCTGATAGCGGGCCACACGCGTGGTGAGGTCAGCGATCAAGGCCTCTTCGGGGCCACCGTATCTGCCTGCTTCTGGTACGGTTTCGCCAAACTTGGAACGGCAGAATTTCGTAATGCGACTGATGAAGTTGCCAAGGACGTCAGCCAGATCCTTGTTCACAGAACTCTGGAAGTTTTCCCAAGTAAACTCTGCATCCGAAGTTTCTGGCGCATGGCTGAGCAACCACCAGCGCCAGTAATCGGCCGGTAGGATTTCCAGCGCCTGATCCATAAACACCCCACGTCCGCGCGAGGTTGAAAACTGCCCGCCGTCATAGGTCAGGTAGTTGAAGGATTTGATGTAATCCACCAGTTTCCATGGCTCTCCCGACCCCATGATCGTGGCGGGAAAACTCAGCGTGTGAAAGGGCACGTTGTCCTTGCCCATGAACTGCGTATAGCGCACGTCGTCGGCGCCCTTGTCGGTGCGCCACCAGCGTTCCCAGTCGGTGCCCTTTCCTGCCTCGACCCATTCGGCGCCACAGGCGATGTATTCAATCGGTGCGTCGAACCAGACGTAAAACACCTTGCCCTCCATGCCGGGCCAATCCGCATCACCGCGTTTGACCGGCACACCCCAGTTGAGGTCACGTGTGATACCACGGTCACGCAAGCCGTCGCCGTCATGCAACCATTTCTTTGCAATCGAAGTGGTCAACACCGGCCAATCCGTTTTCTCGTCGATCCAAGCGTCCAAACGGTCTTTCATCTGGCTTTGACGCAGGTACAAGTGTTTGGTGTCGCGCATTTCCAGATCGGTAGAGCCAGAAATCGTACTGCGCGCGTCGATCAGATCGACGGGGTCCAGTTGCTTGGTGCAATTGTCACATTGATCGCCCCGGGCGCTGTCGAATCCGCAGTTGGGGCAGGTGCCTTCGATATAGCGATCCGGCAGGAACCGCCCGTCCGCATTGGAATAAACCTGCTTCTCGGTCACTTCCTCGATCATGCCCTGATCGGCAAGTACCCCTGCAAAATGCTGTGTCAGCGCGTGGTTTTGCGGCGAAGATGAGCGTCCAAAGTGGTCGAACGACAGGCCGAAGTCACCCGCAATACGCTCTTGAACCGCATGCATTTCCTTGCAGTATTTGGCCACCGGTTTGCCCGCCTTGCTTGCGGCCAGTTCAGCAGGTGTTCCGTGTTCATCCGTGGCACACAGGTACAGAACCTCGTGACCCCGCGCCCGAAGATAGCGTGCGTAAAGGTCTGCAGGCAGTTGGCTGCCCACCAGATTTCCAAGGTGTTTGATGCCATTGATATAGGGGATGGCAGAAGTGATAAGGTGGCGGGCCATGTCTGTTCCTTTACGCGGGTCTGCCTGACATAGACTGCACAGTCTCCATGATCAATCGGCCCTGCGCATGCGAGGTGTCAGTTATCGCTTGTTGCGGTCCTTGCGTAGCAACCGGCCAATGGTGAAAGAGGTGCGCGGGGCATAGACATAGGGCGTGCGTTTTTGTTGTGCCGGGCGCGCCCGCATCCGGATCAGTCCAAAGACCACCAGCAACGCATGCCCGACCGATATCATGGTAAAAAGCGCTGCCGGCCCGTAGCTTTCGATCAGCACGGAAGCGAGGTAGGGGGCGAAAATGGCCCCCGACGCGAACCAGAACATCAAGGCGGCAGAGAGTTCGACACGTTCATCGTCACTGGCAAAGTCATGTGCATGAGACGCCGCTACGGAATAGATCGGAAAGGTCGTGAGGCCGAACAGCCCCGCCGACAGCATGATACCCGTTGTCCCAAGCCCGCTGGATAACATGGTGACACCGCAGCTGAGGATGGCGGCAGCGGAGAGCCAGATGAGCACCCAGCGCCGGTCGTATTTGTCGGCCAGCCAGCCGATGGGAAATTGCGCCAAAGCGCCGCCCAGCACAAAGGCCGACAGGAACCAGGCGATCTGACCTGCCGTCAATCCGACTTCCTGGCCATAGATCGGGCCAACCATGCGGAACGAGGCGCTGGACAAGGCGGCAACCACCACACCCGCTGCGGCAAGGGGCGACCGGTCGAAGGCCAGTCTGGGGCGCAGGCGCGGCGATGCGGGCGTTTCAGGCGGCTTGATCGTGGTCAGCGTCAGCGGCAAAAGGGCTGCGCAACAACCGATGGCCAACAGGTTGTAGGATACATAGGACGCGGGGGCGAGGATCCCGACGATCATTTGTGCACCCAAGCTGCCGGTCATGTCGACGACGCGATAGATGCCCATGGCGCGGCCCCGTGTTTCATTGGTGACTTTGGCTTGCAACCAGGCTTCGATCACCGTGTAACACCCTGCAACACAAAGCCCCGACGCGATGCGCATGATGGCCCAGGCATAGGCGTCCACTACAAGCATATGCGCCATCAATCCGATGGCCCCCATGGCTGTGAATGCGGCAAATGCGCGGCTGTGCCCGACGGAGCCCATCAAACGCGGGGACCACCAGCACCCAATGAAAAAGCCCAGAAAATGCGCCGATCCCAACAGGCCGATTTCCTGACGCGAAAAACCCAGAGCGCTGCCCGACAGCACATCAATCGGGCCAACGCCCCCCGAAGAAAGCTGCAGCAAAATGACGGATAGAAACAGGGCGGCAAATGAAATGAGCAAACGCATGATGCTTTAACGCATTTTCGGCTCCAGTACCCAAGCCGAAACTCGACAAATCACGTCGTTTCCTGATCTTCATGGAATTTGTTTAGACATTTGTGCCAAAGGGCAGGTGGGTTTTATCTTGAAGGTCCATGGCAGGGTCTTAGGATGGGTGAAAATTGAGAGGCGATGATGAAAAAGAATGACCTTGGCGGTAGTGGCTTGTTGGTTTCGCAGCTGTGTTTGGGCTCTATGACATGGGGCACACAGAATTCGGCAGACGAAGCCCATGCGCAGATTGACCGGGCGCTGGATGCGGGCATCAATTTCATCGATACCGCCGAGATGTATCCGGTCAATCCGGTCAGCGCAGAAACGACGGGCCGGACCGAGCGGATCATCGGCTTGTGGAATGAGCGCGACATGCGGCGCAATGATGTGGTGCTGGCGACCAAACATTCGGGCGAGGGACTGGCGCATGTGCGCGAAGGGGCCCCGATTTCCTCGGAAACGATTGCGCAAGCCGTTGAAGGATCCCTGCGCCGTCTCAAGACCGACTGGATCGACCTTTATCAATTTCATTGGCCTAACCGCGGCAGCTATATGTTCCGCAAGAACTGGACCTATGATCCTTCGGGCCAGAACCGTGCAGAGACGATGGCCCATATGGAGGACGCGCTGGGCGCACTGCAGGCAGAGATCAAGCGCGGCACCATCCGCCATTTCGGTTTGAGCAATGAAAGCGCCTGGGGCATGACGCAATGGGTCGAAGCGGCCAAACGTACAGGCGGCCCGCGTCCGATTTCGGTGCAGAATGAGTATTCACTGATGTGCCGGATGGCGGACACCGATGTAGCAGAGGCATGTGTGAACGAACGCATTGATATGTTTGCGTTTTCGCCGCTCGCCACAGGGCTGTTGACGGGCAAGTACCAAGGCGGCGCAGTGCCTGAAGGATCGCGTTTGTCGCTTAATCTGGACCTTGGCGGGCGCAAGGGGCCGCGCGCGTTCAAGGCGGTTGGCGCCTATCTGAAAGTGGCCAAGAAATACGGTTTGGATCCGGTGCATATGGCCTTGGCCTGGTGTTGCCAGCGGCCGTTTATGGGCTCTGTAATCTTTGGCGCGACGACAATGGCCCAGTTGGAGACGGCGCTTGGGGCTGCTGAGGTGACCTTGAGCGACGAGGTGCTGGCAGCACTGGACGACGTGAACCGGGCTCATCCGCTGCCGTATTGAAGCGGGCGGCGTTTTCCAAACAATCGGGTGCGTTTTCTTGTAAGGAAACGGTCTTGGCCGCAACCGTCGTTCCTGATGGCGCAACCTGTCGCATTCAGCATGGCGTAGAGGTCTTTCGTGCGCCATCTTTTGTATAAACCCGATAACCTATTCCCCAAAAACAAGGAGCACCTCCATGCCACTTTCCATGAACCGCGAGGTCTTTATCACCTGTGCCGTTACAGGCTCAGGCGCGACGCAAGACCGAAGCCCGCATGTGCCACGCTCCCCACAGCAGATCGCCGAGAGCGCCATCGCGGCGGCCAAGGCGGGGGCGGCGGTGGTGCATTGCCATGTACGCGATCCCGAGACCGGCAAACCTAGCCGCGATTTGCGTCTCTATCGTGAAGTCACCGAACGCATCCGCGACAGCGACACGGATGTGGTGTTGAACCTGACAGCAGGGATGGGGGGCGATATTGTGTTCGGGGGAACGGAAAACCCCATGCAGCTGAGCCAAGAGGGCACAGATATGGTCGGGGCCTCTGAAAGGGTGGCACATATCGCCGACTGTCTGCCCGAGATTTGCACGCTCGATTGCGGCACGATGAACTTTGCCGAGGCCGATTATGTGATGACCAACACCCCCGGTATGCTGACGGCGATGGGCCGCATGATGACGGAACTGGGCGTGAAACCCGAGATTGAAGCCTTTGATACAGGTCATTTATGGTATGCAAAACAATTGGTTGCCGATGGTGTTCTGGATGCGCCGGCTTTGGTGCAGCTGTGCATGGGGGTGCCTTGGGGCGCACCGGATGATTTGAATACCTTTATGGCGATGGTCAATAATGTCCCTGCCGACTGGCATTTCTCAGGGTTCGGACTGGGCCGCAACCAGATGGCTTATGTTGCCGCCAGTGTCTTGGCGGGGGGCAATGTGAGGGTCGGCCTTGAGGATAATCTGTGGCTTGATAAAGGTATTCTGGCCGAGAACTGGCAACTGGTGGAGCGGGCGCGGGGGATCATCGAAAGCATGGGTGCACGGATTATCGGGCCGGATGAGGTGCGTGAGAAGCTGGGCCTGACCAAGCGGGCGCCGCGGTGAATGCAGATGCAGAAACGTTGCCCAAAATAGAGGATCACCCTGCGTGCACCCCCCGTGCACCCCTTGTACACCGCCGCATTGCAGCATGTCTGCTGGCCGTGTTCTTGACAGGTTGCGCATCTCAGCCGCCGTCAGAGGTGGTGATCGGGTTGCGTAACCCGACGGTTGCCTTCGGTGCCACCAGCCGCTTTGACTCCGCCCGTTTCGCCGGAGAATGGCAGACGGTGGCCTGTCTGGGAAGTTGCGCGCGCTCGGAAAACTATGTGGTTGCATCGGACGGCGTGTACCTGCGCCGTACGGGGGATGTGGATACGCCCTTTCTGATTTCAGCACCGGGAGTGCTGCGCCAGATGGGCGGGGATGGGACGCTTGTTATTATGTGGGTGGACGAGGGGTTTCGCACGGCTGCGATTGGCGACGCGGACGGTCGCTGGGCGGCGATCCTGAACCGCAGGCGCAAACCGGCAAGTGACCGGATTCGCGCGGCGACCGAGATTTTGGATTTTAACGGCTGGGATGTCAGCAAATTGCGGGTGGTAAAATGACGAAGACGGCAGCGATTATTGGCGGTGGGGTGATTGGCGGTGGCTGGGCGGCACGGTTTGTGTTGAATGGCTGGAATGTGCGCGTGTTTGACCCCGACCCGCAGGCCAAGCGTAAAATCGGCGAAGTGATGGCGAATGCGCGCAGGTCTTTGCCGGGGCTGACGGATGTGGCCTTGCCGGATGAGGGAGAACTGAGTTTTCACGCCACGATTGCAGAGGCCGTGGCAGGGGCCGAATGGATACAGGAAAGCGTGCCGGAGCGGCTGGACATCAAACACGCCACTTTTGCTGAGGTGCAGGCGGCGTGTGCCGAAGATGCGGTAATTGGCTCGTCCACCTCGGGCTTTAAGCCAAGCGAGTTGCAACAAGGCGCGGTGCGGCCGGGGCAGATCATGGTCGCCCATCCGTTTAACCCGGTCTATCTGCTGCCGCTTGTCGAACTGGTGCCGGGGGATGCGGGCGATGCGGGGTTGATCGAGCGGGCCAAGGCCACGCTGTCTGCGCTTGGGATGCATGCATTGCATCTGAAGAAAGAGATTGATGCCCATGTGGCAGACCGTTTCCTGGAAGCTGTGTGGCGCGAGGCCCTCTGGCTGGTCAAGGACGGGATTGCCACGACGGAAGAGATTGACGATGCGATCCGCTATGGTTTTGGCATCCGTTGGGCGCAGATGGGCCTGTTCGAGACCTACCGCGTGGCCGGGGGCGAGGCGGGCATGAAACATTTCATGGCGCAGTTCGGTCCGGCTTTGAAATGGCCCTGGACCAAGTTGATGGATGTGCCGGAGTTTACCGACGAGTTGGTAGATTTGATTGCAGGGCAGTCGGATGCGCAATCGGGTCATCATTCGATCCGCGCCCTGGAGCGGATCAGGGACAATAATCTGGTGACCATGATGCGTGGGTTGAAGGCGCAGAATTGGGGGGCGGGGGCCTTGTTGAATGCGCAGGAAAAGGTGATGCGTGCGGGCACGGCGCTGGGCGCACATGCGGATGATGTGGATGCAGATCAGCCTGTGTTGACAGCGCGCCGAACGGTGCCGCTCGATTGGACAGATTACAACGGGCACATGACCGAGAGCCGGTATTTGCAGGCTTTTGCGGATGCAACGGACCGTTTCATGGAGATGATCGGTTGCGATGCTGATTATATTTCAAAGGGCGGGAGCTACTTTACCGCCGAGACCCATATCCGGCATCTGGACGAGGTGCATGCCGGCGCGGTGATCGAGATCAAAACCCAAGTGATTTTGGGGGAGGGCAAGAAAATGCACCTGTTCCACGTCATGCAAGAGGGCGACCGGTTGCTGGCAACGGGGGAACATTTCCTGCTGCATGTCAGCTTGGAGACACGCAAGCCGTCACCGCCTTCGCCTGCGATTGAGGCCGCTCTGGTACGGATCGCGCAGGGGCATGCGGGATTGGCAAAGCCCGATGGCTTGGGCCGTGCAATTGGCGGGCCACGATGAAACGGGTTCTCATTACGGCCGGTGCCTCGGGTATCGGCCGTGCGATGGGGGAAGGCTTTGATGCTGCGGGTTTCGAGGTTTGGGTGACCGATGTGGATGCGCAGGCCTTGGCCACCTGTCCAAAGGGCTGGCGCGGGTTTCAGGCGGATGCGAGTGATGAGGCGGCGGTTGCGGATGTCTTTGCACAGCTGGATCAGCTGGATGTGCTCTGTGCCAATGCGGGGATCGCAGGGCCGACGGCGCTGGTTGAGGATGTGGCACTGGAGGATTGGCGTAGATGTGTAAGCGTCAACCTGGAAGGCGCCTTTCTGGCTGCAAAATATGCGGCCCCCCGGATGAAGGCTGCTGGATGCGGCTCAATTGTGCTTACATCGTCGACGGCGGGTCTGTTTGGCTATCCCAACCGTGCACCCTATGCGGCGGCAAAATGGGCGATGATCGGGTTGATGAAGACATTGGCCATGGAGTTGGGACCGTTTGGTATACGGGCCAATGCGATCTGTCCGGGATCGGTGGAAGGCGAACGGATGGAGGGTGTGCTGGCGCGCGAAGCGGCAGCCAAGGGGATGACGCGTGATCAGGTCTACGACGGCTATGCAGCGGGCACTTCAATGCGGTCCTTTGTTGAGGCGCGTGACATTGCGGATATGGCGGTGTTTCTGGGATCAGAGCGTGCGCGTATGGTTTCGGGGCAGGTGATTGCGGTGGACGGGCATACGGAAAATCCTGATCCGAAGGTTTGAGGCGACATGAGGGAAATGACGCTTGTGGGCACACCACTCCGGATGACCCCCTAGCGGATCATCTGGCGCATGTCGGTCAGGATCGCGGGAAAATCGCGGGCGGTGTATGTGGCTTCGCGGATCAGGATATCGAAATCACCGGTGAAGGTTTCGATCCGGCGGCGATCACGAAACGCCATGTAGTGGCCACCGGTATAGAATACGGCGAGGAGCGGGCCAAAGATTGTGACCGGCGCGGAATAGAGGCGGCGGGCGTCGAACTGGTAAATACGCAGGCGTGGGTACAGCTGCCCGGTAAGCGCGATCAACCGGTCGGTCTGGGCGCGACGCGTGGTGGCTGGCAATCCGGTGTAATAGCCGGTGGCGCGGATAAACGAGTCAATCTCGTAGAGCGGTAGGGCGATCTCATATTCCGACCCGGCCTGACGCATCCAGTCAAGGCGGTCTTGCGAGGCATTGATGGCCTGCTTGGTGGTGCGGCCTAAATGGGGCCCGTATTCCCATGTCAGCATTTCTTCGGTTTTAAGCATATCGGGGAGTGTCGCGGGCACATGGCGGATTTTATAGCCTGCAGCCTCGCGGTGCCAGTCGTAGATTTGTTCGTCTACCAGAGCGCGGGGCGCGTGGCTGACCGCAAAGCTGTTGGACAGGAGATCCGCGGCGGTTTCCGGACGGTCCGACAGGCCCAAAAGCCAGTCCGTGGACACCCCCAGTACGCTGGCGCAGGCGCCGATCACATGGGCGCCGGGCAGGCGGGTGCCAGTATCGCCAAGCGTTTGGGACAGGGTGGACCGGTCGGCACCGATGGCGCGGGCAAGGGCGCTTTGAGACATGCCGGACGTCTTGATCGCCTGGGCGAGGCGCAGGCGAAAATCCTGTGCGCGGGAAAGTTTGCTGGTTATCTTCGACATATGGTGATTATTATCACAGTTTTGGGGCTTTGTTAACCATTATTGGAATAGGCGCACAGCAATATCTGCCGCATGGATAGGCACCCATGAGATCAGGAGCCCTATGACCCCTTCCATTTTTTCCGACCCGTCCCATGGCGTTAACCGCACGGAAGCAGCGGGATGGCGCTGGCCGACCTACGGGGTTTTTGCCCTGTGCAGTTTTGTCTGGAGCGTGGCACTTCTTTTGCCTGCAGGATGGGGCGCCTTGCAATGGGTATTGCTGGTTCTCGCGTTGACGCTGCATTCGTCCTTGAGTCACGAGATATTGCATGACGGGTTCTTTCGTAGCAAGCGGGCGAATAACTGGTTGGGAATGTTCCAGCCGGGGCTGTTTGTGCCCTATCTGCGGTTTCGCGCCCTGCATCTGGCACACCATCGGGATGCCGACCTGACCGACCCTTATGACGATCCTGAAAGCGCCTATCTGGACCCGAAGGTCTGGGCCGGGTTGCCACGATGGCAGCACCATTTGCTGCGGTTCAACAACACGCTTTCGGGGCGGATAACGATTGGACCGGTTATCGGCATGGCCGCATTTGTGCGGGGCGATATACGCCGCATTTCACAGGGGGAACACATGGTAATCTGGCATTGGCTGGCCCATCTGCCCGGCGTGGTGGTCACAGTTTGGTTGGTCTCGCTTTCGTCTGTATCCCTGTGGGTTTACCTTTCAGCCTGTTATGCCGCGATGTCGGTGCTGCGCATCCGCACCTTTCTGGAACATCGTGCCCATGAACGCAGTGCGGCCCGCAGTGTGGTGATTGAAGACCGCGGATTGCTGGCATTCCTGTTTTTGAACAACAACTTCCATGCGGTACATCACGCGCATCCACACGTCCCCTGGTATCATCTGCCAGCGCTTTACCACAGCCGCAAGGACAGGTTCCTGCAGGGCAATCAGGGCTATATCTACCGGTCTTACGGTCAGATCATCGCGCGGTATTTCCTGCGGGCCAAAGACCCGGTTGCACATCCGCTCTGGCGGCCCAAAGATGAATGAGCCTATAGGGAACGCATGAATGCCTTCCTGCCTGATCTCTGGATCATAATCTCTCTGACTGCGGCTGCTTTTCAGACCGTGCGCTTCATGCTGCAAAAGCATCTGGCGACGGCGACACTGACAGCGGCAGGCGCGACGTTCTCGCGGTTCTTTTATTCGCTGCCGTTTATCGTTTTGCTATTGCTGGCCTATCTGGCGGTCGCAGGTGCGGCGCTGCCCGAAGTTGGCGCGTCCTTCTGGGGGTTCGGGCTGTTGGGGGCCTGTTCGCAGATCACTGCGACGGTCTGCGCTGTGTTGTTGTTCAAACAGCGCAATTTTGCGGTGGGCATGACATTTACCAAAACCGAAGTAATCCAGACGGTGCTTGTCGGGTGGCTGTTGTTGGGCGAAGGGGTATCGCCCCTAGGGTTTGTTGCGATTGCAATCGGAATTGCCGGTTTGCTGCTGCTGTCGGCGGCCCCGAATGCGACGGGTTCCAAACTGCGTGATCTGGGTAACCGGGCATCGGCGCTGGGCATTGCGTCGGGTATCCTGTTTGCCTTTTCCGCAGTAAGTTATCGGGGCGCGACCCTTGCCGTTGCCTCGGAGGATCCGTTCTTGCGGGCGGGTCTGACGCTGGCGGTGGTGGTGGCGATGCAGACGGCAATCATGCTGGTCTGGTTGCGTCTGCGCGAACCGGGCCAGATCGGCGCAGTCTGGAACGCCCGTAAGGTGGCGGTCTGGATCGGGTTAACTTCGATGGGCGGCTCCTTGTGTTGGTTCATCGCCTTTGCCTTGCAGAATGCGGCCTATGTCAAAGCCGTGGGGCAAGTGGAGATTATTTTCAGTATTGCGGCGTCTGTGTTGTTCTTTCGGGAAAAGATTTCCGTCCGCGAATGGGTCGGGATGGGTATCCTGGTTGTGTCGATCCTGATGTTGATCGTGGCGATTTGACAGGGCGCGGCCACGTTTGAATGCACCGCCAGATTTTCGCATTGTTGACATCGCAGGAGTGTTCACACCTTTTTGTGGATAGAAGGGTCTGTGGGTTACTGCTAAGACCGCGTTTGACACGATAAAAAATCGAGGAATACGAAGTTTTTAGCGCAAAAACACCCTGACGAGGAACGGCGTCTTGATACGCTTGCTGCCTACAAGGTATTGGATTCCGAGGCGGAATCCGACTTTGATGATATTGTCGTGTTGGCATCGAAAATATGTGAGGTTCCGGTCTCCTTGATCAGTCTGGTCGATAAGGACAGGCAGTGGTTCAAGGCGCGGACCGGTTTTGACCCTGTTGAAACAACCTTGGCCGAGTCTGTATGTTCGCATGCCATTTTGGAAGACGAGCTGATTGAGATTCAGGACATGGCGGCGGACCCGAGAACAGTGGACAACCCGCTGCATGTCGGTGGGCCATCGGTCAAATTCTATGCCGGCGTTAATCTGGTTGCCCCGAACGGGTTGCCCATCGGGACGCTTTGCGTTCTGGATGACAAACCACGCCAGTTGACCGATTTTCAACGCCAGGCTTTGAAAACCCTGTCCCGGCAGGTCGTGACCCAGCTTGAATTGCGCAAGCGGTTGTTGGAAGAAAAAGCATTGCGCAGCGAGATGGACCATCGGGTGCGCAACTCGTTGCAGACCATCGCATCGGTTATGCGGGTTGCGTCACGCAGCATCACGGATCCCGAAGCGGTTGACGTGCTGAGCATTGTCGAAAGACGGTTGAGTTCTGTCGCATCGCTGCACAGCGAGTTGATGAGTAGCGATGGCAGAGAATCCGTCGATACGCAGGCGTATCTGGCGCGTGTGGCAAGGCTGTTGCAGGATGTGGCGCCTGACAATATCAGCGTTATCGTCGAAACCATACATGCCGAGATCGATGCACGAAAAGCCTCTGCGATCGGCATGATTGTCAGTGAATTTATCGCAAACTCGATCAAACATGCGTTTCCAGATGCCAGGGCGGGTACGGTGCATGTTTCCCTGAAACGGTCTGCTGCGATGGACTGGGTTTTGGTCTGCCGGGATGATGGTGTGGGCAAACAGGAAAGCGCGGAAACGGAGTCAGGATTGGGGGCGATGCTGATGTCTTCGGCTGCCAGCCAGCTTGATGGCGAACTGGCCTACGAAACGGGTGAAGGCGGAACGGCTTTGACGGTCAGCTTCGGCAACTGAGAACACCGGCCCCGCCCGGACGGATAACCTCGGGCTTTTATCTGTCCTGCGGTTTTCCATGCAGCCGCAGGAACAGGCTTTCCTCATCGTTGTTTTTGAAGAAGGGCACGGATTGCGGTGGCTTGCGGTCTTTGGCGCGGGCTTCGACTTCGGCCATCACCACTTCGGTAATAAAGGGCATGTCGAAAGAACGGGCTTCGCTGAGCGGTACCCATTGCAGGTGGCTGAGTTCATCGCAGGCCGCATCAAAATTATCCAGATCAGAGGCGATATCGTCAGCGTCCACCAGAAAGAACCGGGCGTCGAACCGGCGCGGGCGGCCCGGCGGGGTCAATGCGCGGAAACTGAATTGCAGGGCTGATGCCGCAGGCAGGTGGCCGGTGGCGGCAAAGCTTTGCCAATCCGGCGGCGGCGGGGTGTCCCAATCGCCCTTGTGGCCAAGGATCAGGCCGGTTTCTTCCCATAACTCGCGCACGGCTGCTACGGCGATGGCGTGGGCCAGTGTCGGATCGGCGTCCTCTGCCAGCCGGTTGGCGCACAGCTCGGGCAACGGGGTGGCCAGCGGAATATCAGCATCACCGGCATCTACCGCGCCGCCGGGAAAGACGAATTTATTGGGCATGAACACAGCCTTGGAGCCGCGCTGCCCCATCAGGATGCGCGGTGCTTCAAATCTGTCGCGCAGCACGATGACCGTGGCTGCATTGCGTATCTGGCTTTTGTCGATGCTCATGCTTCAATCCCTAATCAAGGGATGTCAGGCCTCGTCTCCGAAACCGCCCATGCCCTTGGACCACTGAAAGCCGATCATTGCGCCTTTCAGTCTGGGCAGAAGGTAGAGCGACAAGCCGACACATCCAACCGCAAAAATGCTGAACAGGGTCAACGGCTCCGGACGCCATGTGACAAAGACGATGTGCAAGAGCGGCGCCATCAGGTGGCCGACGATTAGAATGGTAAGGTATGCGGGGCCGTCATCGGCGCGGTGATGGTGAAATTCCTGACGGCACACAGCGCAGTCGTGGTTCACCTTGAGATAGCTTTTCAGCAAGGGGCCGGACCCGCATTTGGGGCATTTTCCACGCCACCCCCGCAGCATCGCGCCCCAACGGGGGCGTTCGGTGTCTGGTGTTGCAAGGTCAGCAGTGCTGTTTGCGAGATGCGCGTGCTCAGTCATATCGGTTCCTTTTGGTGCCGTTCATTTGCGCCTGATCATGTGGGAAATAAAGGGCAGAGACAGAGATTGCGGCGCGATGTCGCAAGTTTCCATGAAAAAAGTGAAATTTCTGCGACGGAAATCCTCGCTCTGCTCGTTTGATGATCACTGGACCGGGAACAACAGGTCCCAAGATAACAGATGGAGCAACCCAATGATCAACGCGACACCTTTCAAGATTGCCATGCTGGCGGGACTTATTGCCGTTGGCGGCGCGGCACAGGCCAAGAACGGGAATAAGGACAGATCTGCGATGTTCGAGCAGATAGACGCCGATGGCAACGGTGCAGTAACCCCCGAAGAGATGAAAGCCCACGCAGCGGCGCGGTTTGCCATGGCAGACGCCAATAACGACGGGTTTCTGACGACGGAAGAGATGCAGGCCCACCGTGCCGAGCGGCGTGGCAAACAGGGTGGCAAGCGCGCTGAAAAGATGCTGAAGCGTCATGACACCAACAAGGACGGCAAACTGGACGCGGCGGAGTTGGAGGCCGCCTCGGAGGGCCGGCAGGGTAAACGCGCGGGCAAGCGGATGGCCAAGATGATGGAGCGGGCCGACACCAATGGCGACGGCAAGCTGTCCTTTGAAGAGATGAGCGACCGGCCGGGTCCGGCCAAGATGTTTGCCAAGCTGGATACCAATGAGGACGGTGCCCTGAGTGCGGAGGAGTTTGCAAAGGGTGGCAAGCATCATGGCAAGGGTCAAAATCGAAAGGCCGACTAAGACGCGGATCGGGGGCGCTTGATTTGCGCCCCCGAGAGGCTTAGCGATGATGGATATGTCCAACCCTCCCTTGACGACCGGCGATGACGCCGAGGCGGTTTTGCTGCAGCGGTATGCGGCAGGGGATGCTGTGGCGGCGCGGATGTTGGCGACGGCGCTGACACCGCGGTTGTACGGACATGCACTGCGGGTGTTAGGCGATACAGCCGAAGCCGAGGATGTGGCGCAGGACGCTTTGTTGCGTTTGTGGAAAATCGCGCCGGAGTGGCGTAGCGGCGAGGCCAAGGTGAGCACATGGATGTACCGTGTGGTGGCCAACCTTTGTACCGATCGTTTACGCAAACGACGCAACACGGCATTGGAAGACATTGACGAACCTGCTGATCCGGCTGCCAGTGTGGAACAGCAGATGCAGGATGCAGCCCGCGCAGATGCCTTGCAACGGGCGCTTGATACACTGCCGGACCGGCAAAGACAGGCCGTGGTGTTGCGCCATATCGACGGTTTGGCCAACCCCGAGATTGCGGTCATTCTGGAGACAGGGATTGAAGCGGTGGAAAGCCTGACCGCACGGGGAAAACGGGCGCTGGTACAGGCATTGGCCGGTCAACGGGACGCTTTGGGGTATGATAATGATGGATGATGACGTGAAAAATACCGAGCTTGAGTTTTTGTTTCAGCAGGCCCGCGCAACGCCGCCGCAGATGCCTCAGGGGTTGATGGCCCGGGTTCTGGCCGATGCCGAGGCGCTGCAACCGGCACCGGAGCGTTGGGGTTGGCAATCGTGGTTCAGCGCATTGGGGGGGCTGCCGGGTATGGGCGGTTTGATCACGGCAAGCTGTGTGGGTTTCTGGCTGGGCGTGGCCCCGCCAACAGGAATGCCGGATCTGGCGGGCACGGTTCTGGGCATTGAAAGCACATTTGACGATGACTTGGACGGCGGTACATTGACCGCTTTCGGTTGGGATATTGAGGGAAGCTAGGATGACACAGACACCGCTGCCGAAACGCACAAGGGGCCGTGCATTAAAATGGGCTTTCGGAATATCCTTGGCTTTGAACCTTGTTTTTGTGGGTGTTTTTGCAGGCGCTGCCTTTCGCCATGCCGACGACAGGCGCGGTTGGGACCGAAAGTCGGAAAGCGCGCGCAGTTCCGGCGCGCCTTTTGTGCGGGCCTTGTCGCAGGACGACAGGCGGGCACTGCGCCGTGCGATGAGAGAGACGGCAGGTGATTTGCCAAGCCGCGCGCAGCGGCGCGAATTGCACCAGCAGATGATCGAGATTTTGCGCGTCGAGCCGTTTGACGTCACCGAGGTCAAGCGGTTGTTTGCAGTACAGACAGAGGCGGCAGAACAGGTGTCAGGCAGGGTACAAACGGCGTGGCTTGAGCGGGTCGGTGCGATGACGGCAGGCGAACGCGCCGCGGTCGCCGACAGGTTGGAAGAGATGCTGAAACGGCGCAAGCGTAAGGGCGTCACACGCCCCTGAACGCGGGTTTGCTTGCCCATGTCCGCGGCGCGGGGTAGGGAGCCTGTGGTCAACGCGGAGCAGTGACAGTGGAATTCAAAGACGAAAACGAAGTTATCGCCGTGGCGCGGGCCTCAATGGGGCGGCGCATTCTAGGGCTGACGTCCCTTGGGTTGCTTGGCGTCTTGCTGATCTACATTGCTTTTGTACGCCCCCCGTCGCTGGGGTGGCAGGTATTTCTGATCGTGCTGGGGGCGGCGTCGCTGTGGTTCACCGACATGATGCGCAAATCCACGTCAAGCTGGGTAGAGTTGACCCCGACCGAGTTGCGCGATGGCGATGGGACAGTGATAGCGCGGGTGGAAGACATCCAGAGCATGGACCGTGGTGTCTTCGCGTTCAAACCTTCGAACGGTTTTCTGCTTAAGACAGCACAGACAGCACCGCGGGCATGGCGCCCGGGCTTGTGGTGGCGAACGGGGCGGCGCATCGGAATCGGCGGGATGACACCGGGCAGTCAGACCAAATTCATGTCCGAGGTATTATCGGCGATGATGGCAACGCGCGGCCCGCGCCCGTAAGGGCGGACCACGCGTGATGTCATAAAGCCAGGCGCAGGTTTCTAGTTGCACTGCAACCAACAGACCCTTGGGGCAAAACGCGGGCGGGTGAAGACGAAATTCTTGATCTCGCGTTCCTCGAGCCCTGTCCGGAAGGGCGGCTCGTAGGTGCTCCAGGTTTCGACCAGCATGATCCGTTCGTTATTCGGGATCACCGGCAGCCTTGTTGTCCAGTCACTGACATCCCCATTGGTAAGCTCGGGCTTGCCGCCGCTGACCTTGGACCAGTCGGTATAGAAGCGGTCATTTTCCGCGTCGAAATACAGCGAAGACACCCGCAGCGACGACATGCTCTGGCTGTTCGACAGGTATTCGAACAACTGCAAGGACCCGTCCAGATAGGCCTGATCCAGTGGAGCCGTCTCGCGAGAGATGGAATCGCCAATGGTAAAGGCTGCCTTGTGGTTGATGCTGTAGGTCCTGAAGGCGTGGAAGACTGAAAACACCGCGAGGAAGGTCCAGAACATCATCGGCAGGATAAGCGTCGCTTCGATTGCGATGCTGCCGTCGTCATTGCGCAGAAAACCGCGCAGCCGGGCTTTTAAAAGTGCAGTCCACATTTTCACGGCTCCTGTACGAAGGCGGCGGTAGAGACCATTCTGGCCTTGCCCGATCCGTCTTTTTCGAATGCATGCCCCAAACCGCTGGTCGGGTAGACCGGATCGAAGCGGATGCAGGCCCGCAACATCATCATCTGGTTTGACTTGCCAAGGGTAAAGCCACGCACCGGTTGCACCGGCTGTGATGTGTCGACGCAGTCGGCTTGTTGGTCAAACCGGGCGAACTGGCGCGGATCGACTGTAATCATCTCAAGGCGCAGTGTATTGCCGCAATTTTCCAGCCAACCGGTATTTCTACAGATCAACCCTTTAATGTCGTTATGGGTGAACGTCTGGTGCGTGTTCAGGCGGATATAGCGCACTGCAATGTCGAGACCGCGATCCAGATACATTTGCCGCATCGAATAGATACCCAGTTCGACCGCCATCAGGAAGGCACCGAACAGCAAGGGGACAAAGATGGCAAATTCGATCAAAAGGGCAGCTCCGTCTTCGTCGCGGCGAAACCGCCGTAGAAAGCTGTGAACAGGCTGTATCATTGTGTGAGCCTCAACTGGTTGATCTGACGGGCGATTGTTTCAAATGCCTCGGTGATTTCGATGCCTTCCACCCGGAAAAAATGGCTGGGCGATGAGGCGCAATCGCGCATCACGTCGGCCCCGTGATCGGTGACTTCGAAACCGATGGACCATATCACGATGTGCTTTTCCTTGGCTGCATCGCAAATGTTGCTCAGCAGGGCGTCGGCATAGCTTGGCGTGTACTTGGTGTATCTCCAGCGCCAGTGGTCGCGGTAAGGCACGTGCCGCTGCAGGTAGTAGTTCAGCGGGTATTTGCTCCAGTGCAGCCAGTGGCTTTCGCGGGCATAGACGTAATTCTTGACGAGGCGCTGGGTCGAGACGTTTTCGCCATCTGTCATCAGGATGATTGTTTTAAGCGTCTCGTTGGAACCGGGGGTGTCAGGATCCGGGTAATCGGCGGGGCGTGACCGGAAGGCTTCATCCACTTCGGGCAGTACCGCGTTGAAGTCGCGCCATTCCGGATCAAGCATGCCCACGCCCCATTTCATACCCAAATGGATCGCCGTGTTTGCACGCGGTTGGAACTGGTTGATCTGCGCTTTCAAAGCGGCCTTGTCTTGTGAAAAGGCGGTGATTTCCTCGTAAGACCGCTTGGGGCAGCCGGGATTCGGAATCGAGTTTTCGCTCCGGTTTCCGTTCCAAGAGTAGCCCGCATCAAAGTGCTGCATGTGTTCGTATGGTTCACTGCCAGACGAATAACCGGCAAGGATCGTAGTGTTGCCAAAGTCGAGATCGGTAAAATCAATGCAGTAAGAGTAATTATGTGTCTGCTGGACATGCATAAGATCAAAGATGTCTTGGCCGGCGTTCACCTGAGCCGTGTAGGGGACAACGGATACGGAAATCAGATCTTCGTTTTCTTCTTTCAGGACCGCATCCAGAAAGGCGCCCGCCGCATCATGCAGGTTTCCCATTTTGTTGTTGGTGCGCATAGAGCCCGAAATATCGAGCACCATGGAAATTTCGACCTTGTTCACTTTTTCTTCGGCGGTAGAGATGCCGGGGACGTTCAGGGTGTCGCGGCCCAGAAAGTTCATGAATTGGGTGTTGATGGTGGTGGAGGCGTCAACAGTCACCGTGCGATAGTTGATCCCCTGATCCACATGTACCTCTGACACAAAGTCGGCCATGCCGGATTTGGTAAAATAGTCGCGGACGACAGTTTCCGGATCCAGTGTCTGGTCCAGATCGGCAGCGGCGAGCACCGCGCGGTCGGCGACCGCCTGAATGCGGGTCCGCTCCATTTCGTGACGCATCATATCGACGCCGATGCCGCCGACCAGCACCATCATGAAAATCATGAAACAGGCAAAGATTGTAACAACCCCGTCCTCCTCCTTCGCAAAGTTGCGATAGAGGGACGTCAGATCACCTAGATCAGAGCGTTTTTTGCGCGTTACTTGTGTCATCGTTGTTAACCTTTCCAGCCAGACCCTTTCAGGGCATCCCAGACGTTAGGGCGGACTTTTCCTTGCGACTGTTGTGACGGGCCCGTGTGGCGGAAATGGGGCGGATTATTGACAAATAAAGGTATTTTAACCGCAATTTCGTCAACTGTGCGCCAAGAACCTGAAGGCTGTTTCGGGCCTGTGAACAGTCGCGGTTCTGGCGAAGTGATTCGCCTTGGAAGGAAGAGATCGCATCTTAACGATGAATAAAGTCGCACCTTGCAAAAGCGGGAGCTATGGTTTGGTGGGGTGGCCTTTACCGGCTGAGTCGTGGTCACAATCGGTGACACGGTGCAAATGCCCCCGAAACAGGACAGGAGAGACCGATGCAGCCATCAAACGAACCGAGTTTTCGCGATAGCGTGGATATTATGTTTAACCGCGCCGTGGCCTTGATGGATTTGCCGCCGGGTCTGGAGGAGAAAATACGTGTTTGTAACGCCACTTATACCGTGCGTTTCGGTGTGCGCCTGCGTGGCAAGATCCATACTTTTACCGGCTACCGCTCGGTTCATTCCGAACATATGGAACCGGTGAAGGGCGGCATCCGCTACAGTCTTGGTGTGAACCAGAACGAAGTTGAGGCGCTGGCCGCTTTGATGACTTACAAATGCTCGTTGGTGGAAGCGCCTTTTGGCGGCTCCAAAGGGGGGCTGTGTATCGACCCGCGCGATTATGACGAGCACGAGCTTGAGCTGATCACCCGCCGTTTTGCCTATGAGCTGATCAAACGCGACATGATCAACCCAGCGCAAAACGTGCCCGCCCCCGACATGGGCACCGGCGAACGCGAGATGGCGTGGATTGCTGACCAGTACAAGCGCATGAATACGACCGACATCAACGCCGTGGCATGTGTGACCGGCAAACCGACCAACGCGGGCGGCATTCAGGGGCGTACCGAAGCCACAGGCCGCGGTGTGCAATATGCGTTGCATGCGTTCTTCCGCGACCCTCAGGGTCTTGAAAAGGCCGGACTGACCGGCAAGCTGAAGGACAAGCGGGTTGTTGTGCAGGGATTGGGCAACGTGGGCTATCACGCGGCCAAGTTCCTGAGCGAGGAAGACGGTTGCAAGATCACTGCGATCATCGAGCGTGACGGCGCCCTGCATGATGAAAACGGGCTGAATGTGCAGGCGGTCTATGACTGGATCGGCAAGCACGGCACGATCACCGGCTTTCCCGACAGTAAGTTGGAAAAGGACGGGGCCAAACTGCTGGAGCTGGACTGTGACATTCTGATCCCGGCGGCCCTTGAAGGGGTGATCAACCTGACCAACGCGGACCGCATCAAGGCCCCGTTGATCATCGAAGCTGCAAATGGCCCCGTTACGGCGGGCGCGGACGAGATCCTTAGGGACAAGGGCTGCGTGATCGTACCGGATATGTATGCCAACGCGGGGGGGGTGACGGTATCCTATTTCGAATGGGTCAAGAACCTGAGCCACATCCGCTTTGGTCGCATGCAGCGCCGTCAGGAAGAATCGCGTCACCAGCTGGTGGTCGACGAGTTGGAGCGGTTGTCTGCCGACAGTGGCATCGGTTGGCAACTAAGCCCGAACTTTAAGGAGAAATACCTGCGCGGTGCGGGCGAACTGGAACTGGTGCGGTCGGGCCTGGATGACACGATGTCTACCGCGTATCAGTCGATGGCGGATGTCTGGCATGGGCGCGACGATGTGACCGACCTGCGTACCGCCGCCTATCTGGTGTCGATTACGAAGGTCGCGGCGAGCTATCGCGCCAAAGGGCTTTGATCCCGAAGACATGAACGGAAAGGGCGGCTGCCGCCCTTTCCAAACGGCCTTGGCTGGTGACGGTTGCGTCAGACGCAGGACGGCCCGCCGGGCGATTTCCTACAAATTTTGAATAGACGCCCGATCCTGGGCGGACAGGCGACGCACCGGGCGTTATGCAGGGCGCATGATGTTTGATCTTCCAGATGATGAGGCGCTTTATGCGGCCTTGCTGGCGCGGGATGCGGGGTTTGACGGACGGGCCTATGTCGGCGTGACCACAACCGGCGTGTTTTGCCGCCTGACCTGTCCCGCGCGCAAACCCAAGCGCGAGAACTGTGTGTTTTTCCACACCATGGGAGATTGTATCGAGGCGGGTTTTCGCGCCTGCAAACGCTGCCATCCGATGGCACCGGCGGCGCAAGGTGATCCGGCCATCGGGGCCTTGATCACGGCCTTGCGCGATGATCCGGCACGCAGGTGGCTGGAGCGTGATCTGGTCGCCATGGGGTTTGATCCGTCAACGATCCGGCGCAGTTTCAAACGACATTTTGGCATGACGTTCCTTGAGATGGCGCGGCTGACAAGGTTGCGCACCGCCGCTGCGGTATTGCCCGAAGGTGGCCGTGTAATAGATGCGCAGATGGAAGCCTCTTACGACAGTCCCGCCGCTTTTCGCAGGGCGTTTGCCAAGTGGTTGGGGTTGTCTCCCTCGAAGTTTGTCCAAGATGCCGTGCTGAGGGCAGATTGGATCGAAACCAAGCTGGGGCCGATGATTGCGGTCAGCGACCAGCACGCATTGCACCTGTTGGAATTTGCCGAGCGCAAAGCCCTGCCAACCGAGTTGAAACGGCTATACGCCTTTGCCAAAGGATCACTGGGCTTTGGCCGGTTTGCGCCGACCGACCGGATTGAGGCCGAGATGGCGGCGTTTATGGAGGGCCGTTCGGCAGATTTCCAGACGCGGCTTGCGCCTTTGGGCACCCCCTTTACACAACAGGTCTGGCGGGCTTTGCGCAATATTCCCGCCGGTGAAACGCGGTCCTATGGGGCGGTGGCCAAGGCCATGGGCCGCCCCGAGGCGACGCGGGCCGTGGCAAGGGCAAACGGGGCGAACCCGATTGCCATTGTGATCCCCTGTCACCGCGTGATTGGCGCCGACGGGGCATTAACCGGATATGGCGGCGGGCTGTGGCGCAAACAGGCGTTGATCGAAATGGAGCGCGGATTTGCGCAGAAAACAGGAGAGCGATGATGGGATTTCCGGAAAAAGCCACGGCATTCAGGGCGTTGCACGTAAAAGGTGACCCGCTGGTTTTGTATAACATCTGGGATGCCGGCTCGGCCAAGGCGGTTGCCAAATCAGGGGCCAAGGCCATCGCAACGGGTAGTTGGGCTGTGGCAGCAGCGCAGGGGTATGCGGATGGAGAGGCCCTGCCGATGGCGGCGTCTTTACAGGTTGCAGGGGCGGTGGCGGCTGCCGTCGATCTGCCGGTCAGCGTGGATTTCGAGGGAGGATATGCGATTGCGCCGGCTGAAGTGGCGGCAAATACCGCGCTGCTGCGCGAGACCGGCGCCGTCGGTATGAACTTTGAGGATCGTGTGGTCGGCGGCGAGGGGCTGCATAGCAGTGCAGATCAGGCCGCACGGATTGCGGCGATCCGCGCGGCGGTGGGGCCCGAATTCTTTATCAACGCACGCACCGATGTGTTTTTCTGTGATGATTCGGCCCCGATGGCGGATCTGATGCGTGATGCTGTCACGCGGGCGGTGGCGTATCGTGCGGCGGGGGCGGACGGAATATTCGTCCCCGGTCTGGCAGATGTAGCTTTGATCGCGCAATTCTGTGCGGCGCAGGATTTGCCCGTAAACGTGATGCGGATGGACAAGGCCTTGGCCCTCGTTGATCTGGCCAGGGCGGGGGTGGCCCGTATCAGCCACGGGCCCGGCCCCTATCTTGCGGCAATGAAGGCGCTGGGCGCCGTAGCGACGGTTTAACGTCGCTGCCAGACTTAAGCGCGCAGAAAGCCGTTGAACCCCCGCGCCGGTGCTGCCTTTATGATGGTATGGGGAACGGGGGATTTCATCATGCGGTTTTCAGGGTTGCGTGTGTTGCGCGAGGGTTTGACCGGCAACAAGGGCTGGACACCCCATTGGCGTGATCCGGAGCCCAAGGCGGAATATGATGCGGTCATCATTGGTGGCGGTGGCCATGGATTGAGCACCGCCTATTATCTGGCCAAGAACCACGGGATGACAAATATTGCCGTGCTTGAAAAAGGCTATCTGGGCGGTGGCAACGTAGGACGCAACACCACCATTGTGCGGGCGAATTACGGGCTTGAAGGCAATTCGCAATTCTATTCCCATTCGCTGAAGCTTTGGGAAGGGCTCGAACAGGATCTCAACTATAATGCGATGATGTCCCAGCGCGGGGTGTTGATGTTGTGCCATTCCGACGGACAGCGTGACGCCTTTGCGCGCCGCGGCAATATGATGGCAGCGCAAGGCGATGATGCAGAGCTATTGAGCGCCGAGGGCGTACGCCATGTGCTGCCCTATCTGGATTTCGACAACACACGTTTTCCGATTTACGGCGGGTTGTTACACCGGCGCGGAGGGACAGCCCGCCATGATGCGGTGGCTTGGGGCTATGCGCGGGGTGCGGACCAGCGCGGGGTGGACCTGATCCAGCAGTGCGAGGTTACGGGCATTGATATCGAGAACGGTATCGTGAAGGGCGTGCAGACCACGCGGGGGGCAATGCGCGCCAAGAAGGTTGGGATCGTCGTGGCCGGGCGCTCGTCTCAGGTGGCAGCGATGGCGGGGATGCGGCTGCCGATCGAAAGTCATGTGTTGCAGGCTTTTGTCACCGAAGGGGTAAAGCCGGTGATTGACCATGTGGTGAGTTTTGGCATGGGGCATTTTTATATCAGCCAGTCGGACAAGGGCGGTTTGGTTTTTGGCGGGGATCTGGATTTTTATGCCTCTTATGCGCAACGCGGCAACCTGCCGATGATGGAGCATGTAATGGAGGCGGGGATGACCCTGATGCCGATGATTGGCAAGGCCAAGGTTTTGCGCAGCTGGGGTGGGATCATGGACATGACGCCGGACGGATCACCGATCATCGACAAGACCGGGACCGAAGGTTTGTTTGTCAATTGTGGCTGGTGCTACGGCGGGTTCAAGGCCGTGCCGGCCTCGGGTGACAGTTTTGCGCATTTGATGGCGACAGGGCAGAGGCACTCTGCGGCGGCGGCTTACCGGTTGGACCGGTTCCGCACCGGCGCGGGCTTGATGGATGAAGAGGCGACCGGGTCTCAGCATAATTTGCATTAGGGGGATGAGATGTCGGGATTGAGTTTAAAGGGCAAGATGAAGCCGGCGTGCGGTGCCGTTTTGGGAGAGTTGGTGTGAGGATTGACTGCCCCTTGTGCGGAGATCGGGACCTGCGCGAGTTTTATTATCAAGGGGCGGCGGTGATGCTGGCGCGGCCTGATGTGGGGGCGTCGGCCCAGGCCTGGGAGGATTACCTGCATCTGCGGGACAATCCCGCGGGGGTTACAGAAGAGTTGTGGCAGCATGAGACCGGCTGTGCGGCCTGGCTGGTGGTGCGCCGCGATACCCGCAGCCATGAGATTTCGAGCGTTAAACTGGCGACGGATGTGAAGCGTAGCAGGGGAGCGGCGTCATGAGGGTTGCGGGCAAGGGGCTGGTGGCGCGCAATGAGCGGGTGCGTTTCACCTTTGATGGCGTGGGGTATGAAGGGTTTGCGGGGGATACCGTGGCATCTGCCCTGTTGGCCAATGGCGTGACCGTGATGGGGCGGTCGTTTAAGTATCACCGTCCACGCGGGGTTGTGAGCGCGGGCAGTGAAGAGCCGAATGCCTTGATTACTGTGGGCAAGGGGGCATTTGCGGAGCCGAATGTGCGCGCGACACAGCAAGAGATATTCGAGGGGTTGGTGGCGCGTAGCCAGAATGCCTGGCCGTCGCTGGCTTTTGACGTGATGGCAGTGAATGATCTGGCTGCCCCTTTCTTGGGCGCGGGATTTTATTACAAGACGTTTATGTGGCCCAAGAAGTTTTGGGAGGCGGTTTACGAGCCGGTGATCCGTAAGGCGGCGGGATTGGGAGCCTTGAGCGGGAAAAGCAATACGGATGCCTATGAGAAGGCTTTTGCATTTTGTGACCTGTTGGTGATTGGCGCCGGGCCTGCCGGTTTGATGGCGGCTTTGACGGCGGCGCGCAGTGGTCTGGATGTGATCTTGGCCGATGAGGATTGTCTGATGGGCGGGCGGTTGAACGCTGAAAGTGACGCTGTGGGACATCAGGCGGGCGCCGTTTGGGCGGCCGGGGTTGTGAAGGAACTAGCGGGTATGGACAATGTCCGCCTGATGCCACGCACGACTGTGACGGGAAGCTATGACGGCGGGACGTACGGCGCCTTGGAGCGGGTGAACCAGCATACCGGCGTGCGCAGGGAGGGCGCACCACTGGAGTGTTTCTGGCGGATTTCGGTGAAGCAATCGGTGTTGGCAGCCGGGGCGATCGAGCGGCTTGTGGCGTTTCAGAACAATGACCGGCCGGGGATCATGACCGCGGGGGCGGTGCGCAGCTATCTGAACCGCTGGGGCGTAAGCCCTGGCAAGCGGGTTGCGGTCTTTGGCAACAATGATGATGCGCACCGGACGGCACGGGATCTGGTTGCGGCGGGGGTGCATGTGGTCGCTTTGATCGACAGCCGCGCTGATGCGGCTGTCGAGGGGGCGGGTTTTCCGGTCTTCAAAGGGGCGCATGTGTGCAATGCCGGCGGGCGTAAAGGGTTGGAAAGCATTACGCTGCGTTTGGCATCCGGTGAAGTCGAAGCGTTGCAGGTGGATTGTCTGGCCATGTCAGGCGGGTGGAACCCGACGGTTGCTTTGACCTGTCATACCGGCGGGTGTCCGACGTGGCGTGAAGAAATTCAGGCTTTTATCCCGACCGGGGACGCGGTGCCGGAGATGACCGTGGCGGGGGCCTGTAACGGGGTGTTTTCAACAGCGGGCTGTTTGGCGGACGGTGTTGCCGCTGGTAATGCGGCGGTAACGGCGCTGGGCAGGAAGGCTGTTGATGTGAAACTGCCTGTGGCGGAGGATGCGCCTTACCGGATAGAGCCCTTGTGGGCCGTGGCGGGCAAGGGGCGGGCCTGGCTCGATTTCCAGAACGATGTCTCGGTGAAAGACATCACGCAGGCGGCTGTCGAGAATTTCAAATCCGTCGAGCATATGAAGCGGTATACCACCCAAGGTATGGCCACGGATCAGGGCAAGAACTCTAACGTGGCGGCACTGGCCATTCTGGCGGATGCCACGGGGCGCGGGATACCCGAGACAGGGACAACCACGTTTCGCCCGCCTTTTGTGCCGGTCTCGGTTGCTGCAATGGGTGCAGGCGGTCAGGGACACGGATTTGCGCCGCAGCGCCAGACGACTTCGCATCAAACGTCGGTTGAGCGGGGTGCGCCGATGATCGAAGCGGGGCTGTGGTATCGGCCCAGCTTTTTCCCCAAAGCGGGAGAGGCGACATGGCGCGAAAGCTGTGACCGCGAGGTCGGTTATGTGCGCGACGCTGTGGGCGTTTGTGATGTGTCTACTTTGGGCAAGATTGATATTCAGGGGGGCGACGCGGCCAAGCTGCTGGACTTTGTCTATACCAACATGTTTTCGACGCTGAAGGTCGGGCGGGTGCGTTATGGTCTGATGTTACGCGAGGACGGGCATGTCATGGATGACGGCACCTGCGCGCGGCTTGGTGAACAGCATTTTGTGATGACCACGACGACGGCGGCGGCCGGTGCGGTGATGCGGCATCTGGAGTTTGTCACGCAATGTTTGCATCCCGAGTGGGAGGTGGCGTTTACCTCTGTCACCGAGCAATGGGCGCAGTTTGCGGTTGCCGGCCCAAAAGCGCGGGAGCTGTTGAACGGGCTGTTGGACGCGCGGATTGATGGCGAGAGCTGGCCGTTTATGGCGTGCGGGGATGTATCGGTTGGTGGAGTTCAGGGGCGGTTGTTCCGGATTTCGTTTTCGGGCGAGCATGCCTATGAACTGGCGGTACCTGCGCGGTTCGGGGCGTCCTTGTTCGAGGTGTTGATCGAGCGGGCCGAGGCCATGGGCGGCGGGCCTTATGGCATGGAAGCATTGAACGTGCTGCGCATTGAAAAAGGGTTCATTACCCATGCCGAGATCGAGGGGCGGGCGACTGCCTTTGATATCGGCATGGGGCGGATGATCTCGACCAAGAAGGATTGCGTGGGCAAGGTGATGGCGGGGCGGCCCGGGTTAATCGACAACGAGCGACCGCAGTTGGTTGGTGTGAAGCCGGTTGATGCGGATGGGAAACTGACCGGCGGGGCCTTTTTGTTTGATCGGGGGGATGACGCGGTCAGGGTGAACCATCAAGGGCATGTGTCCTCGGTCGGGTATTCGCCGGAAGTTGGTTGCATGATCGGGCTGGCTTTCGTGCGGCGTGGGCCGGAGCGGCTGGGCGAGGTGGTGCGTATGGTAGACCGGATGCGCGGCGTCGAAACCGAGGTAGAGATCTGTAATCCGGTGTTTGTAGATGTGGCAGGGGAGCGGGTGCGTGGTTGACCTAAAGGAACAAAGCGCCTGTGCCGGGCTGTTGCCGGTGAGCTTGGGGACTGTAACGGTTGAGGAAGCTGCACCAGAGTGGATGACCTGCCTTTCGGCCTTTGGTGACGCATCGGGACTGGCGGCGGTATTGGAACAGGCACATGGCGTGACGCTTCCCATGCCGGGACGCAGCAGCGGTAAAGGCGGGGTACGCTGTCTCTGGTTCGGTCGGGGTGAGGTGCTGTTGACAGGCGCCGCGCCGGATGCCGATTTGGAGAAACATGCGGCGGTGGTCGATCTATCAGATGCCTGGGCCGTTGTGAGTGTGAGCGGCGCTGACGCAGTGGATGTTCTGGCGCGGCTGGTGCCTGTGGATTTGCGGGTGGCAACCTTCAAACGTGGACATACGGCACGCACGCAGCTGGGGCATATGCAGGCTTCTATCACGCGGACAGGGGCGGATATGTTTCAGGTTATGGTGTTTCGATCGATGGCGGGCACATTGGTTCATGATCTGAAACAGGCTATGGCGGCAGTGGCGTCGCGGGGGTAGTCTTTCGCAGGATCGAATCTTTTGGGGTGGGGTATTGAATGACACGTGTTTGGGTTATGGCGGCCGTTGCAGCATCCTCGCTGGCGCTGCCGCTTTGGGCGCAGGACGCTGCCAAGGCCGAAAGCTGCCGCCATCAGGGATCGGTTGTGGCGGCGATCCAGCAGGCACGTCTGGACCGCGTCAAGGAACGCAAGGTACAGGCGCATGTGATTGAAAACGCGACATGGCCAGAGAATTTCAACACTGCTATTCCGCTGCTGACACCCTGGGTTTACGAAATGAAGATGCGTGACATCCGCGCCCATAATCTGGCCGAAGCCTGGATGGAGCTGTGCTTGCAGCAATAAGCGGCATGCCATATGGACTTCGCCCTTAGCCGTCCGATATAAAGACCCATGAGCCTTCCACCCGGATTTTTAGACGAATTGCGCACACGGTCGAGCCTGTCTCAGGTTGTCGGGCGCAAAGTCGTGTGGGATGCGCGCAAGTCCAATCAGGGCAAGGGCGACATGTGGGCCCCGTGCCCTTTTCATCAGGAAAAATCGGCCAGTTTTCACGTCGATGACCGCAAGGGTTTCTATTATTGCTTTGGCTGCCACGCTAAGGGCGATGCGATTTCCTTTGTCCGCGAGACAGAGAACGTGGGCTTTATGGAGGCAGTCGAGATTTTGGCGCGTGAGGCAGGAATGCCCGTGCCGAAACAGGATCCGCAGGCGCAGGAAAAGGCGGACAAGCGGACCGAGCTGGCCGATGTGATGGAACTGGCGGTGCGCTGGTTCCGCTTGCAGCTGAAAACCAGCGCGGGGGCAGATGCGCGGGCCTATCTGGACAAGCGCGGGTTGAACGCTGCCGCGCTGGAGCGTTGGGAAATCGGGTTTGCGCCGGACACATGGCAGGGCCTGTGGGATGCGCTGAAGGGCAAGGATATTGATGACAAGCTGATCCTTGGCGCAGGGCTGGGCAAGCCGTCGACCAAGGGGGGCAAGCCTTATGACACCTTTCGCGGCCGGATCATGTTTCCGATCCGCGATGCGCGGGGGCGGGCGATTGCCTTTGGCGGGCGGGCGATGGACCCGAATGACAACGCCAAGTATCTGAATTCACCCGAGACGGAACTGTTTGACAAGGGGCGCAGTCTTTACAATGTGAAAGAGGCGCGCACGGCGGCGGGCAAGGGGCAGCCCTTGCTGGTTGCCGAAGGGTATATGGACGTGATCGCGCTGCAGCAGGCGGGGTTTGAGGCGGCAGTGGCACCGCTGGGCACGGCGATTAGCGAGAACCAGCTGGCGATGCTGTGGCGGATCGACCCTGAACCGATCATCACATTGGACGGGGATACGGCCGGGCAACGCGCGGCGCTGCGTCTGATTGATCTGGCGCTGCCGTTGATCGAGGCCGGAAAATCGCTGCGCTTTGCCATGATGCCAGAGGGGCAGGACCCGGATGATCTGTTGAAATCTGCCGGCAAGGGCGCGTTTCAAAAGCTGATCGACGGGGCGGTACCGATGGTACATCTGCTGTGGCAACGCGAGACCGAAGGCAAGGTGTTCGACAGCCCCGAACGCAAGGCGGCGCTGGACAAGACCCTGCGCGAAAAGATCAAGCTGATTCAGGACCCGTCGATCCGCAGCCATTATGGGCAGGAAATCAAAGACCTGCGCTGGAAGCTGTTTCGCCCGCAAACCGGCGGGCGTACGGCTGTGGCGCGGGGCACGGGAAAATGGGGCAAGGAACCGCCCTATAAAGCCAGCCTCACGGCCAAGTCTTCGGTTTTGGTGGCGGCGACTGATGCCGGGATGGCGGAACACCTGCGCGAGGCAGTAATTCTGGCGGCCTTTGTCACCACGCCGCAGATCATCGAAAATTTCGAGAGCGGGCTGGAGGGCATGATCTGTGCCGATCAAATGCACCGCAGGCTGCGTGATGTTATGTTACGCCACGCACATGACGGTCCGGAAGTGTTGCGCGAAAAGATTTCCGGCGCACTGGAGGGGGATGCCCTTGAAAACCTGCTGTCCCAGCGCCACGTTGCCATTACGCCCTGCATCCGTAATCCCGGCGACGCGGAGATGGCCCGCCTGACGGTCGCCGAGGAACTTGCAAAGCTTGAGGCGGCGCGGGGACTAAACGCCGAGATTGCCGAAGCGGTTGAAGATCTGAACGGGGTTGCAGATGAGGGGGTCACATGGCGGTTGTCAGAAGCCGCGCGCGCGGCCAACGAGGCCAGCCGTTCAGGGCACCAAGAGTCGGCGGAATATCTGGTGGGGGACAATGGTGCGCATATCGACAAGGACGAGCGCAGCGCATGGGATACGCTGATGGAGAAGATCAATTTTAGTAAATCCAAAGGCCGCAGTTGAAGGTCAAAGGGGACAGACAGTGATCTTTTGGCAGGCACTTTAGGAAAAAGCAGGATATCGGCTTTAAGAATCACGCCGAAACCCGCATGATTCGGCAGTAACGAATCACCGGACACTGATTCGCGCGTTTGCGCTGGAGGGACTTATATGGCCGCTAAAGACACCAACGAAGACACCAAGCGCGAAGAGGGCGATAGCGGGCATTCATTGGACATGAGCCAGGCCGCCGTCAAAAAGATGATCTCGGAGGCGCGCGAGAAGGGCTATATCACTTATGGCCAGCTGAACACGGTGCTGCCACCAGATCAGGTTGGATCAGAACAAATCGAAGATGTGATGTCGATGCTGTCTGAAATGGGCATCAACATCATCGAGGACGAGGACGCCGAGGAAGAGGAAGCCAAAGGCGGCACCGACCTTGCGACCACCGATAGCAACAAAGAAGTCACGCTGTCTTCGGGCACCGCTGAAAAGCTGGACCGCACGGATGATCCGGTACGGATGTACCTGCGCGAGATGGGCTCGGTTGAGTTGCTGTCACGCGAAGGCGAGATCGCGATTGCCAAGCGCATCGAGGCCGGGCGCAACACGATGATTGCAGGGCTTTGCGAAAGCCCGCTGACCTTTCAGGCGATTACCATCTGGCGCGACGAACTTTTGTCCGAAGATATTCTGCTGCGCGATGTGATCGACCTTGAGGCAACCTTTGGTGACCAGCTGGGCGAAGACGGTGAAACAACACCGGTTGTGCCTGCGGTTGGTGCCGTGACTGACACCAAGAGCGAAGAGCAGAAACAGGCACTGGACGCGGACGGCAACCCGATCTCGACAGACGATGACGACGACGATGATGACGAACAGGCCAACATGTCGCTGGCCGCAATGGAAGCTGCGCTGAAGCCGCAGGTTCTGGAAGCGCTGGACATCATCGCCGACGATTACGTCAAGCTGAGCGAGATGCAGGACAGCCGGATTTCCGCGACCTTGAATGAAGACAATTCATTCACCAAAAAGCAGGAAGACAAATATCAAAAACTGCGTGCCGAGATCGTGTTGCTGGTGAACGAACTGCACCTGCACAACAATCGTATCGAGGCTTTGATTGATCAGCTGTATGGCATCAACCGCCGGATCATGCAGATCGATTCTGCTATGGTTAAACTGGCGGATCAGGCACGGATCAACCGCAAGGAATTTGTCGACGCTTACCGTGGCTACGAGCTGGACCCTAACTGGATGGAGCGGATGGCCGAAAAGCCCGGTCGCGGCTGGGCGATGTTTATCGAGAAATCTACAGACAAGGTCGAAGAACTGCGTGCCGACATGGCGCAGGTTGGTCAGTATGTTGGTCTGGACATTCCTGAGTTCCGCCGCATCGTGCAGCAGGTCCAGAAGGGCGAAAAAGAAGCCCGTCAGGCCAAGAAGGAAATGGTCGAAGCCAACCTGCGTCTGGTTATTTCGATTGCGAAAAAATACACCAACCGTGGCCTGCAATTCCTTGACCTTATTCAGGAAGGCAACATCGGCCTGATGAAGGCCGTTGATAAGTTCGAATACCGCCGTGGCTATAAGTTTTCGACCTATGCAACATGGTGGATCCGTCAGGCGATTACCCGTTCGATCGCGGATCAGGCCCGCACCATCCGTATTCCGGTGCATATGATCGAAACCATCAACAAGCTGGTGCGCACCGGCCGCCAGATGCTGCACGAAATTGGCCGTGAACCGACGCCGGAAGAATTGGCCGAAAAGCTGCAGATGCCTTTGGAAAAGGTCCGCAAGGTGATGAAGATCGCCAAGGAGCCGATCTCGCTGGAAACGCCGATTGGCGACGAGGAAGACAGCCAGCTGGGCGATTTCATCGAGGACAAGAATGCCGTGCTGCCGCTCGACAGCGCCATTCAGGAGAACCTCAAGGAAACCACAACCCGCGTGCTGGCATCGCTTACTCCGCGTGAAGAACGCGTGCTGCGGATGCGGTTCGGCATTGGCATGAACACCGATCACACGCTGGAAGAAGTCGGCCAGCAGTTCAGCGTTACCCGCGAACGGATCCGCCAGATCGAGGCCAAGGCGTTGCGCAAGCTCAAGCATCCCAGCAGGTCACGTAAGCTGCGCAGCTTTCTGGATCAATGATCCGGACGTCAGGGTACAATATTTGGGGTCGCCGTCGGGGCGGCCCTTTTTCGTTCACCGCGCACATGCTCGTGATTTTACCCTTTCGCCAAATTTGTCTAAAATGCATTCTTAACCTGCCGGAGGATCCCTTATGCGACGTTTATGCCTTTCCTTGATCTGCGCAGCCCTGCCGTTTTCTGCGATGGCGCAATCCTATACCGCGGTGAACCGGTTGCAGGTTGTGCCCCTGAGCGCCACCTCTTTCGAGGTCATTGAAGGGCTCGGTGAAGGTGCGCGCGGCATGTGGTGCGCGGCGGCTGATTATGTGCTGAACGGGCGCCGCCAGCCCAGCAACCAGCGGCTTTATGTTCAATCGGCGCGCGGACCGTCTGTCACGGTGGCGGGCCGCAAAGGTGTGGTGTTTACAACGGATGCTTCATCGCTGTCGGATGGGCCAAAGACATCTTATTCCGTCAGCGTCAGAACCGTGGGGCTGGGCCTTCCTGTGGTACATGCCTATCAGTTCTGCAGGGATTACCAGATTGATCTGGAAGACCTTCTGTTGCGGCGATAGGGGGATTGAGGGTGATCGGTAAAACAATCGTTCTGTTTGCGGCGCTTTCCATTGCGCCCGCTGTTCTGTCGGCGCAGGAATTTCGCGCTGAAAACCATGTCAAAGTCACCGGTGTCGCGGGTGGGTTCGAGGTGGCAAATGGGGGGGGCTATGGTGCGCGCGGCATGTGGTGCGCGGCCGCGGATTATGCGCGCAGGGTGTTGGGTGCGCATGGTCATGACCGCGTTTATATTGCGGTCGCCCGTACGCCGGGCTTGGGGCAGCGGGCACCCGTCCGCTTTACCCTTGATCCTGCCGGACTGAATCCGTCGTCGGTGACAATTGTGGGTGCATCCTTGCGCAAGGCAGGCGCGTCCCTCTCTGTCGACCATGCTTATCAGTTTTGCGCAGATGCCAAGGTGATCAACCGATGAAGATGGCGGGGTTCGGCCTGATTCTGGCTTTGACCCCATGCGTTGGCTACGCAAACACCGATGGTGAAGAGGACAGGATTGTCATCACACCGATCAATGCCACCGATTTCGAGGTGCTTCAGGGGACGAACTTTGGCGCGGCAGAATATTGGTGTGGTGCCGCAACTTATATCGAGCGTCGCTTGGGGCGTTCCGAAACCACGCCGATCTATGTAAAGAAACCGCAGGGGCCCAGTGTGAACCTGCCGGGCCGCAAAGGTGTTGTTTTTACCACGTTGTCAGCGGGGCTGCCGCAGGCCCGGGGGGGGCTGACACTGTCTGTGGGCGAGGCGGGGGTAATGCGTAAATCTGCGGCAGCGCGACGGTACTGTCGCGACGCATTTACCCGCTCGACCAAATAGACAGGGCGGATGCAAACCACTTTCCAAATCGAGACCGCTGGACAGGGGCTTTACGAATTTACCCGTGATGTCGCGCAGTGGCTACGGGGTCAGGACGACGGGTTACTAACGCTTATGGTGCGTCATACCTCGGCTTCTTTGTTGATTCAGGAAAATGCCGACCCCGAAGTGCAGGTCGACCTATTGGCCTATTTCCAACGGCTTGTGCCGCCGACGACCGATCCCGCGATGCGCTTTCTCACCCATACTTATGAAGGGCCTGACGACATGCCCGGTCACATCAAGGCGGCGATGCTGCCGGTCAGCCTGACGATTCCGGTGGCAAAGGGGCGGATGCGCTTGGGCACCTGGCAGGGGATATTCCTGTTTGAACACCGAGACGCGGCTCATAACCGCAGCGTGGCAGCGCATTTTCTGGCAGATTAACCATAGGTTTTACCGCAGCGTTGCCCGTAAGACTCAGGCGGGACCCCAACATGTTGCGCAGCAATTCGCCCCTACCCAAAACCTCGCGGCTGCCCTATACCTATAGGCAAATAGGGGGAACACCCCACAAGTGCGGTTGTAATAAGATAAGAAGGGGGACGGCCCATGCGCTGCCCGTTTTGTGGAAACATTGATACTCAGGTAAAAGACAGCCGTCCGGCCGAAGATCACGTCTCGATCCGGCGGCGGCGCTTTTGTCCGGCCTGTGGCGGGCGGTTCACGACCTACGAACGGGTGCAGTTGCGCGATCTTGTGGTGATTAAGACCTCGGGCAAGCGCGAAGATTTCGACCGTGACAAGCTGGAACGCTCGATCCGTATTTCCATGCAGAAGCGCCCGATTGATCCGGAACGGATTGACCAGATGATCAGCGGGATCGTGCGGCGGCTGGAAAGCATGGGCGAAACCGACATCGGCTCCAAGCAGATAGGCGAGATCGTGATGGAGGCCTTGGCGCGGATTGACACCGTGGCTTATGTGCGGTTTGCCAGCGTCTACAAGAATTTCCAGGCGGCGGATGATTTTGATAAATTCGTTCAGGAATTGCGCCCCGATCAACAACCGGAAGAGTGACTAAATCCGCCTTGAACGACGCCCGGTTTATGGGTTTGGCCCTGAGTTTGGGGCGTCGGGGGATGGGCCGCGTCTGGCCTAATCCCGCTGTCGGCTGCGTGATCGTCAAGGCGGGGCGCATTGTCGGACGGGGTTGGACGCAGGATGGCGGCAGGCCACATGGCGAGACCGAAGCGCTGGCGCAGGCGGGGGATGCGGCACGCGGAGCAACGGTTTATGTTACGCTGGAGCCTTGCTCCCATTACGGTCAGACGCCGCCCTGCGCCGAGGCATTGATTGCAGCGGGTGTGGCGCGTGTTGTTGTTGCCATCGCGGACAGCGATGCGCGGGTTGACGGCAAAGGCATGGCCATGCTGCGCGATGCCGGTATTGTGGTTGATTTGGGCGAGGGCGCCGAGGAAGCCGCGCGGGATCATGCGGGTTTCTTTGCCCGTACGGAATTGGGCCGCCCTTTTCTGACATTGAAGCTTGCAAACTCTTTTGACGGGCGCATTGCCACCGGCACAGGTGAAAGCCAGTGGATCACCGGCGCGCAAGCCCGCCGCGAGGTCCACGCAATGCGCAGCCGCCACGATGCGGTGATGGTTGGCGGGGGCACAGCCCGCAAGGATGACCCCAGCCTGACCGTGCGCGACTTGGGGATAACGCATCAACCGGCCCGTGTTGTCGTGTCACGCAGGCTTGATCTGCCCTTGATGGGACAGCTGGCGCGGACGGCGCAGGATGTGCCGCTGATCCTGTGTCATGGCGCCGATGCGGACAAGATGCTGGTGCAGACCTGGGGTGATCTGGGGGCGGTTCTGCTGCCCTGCCGCACGAAGGGATCGCAATTGGATCCCGTGGATATCATGCAAAAATTAGGCGATCACGGATTGACCCGCGTGTTCTGCGAAGGTGGCGGGGCCCTGGCGGCCTCCTTGCTGGAGGCTGATCAGGTCGATGAGCTGGTCGGGTTCACTGCCGGTGTTGTGATCGGCGCCGAGGGGCTGCCCGGCATTGGCGCGATGGGTGTGTCACGGTTAAGCGAGGCACCGCGCTTTGTGCTGCGATCGACCCGTGCGATCGGGGTGGACGTCCTCCAGGTCTGGACGCGACCCTGAGCGACGCACCCGCTAGGAGCGGCGCCACAGATGCGCCTGCGTGGCGAACACACCCTGTAATTTGGACAGCAGGCGATTTGCCGGACCGGGCCGCGGGATGGAACCTGTGGCCAGCCGTTCAACGATCACCTCGACAGGGCAGGGCAAACCGGTGAGAGGATCACGATAGCGCGGATAATCAATGAGGGCGGCGTGCACGAGCCCTTCGATGGAGGGATCGGCGCGACGGCGTGGCGGCACATCGCCCTTGTCCGTGCTCAGCCCCCAGCCTGCATAGAACGGCACACCTAGCGTGGTCACAGGCAGGCCGCGCAACATGGCCTCAAAGCCCAGCAACGACGTCATGGTCCAGACTTCATCAACCTGTCCAAGCAGGGTAACCGGATCGGTTTGGTGCAGCACCCTGTCGGCCAGACCCTCTGCATCCAGGGCCCCTGCGCGCAGTCCCGCCTCGACGTCGGGATGCGGTTTATAGAGGATAACGGCGTTTGGATGCGCCGCGCGTACGGCTTCAAGCAGGGCGCGGTTGGTTCGCACGTGATCGGTGCCCGTGCGGATCGAGGCGTCATCCTCGACCTGACCGGGCACAAGGATACGATGGCCCTTCGGCAAACCGTCAAAGTCCGGTGCGGCCGTAACGAGGTTGTATTTGCTGAGGCCCTCGGAAGTGAGCCGTTCAATCAAACGACGGGCGCGGGCATGTTGATCGGGGCGCAGGGTGGCGCGGTTTTCGATCCATTTCTCAAGGCGGCTGGGGCGGCTGGGATCATAGTAGATGCCAAGATCATCGCAGACCAAGGATAAGGGGGGCACAAGTTCTGCGCCCAGTCCTTTGGAGCGCAAAAAGCCGTCTTCCACAGAGATCGCATCGGCATGGCCGACCTGTGCTTTTCCCGCCCAAACCATCCAGGGCTTGCCGGCTTTGCGGGCTTTTGCGGGGTCGTCTTCAAACACCACGGGTTTATGTCGGCCAAAGAAACCTTGCAGGGGTTTGCGTTTCCACATTCGCATGGCAGAGGCCGTCCACCCGCGACGATCCTCACGCCAGCAGCGGGTCTGGGCGGCGAGGGCCTCAATGGTGTCTTCCAACGCGCAGAGGCGGCCGTGGAACGGGTCGTACCATTTGGGATAGAGGATCATCGCAGCGGCGAAGAGTTGCGGGCGTGTCAGGGTGCGTTGGCGGCGCGGCACCGGAAATTCATCTGATGTCAGGCCCCATCCGGCATAGAAAGGTTGACCGAAGACACGTGGTCTATGGCCGGCAAAGATCGCTTCGAACCCCATTTGCGAAGACACCGTATAGACGCCGACAGCCCCTTCAAACAAGGTCCAGGGACTGATCTGGTCCGCCATCAGGGTGATGCGGTCATTGGTGTCCTCATGGCCAAAGTATCCCTTGCGGTAGCCTGCGCATGTTTCGGGGTGGGTCTTGATGATAACACGCGCGCCCGGGTGTTCCTCTTGGGCAAAGACCAGCATTTCCATAAACCGGCCCCTGTCTGCGCCACAAGCCGTCACCGAGGCGTCGCCAAATGTCTGGTCAATCACCAGCACATAGCCCGGATCTGGGGCAGGCGCTTCTGCATCAAAGCCGGTGTATTTGGTCAGATGTGCCTCGGCCAGTCGCGCAATGGCACCGCGTGCACGGTTCAGCAGGGCCGTGTCGTCCAGCGGATGGGTGGCCAGCAGGGTTTCCAGATCACTGGGCACTGCCGGATCAAAGTGCAGGCCTTTGGTGTCGATCATCAACCCCAAAGGCGGTTCACCCGCACGGCCCGGATGGAGCGAGCGCAGCGGCGCGTCTTCGATACGCACGATAGGGGCGGCAAATTTTTCAGCGATGCGCAGGCCGCGATGCGCGGTGGGGGAATTGCCCCATATGGCAACGCTATCCCCGTCGCGGGGCAGCCCAAGATGCAGCGAATAACCGGAGAGTTGCAGGATACGCCGCACCCGCCGCTGGGTCAGAAAACCGCCGCTATAGACGAAAAGCCGCCGGTCCTGTGCAGGGCCGGCGGCAGGTGTGTCATATATCTCGGGCCCGAGAGCCACGCGGATCAGCCGCCTGACAGGGTTGTCAGACCGGCGGCTGAGGTTGCCGTGCCGGTAATCGCTGAGATGACCTTGTTCCATTGGGTGAACGGGGCCTCTGTGACATAAAGCGTATCGCCGTCGCGGATCACAAAATCACGGGCCATGAACATGCCGTTGGGTTTGGTCAGGTCGAGCACGTAAACCATGCGCTGTGCGCCCTCCAGATCATTGCGGCCCAACACTTGGGAGGCAACTTCGACGGGTTCGTTACGGAACACAAAAACACCAGTCGGATCTGCGGTTGCGGCATTCAGCCCGCCGACCTGTGCGATGCCTTCGAGGGCGGACAGGGTTTGTGATTCAAACGGGACTTGAGCCTGCCCTCCTGTGGCGCCAAGGGCGGTGAAGGAACGGGTGTCTTCTTCTACCAGAATGCGGTCACCGGCACGCAGTGCGATGTCAAGTTCGGGGTGATCATAAAGGTCTTCGAGCCAGATCTTGCCGCGTTGTTTGCCCCGGATCACCGTGACTTGGGCAATGGCGGGTTCAATCGTTACGCCGCCGGCCTGCGCCAGCATCGTGCCCAAGGTGCGCGTTGGACGTTCGATGGGATAGACACCCTGCGCCCCGATGGAGCCGATCAGAGAGACGGTTGACCCGTCGCCCGCCGCGCGGCGCACTTCGACCTGCGGATCTGGGGTTTGTTCGCCCAGTTTGTTGGTGATGATGCGGCGGATGGCGTCAGGCGTGTTGCCCGCCGCCTTGATCCGGCCCGCATAGGGAATAAAGATAAAGCCCGCGCCATCGACCTGGACTTCTTCCAACAGGGTTGCGGGGGCGCCCTCGACGCCCAAGAGTGGATCGTCGACGTTTTCATAAACGGTAATGCCCAGCACGTCGCCCGCCCGGATCGTGTCAGAGCCCAATTGTGCGGCATTCCGGAACGCGTCCGAGAAACCAAGCGCAGGAACCACAGCCGTGGCGCGGGTTACACGGTCATTGACAGAAACGACAAAAGCATCGCCATCCTGCTGGACCGAACCGGAATAGATCTGCCGCTTGTTGGGGCCCACCTGCGGCAAGCCACAAGACGACACAACGGCCAAGGCCGCGACGGTTGCGATGGGACGTGCCCACCGAAAATATACGGATTTCACTGCCCGGTCTCCTCGACCTGTTCAACTCTGCCTCAAAATTCGCCGATTGTTTCGACGTAATTAACGGCACGCTACTCTAGGGAGATTTGAAAATCCAGCCTGTTGAACAGGTTAGGTCAGGTGACAACGCGCAACTGTTGCCTTGGGGCCGCGGTGCCTGATTGCAGCGCATCATAGGGATCCTCGGCTGACAGCATCATGTCAACGACCTGCCGTAGCAATTGGCGGCGTCCGCGCGTAGAATAAAATCCGCCGGGAATCTGTGAAGTTTCAAGCAGATAGCGACGATAGTCCTTGTAGGATTTGTTGTCGGGGCGGGCAGGTTGGGCAAGGAACTCAGCCAGAGGTTGATCCGATACGAGCTCCGGCTGGGCATAAACAGCGCGGCCAAAGACTTTGAGCGGAATGCCACGCCAAAGCACCTGTTGACCTGCGGTTGAGTTGACTGTGACGGCCGTGCGCGCGTCGTTCAAAAGCTGTGCAAGCTTGCCGCCGCGTACGTAATGCACACGGTCCGCCACCCCAAAGGCGCGGGCAAGACGTTTCAGGTCGCGGCGCACGGGCACGCGGCCGTCTTCCAGCGGATGGGCCTTGACGACAAGATGGTGGTGTCGAGGCGCCCCTTCGGCAAATCCTTTGATCATCAGTTCAAGGAAATCCGGCATTGTCTTGAAGGGGGAATGTTTCTGGAACGAGCTGTCGTGCTCCAGTTGCAGCAGCGCCAGATGATAGGGAAACCCGCCCCTCCGGATACGCAGGGTTGCAAGCAGACGATCCGCTGCCAGAAGGGGCATCAGCAGCAGGCGTTTGACGTAAAGCGTGAATTCTTTGGTGACGGGCAGGGTGCGATGGGGGCGGAAATTTCGGTAATCGCCGTTCCGGATCATTACAAACCAATGGTAAACTGCACCATAGAAAATGTGTTGTCGCATGTCGCCCCAATGGCCGGGCGGCAGGGGCGCTTCCATGTCCGACTGCGCCAACGCCGCTTGCATCTGCGGGATCGTCATCTCCATCAGGCGTGAATTGCCGTTGGAGCCGCCGCGTTCATAGGTCACCCAATAGGGGCGCATATAGCCTTCTTCGAAGACATGAACGGTGATGCCGCGCCGTTTGGCTTCGGCCACCGCTTCGGCGTGAACCGGACGTGTGTCGCCATAAAGCACAATGTCGGTGACGGTTTTTTCGGTCAATAATGTGGTAAAGGTACCAGCCCATTCGGCAGAGGTGCCGTGAAAGGGAATATAGCTGGCCGGGTGAAACCAGAACGCCCGATCACCTGCGTTGAACCCGACGCGCCAGACTTGCGCCCCTGTCAGCCGCAGCATCTTGCCCAGCCGGTGAAAGAAAGGTCCATGCGGCCCTTGCAGGAAGAGGAAAACCCGTCTTGCGGGGGGGCGCGCGGTCATCAAGGCCTCTTTAATAAGCAATGCGTCAAATTCTAAACGAAATCGGGGCGAAAATAAAGCAACTGTAGTGTGCGGTGCTGCCAGTCTCTTGTCAGATTAGCCTACGGGCGATACGTCAAGAGAAAGTTAAAGAGAAAGGGCCGCCATGTTCACCGGAATAATCACCGACGTTGGCACCATTGCAGCGTTACAGCAGGACGGCGATTTGCGGGCGCGGATAACCACGGGGTATGATACCACGCGCATCGATATGGGGGCGTCGATTGCCAGCGACGGAGTCTGCCTGACAGTCGTGGGGTTGGGCGCGGAATGGTACGAAGTGCAGATCAGCGCCGAAACCGTCAGCAAGACCAACCTTGGCGATTGGTCGGTGGGACGGCGGGTCAATCTGGAACGCGCGCTCAAGGTCGGTGACGAACTGGGCGGGCATATCGTGTCGGGCCATGTGGACGGCGTGGCCGAGGTGGTTGCGATGGCCGAAGAAGGTGACAGCACGCGGGTCACCCTGCGGGCACCGAAAGATCTGGCGCGGTTCATTGCGCCCAAAGGATCGGTTGCGCTGAACGGTACTTCTTTGACCGTGAATGAAGTGAACAATTGCGATTTCGGCATCAACTTTATCCCCCATACCAAGGATGTGACGACATGGGGCGATGTGAAGGTCGGGGGCCGGATCAATCTGGAGATTGACACATTGGCCCGTTACGTGGCGCGTCTGGCGGAAATGTCATGACGGCGGGCATCGGCCATAATCAGGGGCCGACGATGGAGCGGGGCGGTCGGTTTCGCGCTTTTCAATGGCAAAAGGCACGTGATGCGGCAATGCCCAAGGCGGTGCCCTTGATGGTGGTCAAGATGCATGTGGCGCGGGCGCGGGCTCTTGGGTTGGACTATCCGACCTATGCGGCTGTGCGCAAAGCGACAGGGCGCGACATTATGGGGCTGCTGTTTTCATCCAACGCGCTGCGGATTGTGCGGGCGGATGCGCCAGCGATGCCTGTGGCGCGGGGTGACATGATCGGTGCGGTTCAGGGTGCGCGCAGGCTGGCACTGGTGCATGCGCCCTTGATCCCCGCGGTGGTGGTGACTGCGAACCCGGTGTTGGACGAGGTGGCAATGGCCCCGAAATTCACCGACAGCTGGGCTGATATGCGCGATCATCTGGGCGGGCTGATTACCGGCCAGCGCCTGAACCGTGATCAGGTACTGATAATCGGCGACACGGGCTTTGAGCGGGACTGGAACACGGTGGCGCAAGCAGCGGGCTATCTGGAGACCGCGCGGTATTTTGCCGAGGGCCGAGCGGGACATGAGGGCCCTGGTGCGGGGTGAACGCCGCGGGCAGTCTGTTTTGCGGCGGGCGGAATTGAGTTTAAGGGCAAGATGAAGCGGCTTCAGTCGGTTGTCCGATGGCGACGTGGCGGCGGTCCGGGCAGGGAGTCGCGGCTCTGGTCAACACGGATGCGCTGCGCTATCAGCGGGGCATAGACGCGAGGACCAGTCATGAACTTTGAAACACCCGGACCAGTGGAAGAGGGTCTGTCATCGGCGATCTCTCCGATTGAAGAAATCATCGAAGAAGCGCGGGCAGGCCGGATGTTCATTCTGGTCGACCATGAGGACCGCGAGAATGAAGGCGATCTGGTGATCCCGGCGCAGTTTGCAGATGCCGATGCGATTAATTTTATGGCGACCCACGGGCGCGGTTTGATCTGTTTGCCAATGAGCGCCGAGCGGATTGCCACGTTGGAATTGCCGATGATGGCGATGAATAACTCTTCGCGCCATGAGACGGCCTTTACCGTGAGCATTGAGGCCCGTGAGGGTGTCACCACAGGGATTTCCGCTGCGGATCGGGCACTGACCGTGGCTGTTGCGATCAACGAAGACAATGGTGCGGCGGATATTGCCACACCGGGCCATGTGTTTCCCCTGCGCGCACGCGATGGCGGGGTGTTGGTGCGGGCCGGTCATACCGAAGCGGCGGTGGATATCAGCCGTTTGGCGGGTTTGCACCCGTCAGGGGTGATCTGCGAGATCATGAAAGAAGACGGTACCATGGCGCGGCTGCCGGATCTGGTGGCGTTTGGCGCGACACATGGGCTGAAAATCGGCACGATCAGCGATCTGATTGCCTATCGCCATGCCCATGACAATTTGCTGGTGGAACGGGACAGCCGCAAGGTGACCTCGGCCTATGGCGGCGACTGGCAGATGCGGGTTTTCGCTGACCAGATCACCGGTACGGATCATGTGGTACTGACCAAGGGTGATATTTCAACGGCTGAACCGGTGTTGGTGCGCACCCATGCGATTAACGCACTAGAGGATATTCTGGGCCTTGGTCCCAGCCCTGCCGACGAATTGCCCCATGCGATGCAGATCATTGCTGAGGAAGGGCGCGGCGCGGTCGTGCTGTTCCGCGATCCTTTTCCCAAGTTGCGGCTGGACGGCGAAGACGAGGGCCCGCGCACGGTCAAGAACACCGGATTGGGCGCACAGATCCTGTCAACGCTGGGGCTGAGGAAGCTGGTGTTGCTGACGGATAATCCCGAAACGCGATATCTGGGGTTGGACGCGTATCACATTGAAATCGTGGGCACGCGCCCGATTGCGGAAGGTTAAGTCATGGCATCCTCCGAAGAACATACTGTCCTTGCGCGGCCCGACTTCGAAAAACCTGTGAAGGTATTGATCGTGGTGTCGCCTTATTACAGCGATATTGCCCATGGATTGTTGACCGGTGCCAAGGCCGAACTGACAGCCGCAGGGGCAGATTTCGAAGTGGTTGAAATGCCCGGTGCCCTGGAAATTCCGACGGCCATCGGGATCAGCGACCGGGGCAGCAACTTTGACGGTTATGTTGCGCTTGGCTGTGTCATTCGCGGGGAAACCACGCATTATGAAACGGTCTGCAATGACAGCAGCCGTGCCCTGCAACTGCTGGGTTTGCAGGGGCTTTGCATCGGCAACGGCATCCTCACAGTCGAGAACAAGACGCAGGCCGCGGTGCGGGCTGATCCCGATGGCCAGAACAAGGGCGGCGGGGCTGCAGCGGCGGCCTTGCATCTGATCGCACTGGCCCGTAAGTGGGCGCACACCAGCAAGGGTATCGGGTTCAAACCACGTGGCGAAGACACGCTGATGGCTGGCGACACAAATGGAAGTAAAATCGCATGACGACTGGCCTGTCGGGTAATCAGAAACGCAAGATGAAGTCCGCTGCGCGGCTTTATGCAGTGCAGGCGCTGTTCCAGATGGAGCATTCGTCGCTGACAGTCGAGAAAGTGCGGGCAGAGTTTCTCGAGCACCGTTTCGGTGCGACGCTGGACGGCGTGGAACTGCAGGATGGTGACATCGCGCATTTCTCGCAGGTCCTTGAGGATGCTGTGAATTATCAGGGGCCGATTGACCAGATGACCGACCGCGGGCTGGTCGCGAAATGGGCGATTGCGCGGATTGATCCGACGTTGCGGGCGTTATTTCGCGCGGCGGGGGCAGAGTTGCGTGACACAGGCACGCCGCCCAAGGTGGTGGTTTCCGAATATGTCGACATTGCCCGCGCGTTCTTCCCAGAGGGCAAAGAGGCCAGTTTTGTGAACGCAGTGCTGGATCATATGGCCCGCGAGGCGCGGCCTGAGGCGTTTTGACCGGTTTTGAAACGGGCGCGATTTGGGCTACTCTTGCTTAAAGGAGTCGTGTCATGCCGGTTATCTTTCGATTCTATATCAAACACTGTGTGATTGGGTTTGCCATCTCGGCCCTGTTCATCGCCAGTCTACTTTGGTTCAACATCGCAAACCTGTGGCATTTGATCAGTACCTCCGACATCGGGTTGATGGCGCTGGCGGTATTCTGGATGCTGAATGGTATTGTTTTTGCAGGTGTGCAAACCGGCGTGGCCGTGATGCTGATGACGGAGCCTGACAGCAAGGATGACGACCCGAAAGGGGGGTCGCCCATCAGCCTGACGCCGGTACGTGTGAAGGCCGCGCAGCCGCGTATCTGATCTGTTCTGATCTGTTACAAAAACGCATGAAATGGGGTCAGTGTGACGGGACCACCATTGCCGGTCGGTTTTGTATTCCCGGGGACCTGTATGTACAGGTGGGCGCCGGATAAACGAACCAAGGCTCGAACAGAGCCAGCTCCCTAGGATTTGCTTAAGGCCACTGGAATGTAACGTCTCACGAACAGGGTAGAACCCGCCACAGATCATAGGTAGGGCGCGGCCAGGGTTCGCGCAAGGGCGCAGATGGCACTATTTGCCCCATCTGCGGTTTCCGGCCTAGGCATCCCCGTGGATTTGGCTGCGCATCCGGCCCATATGTTCATCCCAGCCTTTATCAAGCGACAACATCAGTCCAAATGCCGCCTCGCCAGCGGGCAGGCCTTCGTGGCGCAGATGCAGGCGGGTGCCGCCCGCGACTTCGTCCAATGTCCATTTGACGGTGCTGGTCGCATCGCCCATCGGGCCGACGGTAAAGGTATATTCCAGATACTCAGGCGCACGGGCGATCAGAACATCGCCCCAGATCACCTTGTTACCGGATTCTGCGCCGAACATTGCAAGCGGTTCCCCCTGGGTAAGCGGGGCTTTTGGGGCATGAAACCACAACGCCAGCTTATCCGGTAGGGTCAGGTAGTCCCAGACATCCGCGCGGGTGGCTTGCAGGAAGATGGTTTTCTCGATCACAGGGTTGGTCATGTGTTGTCCTTTTCGACGGCGGTTTTCAGGGCGTTCAGGCGGTCGTCCCAGAAGCTGTCAAAGATTTCGAGCCATCCGAGGACCGGTGCAAAGCCATCTGCGTTAATGCTGTTGATACGCTCGCGGCCGCGTGGGGTGACAATGATCAACCCGCCGTCGCTAAGCACAGTGAGGTGTTTTTTGACCGCCGCGCGGGTCATGTCGAATTGATTGGATATATCCGCAATGGTCATGTCCTGTTTGCGCAGCATGGCAAGAATGTCGCGCCGCGTTGGATCGGCGAGGGCGCGAAAGGTCATTTGAGTAGCGTCAGGCATAAAGGCTCCCTTTCCGATACCTTATGGTATCATATATGCGAAACCAAAAGGTATCACGTCAAGTGAATTGTTGCGAGGGGTACGGGGGCGGTGTGGCAACACCCATTAAGGCCCTTGAAAATGTTCATGAAATGTTCATGATTGGGGCATGTCGTTTAGCGCACCGTCCCAGGCCCCGTGCCTCCTTCAACCCGGCCAGCTTTTGGCGCGGGGCGTGGCGCGCCATTTGGTGAGTCATGGCTTTGTCTGCGTGGAAGAACTGGTGCCGACGCGGGGCTTGCGGGTCGATGTGATGGGCCTTGGACCCAAGGGCGAAATATGGGTGGTCGAATGCAAATCATCGCGTGCCGATTTCACGTCGGACAGTAAATGGCAGGGCTATCTGGAATGGGCAGACCGGTTTTTCTGGGCTGTGGACGGTGATTTTCCAACGGAACTTTTGCCAGATGATACCGGTCTGATCATCGCGGATGCTTATGGCGGCGAAATTATTCGAACGGGGTCGGAAAGCCGACTGCCGCCCGCTAGGCGCAAAGTCATGGTGCAGAAATTCGCGGTGCATGCGGCCCGCCGACTGCATCAGCTGCGCGATCCCGACATGCATCCGGAATGGGACTAGCCGTTGGCTTTGCTGCCGCTCACGCGATTGGCCGCCGCAGTTATCTCTTCGGCGATTTCGTAGGCTTCTTCGGGCGTGAAATCCATCGGGATCTCGATCCCGTTGCCTTCGACAAACAGGCGCACCATGCCTGCATCGGTAGGGCCGATCTGTAGGTTGGCCTCAATGTCGCGTTCGGTGTTAATGCCCATGGCTGCCTCCGGAATGTCGGAAGCATCGCTAACGCGGGCTGGCTTGAAAGGCAAGGACCTGCGGGTGCAGGGTGTGATGATGGATGATGTAGAGATTCGCAAATTTGAGCCCCAGGACCGCGACTGGCTGGTGGCGGAGCACCGCCTTTCCTATGCCCGCAGTGAAGGGTTTGATGACAGTTTTGGTGTTTTGGTCGCCGATATTCTGGACCAGTTTCTGCGCGATCATGATCCGGCCTGCGAGGCGGGCTGGATTGCGTGGCAAGAGGGGCAGCGGTTGGGCAGTATCTTTTGCGTGAAACTGGATGATGAAGCCGCAAAGCTGCGGCTGTTTTTACTGACGGAAAAGGCGCGGGGCAAAAGGCTGGGGCGACGCATGCTGGACACTTGCATGGGATTCGCGCGGGCGCAGGGCTATCGGCACATGAAGCTTTGGACACATGAATCCCATCGTGCGGCAGGCGCCCTCTATGCCAAAACCGGCTGGCATCTGATGTCTTCCGCGCCTGTTGTGTCTTTCGGCCAGCCCTTGATCGAGCAGCACTGGGAAATCACGCTTTAAGCCGCCGCTTTGGTCTTGCAATCTGGGTAAGGGGCCGCTAAATCGGCCTCGTGTGCCGCCTTAGCTCAGTTGGTTAGAGCACTGGTTTGTGGAACCAGGGGTCCCCCGTTCAAGCCGGGGAGGCGGTACCATTTTTCAAATTGCTAAATCTTTGGTTCTTTGAAACCCCTTGGGTGAGGGGCTTGTCCAGGAAAAGAAGTGGCTTAATCCGGAAGGTTCTGCAGAGTCGACGCAGCATGCCGCTTGGGACATCCGTTGCAGGGGCGCTGCCCCATCGATCCTTGATCGATTCCCCGCAGTATTTCCGGCCTTATGTATCAAACGCACCAAGCGTGCGGCAACTCACACAAGCGGGGTGTGAGCGGTGATTAAGGCGCTAGTGCTGGCGCTTCTACTGAACTGCGCCCAATCCGTGTTGCTCCAAGGCAAGCCGGCTCATCGGGATGATCTCATTCTTTGTGGATATACCAAGCCCCATCCCACTTTCGGTATCAATCAAACTCATAGCAATGTCGGTGAAGTGCTGGCTTTGTGGGTCTCCCGGCGTTTGGTATCGCACAGAGCAAACGATAACAGGAGATATCATTCCACGATCAAATTCCTCTGTCGATATCGGGATGGGGATGCTGGTTCTATGGCGGTGTGGCTCTTTGGGTAAAATACGGTACCCGAACAGGCTGCGTTCCTTGCTGGCGATAAACGGGCGAGAGCGAGACTCCCTCAGGGCCTCCATTTCTTTTTTCAAGCAAAGAAACAGCTTCGATACGGACATCCACGGAGACAGCAGGGGTGTGCTCGAGCATGGTTCAACTGAGCCGCGACCTTGATTGCCAGTACAAGACTGCTTTCGTGCTGGCCCATAAGCTGCGCGAGGCGATGGCGCAGGAAGTCCACACGGGTGAAGTTCTGGAAGGTCACGTAGAAATCGACGGCGCGTTCTTCGGTGGTCACAT
>JBARCL010000086.1:0-2185 GCA_049794055.1 Sulfitobacter sp.
TTGACGATTGAGAAACCTCAATCGTCAAACAGATCAGCCAGATCGCAAAATCCACCAACATGTGGGATGCTTCAATATACTTTCCACAAGCGCCAGTGCCGCGCGAGCGGCTTCGTCCAAGAGCCCAGATTCACCAATGCTGCGTTATGCACGAAAGGCTGCTATCGATCCGGGGCGTGAGTTGCCGAGCTACTCAGACCTAACTCGATTGACTTCTGGAACTGCGAAATCCACGACTACGCTTAGAGGCAATTGCCACGCGTCAGGATCGTTGTATCGACCGGCAAAGGTCGCAACGACGAATTCTGCAGAAGGCTGAACAGTCAACCGCTGGCCACCGTTTCCAGATGCTATGATGATTAGATCGCCACTTGGTCCGGCAGCGAGATACCAAAGCATACCATAGTCAAAGCCGTCCATTATCGATGCTTGTGCGCTGAACGACGCATCAAGCCAGGAGGCGGGTACGATCTGACGACCATCATAAGTTCCGTTTCCTACAATCATAACACCGATTGTTGCCAAGTCCTGGGCCGTCAATCGCAGGCCGGACGCTGCAGAAGGTACACCGTCAGCACCCCTCACCCATTCAAAATCTGAGATGCCGAGCGGTTCAAACAGTCGGCTTTGCGCGTAGGCATCGAGCTCCATGCTCGAGCCTTCGGAAATCAGATGGCCAAGAAGTGCGACAGCGCCGCCGTTATATGTCCACACGGTTCCTGGCTCGGCCACCATGGGCCGGTCCAAGACAAAGCGATAGCGGTCGTCTGCCAGCTCCATCGCAATCTCGCTATTGCGCGGATTGGAATATGGGAGGTTCTCATCCCATTCGGTGCCCATCTGCATGCTCAAGACATCCGCGATTGTAATGGCTTCACGGGCCGAGCCGTCTCGAAGGTCCGTGTATTCTGGAAAGACATCCAGCACAGCAGTTTCAAGGTCAGGGACGATGCCTTCACCAAGCGCTATTCCATAGAGCAGGCCGACTATGGACTTCGTTATGGAGCGGGTATCATGCAGCGTTTCCGGGCCATGTGCGACAACGCCAATGGGTGTGCCCCAGCGTTCGTCTTCGCCCGAAAAGTAAGCTTCCGCGATGAGCTCGCCGCCCAACATGACAACGGTCGAGTGGAGGCCCGTCAAGTCATTTGCCTCAATCGCGCTATTCATGCGTTCTTGCATTGTTTGCCCCATGAGCATCGTAGTGGATGCACCCATGGTCAACGCGAGCCATGTGCAGACGTGTCGTAGTCTCCATTTCAACATCCCGCAGACCTCCTATCTTTAAGCGTTGAGATTGCTGCGACGTACACATCGACCGCTATCACTACTTTCGCGAAAGCTTAGGCACAAACACGAACTCCGCAAAGCAGACTCTCATAACCTTCGGCTTAACGGCAGCAAAGTCCGCTCTGTGTTAGTCTATGGTCCTGCGGCGAAAGGCAATATTTCCCGAACCGGCCACTCGTGAGTAACGCGGCGATTGCAATCGAAGTGCCCAGAGTGCCAGATGTCGCGGCTCGCAATAGTGTCGGCTTTGGCGAAAATACGAGCTATGTAGTCGCTTGAGATCGTTATGCATTGACCAACTCGCCATAAATTCAGGCTACAAGGAACAGGGTAGGGTCCAATGCAGGGTAGCTGTTTGTGTGGTGCAGTGAACTACAAAATTTCTGGCAAAGTCAGATCAGTTGTGGCGTGTCATTGCACACAATGTAGAAAAACGTCTGGCCATTACGTAGCAGCGACGCAGGTTCAAAAAAGTAGTCTTAAAATTCAAGGCACCGATAAGATTAGTTGGTACCAATCTTCAGAAACAGCCAAGCGAGCATTCTGCACGACATGTGGGAGTCAGCTTTTTTGGACCGAACTTGAGAGCGACGATATTTCCATCATGGCTGGTAGTCTGGATGGAGAAACTGGTCTCAAGATGGATCGTCAAATTTGCACAGATGCAAAAGGGGATTACTACGCTGTTCCCAACATTGAGATCGTTGATCAATCAACTCTCTAAATTCTTGCTTTGGACGCTTGTGCGATGGCAACGAAAGCCCGATTTGATGAAGATTTTCTGATGCGGGCCAGGGTGCAATCTTTCGGCTTGGCTCGACTGTGGCCCGCGTTGGAAAATCTCTCAGGGAGGAAGCCGCGGGGGCTTGGCGGTGTCTATGGGGAAAGAGCGCTG
>JBARCL010000087.1:0-5730 GCA_049794055.1 Sulfitobacter sp.
GCTTAGTGGAAACGAAGAGCTCGCTCCCGGTTCGGGAATGGCCTTCGATTTAAGACATGCCTGAGGAAAATGGGGTCGAGTGCGGCTGAGTGCCAAATCCCCCTTTAAGCAGATTTTTTGGCTAAGCGGTTGTTCGCCTTGCGAGCGGCGGATTCAGCAAGTGGGCCCACACTTGATGGCTTCTACAACACGGATGAATGTCGGTTTTTTTCAAGACACCCCATGCTGACAGCATTTATGTGTGCTGCAAACGCAAGCCGGGGGTAACTCAGATGATTTTTCGCTACACAATTCTATACGTCGACGATGTCGCGTCTTCGCTTACCTTCTTTGAGAAGGCGTTCGGGTTTGAGCGTGGCTTCCTTCACGAAAGTGGCGACTATGGTGAACTGATCACCGGAGCGACCAAATTGGCCTTTTCCTCAACGGCTCTCATGCAACAATTGGGCAAGAACCCGGCATCACCGAAGAGTGACAATCCGGCATTTGAGATCGCCTTTGAGACGGATGACGTCTCAGGCGCGCTTCAAACTGCACTTGATGCAGGCGCCACGCTTATTCAGGACGTGCGCGACGAACCATGGGGGCAGACAACGTCTTATGTGTCGGACCCGAACGGCTATCTGATTGAGATTTGTTCTGCTGTGCAGCTTCCGGGATGACGTCATGATGGATGAGACGACAAGAGCCGAGATTGCTGGGCGATTGAAAGCTCTTGCCCATTCTGTCGCCCCTGATACGGAATTCGTGGCCAAGTATGGTGGAACGATCATCCAGAGTGCGCCCGGGCAGCCAAAGACGCAGTTCTGCGGCGTCTTTGAGTATAAGAACCACGTCTCTCTGGAATTCACGAACGGAGCCCAATTGGACGACCCGAAGAAAATCCTTGAGGGGAGCGGCAAACACCGCAGGCACCTAAAATTCGTTAGTCTGGCTGACATTGATGACAAGCAGAGTAAGGATTTTTTGAGACAGGCATACAGGTTACAGAACGGCCCGACTTGACCAATTGCCAAGGCCGGGTTGGGCCAGGTCTTTAAGGGTGGCGTGGTCGCGACGCAATTGAACGGGTGTCTTTCCGAACCAACGTACAAACTCGCGCGTCATGTGGGCCTGATCACTATAGCCGTACTCAAGCGCTATCTCAGTTAGCGGAACGCGGCAGGGGAGTGCTTGAACCGCCTGCCTGGCGCGACCCAATTGACGCCAGAATCCCGGCGACGGTAGCGAGAGACCTTTGAAATGACGCTGCAAAGTTCTTTCCGATACGCCTTGCTGTTTGGCCAATTCGGCGACGCTCCTCCCCGGCAGACCAAGGTCATCAATGATTTGGGTAATCTCCTGATCGTGTCGCACGACGCTGCTGATCTGCTCGGCGAGATTGGCCGTGCTATGTACTTCGGTGCCCAGGTCGCGAAGATCTACGGTAGCTCCGGGCCTTAGCCGAAAGCCCGTCAACGATGTGCCAGCACGCAGGCGTACCCGTCTTGGTGATATGTCCCAGTTCGTCGAATGAAGCCCGCTGATTTCCGACTCGTCATTGGAGATGACAATAATATCCGTACAGCCATCAGGCAAAACGATTGATGTTTCGTCTGTCTCAACTGTGTAAGACCATTGATGATAATAGGGAGGCTGCTCGATATTTGTTTCAGTCATAAACATCAGCGAAAGTCAGGTCTGGTGCCGGTTAAGGGTTCGGTAGACTGTTGGGCGAGACACGGAAAACACTTCGGCGAGGTCGCTGATTGAGTAGTCTCCCGTAGCGTGCATTCGACAGAGTTCTTTCTGCTGTTTGTCTGACAACTTTGGCTGTTTTCCACGCAGCTTTCCTTTGGCGCGCGCGATGGCCATGCCTTCGCGGGTGCGCATACGGATGAGATCAGCTTCAAACTCAGCAAAGGTAGCTAAGATGTTGAAGAACATTTTTCCCATTGGATCTGTTGGATCATAGACGGATGCACCGAGAGCCAGCTTGACGCCCTTGGCTTCGAGTTGATCGGCGATGGCGCGGGCATCGGGAACGGACCGGGCTAAACGGTCGAGCTTTGGAACAATGAAGGTGTCTCCATTCCGGACAGCTGCCAATGCCTGATCAAGACCAGGGCGAGCCCGATTTGTGCCGGTCAAACCGTGATCGGTATAGATTCGATCCGGAGCTACACCAAGATTTTCCAACGCCTGTTTCTGCGCGGTGAGATCCTGACCGTCAGTTGAGCAACGGGTGTATCCAATTAGTGTGGTGTTCATGGCCGAACTGTACGAATATGGCCCCTTCATTGCAAATCTTATCGTACCATCTATACGAGACACTTCCTGCGCCTGTTTTGCTGGGGAGCGCGGATCATGAACAACCGTCCGTTGATCGGACCTCTTACGGACATGACTTTTAATGGCACACCGAGCGGTTCTGACCGCGCGACAACGCGCGGCGCTTTTTGACCTTCCCACAGACGAGGTTTCGCTATTGAAGCACTACACCTTGGACGATGAAGACATCGAACACATCCGCACGCGACGACGGCCAGAGAACCAGATCGGTTTTGCACTCCAACTCTGTGCCTTTCGGTATCCTGGTCGCTTGTTGAATGCAGGCGAGGTGATCCCTGAACCGGTCTTGCGCTTTATCGCGGCCCAAATTGGGTTCAAGCCTGACGATCTTCTTCCATACGCCGCCAGAGAAAACACCCGCTACGAACATCTTGACGTTATGCGCAAGATTTATGGGTACAAGATGTTCACGGGCAAAGCTGCAAAGCAGATGAGACGTTGGCTCGATCAGCACGCCGAGGCCGCACAATCCAGTGAAGGCATGGTGCGCGGGTTTGTGGAAGAATGTCGGCGGCGGCAGACCGTCCTGCCCGGCCTATCCAGAATAGAGCGTCATTGCGCTGATGCGCTAGTAGCAGCCGAGCGGCGGGTCGATAACCGTATTGTCGCGCGTCTCGATAGCAAAATGCGCGCGCACCTTGATACTTTGCTGGCCGAAGAAGTGGATGGGCGGGTCAGCCGGTTCATCTGGTTGCGGCAGTTCGAGGTCGGCAAGAACTCTGCTGATATCAACCGTCAGCTTGATCGGTTGGAATTTCTGCAAGGAATTGCCTTGTCACCTGCGGTTCTGGACGTCATCCCAGCACATCGGATTGCGCGCTTGCGCCGTCAGGGGGAGCGCTATTTTACAAATGGCCTTCGGGATATCAACAGTGAGCGCCGTCTAGCCATCCTCGCCACATGCGTTGTGGAATGGTCAGCTGCCATCGCAGATACCGTCGTCGAAACCCACGACCGGATCGTTGGCTCAATCTGGCGGGAAGCAAAAAAGATTTGTGATACCCGTGTTGCTGAAGCGCAATCGGAGATCGCAGCGACTTTGGCGGGGTTCGAGACTTTGGGTACAACATTGTTGTTGGCAAAAGGCGATGAGGTTGCTGTCGCCGAGGCGGTCGACGCCTCATGCGGCTGGAATGCTCTGGAAAATCTCGTCGCGACGGCCGGTGCGCTCGGAAAAACTGTCAGGGCGGACGCGCTGGCTTATGTGGAGAAGGGCTACCATCGGTTCAAACTCTATGCTCCACGAATGCTGGCGGCCTTGGACGTTACCTGCGCCAATGTGGCCGAACCGTTGCTTGCGGCGACCGATGTAATCCGCGACAAACGCGATATCCCAAGCCGGTCCGCGCCATTTCTGAAACCGCAGTCAAAATGGCGAGGCCACTTGCGGAATCCGGAAACTAACAGAGACCGGCTTTGGGTCGTTGCGGTTCTGTTTCATCTGCGCGAATCTTTCAGATCCGGGGATGTCTGGCTTTCTCATTCCCGCCGCTACAGCGATATGAAACAGGCCCTGGTTCCGGTCGAGGCCGCGCAAACTATGGGCTTGTCGATGCCTTTGGAGCCGGAAGTCTGGATCGCAGATCGAAAACAAAGGCTGGAAGACGGGCTGCGCAGGCTCGCCATGGCGGTCAAAAATGGAACCCTCCCTGGCGGCGTCATCGAAGATGGTCGATTGCGTATCGACCGGCTTGAAGCCGATGTACCCGCTGAAGCCGATAGCCTGATCCTTGATCTCTATCGCCGTCTGCCGGAAGTGAGGATCACAGATATCCTCACAGATGTGGACAATGATACGGGGTTCACCGATGCCTTTACCCATCTGCGCACCGGAGCACCCTGCAAAGACGGGCTCGGATTGCTGAACGTCATTCTTGCAGAGGGCCTGAATCTTGGGTTGAGCAAGATGGCCGGGGCCAGCAGCACGCATAGTTTTACCCAACTGGCGCGACTCTCGAACTGGCACGTAGAAAGCGAGACCATCAATCGGGCATTGGCCATGGTGATCGAGGCGCAGGCGCAATTGCCGATGGCCAAGTATTGGGGTGCAGGCCAGACGGCTTCCAGTGATGGGCAGTTCTTTCCCACCACACGGCAGGGCGAGGCTATGAACCTGATCAATGCGAAGTACGGCCATGAGCCTGGCCTGAAAGCCTATACCCACTTATCAGATCAATACGGTCCCTTTGCCACGCAGGTCATTCCCGCCACAGTGAACGAAGCCCCATATATTCTGGATGGGTTGCTGATGAACCCAACGGGTAAACGGATCAAAGAACAATACGCCGATACAGGCGGCTTTACCGATCTTGTGTTCGCCACAACTTCGCTGCTTGGCTATCTGTTCATCCCGCGCATCAGGGATTTGCCCTCCAAACGGTTGCATGTCTTTGATCGGCGCAGTGTCCCGACTGAGCTGAAGGGCTTGGTGGGCGACAAAATCCGCGAAAACACAATCGCCGCCAATTGGCCGGATGTTCTGCGCTGTATCGCAACTATGCTATCCGGAAGAATGCAGCCCAGTCAGCTCCTGAAGAAACTGGCGGCGCGGCCTCGTCAGCATGACTTGGCCATCGCCCTTCGGGAAATCGGACGGATTGAAAGGACGCTGTTCATCATCGAATGGCTGCTCGACACTGACATGCAGCGTCGAGCTCAAATCGGTCTCAATAAGGGTGAGGCTCATCATGCTCTAAAAAGCGCTCTGCGGATCGGGCGACAGGGTGAAATCCGAGACAGAACCACCGAGGGGCAGCACTTCCGCATTGCAGGTCTGAACCTGCTGACCGCCATCATCATCTACTGGAATACGAAACAACTTGGCGTCGCGGTCGCGCAGCGGAAAAAGGCTGGGTTGGATGCACCGGCATTTCTCCTGTCGCACATCTCACCCCTCGGCTGGGCACATATCATCTTCACAGGTGAATACAGGTGGAGGCGGAAGGTGGAGAACGCTTAAAGGGGGATTTAGCACTCAGCCGCACTCGACCCCGCCAAGCTCGCCCGCCTCAAAACCCGTCAGAAAGCCAGTGAGACCCGGCGCAAGATCATCGTTGGGGCTATTGTGACCAATGCAGCTTTGAAAGACCCAAAGATTGCGCGATGGATGGCGGCAACCCTGCGCAAGAACGCCACCCGTGAAGTCGATCAGAAAGAGCTGGTCGGGCTGCTGGACGAACTGGATCAGGAAGCAGCCAAGTCGGATCAGACATGAGCAAGGATCCGTTTCAGGAACTGGTGGATGAGCTGACCGCCCTTCGCCGCAGCGTCGAGCACCTTTCCCGCACCAGCCTCGACAAGGACGAGGCGAAAAAGCTGAACCAGATCGTGACGGCAGCAGTCCTGAAAATGGCAAAGGCGGCTGAGGATGCGCCGGGGGACATTCAGGAGGCTTTGGAA